>DASRRO010000139.1:0-13815 GCA_035656855.1 Acidobacteriaceae bacterium | reverse complement strand
GCCTTCAATCCACCGGGCTGTGGCGGTCAGGTGGATCCGTCTTCTCTCTCGTGTGGGATCGGGTGGATCCATTGGGAAACAGGGTCTGTTCCACTCACCGACACTTCGGCCACGTCGGGGATTTTCTCGCTCTCCTTCGACGATGGCGAAAACGGCGTTGCGGTCGGTGGTGACTACGTGAAGCCCGATAACCCCAGCGGCACGGCAGCGTGGTCCGCCGATGGCGGCAAGACGTGGACCGCAGCGGCGAGGCCTCCGCATGGGTACCGGTCGGCGGTTGCTTGGGACTCTGCCGCTAAGGCGTGGATTGCGGTGGGGACGAACGGGTCGGACATCAGCTACGACGATGGGAAGACGTGGGTCAGCCTCGATAACGGGAACTGGAATGCGCTGAGTCTGCCGTGGGTGGTGGGACCGAATGGGCGGATTGCGAAGCTGGACGCGGGGAAGCTGCCGAAGAAGTGAGCAAAATAGAATGCCCGGCTGAGATAAACCGGCCGGGCATTCTGAGGCTTGTGCGTCCCGAAAATTCCTATCCACAATCACGACAGGCAAGCGCAGATTCTTCCCTTACCACCCCCAAACTGAAAAACGTTTGGGGCCCCGTGCGGTCAGAATGACACTTGCGCAATTCAGTACGACTTCTCCGGGACACGGGCTTCGATGTTCACTCCGATGAGCCCGGAGCGAGCGTGTACACATGGACGTAATCGAAGTCCATGGTGAAACCGGGGGTATTCTCGGCGGAGATGCCGATTTGCGCCCCTGAACCGAGGTGATGCTGCCACGTGCCGCCCTTGGTCCAGTGGTCTCCATCGGTGGATGAATATGCGGTGTAAAGCTCGCCGGAGCTGCCTTGCGAGTGGCAGACGATGCGCAGCCAGGTGGTTTGGCCGGGAGTGCCGACGTTCTGGTGGTCGTAGGTTGGATAGTTGGCGGGTACTGGTCCGATCTGCTTGCCGAACTCGGTCTGGCGGGTATCCCAGTCGGGGAAGATGTCGAGCTTGATGCTGTTCTGATCGTTGCCGTAGATGAAGAGCGCGCCCTGAGCAAAGTTGTAACAGCAGCTGTTATCAAAGGGAACGCTGGTGGTGATCTTCGTCTCAACCAACCAGTTGGGTACATGGGGTACCGGCTCGCCGAGGATTGAGACCTGAGGCGCGTCGCTGTTCTCGTCGGGGCCGTTGGTCTGCACCTGATAGGCACTGCCGGTGAGGGTGTACGCGTTGTTGGCGGCCGGGTGGATGAAGTGCCACTGGGGGGAAAGGATGCTGGAGTTGAAGTCGTCGGAAAGCGACGGGATCAACTGGCCGGGACGGTCGAAGTTCTCGAGGGCCGGCGGCTGTTCTGCGCCTCGTTCGAACGGCTGGGCCGCGGGAGCGGGTTGCGGCGTGTCCGACGCCCACGCGCCTCCGCGAACCTGCGGCCAGCCGTTCACCCACGCAATGGGATCGATGAGGGCCGGACGGGCGGTGGCGCCGGGAAATCCGCTGAAATACGGGGCGGTGAGATCGATGGCGTGATAGAGCATGTAGTCCTGCCCGGCATCGTCGGTGAAGACGACATTGCCTCCGGGACCGCCCCAGCGATTGCCATTGGCGGCGATGGCGAAGGTGCCGCCGGGGGCAAAGGTGTTGAGGGAGATGCCATCCTGATCGAAGAAGGGGCCAAGCGGGCTGGAGGCGCGTCCAACGCGGACGCTGTAACCGCTGAGAGGGCCATCGCAGCAGGTGGAGACCGAGACGAACAGATAGTACTCGCCGTCATGCTCCCACAGGTTGGCGCCTTCAAAATAATTATCGATGGCGATCTGCTGTTCCGAGGTGGGATCGGAGGTGAAGCCATTGGCGGAGAGCTTGCGAACGCTGATGCCGCCGTTGAAGCTGCCGTAGATGATGTAGCGCTGGCCTGAGTCATCCTGAATCTCGTCCGGGTCGATGACGGCACGGCCGGGAGCGCCATTGTAGGGGTTGTTTTCGGGAGCGACGACGGGGGCGCCGGTGTCGATCCATGGACCCGCCGGGCTGACGCTCGTCGCGACACCGATGGCGGAGCCGCCGGCCAGCGTATTGGGAGCGACATAGTAGAGGTAGTACTGATGGTTGAAGTATTTAACGGAGGGCGCCCAGAACTGGTTGGTGGCACCCCCGACCCAGACAGGGGTCTGACGGAAGGCATCGCCGATGTAGGTCCAGTGGATGAGGTCGGAAGACTGGAACTGGGTAATGAGGTGAGCGTTAAGCTGGCCCTGGGCGTTCACGTCGTTCGCATTGAGCGGGTCGCCGGTGCAGTACAGAAACCAGGTGTCGCGCTGGTTGAGGCGCTGGCGAATGACGGCGGGATCGGGGCAGCTGACGGCAGGCCCGTTTTTCGTTTGCAACTGGAGGGGATTGGTGTAGGTCTGCGGCCACGCGGCAGAGGATGCATTCGAAGGGATGATCTGCTGACCACAGGCGATGAGGGGCAAGCAGAGAGCGCAGAGTCCGACATGGAGAAGAGAGGGTAAGGAGGGTCGCATTTCGGGAATCTCCTGAAGGGGGAATTTCGAGCGCGGCCAATGTAAACGGTTACAGCAGTGATTGGCAAGTGCGCTGTGCCCGTACAATTAAGAGAGCGGCTGCGGCGGGTGCAGGGATTGGGCTGATTTCGGCTATGTTTCCCTGCAGGTTGAAGTTAGCCGGAAGCCGGCGAGCGTTTTGTGCCGGGGCTGCGTCTATCCTGTGCAGCATTCGGTTTCGACCTTCCACCAGGCAGCAGCGATTTTCCCATGGCTGAATTTGTTATCAGGCTTGCCGATGAGCGAGGCCACGTGCAGGAGCAGGTGCAGTCAGCGGCGACGGCCGACGAGCTGCGCCAGCGCTTCACGCAGGCGGGGTATTACGTCTATTCGGTGAAGCCGCGGGGGCTGACGGGAGCCGCACGCAAGGCGAAGCTTGAGACCTTCCTGATCTTCAACCAGCAATTTCTCACGCTGATTAAGGCGGGCCTTCCCATCCTGGGGTCGCTGGAGATGCTGGCCAAGGGGCAGAAGAACGAAAATTTCGCGGCGCAGTTGCAGAACGTGGCAGCGAGGGTACGGACGGGAGAGCCGATCTCCTTGGCGTTTGAGGCGCAGGGCGGTTTCCCGCTGATGTATACGACGACGCTGCTGGCCGGCGAACGGTCAGGGAATCTGGAAGAGGTGCTGGCACGATATCTGTCGTTCCAGAGGATATCGCTGGCGTTCCGAAAGAAGCTGCAGGCATCGCTGATCTACCCGGCACTACTGATCACTCTGGTCTTTGGGATGTTCGTTTTTCTGGTCACCTTCGTGGTGCCGCAGTTTGCGAAGCTCTACGCGCAGATTGGGACGAAATTGCCGACGATCACGCTGATGATGCTGGCCCTGGGCAAGGGTGCGCAGCATTACATTTTGTATATCCTGCCAGCGCTGGCGCTGATCGTGTTTGGCATCTGGCGCTGGAGCCACAGCGATGCGGGGGCGGACCAGATCGACCGGGTGCGGATAGCGCTGCCTTTGTTTGGCAAGATCTGGCTGAAGTATCAGGTGGCGATGTTTGCGCGCACGCTGTCGACGCTGCTGAGCGGGGGCATACCGCTGGTACCGTCGCTGGAAACGGCGGCGCGCTCGATTACAAGCAAGCGGATCAGCAAGGCAGTTTTTAGTTCGGTCACCAGCGTGCGCGAAGGGAAGGGACTGGCGAAGAGCCTGGAAGCGACGCGGGTGTTCCCGGAACTTTCCGTCGAGATGATCGAGGTAGGCGAGTCGACGGGCGCGCTGCCGCAGATGCTGAACTCGGTGTCGGAATTTTTTGAGGAAGATGTGCAGACGGCGCTGACCGCCGCGCTGGCACTGATTGAGCCGGCAATTCTGATCGTGATGGGCGTGGTGGTAGTGGTGATTCTGATCGCACTGTACCTGCCGATTTTCTCGATGAGCAACGCCGCAAATTTTGGAGGGTAAGACCCTCCACAGAGGATTGACTATGGCCCAGGCTCCCCCCCTACCGATCCCGACCGAGCACGACGAGGCACTGCAGGCGCAGACCCTGGCGCGGCGTTATCGGTCGGAGTTTGTCGATCTGCGGAACTTCCGGATCCAGCATGAGGTGCTGCGATCGGTGCCCGTGGACATGATGTTCCGCTACAACTTTGTCCCCCTGGAGCATCTGGACGATGAGCGCCTGGTGATCGCGGTGAGCGATCCCAGCAAGCTGATGATGCTGGACGAGATCAGCGGACTGCTGGGCAAGCGGATCGTGACGCGGGTGGCCACGCTGTCGCAGATTACCGATCTGCTGAAGAAGACCGAGCAGAGCCAGCGGGTTCTGGACGAGGCGTCGGAAGGGCTGACGTTCGATGTGCTGTCGTCGGACGACAACCCGGATGAGAACATCTCGATCGAGAAGCTGACGTCGGAAGAGGACATCAGCCCGATTATCCGGCTGGTGGATACTACGATCTTCACGGCACTGGAGCGGCGGGCTTCGGACATTCATATCGAGACGTACGACGACTCGGTGATCGTGAAGTACCGCATCGATGGGGTGCTGCAGATGGCGATGGCGCCGATTGCGCGCGAGCACCACACCACGATCCTGTCGCGCATCAAGATCATGAGCGAGCTGGACATCGCGGAGCGGCGGGTTCCGCAGGACGGACGGTTCCGGGTGCGGTATAAAGGGCGGCTGATCGACTTCCGGGTCTCGATCATGCCGACGGTACACGGCGAGAATGCCGTGCTGCGGGTGCTGGACAAAGAGTCGATGAGCGAGAAGTTCCGCAAACTAACGCTGGATGTGGTGGGGTTCGCGGATGACGATCTGAAGCGTTTCCGGCGTTACATTCGGGAGCCCTACGGCATGGTGCTGGTGACGGGGCCGACGGGTTCGGGCAAGACAACGACACTCTATGCGGCTTTGAACGAGATCAAGAGCGACGAAGACAAAATCATCACCATTGAGGATCCGGTCGAATATCAGATTCGCGGGATCACGCAGATTCCGGTGAACGAGAAGAAGGGGCTGACCTTCGCGCGCGGGTTGAGGTCGATTCTGCGGCACGATCCGGACAAGATTCTGGTGGGTGAGATTCGCGACCAGGAAACGGCGCAGATTGCCATCAACTCGGCTCTGACCGGCCACCTGGTGTTCACGACAGTACACGCGAACAATGTGGTCGATGTGCTGGGGCGGTTCGTGAACATGGGCGTGGAGGTGTACAACTTTGTCTCGGCGCTGAACTGCATTCTGGCGCAGCGGCTGGTACGCACGATCTGCGAGTACTGCGTGCACGAGGTGCATTACGATGACGAGATGCTGATCGAGAGCGGCATGGACCTGAAGGAATGGCGGGAATTCCCCTTCCGCGAGGGGCGCGGGTGCATCGAATGCGGGGGGACGGGGTATCGGGGGCGGACGGCGATCCACGAGCTGCTGGATTTGACGGACCCGATTCGTGAAATCATTCTGGAGAAGAAGCCCAGTTCCGAAGTGCGTAAGCTGGCGCAGCAGGAAGGGATGCACTTTTTGAGAGAGAGTGCGCTGGATCGGGTGCGGCGGGGACTGACCACGCTGAAGGAAATCAACAAAGTGACGTTCATCGAGGCATCGCGCTAGTGGCGGAACGGACGAGCATCCGTCGATCGGGGCGCCCAACGCTGGCGTGCGAGCTACGCCCGGAAGGCGTCATCGCAGCGCGGGGACCGTTGCATGGTCATGGGGGTGAGACGGTGATGGCGTTCGCGCCGCTGGGTGGGGGCGCGCTGGTGCCGGGACTCAAGGTTCCTAATATGGGCGATGCGGCGGCGGTGGCCGGGGCGGTTGAGTCGGCGCTCGGCGAAGTGAACGCGAAGACGAAAGATTTGACTCTGGTAGTACCGGACGCAGCAGCACGCGTGCTGCTGCTGGACTTCGACGCATTGCCGGGGAAACGGGCGGAAGCCCTGGCAGTGGTGCGGTTCCGGCTGCGCAAGATGGTGCCATTCGATGTGGAGTCCGCGGCGGTGAGCTACCAGGTGATGGCCGAGCACGCGGGGCAGCTCAGCATTTTGGTGACGGTGATGCCGGGCGATGTGCTGGCTGAGTACGAGGGCGTGATCCGAAAGGCTGGTTATACTCCGGGGGCGGTGCTTCCCAGCACCCTGGCGGTTTCAGCCGGGATTGAGAGCAGCGAAGCGGCGCTGATGGTGAACTATGCGGGATCGTCAGTGACGACAGCGGTGACCCAGGGAAACGAGATGCTGCTGCACCGGCTGATGGAATTACCAGCAGATGAACGGGCGCGCGATCAGGAAATGGCGCAGGCAGTGATCACCGCGCTCGCCTGGTATGAAGACACGCTGCAGAGCGCGCCGGGAAGTCTGTACTACGCGGGACCGGGCGGAGCCGCAGCGGCGCGAGCGGCGGCATGGCCGACGATGGTGGAACCGATTCCGCGGATCGAGGACTTCGCCGTGCCTGAACAGGCATCGGCCATGACAACCATCCCGGGCGGACTAACGGCCGGCGTGACGGGGGCTCTGGCGGGCTGATGCGGATTTCAGTCAATCTTGCGAGCCACCCCTATGTGGAGCTGGGGCCGGTCTATGCCCGCCTGCGCACATGGACGGCGATCCTACTTCTGGTGGGGCTGGCGATGTGGTTTCTCTACCGGAATGAGCGCGGGCAGGCCAGTGAGGCGCGGGCTCGGGTGGCGAATGTGGAGAATCGGGTTGAGCAGCTTGAGCGGCAGCAGCAGAACTATCAGGCGATGATGCAGCAGCCGAAGAACGCGGCGATTCTGGAGCAGTCGGATTTTCTGAACGGCCTGTTCCGGCAGAAGGCGTTTTCGTGGACGGCGACGATGACGGATCTGGAGACCGTGCTGCCGACGGGGGTGCAGGTTCTGAGCCTGGATCCGATCGTGGCGCCGGATGGGCATGTGACGATCCGTCTGCGGGTGACCGGGGAACGGGATCGCGCGCTCGATCTGGTGCGCAATCTGGAGAAGTCGCGGCACTTCGCGTCACCTCGAGTGGCGACCGAGACCCTGGCAACGCAGGGGAATCAGGCCGGCATTCAGAACGCGAGTACGGCGAATGATGTGAACGTCGATATTCTGGCGGACTATCGGCCGCTGCCGATTGAACCACGGGCAAGTCAGGAGCAAGGCAAAAAGGATCACGCGGAAGCGAGCCAACATGCGGCGAAGGCGAAGCGGAGGAGCAAGCCGCGCGCGGATCAGAAGGAGGGCGCGGCACGATGAAACGCGGAACCCTCTTCACGAAGCTGAATCTGCATTTTGCCCTGCTGGGAGTGGTACTGGCGGCGGACGTTTTTCTGGCGGTGAAGTTTGGACTGGCGTGGGCGGCAATACGCTCCGGCCAGTCGGGGGTCTACGTGCAGCAGGAGCTGCGCTATGGTCAGCTGGAAGCGCAGATGCAGCATCTGAACGGATTGCCGAAGAAAGTGGGACAGTCGAGCGAGGACGCGCAAAAGTTTGTGGATGCACGGATCGCGCCGGACTTCTCGACCATGTGGGCGCAGCTGGGCGCGGTCGCCTCGAAGCGTCACGTCACCTTATCTCGGGCCGGGTACACCCCCACTCCATCGGTGAACGGGCTGACGGAAGTGCGGATCGATGCCGGATTGAGCGGGCAGTACACGGATCTGATGCACTTCATCAATGATCTGGAGCGCGACAAGGATCAGGTGTTCTTCATCATCGATGGAGTGACGCTGACCGGACAGCAGGGCGGCCTGGTCAATCTGCGGCTGCGACTGCGGACCTACCTGCGAGCGGGGGCAACCGATCTGCCGGCGGGCTCTGGAACCAACGCTGCACTGGAGCCGACCGGCGCCGAGGTAACGCCATGAGGACCGGCCTCGACAATAAACGGAACGTCGCGATTGGGATCGTCCTGCTGATCGTTCTGATCGCCGCAATCGTCTATTTCGTGAAGTCGGTATTCGTCGGCGACAGCACTCCGCGGGCGGTAGCCACGCCGGCGGCTTCCGCGCAGCAGGAACTATCGTCATCAGGCCCGGGCGGACATACGGCACAGAGGCTTCCGTCGCTGGCAAAGCTCGATCCGACACTGCATCCGGAGGTGATGGCTGGGGCAGAATCGCTCGAATACAACGGCTCGGGCCGGAACATCTTCTCGATGAACTCGGCGCCCGTGAAGATTGAGGCGCCGATCGGGTTGGTGCGTCCCAGGCAGGTGATCGCAGAAGGGCCGAAAGGGCCGCCGCCGCCTCCGCCGATTGATTTGAAGTTCTTTGGCTACGAAGCAGAGGGAGGCGGGAAGAAGGCATTCCTGCTGCACAACGACGATGTGTTCATCGCGTCAGAAGGCGACGTGGTGGATCACCACTACAAAATCATCAAGATCAACCCACTGTCGATTCAGGTGACCGATCTGCTCTACAACAACACGCAGACGCTGCCTTTATCGCAGAGCTGAGTTTCCTATGCAGTCTTCGCTCAAAAAGCGCCAACACGACCCCGAGGATGGATTCGTGCTGCTGGCCGCAATCTTTCTTTGTGTCCTGCTGCTGATCAGCGTTGCGATTGCTGCGCCGAAGATGGCGCGGTCGATCCAGCGCGACAAGGAGCTGGAGACCATCCATCGCGGCGAGCAGTACCGGCGCGCGCTGCAGCTGTACTACCGCAAGTTCAACAACTATCCAACGTCGATCGACCAGCTGGTCGAGACAAACCAGATTCGTTTTCTGCGCAAGAAGTACGCGGATCCGCTCACCGGCAAGGACGACTGGAAGCCCGTTTATTTTGGCCGGGCGCATGTGCGGCCTCTGGGGTTTTTCGGGCAGCCGCTAATGGCGGCCGCGGGGATGGCGGGGATGGCAGGCATGAACGCGTCGATGTATGCACCAGTCCAGGCAGCCACCGATGCGAACGGAGTCCCGATCGCCCCGAGCGACGGGTCGAGCCCTGCGGGAACAGGGGGAAGCACCAGCGGCAGTTCAACGGGGGGCGGGCTCTTCGGAAGTAGTCCGAGCACGCCCAGCAGTGGATTCGGCAGCTCACCGGGCTCTTCGATTGGGTCGGGCTCGATGTTTGGCAACAATCCATCGTCTTCGATGGGCGCCGGCCAGACATCACCGATGGGCAACAGTCCGACTTCGCTCATGGGCGGCAGCACGCCAGGGACTACGACAGGCGCTCCGGGCGGAGTCGGCGGTACGTCTGCTTCTACCTTTGGCGGAGGTGGACCGATTGTCGGCTTCACCCTGCCGGTGAAGAAGCCCTCCCTGATCGACTACATGAAGCAGAACAGCTACGACCACTGGGAATTCAATTACGATCCTATGGCCGATCAGGCGCAGGCGATGGCGGGATTGGCCGGCGGCGCAGCTGGAACCAATCCAGCCGGCACTGGCCAGCAGAACACAAACAACCCCGCCAATCCGACGCAGCCGCAGAATACGGGGTCGACACTCCTATCGCCTGACAATTCGACGACGAACTCACCGAACGACTCGACGACCCAGCCGCAATAGAAAAGGCCCGCCGGCGAGCGGGCCTTTTCTTAATCCTTCTTCTGAAGCTCAGACAGTGAAGGAAGAGCCGCACCCGCAGGTGCTCTTCACGGTGGGATTTTCGAATTTGAAGCCGGCGGCTTCGAGGGTTTCGAGATAATCCACAACGCAGCCATCCAGGTACATGAGCGAGGTGGCATCGACAAAGACCTTGAGGCCATTGAAGTCGTAGACCTTGTCCATCATGCCGGACTGGTTCTCGAACGACATGGAGTACTGGAAGCCGGAGCAGCCACCGCCGACCACGCCAATGCGGAGTCCGGCGGGCAGCGGATCCTGGGTCGCCATGATCTCACGCACTTTGTTCACGGCATTGTCGGTGAGGCGAACCGGTGTGGCCTTCGGCGCGGGAGCGGCTTCGGGAGTCGCGGTAATCGGAACGGTGGAAGTAGCCATAGGCTGAAATCTCCTGGGGACAACGTCTCTGCCCTGAGTGTACCGCAGGCGGCAGGCAGAGCACATCCTGTTCATTTAGATGGTCCCGAAGCGCCCTGAGTCGCAGGGTTCGCACCCTGAATGGGGAGTTTAATTTCCCACCGAATGGTTGCGGTCAGGCATTTCCTGGTAGCTGACGAAGGCAAGATGGTGGCTATCCGGCGCCCATGATGGGACATTCATGGTGCCGGAGCCCCCAACAAGGCGCACGAGAACCCGAATTCCACCATCACCGAGTGAGAGCAGACGCAGGGCTATGGGCTGGTTGGCTGGGTGCCCCTTCGTTCCCGGCTCGTAGCTGATGAAAACAATGGACTTCCCATCCGGAGAGACATGGGGTGTCCAGTTTACGAACTTGTCATGGGTTACCGGCTCGGGAGCCGTGCCGTCCGGATGCATGCGCCAGATCTGCATACTGCCGCCGCGGTCGGAGTTGAAGTAGATCCATCGGCCATCCGGCGAGCAATCAGGATCATCGCTAATGCCAGCGCCGGTGGTAAGCGCGTGCTCCGGGCCGCCGCTGGCCGAGACCGCATAGATGTTGCTGGCACCGTGATCCGGGCGCGTGAAGATGATGGTTTTGCCATCCGCGGACCAACCGTGGAAGTAGGAATTCGGGTGCTGGGTGACGAGACGGGGCGTGCCGCCGCCGGCGGGAACGATATAGACGCGGGATTCCGGCTTGCCGGGAGTGCTGCAGGTGATGGCCAGCCATTGGCCGTCGGGCGAAAGGCCATGGCTGCCGTTGCACTGCGATGCATCGCCGGTGTCAACAGGCTGTGGGGTTCCTCCGTCGGCGGGCATGGTCATGATTTTTCCGTCCTCATCGAAGATGAGTGACTTGCCGTCGCGAGACCAGTTGGGTGCTTCAAAGTGCGACGGCGCGGAGTAGACAGCAATGGCGCGAGCGAAGTCGGAGTCAGTATTGACGGTCAGCAATGCGCTGTTGAGCGTGAGGGATGCGGGAAGAGGTGCAGGCTTTTCGATCGTCACGCGGGAGAAGACGGCGTTCTCGACACGACTGGAATCGTGCGAGCAGAGTCCGATACCAACGTAGAAGGGCTCCTGCAGGTGCAACTGGATGGATGTGCCGACCGGGTGCAGTGGCTCGCTGCCCATGCTGAGTTCCATGGTGAAGGTGTCACCGCGCTTTTCCAGGCGCAGATGGCTGGGCGCCTGCTCGACCGGCAGTTCGATGTCATCGGTGGTCGCGTTCTCCGCCGGACGATATTGCAGTGCCATCAGGCCAACGCCGTGTTGCGCAGCATCCACATAAGCGCTGCCAGGAGTAAGGCTCTGTCGAAAGATAAGGATCGCTTTCCGGTGGGGGTTGTGCTCACCGTTCGTTTCCGGAAAGTTGATGTCCGCCGTGAGAACTGCATCTCCGGAAATTTTCTTCCAGACAAAGTGAAAGGCATCCTCGGTTCCCCAGAGATTCGCCCCGGCAGCGGTGAGTGTGTAAGTGTCCGCGGCTGCGTCGTATTTCCCGGTACCGGGAGGAGTGACGGAGCCGACATCGGACTGGCCCTGAAAGAGGCCAACCGGAGACTGAATTGACTGCGCGTGGGACCATGCCGGGGTGATTAGAAAGACGCCGGCAACGGCGAACACGGCAACGCGAGGAACGGATTTCTGCATCATGACAGCCTCCAGGCCAACACACAGAGGCTTTTCTCTGCGGGACGATAGAACTATATCTGGAATGGAGAGGAAACAGGACTGGGACTGGCGATCAGGATGGTGCGCCCGGAGAGATTCGAACTCCCGACCTGATGCTCCGGAGGCATCCGCTCTATCCAGCTGAGCTACGGGCGCGCTGTTTCAGGATACTACGAGGGGCTGTGGGGACGGCCTGCCTCCGCGACCGCGCCGATGTGGGCGTCTGCGCTCGGCTGCAAACCAGGAGTGAGGCAGTACGGTCCACTGCTGATAATCCCGGGATCGCGCTACCGAGCGATTGCGAGCGGTCGCCGTTGGATCGATTTCGCGATGGGAAGGCAATGGCGGCAAGGCGTGATTGCAACAGAGCGGAGCGATGGCGACACAGGGGACACGCAGATCCAACTGGCCACGAGATGGTTTGCCCGACCGGAATGACTACAGTAGACTGAAGGAGCGTCGGGGAGTGGCTCAGCCTGGTAGAGCACCTGGTTCGGGACCAGGGGGTCGGAGGTTCGAATCCTCTCTCCCCGACCATTGCTGGAATCAATCACTTGCGCGATTCTCCATCCCCCAACGGGAATCCCGGCCCAGGTATCCAAACGCAACGACAAATTTGGCCTCTCTCATGTGGCTGGCAGTTCCCGCAAGACACGCTGAAAAGCAGCGCTGGGAATGCGGATGCTTCGATCGCTCCGCTTGTGCGGCCTCTCTAAGCGCTTTGGCACAATGACGCCAGGCTCGTTCTCAAATCCGATAAGCGTTTGGAGGAAGAAGCCGGTCAAATCGGCAACCTCAGCCTCGGTGTGCGCTCCGCCTACTGTGAGTTGCCGCTTTACAAACGCCTCCCCTCGCCAGACCCGCCAAGGCAGGACGTTCAAGCGAGAGCGGCCCCTTCGCTGGCTGGCGACGACAGACGCGCCACGCGCTCTCGCATGTGCTCGACTACAGGCAGACAACGCTTCGTCGGAACCGCCTGAACGATCAGTGTGAAGAAGCGGCCGTCCGCGGGATTGAGCTACGGACACGTCCCTGTCTGATCCTGGTCGCGCAGCTTCCGGCGACCTGATGCGAGACCCGGTGGCTCTCTTCTGAAAGTGAATTTCTGGTGCCATTGGGTGTATTGTTGGTGACTCATGATGCCAAAATGGAAAACATCAAAAGAACGAACGACAAAACTTTTTTAAGGGGCCGCCTGATGCGTCAGTTGTGGAAATGCAAGATGGGAATCGTGTTTGGATTCCTTGCACTTTTCAGTGTATCGACGGGTTTTCTCACTTCGCCGCCCACTCTATTCGCCCAAACAGCGGTGACGGGTGGACTGAACGGAGTTGTCATGGACCCGACAGGCGCAGTGGTTCCGGGCGCGACGATCACGCTGGTCGAAGTCAATACCGGGGATACTCGCGTGCTGACGACGAATGACCGCGGCCTCTACACGGCCCCATTCCTTAAGCCGGGCGCCTATCGGGTTTCAGCCTCAGCCAAGGGGCTCCAGTCGAACACAACTTCGGTGGAAATTCTGGTTGGTCAGCAGTCCCTGTCCAATTTGACTGTCTCGCCGAGCGGCAACAAGCAGACGGTTACGGTAAACGCCAATAATGCGCAGCTGATCCAGACCGAGGACGCCAGTCTGACGACGACGTTTACCAGCCAGCAATTTGAAAACCTGCCCAATCCCGGTGGCGATATCACGACCTTTGCCTTCACGGTACCCGGCGTCGTGGTGAATACCAGCACCGGCGGCAATGGAAACTTCAGCACCAGTGGTCTGCCTGGCATCTCGAATCTCATCATCCTCAACGGCGCTGACCAGACGGACTCATTCTTCAACGACGCCACCACGGGCGCGTCCTCGCTCAGCATCGGTGCGGCGGAAGTAGCGCAAGCCTCCCTGGTACAGAACGGCTACAACCCGGAATGGGGCCGTCAGGCGGGCGCGGTGGAAACCTATGTCACGAAAAGCGGCTCCAACCAGTTTCACGGTCTGTTGCAATGGACCTATAACAGTTCCGGGCTGAATGCCAACGATTTTTTCTACAACCTGAATGGCATACCACGCCAGAAGGCGGTATCGAATCAATACGCGGGGCAGATCGGCGGCCCTGTTATTCGCAATAAACTGTTTTTCTTCGCCGATACCGAAGGCATCCGCTACGTCGAGCCGTCGCTCAGTTAC
>DASRRO010000138.1:0-20549 GCA_035656855.1 Acidobacteriaceae bacterium | reverse complement strand
GGTCTCGCACAAACATCCCCAAACCGTAATGGGAGCTGCTCCCGTCTTTCAGCACCACCGCCGTTTCCATCTCGTCGTACGACTGCGCCTGGAGCAGGGTGCGATCCATCACGCTTACGTCCCACTGCGCCAGGTCATACGCCGGCATCGCCAGCTCACCCGCCGCGAACATCCACCCTCGACCCTCCTTTGGCGCCGGCCGTAGCGGCCCCAGCGCGTACCGGATGGTCCCTGCCGCATCCGTCTCCCCTAGCTTCGTCACGTCCGAGTTCCATACCTCTTTCATCTCCAGCGGATGAAAGATATGCTCCTCCAGAAACTGCATCAGTGGCTCGCCGCTCACCTTCTCGACAATTTGTCCGGCAATCACATAGCCCGTGTTCGAGTACTGCCACTTCGTCCCCGGCTCGAAGTCCAGCGGCTTCTTCCCCCACGCGTCCAGAATGTGCTGCGCCGTCGTCGGCTGCGCCATGGGCGGCATCAGATAGTCCTCGGGCCAGTAGTCCTCGTACCCCGACGTGTGCGAGAGCACCTCGCGAATCGTCACCTCGTTCGCTCGGGTCAGCTCCGGCAAATACTTCCCCACCGGATCGTCCACCGACAGCTTCCCCTCCTGCTGCAGCATAAGGATTGCTGTCGCCGTAAACTGCTTCGATATCGACCCAATCGAATACCGCATCTGCGGCTCGGCCGGCACATCGGGATCAAGGCGCGCCTCCCCGTAGGCCTTTGTGTAGACGATCTTGCCGTCCATCACAATTGCGAGCGACGCGCTCGGCACGCCCGTCGTCGCCAGCGCGTGCTCGGCTACCGCATCCACTTTTTGTGCCAGCTCTGGCGACAGCGTTACTGACAGCTGCGCGCCCGCCACCGCCGTGGCCAGCGCCACACACGGCAGAACCCACAATCCGCTGCGTCCCATCCCCATCCTCCCGAAAGCGACTCAAGATTAGCACCGCCCCACGGTTACAAAAGGTCATGCGTGTCCGCCCACGAGACTCCACGACGGGCTCAGCGAGAGCATACGCGGCCGGTTTCCGAATCTGAGCCCCGCCCCAAAAAATCTTGCCCCTCCCCCTGCGCCCTGTACCCTGTACCCTGTTCTGCATGACTACACGGCGCGATTTCCTCTCGCTCGGCGCGCTCACCACCGCCGGCCTTGGACTCACCACGGCGACCCTCCCCGACGCCTTCGCTCAAACCGCTGACTCCGTCAAAGCCCTCAAGCCTCCCTCCCAGCCCGTCATTGTCACCCGCGTCACCGGCGACCAGACCATCCAGGAAGCCCATCAGATGCTCCTCGATGGCGCCGACACCCTGGACGCCGTCCACCACGTCTGCCTCGGCCGCGAAAACGACCCAAAAGATCACTCCGTCGGCTATGGCGGCCTGCCCAACGAAGAAGGCGTCGTCGAACTCGACTCCTGCTGCATGCACGGTCCCTCGCGCTCGGCGGGCTCCGTCGGCGGCGTCCGTGACATCAGGAATGTCTGCCTTGTCGCCCGCAAGGTCTACGAGCACACCGGCCATGTCATGCTCTGTGCCGACGGTGCCTACCGCTTCGCCCGCGACCTGGGCTTCCCCCACGAGGACCTGCTCACCGAAGACGCGCGCAAAATCTGGATGCTCTGGAAGGAAAACAACTCCCAGATGGACTGGTGGGGCCCCCCCATGACCGATCCCCGCTGGAAAGATCCCTATGCCGGCCGCCCCGCTCCCAAACCCACCATCGACCTCCACGGCATGTCGTCTTTGCGCGATGTCTCACCCGTGCAAACCGCGACGCTCCGCCCGGGTCGCGTTCCGCGCCATCCCACTCCCGAGTGGTCCGAAACCATCGGCCTTCGCACCCAAAAGCTCATGCAGATGGCCGCCAACCTCGGCATCGCGCCGGAAGACCGCCTCTACGCCGCCGAGCAGATCCTCTGGCCCACCACCGGCACCATCCACGTCTCCTGCGTCAACACCAAAGGAGAAATGTCCGGCGCCACCACCACCTCCGGTCTCGCCTGGAAACTTCCCGGTCGTCTCGGCGACTCACCGATCCTCGGTGCCGGTTCGTGGACCGATCAGGACGTGGGCTCCGCCGGCGCCACTGGCTCGGGCGAAGAGAACATCAAGGTCGTCGGCGCCCACACCATCGTCGAACTCATGCGCCACGGCATGGATCCCAAAGATGCCGGTCTCGAAGTCATGCGCCGCATCGTTCGTAACTACAACGGTGACATGACCAAAGTCCGCCTGCTTGATATGGAGTACTACATCGTCCGCAAAGACGGCGCCTACGCCGGCGTCTCTCTCTGGGGCACCAGCCCCACCGGCAAACCCCGCGTCTTCACCGTCGCCGACGGTAACGGCTACCGTGCAGAAAAATGCGCGTACCTGCTCGAAGGCGATTCGCTGGAATGGCCGCCGTTCTGACCATCCTGTTCTAAGCAAAAAGGGTCGCCATCCCGGCGACCTTTTCTCATGCCTGTTGCCTGTTGCCTATTCCCTTCTCCCTGCCCTTTCACTCCGTCCGCAGCGCCTGCATCGGCTCCACGCGCATCGCGCGCCGCGCTGGCACGTAGCAAGCCAGCAGCGCAACCGCAGCCAGAACTACGGGCACCGTCACATACGTCACCGGATCCGTGGCGCTCACCGTAATCACGCTCCGCAGCAGGTGTGCCGCTCCGAAGCTTGCCGCCAGCCCCACTGCGAGCCCGATCCCCACGATCCACAATCCCTGCCGGTACACCATCCGCAGAATGTCGCCGCGCCCCGCACCCAGCGCCATCCGCACCCCGATCTCCCCAGTCTTCTGGCTCACTACATACGACAGCACTCCGTAGATGCCCACCACCGCCAGCACCAAACCCAGCATTCCCATCACCCCGGCCAGCGCGGCCACCACCTCATACAGCAGCAGCCCGTTCGGCGAATAAAGAGCCTGGTGCAGCGTCTTCACGTCGAACAACGGCAGCCCCGGCGCCAGCCCGTGGATCGCCCCTTCGATTGCCGGTGCCATCGCCCCTGGATCGCCCTGCGTCCGCACCTCCAGTGCCAGCAGCAGATTCAGGGAATGTTGCGTGTACGGCGCGTAGAAATAAGCGCCGGTTGGCTGGTCCAGCATTCCGTACCGCGCATCCCCCGCCACACCCACTACCGCCATCCGATGCGCCGGATCGTATCCCATCGTGAAGTGCCGCCCGATCGGATCCTCATGCGGCCAATACTTCTCCGCCATGGCCTGGCTCACGATCGACACATACGCGCCCTTCTTGTCATCCGCGTCCGTGAAGCTCCGCCCTTCCAGCAGCCGAATCCCGAGCGTCCGGAAATAATCCGTTCCAATCACGTTGTCGTCGATCGTGGGCGGTGCCTGTCCCGGCGGCGGCGTGTACCCCTCGATCGACACCGTGTCCGACCCCGTGTCGACCATTCCCATGGGGATCGACTGCGCCACCGTTGCCGACACCACACCCCGCAGGCTTCGGACCCGCGGCAGCATCTCCCTGTAGAATTCCAGCGACCGCGCGTCGTTGTACCCGATCTCGCTCGGGTCCATCATCATCGTCAGCACGTTGTTGGGATTGAACCCCAGCTCGGCGTGCTGCGATTGCTGCAATCTGCGCAGAAACAGTCCCGCGATCACCAGAAGCAGCAGCGCCGCTGCTACCTGCACCGTCACCAGGGCGTCCCGGAACTTGTGGCTGTGCCCCGCAATCCCGCGGCCCCCTTCGCGCAACACCAGGTTCAGATTCGCCCGCGCCAGCCGCACCGCCGGCACAATCCCCACCACCGCTCCAGCCGCTACCGCCAGCACCGCCGAGAAGACAAATACGTGCCAGTCAAAGCTGAAGTCGAATCCGATCGGCAGATCCGTCTGCAGATTGATCGCCATCAGCAGCCGGCCTCCCGCCATGCCCAGCGCGATCCCGCCCACTCCACCCAGCAGCGCCAGCAGCACGCTTTCCGTCAGCATCTGCCGGACCAGCCGAAAGCGACGCGCCCCCAGCGCCGAACGGATCACCATCTCCCGCTCCCGTACCGTCGCCCGCACCAGCAGCAGATTCGCCACGTTCACGCACGCCAGCAGCAACACCAGTCCCGCCAGGCTCAGAAAAATTGCGGATATCGCGCCGAAGCTGTTGTCCTGATCCAGCGATCCTCCAACCCGCTCGGCCTGCAAAGAGAAAGCCCGCATCTGCGCGTCCCGCTCATCCTCGGGATATACCGCCGCCAGATTGCGCGCCGTCACCGCCAGCGCCGCGTCCGCCTGCTTTTCCGGCACCCCGGGCGCCAGCCGCCCGAAGACCTGCATGCTCCGATTCGTCGCCTTGTTGAAGTCCGCCAGCGGCGTATTCTCGATTGGCACAATCATCGCCATCGGCAGATACGCCTGCACATCCAGAATGCTGCTCAGTCCGCGATAGCTCCTCGGCGCCACGCCAACAATGGTCACAGGCTTTCCGTCCAGCGCCACCTGTCGGCCCACCACATGCCGATCACCCCCGAAATGCGACTGCCAGCAGCCGTAACTCAACACCAGATACGGATCGGCTCCCGGCGTCACTCCCTCCGTCGGCTTAAAGAAACGGCCCAGCGCCGGCTGCACTCCCAGCGCGGAAAAGTAATTCCCGGTCACGTAAACCGTGAACAGCCGGCCCGGCGGGCTTCCCGCCATGGTCATTCCATCGAGCCCGTACTGCGCGCCGAGCACTTCCGAGAACACGCCCCTCGTCTGCGCCGCTACCGCCTGCATCTCCGGCACCGAAACCTGCGGCTGGTACGGACCGCCCTTCTGCCGAAATCCCACTGTCAGCACCCGCGTCTCGTCCTGGATGTGCAGCGAACGGAACAGCAGCCCATTCACCATGCTGAAAATCGCCGTGTTCACCCCGATCCCCAGCGCCAGCGTCACAATCGCAACCACCGCGAATCCAGGACTGTGCGCCAGCTGCCGCGCCGCGTACCGCAAATCGCGCCCCAGCTCTTCCACTGACACCAGACTGTTCATCTTCCAGATCTCCTCGCGAATCGCCGTCGGATTCCCCAGCTTCAGATAGGCCCGCCGGCGCGCCTCTTCCGCCGACATTCCCCGCGCCCGGTTATCGTCGATCTCCTGCGCCAAATGCGCTTCCAGTTCGCGCCGCCGCTCCTCATCCCACGCTTTCCGTCGTAAATACCGGCTCAGACTCATGGTTCCCCCATCTCGGGGCCCCATCCTTGTCGTCGGCTCCTGGCGACAGGGTGGGAGCCCTCACTCCACCGCGCGCCCCGCCTGCCCCAGCACCCGCCCAATCGCTTCCACCATCGACTCCCAGCGATTCGTCTCCACCGTCAGCCGCTTCCGGCCCGCCGCCGTCAGCTTGTAAAATCGCGCCTTCCGGTTGTTCTCGCTCGCGCCCCAGTACGACGACACCCACCCGCGATCCTCCAGACGGTGCAGCGCCGGGTACAGCGAGCCCTGCTCAATCTGTAGTACGTCCTCCGACGTCTGTTCGATCACATGCGCGATCGTGTGCCCATGCGCCGGCCCCAGCACCAGCGTCCGCAGGATCAGCATGTCCAGTGTCCCCAGCAGCAGTTCCTGTTCCTTCTTCGACAAATCCGTCCCCCCTGAAGTGTCTGCCGATCCAGCTCCCATAGAAGTTCTATGGAACGAGAGCATATCACCACTCGAACGTCTATGGGAAGACCCTCCTGAGTCGGCGTCCTGGCCGCCTCCTGGCCAAATCGACGACCCTCGGCGGCGAGCCCCTCCGCTGCATTGCGTGGTACTGTGAGAGCCAGTTCCAACTCGATCTACAGGCGCCGGAGCAGCGATGGAGAAGGCAGACGGCAGCGTCGAACAGCTTTTCGGGCAAGCTCTCGACCTGCCACCCGAACAACGAACGGCTTTTCTTGACAGGGCCTGCGCAGGCCAACCCGACTTGCGACGCCAGGTCCAGCTGCTCCTTGATGAGAACGGTCGCCTCACCGGCTTTCTGCGCAGCTCCCCCTGGAAGGTCGGCGATAAACGGCCGAACCCCTCACCCTCCGGCGAGCCGTTCGGTCCGGGAACTCGACTCGGCCGATACTCCCTCATCGAACTCCTCGGCGCCGGCGGCATGGGTGTGGTTTATCGCGCCCGCGATGAAAAACTCGAGCGCATCGTTGCCATCAAGATCCTCGCCTCCGGCTTTCTCACCAATGAAACCATGCGCAGCCACTTCCGGCGCGAAGCCCTGGCTCTCGCACGCCTGAACCATGCGAACATCGCTTCGCTTTACGACGTAGGCGAGCAGGACGGCGTCGATTACCTCGTCATGGAGTGCGTCCAGGGTCAGTCCCTCCGGGCTCGCCTGCAGGCTGCTCCTCTCACTCCCGCCGAGGCCACACGCATCACCGTCGACATCGCAGGAGCGCTGGAAGAGGCGCACGCGCAGGGTGTCGTCCATCGCGACCTGAAGCCGGCTAACGTCATGATCTCCTCCCGTGGTCAGGTCAAGGTTCTGGACTTCGGCGTCGCCAAACTTCTCACCCCCTCGGAAACTACCCAGTCTCTGATTCAGACCAACACTCCGGTTGGCACGCCTCTTTACATGTCGCCGGAACAGGCAATGGGCAAGCCCGTCGATGCTCGCGCCGACCTGTGGAGCCTCGGCGCACTGTATTTTGAAACCCTCGCCGGACGCCCCCCTTTTCAGGGCGACAGCGTCCTGGCCGTGCTGCAGGCTATCACTCAGGACCGGCTCACGCCGCTCCGCCAGATCCGCCCCGACGCCCCTGAGCAGGCGGAGCGCATTGTGCAGCGCGCCCTGCAGAAGGATCCCGCTCACCGCTATGCCACGGCCACGGAGATGGCGCGGGACGCCTCGGCACTCCTGGCAACCATGACGGCTGCGGTTCCGCTCCCGACCCAGCTCCCCAGCCGCTTTCTGCGCACAGTGTCTGTGGCGCTGGCCATCCTTCTCGTGGCCGGCTCCGTTGCCGGCTGGTGGCTCTACCGGCGGATCGCCGAACGTCGCTGGGCGCGCGAAGAAGCGATTCCTCAAATTGACGCTCTCCTCGAATCGGGTCGCCCTCTCGCTGCCTTCGCCATTCTCAAAAGAGCCGAGAACGACCTGCCCGGGGATCCGCATCTGCGCCAGATCGCCGACGCCAACACCACAAAGGTCTCCATCACCTCTGACCCCTCCGGCGCCCAGGTGAGCATCCAGGACTACCTGGCCCCGAATGGGCCGGTTCTCAATCTCGGCGCGACGCCCCTCAAAACAATCCGCATCCCCAATGGATATTTCCGCTGGACCGTCGCCAAATCCGGCGTTGGCCAAATGGTCGTCGCGCCCAGCACCGGCGAGAACATGAATTTCCCTCTGGCCCTGGCCCAAAGGCCGCCTCCGGGAATGGTCTACGCCGCCGGCGGAGTTTGGGGGGACTACAACGCGTTTATCGGCTGGGTCGGACCATATCGTTTCCCTCCCTACGATATTGATCGCTACGAGGTCACCAATCGCGAATATCAGGCTTTCCTTGACGATGGAGGCTACCAGAACCGGCAGTACTGGCCCGCTGCATTTCAACGAGACGGGCAGACGCTCACCTTGAGCCAGGCCATGTCTCTTTTCCGCGATACAACCGATCGTCCCGGACCCTCCACCTGGGCCGGCGGCCATTATCCCGAAGGCAAAGCAAACGATCCCGTCTCCGGCATCAGCTGGTTTGAAGCGTCGGCCTACGCCGCATGGGCGCACAAGACGCTGCCGGTCCTCGGCCAGTGGTATCAGGCCGCCGATTTCGACTACGCCGGCTACACCGTCCAGCTCAGCAACCTGACCACGGGACGCCCCGCTCCGGCCGGTGCGTACCGTGGTCTTGGTCCCTACGGCACGTATGACATGGCGGGCAATGTCCGCGAATGGATCGCCAATCCTGTCGACGGTGACCTGCGCTTCATCCTCGGCGGCTCGTGGCGGACACCCAACTACCTCTATACCAGCCCGGAGGCGCTCTCACCCTTCGACCGCTCTGACACCAACGGATTCCGCTGCGTCCGCAACCTCGGTGACATCCCCGCGCCCGCTGCGGCTCCCATCCATCGCGTCACGCGCGACTTCGCAAAATATGTACCGGTCAGCGATGCCGTCTTCCGCGCCTATACGCTCCTCTATGCCTATCCGAAGACGCCGCTCGATGCTCACGACGAAGGCATCGTGAAGGAAACTGCGGACTGGCGCGAAGAGAAGGTCACATTCGATGCCGCCTATAACGAGGAGCGCATGACGGCGTACCTGTTTCTGCCGAAACGCGTGAAGCCGCCCTGGCAGACCGTTCTGTTCTTTCCCAGCGCCCGCGTGTTCTTCCTGCCGCCCGACAGCAGCGAGCTCGGCGACGTGAATTTCTTTGACTACATCATCCAGAGCGGCCGGGCCGTCATGTACCCCGTCTATGAAGACACGTACGAACGCCGCCTCGCCCATCGCCTTCCCGCCCAGCCCGACAGCATCGACGAGCCTGTGGACTGGTACAAAGACGCCGCCCGTTCCCTCGACTATCTCGACACCCGCGCGGACGTCGACAAGGACAAATTCGCTTACCTCGGCGTCAGCATGGGTTCTGCCGACGGCGTGATTTTCGCCGCCCTGCTGCAGGATCGCTTGCGCACCGCCGTCTTCCTCGATGGCGGCTATTTCCTCGTCAAACCTACCCCGGGATTTGACCAGGCGGATTTCGCGCCCCGCATGAAAAAGCCTGTCCTCATGGTGAACGGCCGCTACGACTACACGTTCCCCCTCGAAACTTCCCAGGATCCCCTTTTCCGCATGCTCGGCGCGTCCGCAGCCGACAAGCGGCATATCGTGCTCGATACCCCTCACGATGTGACCGAACAGCGCCCCATCCTCACACGCGAGGTCCTCGCCTGGCTCGATCTCTATCTGGGAAGAGTCCCGAGTTCCCCGAACTAGCGCGCCGGCGGATTTCGAAACCCGCCCCTGCCCGTCAGCGCTTCCGCTCTCTTCCTGCCCGCCCGTCGCCTGCGCTTTTTCCCATCGAACTGTATCCCGGATGAACCCCCGGCGTGAGCCCCTGCTGCTGCGCAATCTTGTCTAAAAGGCTTGCCAACTCAACCCTTTCCTCGACGGTGAGAGCGCTGCATAACTCTTCATTATGTTGTCGCGCCACGCGTCCCAGCTCCCCCATGCGCTCCCTTCCCGCTGCCGTCAGTTGCAGCGAGTAGAGCCGGCGGTCCTCCGCATTCGCCTCCCGCACCACCAGCCCCGCCGTCTCCATATCGTCCAGCAGCGACACCAGACGGCTCGGATGAATTCCCAGCCGCTCCGCCAGATCCCGCTGGCTCAATCCACCAGCCCGCGCCAGCATTCGCAGAATCCCCGCCTGGGGCGGCGTTATCCCCAGCGGCTCCAGCCGTTCCCCAAACCGTTTGGCCGCATGCGCGCCCACCTGAGCCAGAAGGAACGCGGAAAACGCTCCTTGCGGCAGCTTTTCGAAGTCCATAGGGAAAAGTATTGCACATTATAATCATTTACTGTATAAACTATTTAGTGATGAAATCGCCTGCCGTCACCCCTACCCCTCGGCATGCCGGCCCCACGCTGCTGCTTCCCGCTCTCACCTACACGGCGCTCATCTTGGCGGGAGGATCAACCCTCAACGCCGCATTCAGGATTCCCTATGATTCCGCGGCGTCCACCGCTGCCTATATCGCCGGGCTGACTCGCTCGATCTCCTGGGGTTCTTTCTGCGAGTTCGCCTCCGGCCGCCTGCACTTCCTTCGCGTTCGAGCGGCCGGTGCAACCATCGCCCTCGTCGGGGGAATCCTGGCCGCCGGCATGTTGCTGCTCTCCGGCCTCTCCCTGTGGTCGCGCACCCGACCCGCCATTTCTACCGCCGACGGCGCCGTGCGCACTCTACAGGCAATTGGCTTCGCGGGCGGAGGTCCCGAATTTGTCGTACCCCTCGGTTTGTTCCTGGCGGGCGTTTCGGTCACCGCCGGCCTCCACCGCCTCGTTCCCCGCTGGATCATGATCTTCGGCCTCGGCATCGCCTTTGGCTGCGAACTGGCCTCGCTCACCCTCGTCATCGGGTACGCCGCCTGGTGCATCCCCTTCGGCCGCTTCCTGAGCATCCTCTGGATGATCGCCGTGGCCGTCTGTCTCCCCTCCAGGCTCCCTGCGGACACCGCCGTTCCGCATTCCGCAACGGCCTGAAAAAACAATCCGGAGGTCCACTATGCCAATCCCGCCCCAACCGCGTCGCCCGGCCTCGGCCGCTATCTGGACCCCCTTCCTCCTTCTTTGCCTCATTGCCGTCGCCGCCGCCATCCGCCGCTTCGTCGTCTTCATGGTGCCGCCGGCGGCCGATCCCACCGGCCTTGATGCCGTCTTCGCCCCCCACAAGGTGCTCACCCTGGCGCACATTCTGCCCGCCCTGGTCCTCGTCTTGTTGCTTCCATTCTGGTTTTCCCAGCGCGTGCGTGCCCGTCCTTCCATCCATAGCAGCATCACGCACGCGCTTTTTGTCCTCGGCCTCATCGTCGGCATCACTGCGATCCCCATGAGCTTCCATCCCGTCGGCGGCATTACCGAGGCTTCCGCGGCCCTCTTCTTCGACGCGCTGTTTCTCTTCTCGCTCGCGCGTGCGTGGACGGCCTTCCGCCAGCACGACACAATCCGCCGCCGCGCCTGGATGCTGCGAGCCGTTGCGGTCCTCCTCGGTATCGCCACCACGCGGCCGATCATGGGCGTCTTCTTCGCCACGCGCCGGCTCACCGGCCTCAGTCTCCATCAGTTTTTCGGGATCGCCTTCTGGATCGGGTTCACCATCACCTTTCTCGCCGGAGAAGCATATCTCCGAACCCATCCCGACCTCGCCCGCGCGTGAGCCTCCGCTACCACGTCACTCCCGGGTACAAACTACCCAGCCTTTCGGTCCGGTAGTCGTTTGTGCCCGTCACGTGCATGTGCCACACCGTCTGCGGATTATCCGCCCGCGTCACTTCCCACACATCGGAGTCGTCTCCCTGGTTGCACAGGTCGATCTGCACGTTTCCATTGGGCAGCCATTGCACCGCGCCGCCCCAGTACGAGTACTGCTTCGGCGGGAACACTTTGTGGAAGACGAGCGTCGCCGTCTTCGCTGCCTCGTCGATCCGATAAATCGGCACCGTCGTATAGCATGGCCCCTCACCCTTCGTCCCGCACATCTTCCCATCCGCCAGGATGCGTCCGTACCCGTTGTCCATCATCCCCAGATCGAATACGCCGGCATCGCGATCGCTGAAAATCTGCGGATTGTGCTGTCCGTAGTTCCAGTCCTGCGGCGCCTGCCCGTTCACCAGCCGCAGGTCGCCGTCCTTGCCCAGCGTCCACAGAATCTTCCCCGTCCCCTGCCCGTTCCGGTAGTCGATCTTCATTACCCAGCTCTGCGTACGCGACGACACAATCAGATTCCCGTCGTCCCTGGTGTAGAGCACCGCGTTGGAATGCGTCCAGTCCGGAAAATCCTTGGGATGGCGTTTCACGTCCAGGTGATCGAACTCGCTCCATGTCCACACCGGCTGCCACTGCGGATCCAGATCCACCAGTACGTCCCCGATCACCCGCGCCGTCGCCGCATACCCAGGCAGATTGGGGTAATCCCGAGT
Organism: Acidobacteriaceae bacterium; assembly: GCA_035656855.1. Taxonomy (GTDB): domain Bacteria; phylum Acidobacteriota; class Terriglobia; order Terriglobales; family Acidobacteriaceae; genus Palsa-343. The sequence continues at coordinate 8,920 of DASRRO010000138.1, read as the reverse complement.
GGCGTTCGTCAGCACCACCATATGACCGTTCGGCAGCACTTCCACGTCGTGGTGCATCATCTCCAGCGTCGGCCCGTGGTAGCCCCGCGCCCGCAGTCGGTCGTTCAGTTGCTGTATGTCCAGCTGCCGAATCGTATCGCCCGCCAGGTTCACTTCGCGCAACACCAGAAGCGTGTCCGGCGGCGGTGCGCCATCCGGACTGTCCAGCAGTTCATGCGACCCCAGGCCGATCACCATCAGGAAATCCCCATTCGCAAGTGGCTTGATCGGATTGATGATCGTGCCAAAACGCCGCATCTCCGGCGTCGGTACCCATGCCTGGGTCCGAAACTGCCCGTGCAGCCATCGCATCAGCGTCAGATACACGGCATGCAGCTCCTTGTGAATCTCCACCACTGTGGACGACTCCCGATCCGGGTAGTCATACGTCCACAGCACATGCCCCTGCAGGTCCGTCATGATCGCCTCGTACCAGTGCCCAATCGAAGGATTCAGCAGTTCTACCCCGGCCTGCGGCGTCCCCGGCGACTCCACCGTGATCTTCGGAATCATGCGGCTCTTGTAATGTCCCGTCGTAAACTCGTGGTCTGCGTCGCGCACCACCGCCCCATCGGCGAACTGCGCCACTGCCCGCATGTGATACGTCGTGTCGCCGCGCATCCCTGCCACCAGAATCGTGACCGGCTGCCCCGCGGCACCATTCACCGTCCAGGTCCCAAGGCCGTAGCCGGTTGTCGGGCCAAAGTCCACTCGGATGCGTGCCGCGCTGCGCGGCTCGATCGTGTAGCGAGCCACCTGTGCGTTCTTCGTGTGCTCGACGGTGCCGCCCACCAGCGCGTCCGTCCCCTGCCCGGCTGCCGTCGGCACTGGCTTTTCGCAGCCCACCGCGCCGAGGCCCACCAGCACCACCAGCACACCAGATAACACCCAGGGCAGCGCACTCCCTTGTTTCCAGCAACTCTCAGTCATTCAGATTTCCTCAGAAGAGATAGAACCTCGGAAGTTGCAGCCGTCGCCTCGCGGATCGCCGTTACGGTTGCCTTCAGTCGTTTCCACTGCGATGGATCATTCATCGAATTCGTACTGAAAATATAACTGAAACAGTGAACCCCGAGATTTGCCCTCAGCACGCGGGCGATTTTCATTGGGCCCCGCGCTCTGCCTCGTTCGGTGGCAAACTGAAATCATGAAGGCGCTCGTTCTCGAAGAGTACAACCGGCTCGTCCTGCGGGAGGTGCCCCCGCCCCAACCCGCCCCCGGCGAGCTGCTCATCAGCGTGGCTGCCTGCGGCATCTGCGGCAGCGATGTCCACGGCTACGACGGCTCTTCCGGACGCCGCATCCCACCGATCGTGATGGGCCACGAGGCCGCCGGTACCGTCGCGGCTGTGGGCGATGCCGTCACCCGCTTCCATCCCGGCGATCGCATCACCTTCGACTCCACTGTCTTCTGCGGCGGCTGCACCTTCTGCCTGCGCGGCGAAATCAACCTCTGCGACCGCCGCGAGGTACTCGGCGTCTCCTGCGGCGAATACCGCCGCGCCGGAGCCTTTGCCGAATTCGTCACCGTGCCTGAGCGCATTGCCCATCGCCTCCCGCCTTCGCTCTCCTTTGCCGAAGCCGCGATGCTCGAGCCAACCGCCGTCGCCCTCCACGCCGTCGCAGTCAGCCAGTTGCGCGGCGGAGAAACCGCCCTGGTCCTCGGAGCCGGCATGATCGGCCTGCTCACCCTGCAGGCCGCGCGCGCCGCCGGCTGCTCCCGCGTCTTCATCGCCGACGTCGATGCCTCCCGCCTCAACCTCGCCCGCCAATTGGGTGCCACCGACGTGCTGCATCTCTCCGGACCCGATCTGGCCCGTGCCATCCTCACTCAAACCGGCGCCGGCGTCGACGTTGCCTATGAAGCCGTCGGCCGCCAGGAGACCATCGACACCGCGATTGCCTCCGTGCGCAAAGGCGGAACCGTCACCCTCATCGGCAACATCGCGCCTCAGGTCACCATCCCGCTGCAGACCGTAGTCAGCCGCCAGTTGCGTCTGCAGGGCACCGCCGCCTCCTCCGGCGAGTATCCCCAGGCCATCGACATGATCGCGCGAGGAACCATCCAGGTGAAGCCCCTCATCACCGCCGTCGCCCCGCTCGAAGAAGGCCCCGGCTGGTTCGACCGTCTCCACGCCCACGAGCCCAACTTGATGAAGATCGTCCTCACACCCGCATCCGAGGCCGCCCAATGAGCAATGCGCTCTTCGATCTCACCGGCCAGGTCGCTCTGGTTACGGGAACCAGCCGCGGCCTGGGCCAATATTTCGCCCGAGCCCTCGCCCGCGCCGGCGCCGACCTCATCCTCACCAGCCGTCGCCGCGAAAGCCTCGCCGATTTCGAAGCCGAAATTCACGCCCTCGGCCGCCACACCGTCTCACTGGAACTCGACGTTCGCAACCCCGCCAGCATCCACCGCATGGCTGAAGAAGCCGAGGCCGCCTTCGGCGCCATTCATATCCTCGTCAACAATGCCGGATGCAACGTCCGCAAGCCCGCACTCGACGTCACCTGGGAAGACTGGAACCTCATCCTCGATACCAATCTGCGCGGCAGCTTCTTCGTCGCCCAGGCCGTAGCCCGCGGCATGATCCAGCGCCGCTATGGCCGCATCGTCAACATCGGTTCCGTCACCAGCGTCTTTGGCTACTCCGGCCTCGCCCCCTACAGCGCCAGCCGTGGCGGCATTCGCCAGCTCACCATGAGCCTCGCCGATGACTGGGGCCCGCACGGCATCACCGTCAACTGCCTCGCCCCCGGATGGTTCAAAACCGCTCAAAACCAGGTCCTCTACGAAGACCAGGCCTGGGTCAGCTCTCTCGTCGAGCGCATCCCCCTTCGCCGTCCCGGTGCGCCCAACGATCTCGACGGCGCCATCGTCTTCCTCGCCTCGGAGGCCAGCCGCTACGTCACCGGCCAGACGCTGCTCGTCGACGGCGGCATCACCACCGGCTCCATGCGCGCCCTGCCCGCAAAGCCGCGCCCGTAGCCCAACTCTCCCACGATTTTCTTCCTGTGCCCTGGGCTCTGTGCCCTGTCTAGCTCGCCATCGGCTCCACGTCCCGCAGCAGCACCAGATACGCTCCGATCCCCACCACCAGATACGCCGCCGCCACCGCAAATGCCATTGCGAAGCCACGCCCCGCCTGCACCAGATAGCCAGTCACCACCGGCGCCAGGATGCCTGAAGTCTGATTTGAAAAGTTCAAAATGCCGCCCACCCGCCCCACGCTCCCGCGCGGCGCAATCAGCGATGGAGCCGACCAACCCACCGGCGCCGCTGCCGACAATCCTCCGATCGACAGGCTGATCCAGGCCAGCGCCTGCGCCGCCGTATGCGCCCACGCACAGCCGAAAATCCCCAGCCCCATCGCCGTTCCCGTCACCAGCACGGTTATTCGCACCCGGCTCGCGTTCCATCCCCGCTGGATCAGCCAGTCCACCAGCAGCCCGCCAATGGCCAGATCCATCGCCGTCGCCACCAGCCACGGCACGCCCGTGTATACAAACGAGTGCAGCAGATCAATGTGCAGCGCCGACGACAGATAGCTCGGCAGCCACGTCAGCAACAGGTAAAACACGTAGTTGTAGGACCCGAAACCGATGGCCAGCCCCAGCACCTTACGTTGCCTCAGCAGCTCCCAGAACGTTTGTGTGCGCGCCGAGGTTCCATTCCTGCCATCTCTCCGCTCCTGAATCAGCGCCATCTCCGCTGCCGTCAGTCCAGGGTCCTCCTCCGGTTCCCGATACACCGCGAAGAACAATGCGAAATAAAGCAGACTCACCAGCCCGGTCGCCGCAAAGCTGATCCGCCAGCCCAGGTGCAGCAGCAGAACCCCGATCAGCGGCACGCCGATCGCCGGCGCAAACTTCGCCGCCGCGTCGAAAAGACTCGTGGCAAAGCTCCGCTCTTCCTGCGGAAACCAGTGTCCGATCGCCTTTGCGTTCGCCGGGAACGTCGGCGCCTCGCCCACCCCCAGGACAAACCGCGCCGCGAAGAACCCTGGAATATTCGGCGTGATCGCCGCTCCAAAGGTGGCCACGCTCCAGATCAGCGTGCTGATGCGCCCTACCTTCTTCACCCCGAAGCGATCGAGCACCACCCCAATCGGCAACTGGCACAACCAGTAGGTCACGTTGTATGCGCCCGACAGGTAGCCAAACGCGACTTCGGAGATCCCGAATGCCCCGATCAGCGCGTCATGCGAGACCGACAGGTTCACTCGATCGAAGTAGTTGATCAGTACGCCGAGTCCCAGCAGCCAACCAATCCGCCACCGCCGGCGCGTCCGCACTGCGCGTTCTCGCATCTCGAACTTCGGTGCGCTCGGCCGCACAATCACCCTCTTGAGGAAGAATCTCCGAAACCCATCCGACCACCGTACCAGACCCACGCGTGGGTCCGATGACGTCACCACCGGCCGAGAATCTTTCCCAGTTGCCTGGTCTCCCATGGCGCCCGCGCAACGTTTCTGTTCTTATGATCCGAGAGTCGCGGCGGCCGGAGACAAGGCCATGCACACCGCGCCGCAGCGCCTCAAGGAACACGCACCATGAAAGCAGTCGTCATGCACGGCCCCGGGGACGTTCGCGTCGAAACCGTCCCCGACCCCGCGCCCCAGCCTGGCGAAGCCCTGCTGCGCGTGCGCCGCGTCGGCCTGTGCGGTACCGATCTCAGCTCCTGGCGCGGGCGCAATTCCCTCGTTTCCTATCCGCGCATTCCCGGGCACGAAATCGCCGCCACCATCGTCACTCCCGGCAAAGCAAACCTCGCCGCCGGGACCCACGTCACCCTCTCGCCCTACGCCAGTTGCGGCCAGTGCTCTGCCTGCCGCAACGGCCGCCCCAATGCCTGCCGCGATAACCGCACCCTCGGCGTGCAGCGCGATGGCGCTCTCGCCGAATACCTCGCCGTCCCAACGGAGAAACTGCTCGCCGGCAATCTCCAGCTCGAAGAACTCTGCCTCGTCGAGCCTCTCACCGTCGGCGCTCACGCCGTTGCCCGCGCCCAGATCACCAGCAGCGACATCGTCGCCATCTTCGGCTGCGGCGGTGTCGGTTTGGGAGCCATCGCTGCCTCCGCCTTTCGCGGCGCCACCACCATCGCCATCGACATCGATGACGCCAAGCTCGCCACCGCCCAGGAAGCCGGCGCCGCTCACCTCGTCAACTCAACCCGCGACCCTCTGCCCGAAACCCTCGCCGGCCTGACCAACGGCCACGGCCCCGACGTCGTCGTCGAAGCCGTCGGCTCGCCCGAGACCTTCCGCGCCGCCGTCGAGCTCGTCTCCTTTACTGGCCGCGTTGTCTACATCGGCTACGCCAAAGACCCGGTCACCTACGACACCCGCTTCTTCGTGCAGAAAGAACTCACCATCCTCGGCGCCCGCAATGCTCTCCCCGCCGACTTTGAGCAGGTCATCCGTATGCTGGAACAGCACCGCTTTCCCGTCGCCCGCGCCATTACCACTGTTCCCATGGATCAGACGCCTGACATCCTCCGCGCATGGAACGACGACCCCGCCCGCTTCACCCGCATCATGATTACTCTCGATTAGCGCATCCCCGCGTCCGCCTGTACCGCTATCCGCTATCCGCTGTACGCTGTCATGACCCGCCCATGATCCCAGCTACCGACGCCAAATCCCAGCTTCGCAAGACCATGGGCTTCTGGGATGTCCTCCTCTTCAACATCGCAACCGTCCTCGGCCCTCGATGGATCGCCGCCGCCGGTCACAACGGCACCTCTTCCATCAGTCTCTGGGCCATCGCCGCCGTCTTCTTCTTCGTTCCCGGTGCCCTCGTCATCAACGAGCTCTCCTCCCGCTTCCCCCACGAAGGCGGCCTCTACATCTGGGCCAAAGAAGCCTTCGGCGACTTCCATGGCTTCATCGCCGGCTGGACCTACTGGATCTATACCGTCTTCTACTTTCCTGGCCTGCTCCTCGCCTCCGCCTCTATGTCCGCCTACATCATCGGCCCACATGGCTCCGCGCTCTCCCAGGACCGCGCCTTCCAGCTCTGGGTTTCCATGGGCCTGCTCATCGTTGCCGTCGGCCTCAACATCATCGGCCTCAACATCGGCAAATGGCTCCAGAACGCCGGCGGCGTCGGCACCTTTGTGCCGCTGTTGATCCTGGTCATCGTCGCCGCACTCGTCGCCTTCCGTCACGGAACCGGCTCCGTCACCCACTTCACCCTCCGCAACATGCTCCCCGCCTGGGACTGGGACACCGTCAATTTCTGGTCGCAGATTGCCTTCGCCTTCACCGGCCTCGAGCTAGTCTCTGCCATGAGCGAGGAGATCCGCGATCCGCGTCGCACCCTGCCCCGCGCCGTCTACGGAGCCGGTGCCCTCATTGCCTTCATCTACATCGCCGGCACTTTCGCCGTGCTCGCCCTCGTCCCGGCACCCGCCCTCGATCCCCAAAGCGGAGTCTTCCACGCCATCACCATCGGCTCCGTCGCCCTCAAGATTGGCTTCCTCGGCATCCTCGCAGCCATCCTCGTCACCATTGGCAACGCCGGCGGCGTCGGATCCACAGTCGCCGGCATCGCCCGCGTCCCCTTCGTCGTCGGCATCGACCGATACCTCCCCGCCGCCTTCGGCAAAATCCATCCCCGCTGGAAAACCCCCTGGGTCTCCATCCTGGTCCAGGGAGCCCTCTCCGGCGCCATCCTCCTCATCTCCCAGATCAACGACTCTACCCGCGGCGCCTACCAGGTCCTCATTGACGCAGCCATCATCCTCTACTTCATCCCCTTCCTCTATATGTTTGCCGCCGTCATTCGCCTCGGCGCCCGGCCCGACCGCGCCGCCAACCCCCACGCCATCCTCGTCCCCGGCGGCCGAGCCGGTCTCTGGATCTGCGGTGGCCTCGGCTTCCTCGTCGTCCTGCTCGGCATCGCCGTCTCCCTCATCCCGCCCGGCGACTCCTCCAGCAAACTCGGCTTCGAGCTCAAGCTCATCATCGGAACCGTCGTCTCCGTCCTCATCGGCCTCGTGCTCTACTGGCGCGGCGCCCGCAGCAAGGCGCAAACCCGCTCGGCCACAAGTATTTGAGAGGCGTGATGACCGGCACAGCGCTGAAGGAATTCTCGCTGTACGCTAACGCAATGGACGCGCCGCACAAAGCGGATCCGGCAACCTACGCAATGCTGCGGCGCCATGCTTTGGAGACGCGCCTCCCCCGCATCCCTCCCCGCGCCATCCAGACCGTCATTATGGATTTCCACGTCGACCACGGCACCGCCACCGTCGTCGCCTCCGTCGATGGCAGCGCCAGCCTCTATCTCAGCTCCGGTGGAGGATTCCTCGGGGGCAGCCAGCACTATCCCTCCATCCGCGATGCCGCCCTCCACGCCGTCTCCCTGGCCACCACCATGCAGTGTCACTTCGAGCCCACTGAAAACAGCGCCCTTCCCCCGCTTGGCGATGTCACCTTCTACGTCACCAGCGGCGCGGGCATCCGCATAGCCGTTGCTTCCCAGGCCCGTCTCCGCGCCGCTGCCGATCCCCTCGCCGGTCTCGGCGGCGCCATGCAGAAAATCGTCACCGAGTACCGCTTCCATTTGCCAAAGCGTCCGCCCTCGCCCGTCCCACCCCCAGTCGAATCCGCCCACGAGTCCCCCGAGCCCTCCGCTCTCTGATCGTCAGCCTCCAAAGCCGCCGGGCCCACCCCGGCTGGCCCTTCCCCGCGCGCGACCCAGTACAATCCAAAGGACGGGGTCCCCGAACGACACGATGGTCAGTTTCTTCCGCAGAAAACAGGATGACGCCGGCCGCGACCGGCCTACACTCCTCACCGGCCCACGCATTCCCCGCCACTCCAGTGGCTGGGAAGCCCTGCTGAAGCACCTTAAGGCCAATCCCGGGCTCCGCGTCCTCGACATCGGCCCTACTTCGCCCCAGAACATCAATTTCCTCACGGAAATGGGCCACAGCGTTTACATGGCCGAGGTCGTCCGCGAGGCCCTCAACAACAACTGGTCCCTGCCCCCGGAAGAAGAAGGCGGTCAGCCCCGCTTCAATGCCAAAGCCTATTTCGAGCAGAATCTCAACTTCCAGGGCCGCCAGTTCGACGTAGTCCTTCTCTGGGCCACCCTTGACTACATCCCCGACGGCCTCATTGCCCCGCTCGTCGCTCACCTCAAAGACGCCACCCTGCGCGACGGCAAAGTTCTCGCCATCTTTCACAGTAAGCAGAGCGGCCCCTACACCGCCTACTGCCGCTACCACCTCACCCCCACTTCAGAGATTGAAATGCAGGAGTCGGAGCCTTACCCCGTCCGCCGCGTCTACACCAACCGCAAAATCGAGCAGCTCTTCACCGGCTGGTCCGGATACAAATTCTTCCTCGCCAAAGACAATCTCTACGAAGTCATCCTCACTCGCTGAGGTCATATTCGCTCGCTGAAGTCATCCTCACCCGCCGAAGTCATCCTCACTCACTGAAGTCATCCTCACTCACTGAGGTCATCCTCGCTCGCTGCAGTCATCCTCACTCGCTGAGGTCATCCACGCTCGGTGAAGTCATCCTCACCCGCTGAGGGGTCCAGGTAAATATGCGAGACCCTGGCGCAAAACATGCAATAACCCAGGGCCGCCCCCCGTTTGCCCCAGCACTCTCATGGAAGCAAGAAGCAAACTCCCTTCAAATCGGATGGTCAAAACACTTGTCTTCCTGCTTCGGCTAAAAGTACCGCAGCGCGAACCGATTTGAAACAGACCGCCTCCGGCGCTCTTGAAAACCCATGAAACACCCCTGAGAGCCCGCGTCAGCATGGCTTCAGCCCCGGCGCATTTGTGTCAGGACATGTCTCCAGCCATGCCGAAAAAGGCCAGAAAGGTCGGACTTTAGCCCCTGAGGCACGCTCTTCCC
>DASRRO010000137.1:0-35815 GCA_035656855.1 Acidobacteriaceae bacterium | reverse complement strand
CGGCGAGCAGCACGACTGGCTGGCGAGCCATGTGTCGGATATGAGCCCGCAGGAGAAGCAGATCTGGCAAAAGCAGACGCTGCACCTGATGCCGGGCGGCGCGGGCGTGGACTCGATGGCCGAAAACTATGGGGATGGGCTGAAGCTGCTGCTGGCGGCGGCGGGGTGCGTGCTGCTGGTAGCGTGCGCGAACCTGGCGAATCTGTTGCTGGCGCGGGGGCTCAAGGACCGGCAACAGACCTCGATCCGGGTGGCGCTGGGGGCGAGCCGGCGGCGGCTGGTGCGCAAAGCGCTTGCGGAGAGTGTGACGCTGGGCGTTCTGGGCGGTTTGGCGGCGATTGGGGTGGCCTACGGGGGAGCGCGGCTGATCATCCACCTGGCATTCCAGATTGGGGGACCGCAGAACTGGGTTCCGATCGATGTAACGCCATCGTGGGCGGTGATGGGATTTGCGCTGGCGGTAGCGGTGGTGACGGGGATACTGTTCGGAATTGCGCCGGCCTGGATCACGTCGCACGCGGAGCCAATCGAAGCACTGCGCGGATCGCGGGGCTCGACGGGGACAAAAGCAAAGTGGCCGCAGAAGGCACTGGTGGTCGCGCAGGCGGCGATGTCGCTGGTGCTGCTGAGCGCGGCGGCCCTGCTGGGACAGAGCCTGCGCAATCTGCAGAACCAGAATTTTGGTTTTGCGACGCAGGGTCGGTATCTGGTGTGGACCAACACACAGCTAACCGGATATCCGGTGAGCCAGATGCCTTTGCTGTTTCGGCGTATCGATGATCGGCTGGCGGCGATTCCAGGGGTGCGCAGCGCGGCGGCAGCGACCTACGCGCCGATGAGCGGGGACAGCTGGAACACGGGTATCCGCGTGGAGGGGCAACCGGAGCCGAGCGCGAAGGAAGATACGAGCGCTGGATACACGCGGGTAACGGCGGATTTCTTTGACACGCTGGGAAACCGGATCGTGACGGGGCGGCCGATCACGGAAGACGACGCGCCGACGACCCAGAACGCGGCGGTGATCAACGAGGCGTTCGCGAAGAAGTTTTTCAAGGGGGAGAACCCGATCGGACGGCATTTCGGACCGGGCAAGATGAAGTACGCGGGCATGTTCACCGTGGTGGGTGTAGCGGCGGACATGCGGTACATGGCTTACGACTTCGACAAGCCGGTGGTGCCGATGTTCTATCTTCCCGAGTCGCAGACAGCGCACTTTGACGAGGCTCCGTTGAACAGCGGCGATACCTGGTCGCACTACCTGTACAACATTGTGCTGTGGGCGCCGGGGCATCCGGCGGACCTGCAGGCGCAGGTGAAAAGGGCGTTGACGGACATCGATCCCAACCTGGTGGTGCAGGGGGTGGATAAGTACCAGGAAGTGCTGGCGGGAGATTTCCAGCAGCAGAGCATGATCGCAACGCTGACGCTGCTGTTCGGCGGGCTGGGCCTGGTACTGGCGGCGGTCGGGCTTTACGGCGTGACGGCCTATACGGTGGAGCAGCGGACCAGCGAGATCGGAGTACGCATGGCTCTGGGGGCGGATCGCGGCACCGTGGTGCGGATGGTGTTGCGCGGCGCTTTCCTGCAGGTGGGGATCGGGCTGGCGCTGGGGATTCCGGCAGCGATTCTGGCGGGTCGCGCGATGGCCGGCCAGCTGTATGGAGTGCGGCCGTGGGATCCGACGATGCTGGCCGCAGCGACAGTGCTGCTGGGTGTTGCGGCATTTCTGGCGGCGGTGATTCCGGCGCGACGGGCGGCAGGGCTGGATCCGGTGGAGGCGCTGAGGGTGGATTGAAGCAGCTGAAGAACGGTCAGCGGAAATTCACAAATGTAACGGGAAGAGTGACACATGCTGAGGGACCTGCAATACGCATGGCGGCAGTTGCGAAAGTCGCCGGGATTCACGCTGACGGCGGTGCTGACGCTGGCGCTGGGGATTGGGGGAGTAACAGCGGTGTTCAGCGTGGTGGATGCGGTGCTGCTGCGGCCGCTGCCCTATGCCGATCCGGGAACGCTGGTGCGGCTGCACGAAGGGGTGGAGCATCAGTTTGCACCGTCGGATTTGCCTGCGCCGGATGTGATTCGGTTCACGCGAGAGAGTCAGACGTTTGCGGCGGTAGGCGGATTCACAGCCGATGAATATGAGATGACCGGTGCGGGACAGCCGCTGATGGCGCGGGCGGAGCGGGTGACGGCTTCGTTGTTTCCGCTGCTGGGCGCGCGGCCAATGGTGGGGCGAACGTTCACAAAGGCGGAAGACGAGCAAAGCGCTGCGGTAGTCCTGATCAGCTACGCGCTATGGAACGAGCGGTTCGGAGGGGACCGCGATGCGATTGGGAAGACGGTGGATCTGGACCGGCATCCTTACACGATTGTGGGTGTGATGCCGGACAAGTTTGAGTTTCCGCTGGCATCGGGACCGTTGCGGCAGCGCGATGTGTGGGTGCCGATGAGTTTTACTCCCGCGGAGAAGCAGGACGAGACGGACAACTTTCAATACGGGGCAATTGCGCGGCTGAAGCCCGGGGCAACGCTGGAGCAGGCACAGGCGGATCTGGCGCGGATGGTCAGAGGAATTGAGAACGAGATTCCGGCGCAGTATGGAATCCACCTGACCAGCGCTGTGGGTTTGCTGCAGGAGGAGACGGTGGCGGGGGCGCGTCCCCTGCTGCGGACGCTGCTGGCAGCCGTGTGTCTGATTTTGCTGATTGCATGCGCGAACCTGGCGAATCTGCTGCTGGTGCGAGCGGCGGGGCGGCGGCGGGAGTTTGGCGTGCGCATGGCGCTGGGTGCAGCGCGGAAGACGATGCTGCGGCAGCTGCTGGTGGAATCCGTGCTGCTGAGCGCGATGGGCGGCGCGCTGGGACTGACGTTGGCGGCGACGCTGGTGGACGCGGCGCAGGCGGTGGTTCCTGCGGCTGCGGGCCTGCCGCGGCTGAGCGAGATAGCCATGCGGTGGCCCGTGGCGCTGCTGGGGGTGGCGCTGACCGGGGTGACGGGCGTGCTGTGCGGGCTGGCTCCGGCAGTGGCGGGGATGAAGGCTGAGGCGATGGATGCGCTGCGCGAGGGCAGCCGTGGGGCGGGGCAGGGACGCTCGCAGCATCGGTTGCGCAACGGGCTGGTGATGGTGGAAGTGGCACTGGCGATGGTGCTGCTGGTGGGGTCGGGGCTGCTGCTGCGGAGCTTCGCAAAAATGATGGAAACGAATCCGGGCTTTGAGGCGCAGCACGTGCTGACAGCCGCGCTGGCGCTTCCGCACGAAGATTACCCGACGCAGGCGAAGGTGAATGCGTTTTATCAGGAACTGCTGGCGCGGCTGAAGACGATGCCGGGGGTGCGGTCGGCCGCGCTGTCGACGGAGATTCCGCTGGGCGGGGTGCATTCGAACCGCAGCTTCGTGCCGGAAGGATTTGTGCCGAGCGGCGGGCGTCGATGGGACTCTGTGGCGAACGAGTTTGTGCTGGGAGATTATTTTTCGGCGATGCGCATTCCACTGGTGGCCGGCCGGCTGCTGACGGCGCAGGACGAGCAACCGGGCGCTCCCATGGTGGCGGTGGTGAGCCAAACGGCGGCGCGAATGTATTGGCCGGGAAGGAATCCGGTGGGGTTGCGGCTGCGGATGGGTGGAAGCCCGCAGAACACGCGGCCGCTCATCACCCTGGTAGGGGTTGTGGGGGATGTGCATCAGGGGCGGCTGGATCAGGAAGTATCCCCTGCGATGTACGAGCCGTTTCCCCAGTTCGACCGGCAATTTGAACCGGCTCTGATCGAACAAATCGGGGTGCTCAGCAGCCTGCAGGCGGTGGTCCGGACGGCCGGCGATCCCTCAGCGACGGTGTCGGATCTCGAACGGACAGTGCACGGGCTTGACCCGCTGCTGGCGGTGACCCATGTGGAGACGATGGATGAAGTCATGGGCGCGACGGAGGCGTCGCGGCGTTTCAACACGATGGTGTTGAGCGCTTTTGCGGCGATCGCTCTGGGACTGGCGCTGCTGGGGATTTACGGGGTACTGGCGTATGCGGTGACGGAGAGGACGCGAGAGATTGCGATTCGCATGGCGCTGGGGGCGACTCGGGAAGATGTGGAGCGGCGGACGCTGCGACAGGCAGTGGCGCTGGCCCTGGCTGGAGTGGCTTTGGGATTGGCAGCGGCAAGCGGCGTGACGCGTTATCTGGTCAGTTTGCTGTACAACGTGAAGCCGCTGGATGCGGTAACGCTGAGTGGCGCCGTTGTGGTGCTGTTAGTGTGCGCGGCGCTGGCGGGATGGATTCCGGCGCGCAGAGCGGCGAGTGTGGAGCCGATGGAAGCGCTCAGAAGCGAGTAGTCAGGGTGCAGGGCAGAGGAGTGGATGATGCTGGGTGATTTCAGATTTGCGATGCGGCAGTTGCGGAAGTCGCCGGGATTTACGTTGACGGCGGTATTGACGCTGGCGCTGGGGATCGGGGCGAACACGGCGATCTTTACGCTGGTGGACTCGATCATGCTGCGGCCGCTGCCGTTTCCGCAGCAGGACCGGCTCATGCGCATTGGTTACGAAGGAACCGGGGACACCGATCCATGGCACTCCCCCTTTCCCAAGGGCTGGATTCGTGCGCTGGGCGAGCACTCCGAGTCGTTTGCGGCGGTCAGTGCGTTTGGCCCGGATGCCGAGTCGAACATTGGCGACGCGACCTCAGCGGACCGTGTGTTTGGTGCCGAGGTGATGACCAATGCTCTGGAAACGCTCGGGCTGCATCCGGTGGTGGGGCGCTTTTTCAGTTCGGATGACGCGCGCTCAAGCCATGACCCCGTCGTGGTACTGAGTTACGGGTATTGGCGGCAGCATTTCGGCGCGAATCCGGAAATTGTGGGGCAGACGCTGCGCATCGACGGAATTTCAAGGCAGGTGATTGGCGTGATGCCGGCCGGCGTGCGCTTTCCTTATGCGGATACGCAATTCGTCACGCCGGTGACGTTCAGGGGCGGCGATTCGCTGGATCCCTGGAAGAACTTCGATCTGCGCGCCTTCGGGCGGCTGAAGGCAGCGGTTACACCGCTGCAGGCCCAAAGCGAACTGCGCCGGCTGTATCCGCTGATGCTGCCGCTGTTTCCATGGCGGATGCCGGACAGCTGGGCTTCGAACACGACGGTCGCGCCGCTGTTGGATACGGAAGTGGGCAACATGCGGCCGCGGCTGATGCTGCTGTTCGCAGCGGTGGGACTGATTCTGCTGATTGCGTGTGCGAATGTGGCCAATCTGATGCTGGCGCGCGCGGCGGGACGGGAGCGGGAGATTGCGGTGCGAAGCGCACTGGGGGCAACCGGAGGACGGTTGGTGCGCCAGCTGCTCGCGGAGAGCGTTGTGCTGGGAGCGACCGCCGGTTTGGTGGGCCTGGTTGCTGCTGCGGCCAGCCTGCAGGCGCTGGTGACGCTGCTGCCTGCTGACACGCCGCGCCTCAGCGACATATCACTGCACTGGCCGGTATTTCTGTTTGCCGCTCTGGCGTCTGTGGTGACGGGCGTTTTGTTCGGCCTGATTCCCGCGCTGCGCATGGCATCGCCGAATCTGCTTGAATCGCTGCACGCGGGCAGCCGCAGCGTGGCGGGGAAGTCAGGGCAGTTCCGCGTGTCGATGATGCTGGTGGTGGGCCAGATTGCGCTCTCCGTGGTGGTGATTACGGCGGCGGGCCTGTTGCTGCACAGCCTGTGGAGCCTGGCGCAGGTGAATCCCGGCTTTACTGCGGATCGCATTGTAACCGCGGAGATATCGATGGATGCGACCGCCTGCCAGACGTGGCCAGGCGCGCCGACCAGCTCTGAAACGGCAAAGGGCCGCTGCCAGCAATTCTTTTCGACACTGCAGAATCGGCTGCGCGGCATAGCAGGAGCAGAGAGTGTGGCGTTGACCGACTCTCTGCCGCTCAACGGGCCCACCGACAGCTACGTCTACGACGCGGAGGGACACCCCAGAAGCGCACGGCAGGGAGCCCTGATGGCAACGGTGCGAACGGTCACGCCGGGCTATTTTGCGACGCTGGGGATGAGCCTGGAGCGGGGGCGGCTCCTGACGGATCAGGACGCTTCAGGAGCGAGTCGCGCGGTCGTGATCAGCCAGCATATGGCGGCAGCGTTGTGGCCGAATCAGCATCCGCTGGGGCGACATATTCTCAATGTGAGCGACGAACCGACCCCGGCGGTATGGGTGCCGAATGCGGCCGTAACGGTGGTCGGCGTGGTGAACAATACGCACGAGGGCAGCCTGGCAAGCGGCTTCGGCGACGAAGTCTATCTGCCCATGACGCCGAATCACGAGCTTCCAAGCATGTACGTGTTACTGCGGACCCGGACGAGCGCACGGGAGGCGGCGGCCGAGCTGCGGCGGACGGTGGCGGAGGTCGATCCGCAGGTGCCGGTGACGCGAGTGCGCTCACTGAACGAGGTGATTGCCGCGTCGGAGTCGGCTCCGCGCTCGCTGACCCTTTTACTTCTGACGTTTGGCGGGCTGGCGGTGGTGATTGGCGGCGTAGGTGTCTACAGCCTCATCGCCTACATCGTGAGCTGGCGTACGCGGGAGATCGGCATCCGGTTGGCGCTGGGCGCGCAGCGGTGGCAGATCATCAGTGGGGTGGTGAAGCAGAGTCTGATGCTGGCGCTGGGCGGATCGGCGGCGGGACTGATGGCCGCGGCGCTGGTGGCGCAGCTGCTGCGGAGCTTCCTGTTTGGAGTGCGCGCGGTGGATCCGCTGACCTTTGGCGCGGTCGCCGTGCTGATGACGCTGCTGGCGCTGCTGGCCGCGTGGGTGCCGGCGCGGCGCGCGGCGAGTGTGGATCCGATGAAGACGCTGCGGATGGAGTGAGGGGACTGGCGTGGAACTTGTAGCTGAGGGCCGGTCAGCGTAAAAGCCTCAGCGGGCAGGAAAGCGCGATGGCTGACGGAACCGCCGAGGGGATTGGTTCGTATTGTTTCGCAAGGCGGAAACAATGACGAGCGATCTGAAAGTCGCGTTGCGGCAGCTGCGGAAGACTCCCGGCTTCACGATAACCGCGATCCTGACACTGGCGCTGGGGATTGGCGCGAACGCCGTTGTGTTCAGCGTGCTGAACGCTATTGTGCTGAAGCCGGTGAAGGTGCCCCATCCGGACAATCTCTACATGGTGCAGCGAATGCAGTATCCGTCGCAGTCGGTGCCGGATTACGAAGATCTGCGCGACAAGAACCGCACCTTCCAGAGCCTGACTATGTACAACATCATCGGCCCGGTAGGATTCGATACCGGGAACAATCCGATGACGGCGTGGCCATACGAGGCTAGCGGGAACTATTTCGATGCTCTGGGGATTCAGCCGTACGTGGGTCGGTTCTTCCACAAGGAAGATGAGAAGGGCATGAACAGCGCTCCGTATGTGGTGCTGAGCTATGACTTCTGGCACACACAGTTCCACGACGATCGCGGGGCGGTGGGACGGACGGTGCAGATCAACAAACACCCGATGACCATCATAGGCGTGGCGCCACCAGGATTCCGTGGGACAGAGATGTTCTTCGCTCCTGCGTTTTGGTTTCCTCTGATGGATGCGAACGAGATTGAGGGATGGGACAAGGTGAACGAGCGCGGGTCCCACTCGGGTTTTGTGATCGGGCGGCTAAAGGCGGGGGTGACGCCGGCGGAAGCGATGGCGGATCTGCAGTCACTGGCCGGATGGCTGGCGAAGACGTATCCAAAATCGGACGATGGGACCACGTTCAGCCTGGCACGACCGGGCCTGGTGGGCGACATGCTGGGCAAGCCGGCGCGTGCGTTTGTGGCGGGACTGATGTTGCTGGCGGGTCTGATCCTGCTGGCGGCGTGCGCGAATCTGGGCAGCCTGTTTGCGGCGCGGGCGGCGGATCGTGCCAAAGAGGTGGCGCTGCGGGTGGCGCTGGGATCGCGGCGGGGACGGATCGTTCGGCAGCTTCTTACCGAGGCGGTGGCTGTATCGCTGGCGGGCGGAGCAATCGGACTGGCCGGAGGCGTGGTGATCCTGCGCTGGCTGACGGCGTGGCAGCCGATTCCCAGCGTGCCCATCAACGTGCCGGTGAATCCGGATCTGGGAACCTACGGCGTGGCCCTTGGAATGGCCCTGTTGAGCGGGCTGCTGTTCGGGATGGTGCCGGTGCGGCAGGTGCTGCGAACCGATCCGTGGCAGGTGATCCGTACCGGAGGCGTGGGACTGGGCGGCATGAGGAAGTTCACGCTGCGGGACGTGCTGCTGGTAACGCAGATTGCGATCTGCGCCGTGCTGGTGACCTCGTCGCTGGTGGCGGTACGGGGTCTGATGCGGTCGCTGCACAGCGATTTCGGCTTCAATCCCAACCGCGTACTGGTGGCGTCGACGGATCTGCAGATGGCCGGCTATACAGCGGCCCAGCAGCCTCAGATGCAGCGGCGCATGCTGGATGCGGTGGCGGCGATTCCAGGGGTCACCGCGGTCGGGTACTCGAATCAATTGCCACTGAGCCTGGGCGGGAGCGACTCGGACGTGTACAAGGACACGACGACGGACTTCCGTCCGACAAACGCGGCGGCGGATGCCATGAATTACAGCATCTCGCCCGGCTATCTGGAAGCAGCGGGAACGACGCTGCTGGCGGGCAGAAATCTGACGATGCACGACGACGACAAAGCACCGACTGTGGCTTTGGTGAATCGCACGTTTGCGGTGAAGCTGTTCGGGTCGGTGAATCAGGCGCTGGGCGGCCACTTCAAATACTGGGGCGGGAAACGGGCAGAAGTGGTGGGAGTCGTCCAGGACGGGAAATATCGGACGCTTACGGAAGATCAGCAGCCGGCTATGTTCTTCTCGTTCCTGCAGCAGCCCAACAGCGGCGCCTGGCTGGAAGTCCGGTCGATGCGCGATGCGGGGTCGCTGGCACAGGCGGTGGAGCAGACGCTGCACCGGCTGGATCCGGCGCTGCCTCTGGAGATGAGTACGTGGGACCAGGAGATGGACTCCGCATTGTTTGCCGCACGCGTGGCCACGGTGGCTTTGGGCGTGCTGGGATTGTTGGGGGCAATGCTGGCGGTGACAGGGATCTTCGGCATGGCCTCGTACGTGGTGACGAAGCGTATGCGGGAACTGGGGATTCGCGTGGCGCTGGGCGCCGGACAGAAGCAGGTGCTGGGGACCGCGCTGGGGCGGGCGTTCCTGCTGCTGAGCGGGGGATCGGTGGCGGGGATCGTGCTGGGTGTGCTGGCAACGAAGGTGCTGTCGGCCATCGTGTACCAGGCAACTCCGAAGGATCCGGTGGTGCTGGGCGGGGTGGTAGCGACGATGCTGGCACTGGGACTGGTGGCGGCGTTGATTCCGGCGCGGAAAGCGCTGGCCGTGGATCCGATGATTTTGCTCCGCGACGAATAGAAACAGCGGACAGCGAATAGAAAAACGAAGGGCAGACCGGGTTGGGGTCTGCCCTTTTTTGTTGGACGATATTGGTTTAGTGGCGGCCCTGGTCGCCGTCGTGGTCTTTGCCGAAATTGAAGGCGCTCATCAGGTCGTCAATGCTGGGACCGTTGGTCGGGACGTAAGGATTCCAGCGGGCCACCGGGTTGGGCAGATTGTCGCGGCTGCGGCCGGTGATGGGCGGCAGGCCCCAGTTCTTCTCGATGAACTTGAGAGTCGAGACGTGGTCGCTGTATTCATGCACGACCCGGCCGCCAGTTGAGTACGGACTGACAACGATGAGAGGGATGCGGCTGCCGTCGCCGAAGAAATCCAACGGCTGGATGTAGCCCGAGTCGTAGTAGCCGCCGCCCTCATCGACCGTGATAAAGACTGCGGTGGACGCCCAGAGCTTCGGATTGGCCTGAAGAGCATCGAGAATCTTCTTCGTGAAGCCTTCGAAGAGATCGAGTTTGGACGAAGCGGGGTGGCCGTCGTTGAAGCCGCTCGGCTTGACCCAGGAAACGGCGGGGAGGGTGCCGTTTTTCAGGTCAGTGAAGAGTTGCGACTCGTCCCCGATGTGTTGGGAGCGAAGGGTGGGGTTGGTCATGATGCGGGTGGAGTACTGGAGGAAGTTGCAGATGTTGCAGTAGGCGTCGGCAGGATTGCTCTCGGTGGGATCGTTGACGTAGAGGTTCCAGTCCTCGCCATACCAGCGGAAGGAAACGTGGTGATCGAGAAGGTCGTCGGCGATACCACGCAGAGTGCTGGGCGGCACCGTGAAGGCTGAAGTCGTGGAGCCGAGGTTGCCGTTGCCCAGGTAGCCGGGGTTGTAGTTGTTCACGATGTAGTAGTGGCCCGGCTGGCAGTTGGGATCAACCGGATGGTCGAGGGACTGGAGATAGTCCGTGATGGGGGCAACGCCCGGCTGGCTGGCGCTGGCGCACTGGACATAGCTGCCGCCGGAGTAGCCGTCCTGGGTGTAGTAGTTGTTGGTCTTCGGCTGGGGATTGGGGTTCTCAATCTGATTGGACGGCGGCGTGGTGGCATTGCCCTTGCCGTCGCTGTAGAAGATGTCATCACCGTAGCCGAGGAAGATGTGATTGGCGCCGGTTCCGCCCATCACGGCCTGGTGGTAGTTGTCGCTGATGGTGTACTCATCGGCGAGCTTTTTCAGGTAAGGCGCATCGCCCTGGGCCATGTTGTAGAAACCCATGGAGGCGGAGCCTTCTCCCGTGGAGAGGTCATTGAAACCGGCGGGCTGGGCGGCACCGTTGCTGCCGGCACCCACCGAGACTTCGACCCAGGGGAAGAGATCGTTGCGGCAGCCTGCAGGATTGAGCCCTGTGGAATACGATGTGCTGCAGTCGGCCTGCTGCCACATCTGGAAGAAGCGGTGGACGGGGCTGGCCGCATACGCGTCGTAAGGGATCGAGGGAGTGATGGGATAGACGCCTTCACTCAGGTTGTTGACGTTGGCAAGGCGGGTATCGATGGTCCCGGCTGTGAGGCCGGTGCCCCCCGTGGTGAGGAATTTCGCATACCCCGGAGCAAGACCCTGGTCGACCTGCTCGGCAGCGGCCACGGTGGAGAAGGGAGCGTTGGTGGGACCGCCGGCGAGAAGCGGGGGGATGTGCGTGTAGAGAGACTTATCCTGCGGGGCGTTGAAATACTGATCCGTGTCCATGGCTTCGTACTGGCTGGAGAGGGAATAATTCGGGCCGGGAGTGCCGTCAGCATTCACGATGCGCTCGGAGAGCAGGTTCCAGACAAATTGTCCGCGGCGGGGCCGGTAGGTAGCGAAGACGTGATCGAAAGTGCGGTTTTCGCCAAGGATGACGATCACGTGCTTGATGGGGGTAGCGGTGTGGGCATCGGCGCTGGTTTGGGCTGCGATCGACGTCGGCCCAAGCGCGAATAACTGGAAAGCGGCCAGTACGGCGGCTCCGCAGCGAGCGACGAGGCTGGTGCGAACGTGCGTCATGGAGGATTCCTCCTGGGGGTGAAGTTGGAAGGAGCCGCAGGAAGAACGACAACGCGGCGGAACCCATGTTGACGCCGCGGTTACTGTCCAATGGTTAATGGCCAAAGAATTGTCGGTTGCAGTCAGATGACCGCAGGAAGGTTGCCGGCACCCTCTTTTAAATTCCGGTTACCGCGACTTTCGGGGTCTTGTGCGGGTTAGCCGGACAAGGACAGACTGTCCCCAAGGACACCCCATGCCCACGACTTCCGGCTGTCTGGCGGCGCTGCTGGCCGCGCTGATGCTTTTCCCGCCAGGCGACGCGCTGGCCTTCGGACACAAGAAGAAGCCGGTCGAGAGCGCCGCGAGTGAATCGCCGCTGACACAGGACCAGCGTGTGCTGCAGGCGCTGAACCGGCTGACGTTTGGGCCGCGTCCGGGAGACGTGGCGGCAGTGGAGGCGATGGGCCTCGACAAGTGGATCGATGAGCAGCTCAATCCGCAGGCGATCGATGATTCGGCTTTGGAGCAGCGGCTGGAGGCGTATCCGGCAATGCGGCTGAGCCTGCACGAGCGGGTGCAGATGTTTCCTTCGCCGCAGATGATCCGCCAGGCGGAGCAGGGGCGGCTGGCAATCCCGCGCGACCCGGTGGAGCGAGCGATCTACGAAGACCAGATTGCGCAGCTGCGGGAGCGGCGGGAAAACAGGGTACAGGGTACTGGGGCACAGGGAACCGCGGCGGAGGTGCAGCCGAATACTGCGGGCACAATGAGTGCAAACGCCGAGGCGGCCAATGACACGGCTCCGCCGCCACCACCGGACATGATGCCCGTGCAGGCCAACGGGAAGGAGACCGCTCCGGCGGCGGCCAGTGTGGAGCAGGCGGCCGAGGTGAAGGCGGCGGAAGACAGGCTGTACGCGGATCTGGGTGCGACGAGCGTGGTCAATCGGCCGCCGCCGCAGCGGGTGCAGACGCTGGTGTCGATGCAACCCGAGGCTCTTCGCGAATTTCTGCGGCGGCTGAGCCGGCCGGATCGTGTGGCGCTGTTTGCGGGGCTGACGCCGGAGCAGCGCGAGACGGTCTTCGCGCTGATCAATCCGCAGCTGGTGGTGGGCGGCGAGGTGCTGATCACTCGAGTGCTGCGCGATGTCTGCAGCGAGCGGCAGCTGCAGGAGGTGATGACCGACTTCTGGCTGAACCACTTCAATGTGTATCTGCGTAAAGGACCGTTCGCGCCGTGGTATCTCGCGGACTATCAGGACAAGGTCATCCGGCCACGGGCGCTGGGCAAGTTCGAGGATCTCCTGGTGGCGACGGCGCAAAGCCCGGCGATGCTGTTCTATCTGGATCAGACGGAGAGCGTGGGGCCGCACTCGATGGCCGCTATGCGGGCGGAGTGGTTCCAGCGCGCTAACGGCAAGGGCCGAACTCCGGGGATCAATGAGAATTACGCGCGCGAGCTGATGGAACTGCACACGCTGGGCGTGGATGGCGGTTACACCCAGAAGGACGTGATCGATGTAGCGAAGGCATTCACGGGTTGGGGCATCGAGCGGCCGGACCAGGGCGGCGAGTTTGTCTTCAATCCGCGGCGGCACGAGCCCGGGCCGAAGTTCGTTCTGGGGAAAAAGATTTCCGATCGCGGTGAGGGGGAGGGGCTGGAGATCCTGCATATGCTGGCGGCGAGTCCGGCGACCGCGCATCATGTGTCGTACCAGATTGCGCAGCGTTTCGTGAGCGACACTCCGCCTCCCGCGCTGGTGGACGCGATGGCCGCGACCTGGATGAAGACGGGTGGCGATATTCGCGAGGTGCTGCGAACCATGCTGGAACGGCCTGAGTTCTGGTCGAAGGAAGCCTACCGCGCGAAGGTGAAGACGCCGGAAGAGTACGTGATCTCGGCGGTGCGCGCGACCGGCGGCGAGGTGGTGCATCCGGCGGCGCTGGTGGAGGCGATTGGCCAGCTGGGGATGCCGCTCTACGGCTGCCAGACGCCTAACGGCTACGCGTGGACGGCGGAGGCATGGCTGAACAGCGGGGAACTGCTCGACCGGATGAACTTCAGCATGGCCCTCGCCGATAACAGCGCGGGCACGGCAATGGAGTGGGACAAGCTGCTGGGAATTGCGGTACCGCAGGAGGAGAGCGCCGCGGCGAAGGAAAGCCGGCTCGAAACCGCGCTGCTGGGGGAGCCGGTTTCAGAGCACACACGCAGCGCGGCGCTGGGACAACTGGCTCAGGAGCAGAATGTCCCCGGGTCCGACATTCCAAAGGCTCCCCGGCGTGTAAATTTCGTGCGTCCGCTGGAGTTCGGGCAATTGCTGCAGGCGGTGGCGCCTTTGCCGCCGCCGGCAGACGCGGACGCGGCGCTGCTGGCCGGACTGCTGCTGGGGTCTCCCGAGTTTCAGCGCAGATAGGCCCAGGGCGCAGTCAAACTCCATTCACGCAGCTTTGACGCTGCATTCATCCTGGATTGCGACCATAGTCGGCGGCATGCGATTCCGATACGGATCGCAGCGAATTCGACCTGCACTCCAGGAGACTCCGGTCATGACAATCTCAACTTGGGGCTGCGCCACTCGGCGTTGCGCCCTGTGTGCCGTCGCGGCTTTCGCGCTGGCAGCCCTTGCTTTTCCCACCAGCCTCTCCGGGCAGGAATTCCCGCTGGGACTTCGGCCGCAACCGTTCTATCCCGGCAATCTGGTGGTGAGCCGCAGCGTGTACGACAATCGCGCGAGCAATGTGACGGTGGGACAGGCGCTGCCACCGGACTGCCCGCAGGCCAGCGGCGGTTGCGTGACGGCGACGAGCAACGGACTCTATCCCTACGTTTTCAATAACGACGTGACGGACGCCAGCTTCGGCATCACCTCGCGGATCTATCTTGACCAGATGACGCCGTGGGGATGGCCGGTGAGCACGCTGGAGGTGCCGAACAGCTTGCAGTGGGGCGTGGGGCCGAACCGCAATCAGCTGGTGACGAGCTTCAGCTCCAAGTCGGAGATGGCACTCAACCTGTCCACGGACCGCCGATATCTGACGTTTATGGGCTACGTGGCGCCGGTGAATGCAGTGGACGCGTCGAACTCGAACACGCCGGGGATTGTGGACCCGACGAATCCGGCGGGCGGAAGCTACTACCGCGCGGTGGCGCGGGTGGATCAGCGGGGAAGCTTCACCTTCACCGAGACGCGTTCGTACAGCGGCAACAACGGGCGCGCAGCGATTCTGAACAACTCGAACGCAAGCGAGTTCTACTACACCGCGGGCAACGCTGGAAACGGCGCGGACCCGGAGCCGGTGAATGTGATTCTGGGCGCGGGCGCGCAGCTGATGCAGCCGACGGACGCGCCGGAGTCAGTCCAGAATCCTCCCTTGCCGCCACTGCCGCTGGGCGGCTTCTCAGTGACCGAACTCGGCGACAAGGCGGACAAGAAAGTCGGCAAGGACACCAACTTCCGCGGCATCGCGATCTTCAAAAACGTGCTGTATTACACCAAAGGCAGCGGCGGCAACGGCGTGAACACCGTGTATTTCGTGGATACGACCGGGACGGCCTGCCCGAAGGGAACGGGGCTGCCCATACCCGGCGCGGCGCTGCCGAATCAGCCGCTGAACTATGATCCGTCGACCATCCAGACGAACGGGCTGCCGAACAATATGTGCGTGCTGAACGGCTTTCCTACACTGTCGAACAAGGCGGGCAATCCGGTGAACTTCCCGTTCGGGATCTGGTTTGCGGATGCGAACACGCTGTACGTTGCCGATGAGGGTGACGGCTACACCGGTGGAACGGACTTGTACACGCACGCGGCGGCGCAGACGCTGGCCGGCCTGGAGAAGTGGGTGTTCAATGCCTCGACTGGCTCGTGGACATTGGCCTACACGCTGACGAATGGACTCAACCTGGGAACGCCATACACGGTCCGGGGTTATCCGACAGAAAATAACCTGGGAACGGCGACGACGACGATTCCGACAGGGCTGCCGTGGTCGCCGGCGACGGACGGGCTGCGCAATCTCACGGGCCGGGTGAATCGCGATGGAACGGTAACGATCTGGGCGATTACCTCGACGGTGAGCGGGAGTGGGGATCCGGGCGCCGATCCGAACCGGCTGGTGGTCATCACCGACAAGCTGAACAACACGACCGCAGCGGGGGCGGCCAGCGAGAAGTTCTATACGCTGCGGACCGCACAGTTCGCCGAAGTGTTGCGCGGCGTTTCGTTCACACCGGGTACCAGCGTGGCGGACGACGACCACGACGGCGGCAAATAACCCTAGAGCCTGTTATTAACCTGCAGCGAGCATTCTGAACAGAGTGGCAAGCATGAGGCAGGCGCAGGCAAGGAAGTGAAAAGCGCCGAGGGTGGTTGCCAGCCGTTCGTAATCGCGGGCGAGCCGCCGGAATCGGGCCGCCCAGGCGAAACTTCTCTCCACCACCCAGCGGCGCGGCAGCAGGACAAAGCCTCGTTTGGCCTGAGTATGTTTCACCACTTCCAGGGCGATTCCGTGCTGTTCGGCGGCATCGGCCGCAGCTTCGCCGGTATAGCCCTGATCCACGTAGGCGAGTTCGACGTGCTCACCGGTGATCTGCTGCACCTGCCGGGACAGCTCGCCGACCTGCGCGCGATCCTGTTCGTCGGCCGGAGTCACATGCAGGGCCAGCAGGTGGCCCAGCGTATCCACGGCGGCGTGTACTTTGGAGCCTTTGCGCCGTTTGGCTCCGTCATAGCCGGCCCGCGCGCCCGACTCCGGTGTCGACTGCAGCGTGCGGCTATCAATAATCATCGCCGTGGGCTGGGTTTTGCGTCCGGCAAACTCGCGCAGCAGCATGCGCAGGTCCTCGACCATCACCTCAAAGCAGCGCGCGCGAATCCAGCGCTGGGCCTGTTGATACACCACATTCCACGGCGGCAGGTCGTTGGGCAGGTAACGCCACTGGCAACCGGTCCGCACCACGTAGCGCAACCCGTTGAACACGTCTCGCAGCGGATAATCACGCTGCCCCGCGTCCTCCCTGCACAGGGCCAGATACGGCGCTACCAGCGCCCACTCCTCATCCGATACGTCGCTCGGATAGCCCCGCCGCTCTCCCTGCCTCACACCGCCAGGATCACTCCCCGGCAGCCATTTCGCTCATCTATTTCAAATCACGGGAACAAACTTAATAACAGCCTCTAGCCACAAACGTGGCGCGGATGCGAACCGGCCTGCATGTGCATGTGCGTGCAGGCCGTTGTCTTTTGAGGCGGAGCCGCGGGGGCGGCCGGCGCGCGGACCACGGCGCGAACCATGACCGGCGCCACGGTATTCAGGATGGCTGGAGCCAAAGCGCGCACAACGGGCATGCCGATGAGAACGCCGAGGATCGCGAGGCAGGAGACGGCAATGAGCAGGGTTCGCGAGAGGTAGCGCGCTCTCTGCGAGCGCAGAGGCGAAAAGGGGTCGTCAGGGGCCTGGCGGCGCGGACGACGAGAAGCGGGATCAGTCGGCTGAGACGGCATGGGGCACCGGACGTTTTCGGCTGAAGGCGCCGAGGAGCGTTTGCAGGATCACGTAAAGCACAGGGATAAAGAACAGGTTGAGCAGGGTGGAGATGAGCATCCCGCCGATGATGGTGGTGCCGACGGAGCGGCGTCCCGCGGAGCCGGCGCCGGAAGCGATGGCCAGAGGAATGACGCCGAGGATGAAGGCGAACGAAGTCATCAGAATTGGGCGAAGGCGCAGCTCCGCGGCTTCGATGGCGGCGTCGGCGATAGAGCGGCCCTTGCGGCGGAGCTGTTCGGCGAACTCGACGATCAGGATCGAGTTCTTGGCGGCCAGGCCAATAAGCATGACGAGCCCGATCTGACAGTAGATGTCATTCGCATAGCCGCGCAGCGACTGGGCCAGCAGGGCGCCGAGCACGGCCATGGGCACCGCGAGCAGGATGATAAATGGCAGTGCAAAACTCTCATAGAGAGCGGCGAGGGTGAGATAGACGACCAGGATGCCAAGACCGAAGATGATGAAGACTTTGCCGGCGGACTCGATTTCTTCCAGCGCCAGCCCCGTCCACTCGTAAGCCATGCCGTGCATCATGTTGTGGTCGGCAAGGTTCCCCATGGTCTGCAGGGCAACGCTGGTGCTGACGCCGGGCGCCGGGGAACCGTCGATCTCCGCCGAGCGGAAGAGATTGTAGTGGCTGATCACCTGCGGGCCCGACGTGTTCTCAATCGTAACGAGGTTGTCGAGCGGAATCATCTGGCCGGTCGCGGAGCGCACGTAGTACTGGCGGATGGCAGAGGCGTTCTCGCGGAACTGTTGTTCCGCCTGGAGATAGACGCGATAGCTGCGGTTGTTGAAGTCGAAATTATTCACGTACTCGGAGCCCATGTAGACCTGCAGAGCGTCAGAGATCTGGCCGAATGGAACGCCAAGGGCCTTGGCTTTCTCGCGGTCGATGCGCACCAGCACCTGAGGATCGTTGGAGGTAAAGCTGGTGTACATGCCGGTCAGCTCTTTGGTCTGCGTGGCGCGCGCGGCGATGAGGTGAGCGGTGCGATCGAGATCAGTCAGCGTATCGCTGCCACGTTCCTCCAGCTCAAACTGGAACCCGCCGAACGAGCCCACCCCCTGGATGGCCGGCGGAACCATGGGTATGATGAGCGCGCCGGGAATCATGAAGAATTTCGGACGCAGGCGTCCGACGATAGCCTCTGCCGAGTGTTCCGGACCTTTGCGCTGCTCATAGGGCGCGAGCGAACAGAACATCATGCCGTAGTTGGCCGCGTTGCCGCTGAAGCTGAATCCCCCAACGGCGAAGGAGCCCGCCACGTCCTTGTCCTGATTCAGCAGCGCACTCACTTCGGCTTCAATGTGGGTGGTGTAGGCGAGCGAGGCTCCCTGCGGCGCCTGAATGAGAATCATCATGAAGCCCTGGTCTTCTTCGGGGACAAAGGCCGTGGGCACGTGAGTGTACTCCCAGTACGCGCCGAACAGGCCTACGAAAAAGAGGATCACCATCAGCC
Source organism: Acidobacteriaceae bacterium (assembly GCA_035656855.1). Classification (GTDB taxonomy): domain Bacteria; phylum Acidobacteriota; class Terriglobia; order Terriglobales; family Acidobacteriaceae; genus Palsa-343. The sequence continues at coordinate 17,436 of DASRRO010000137.1, read as the reverse complement.
AGCGCACGCGCAGAACTCCGTGGATGGCGCGCGCGTAGCCGCGTCCCATGCCCTTGATGGTCCGCTCCGCCAGGTGGAGCACCGTGTGCTTGCCTTCTTCACGGCGCAGGAAAAGAGCAGAGAGCGCCGGAGACAGGGTCAGGGCATTGAACGCCGAGATGGCAATGGAAAAAGCAATGGTCAGCGAAAACTGTCGATAGAGAATACCGGTGGTCCCGGGAAAGAAGGAGACCGGGACGAAGACGGCAATCAGGACAAGAGAGGTTGCGATGACGGCGCCGGTGACCTCGACCATGGCGGCAGAGGTGGCGTGGTGCGACTCGCGGTCGCCCTCGGCAATATGGCGCTGCACGTTTTCGATCACCACGATGGCATCGTCAACAACCAGCCCCGTGGCCAAAGTGATGCCGAAAAGCGTGAGGGAGTTGATGGAGAAGCCGAAGACCTTGATGAAGGCGAAGGTGCCGATCAGGGAGACCGGGATAGTGACGGCGGGAATGAGGGTTGCGCGCCAGTCCTGCAGGAAGAAAAAGATGACGGCGATGACGATGAGGATGGCTTCAAGGAGGGTCTTGATAACCTCGTGGATCGAGGCGCCCACGATAGTGGTGGTGTCGAAGGCGACCGCGTATTTCATTCCTGGCGGGAAAGAATGAGAGAGGCGCTCGAGCTCCGCTTTGGCGTCGCGATCCACCTGCAGGGCGTTGGCATCGCTCAGCTGCATCACGCCGAAGCCGACGGCCGGAATGCCGTCGAAGGTTAGAGTGCTCCCGTAGCTGGAAGAGCCGAGCTCTGCCCGGCCGACATCTTTGATCTGAACGATGCCGTTGGGCGTGTTCTTGACGATAATGTTGTCAAACTGCTCGGGCGTGGTGAGGCGGCCGACGACGTTGACGGAAATCTGGAAGGACTGCTGGTTGTTGGAGGGCGGCGCTCCGAGCTGTCCGGAGGGAACCTCGACGTTCTGCTCCTGGAGTGCCGCCACCACATCGGAGGCGGTGAGATCGCGGGCAGCGAGCTTGACCGGATCGAGCCAGATACGCATGGCATACTGGCCCACGCCAAAGATCTGCACGTCGCCGACGCCCTTCACCCGCTTGATGGCATCCTTGATGTAAACATCAAGGTAGTTGCTCATGAAGAGATTGCTGTACTGGCCGTGATCGGCGTAAATGCCGGCGCCAAAGACGAAGTTGCTGTTGGCTTTGCTGACGGTAATGCCGGTCTGGTTCACCTCAGCCGGCAGCAGCCCCGCGGCGGAGGAGACGCGATTTTGAACGTCAACCGCGGCGATGTCGAGTGGATAACCCGTATTGAAGGTGGTGGTGATCGCGCTCGTCCCGTCATTCGCGCTGGTGGACTGGATGTAGCGCATTCCAGGAACGCCGTTGATCGCCTCTTCCAACGGCACCGTCACGGCGGACTCCACCTGGCTGGAGTTGGCGCCGATATAAGCGCTGGTGACGGTGACCTGCGGCGGCGCCAGCTGCGGATACAGTGAGATGGGCAGCGAGGGGACAACCACGGCGCCCGCCAGGATGATGAGCAGCGCGCAAACCGTGGCAAAGACCGGGCGATGAATAAAGAAGTCAACCAAGCTGAGCCTCGCAGTTCATCCGTAAAGGTCGAAGCGCCTCACAGCCCGTGGGCAGGCGCGTTGGGCGGTGGACCGGATGGCATAGGAATCACAGGCATGCCGTCCATCAGCATTTGGGTTCCGGAGATGATGACCTTGTCTCCGTTGTCGAGGCCGCCGAGCACGGCGTAATTGTTACCGACGGTTTCGCCCAGGTCGATTGCCTGCTGGTGGGCAACGAACTTGCCCGTGCCGGCGCTCTTTGCGACATAGACAAACGCCTGTCCTCCGATGCGGCTGACGGCCAGCACCGGCACCACCGGTTTCGGGGAGATGCTCCAGATAACCTGGGCCTTCACCAGCTGTTCGTTGCGCAGTAACGGCGAACGGATGGGCGCCTTGACCAGAATCCCCTGCAGCGCGTCGTCCACCTGCGGCGAAATGAAGTCGATGGAGGTTTTCTCGATGGGCTTACCGTTGTTGTCGAGAATCTGGACGCCCAGGCCTTTGTGCAACTGCGACGCCCGGTCGGTCGGAATGTAGATATAAGCTTCCAGATCCTTGTTCTCGTCGACCGTGGTGAGCATGGTCGAGGGTGAAACATAGTCGCCGACGTGCACCGGAATATCGCCTACCACGCCATCGAAAGGAGCAGTGATGCGGTAATAGCCAAGCTCCTGCTCCTGGGTTTTGCTCGAAGCGGCCGCGGACTCGTAATCCGCCTTGGAATTGGCGTACGCCTGCTCCTCCTGGTCGAGGGCATCCTTGCTGATGATGCCGTCGGCAAACAGCTTCCGCTGCCGCTCCACCTGAAGCTGGTTGTACTTATAGAGCGCGAGCTTTTGCTGCTCGGTGGCGGCCTGAGAGGCGACTGTGGCCTCCTGCTTCACCGGGTCGATCTGCATGAGCGTTTGGCCTGGAGTGACGTGATCGCCGGAATGAACCAGAATGCGGACCAGCTCCCCACTGACCTGCGGGTCCAGGGTAGCCGAACGCCGCGACTTAATCGTAGTGACGTACTGGTCTGACTGCGGAACCGGCGTTGCTGCGACGGTCATCGTCTGGACCGGCAGGGCCTGCATGCCGGCGCCCGCCGGCTGCTGCGGCTGGGCCTGATTGCAACCTGCGGCCCCGCCTGCCAACAGGAGCGCTGATGAAAAGATGGCGACTGGATTAATTTTCACGGCTGCGTCCTCGAACCAGGGTCAAACTGACCCAAAGGGAAAAAACAATAAACATCTCAGAATGCGGCACACTCACAGGACCCAGTGCCACGGTGCCCGATGAATCTTTTCCGGGGGTTGCCGCATTGGATGTGCGAGCGCGATCGATGGCTCCAGAATATCTGGATTTCAGAAGAGATACGCAGGAAAGAGGAGGGCAGTTCGCAGAAAGGAAGACGGGCTGTCCGTTTCCGAACAGCCCGTCTCGATTTTTCGATCCCGGGAGGTACCCGGGAGGAGTCTCCTGCTTCCACAGAAGCGCTTTCTATGGAAGCTTACTCGCCCGCCCTGGTTTCGCCTCCATAGAAGAGGCCAGGAAGTTTCAGCTGCCCTCCGGAGGAGAAGTGAAATTCGAGCAGAGGCCTCGAGGGCATCATCTCAGCTCGAGTGCATCTCCCTCCGCGAGCCTGCGGATCAGTACAGACAGCTCGCTTTCCTGCCGATTCAGTTGGTTTCGTCCGAATTCTGGACATCCATCCTCCTTGGTCGGATTCTGATGCGTCATCGCATCTACTTCGTTCGATACGAACCAAAGGAAAGACGTTGCCAAAAACGCAAGTGGCGGCGGCGATGGATTTTAACTTTTTGTCGGAGCTTCGTTGCGCGCACGCACCCGGAACCAAATTGGCGAGCCCTCAAAGCCAAAGGCTGCACGGATTTGGTTTTCGAGGAACCGCTCGAAGGAAAAGTGCAGCTTCACGTCGCGATCGGTGAACAGGACAAAGGTGGGCGGGGCGACCGCTGCCTGGGTCATGTAGTAGATGCGCACTCGTTTGGCCATGGGAACGCTGGCCCGCTGGAAGTCGATCTTCTGCATAAAGCGGTTCATAGGTCCCGTGCCGACGCGTTTGCGGCGTTCGGCGGCGACACGAAGCACGGTATCAAGAACCCGCGGAACGCCGCGTCCCTCAGAGGCGGAGATGAAGAGGACTGGCGCGTAGCTCAAATATTTCAGGACGGAGCGAAGCTGGCGCTCGAAGATCACTTTGTCGGCGGCCGGCTTCCCGTCGGTGCGACCTGTGGTCACGAGGTCCCACTTGTTCACCACGATCGCGACCGAGCGGCCGCTCTCGTGAGCGTAGCCGCCGATGGTGGCGTCGGAAGCGCTGACGCCCTCGGTGGCGTCGATGACCAGGAGGGCAACGTCGGCGGCTTCGAGGTGCCGGCGCGCCATCACCACAGAGAGCTTCTCGGCCATCAGCTTCGTTTTGCCTTTGCGCCGAATACCGGCCGTGTCGATGAGGCGGAGATCGTGGTCCTTATAGCGGATCACCTCGTCAACGGCATCGCGGGTGGTTCCGGCGACCGGCGAGACGATGGCGCGGGCGCTGCCGGTAAGGGTGTTCAGGAGGGTGGACTTACCGACATTGGGGCGGCCGATGATGGCAACGCGGGTTTCATGCTGCTGGAACTCGCCATGAGAGCGCGGGCTGGCTTCGTCGGGACCGGCCGTCTCGTCACCTTCGCCTTCACCTTCGGCGATCTCGTCAACGGGTGCGGGCTCTGCAAGCGGTTCGGTGTGGGGCAGCGCTGCGAAGACTTCGTCGAGAAGATCGCCGATGTTGAGCCCGTGCTCGGCGGAGACAGGAAACACGTTGCGGATGCCGAGTCGCCGGAAATTCTCAGCGGCGGCGCCCATCTGGTCGGTATCAATTTTGTTGACGGCGAGGAAGAGCGGCTTGCCGGTGCGGATCAGCAGCCGGGCCAGATCCATATCGGGGGAGGCAAGCTCGGTGCGGCCGTCGACGACCATAATGATGGCGCTGGCTTCGTCGAGCGCGTGGCGTGCCTGGCGGAAGATTTCGGAAGGGATGAGCGCTTCGTCGTCGGGAACGATGCCGCCGGTGTCCACCAGACGAGCGACGCGTCCGTTCCAGCTGACTTCGCCGTAGATGCGGTCGCGGGTGATGCCCGGCTCGTTGCCGACAATGGAGCGACGGCTGCTGGTGAGACGGTTGAACAGCGTGGACTTGCCGACGTTGGGACGGCCGACAATGGCAATGACGGGCTGTTCCGACGACTGCGCTTTCGGCGCGGCATCCGAGCCGCGGCGGCGAGACTGGCGCGTTGAACGCACAGTCGATTGAGAGGTGTCGGGAACAGAGCGAGGCATGTTCTTCGATTATCAGGCGTGCCCGGTGCGGGAACAAATGGAGGGCCGGCCGGTGACGCCGCTCAACTGATGGTTTCGGCCGAGTAGCGCGCAATCAGTCCGGTGCGCACAGCATGCCGATAAACGCCGGTAAACAGCCGCGCCATGAGCAGCAGGTAGATAACAGCCAGGCCGCTGCCAACCGCCAATGACGTGGCCGCAACCTGGTGGCCGAGCAGCACCCGGCGCATCCCTTCGAAAACATAGCTGGGTGGGATGAGCCGGGCCAGACCCTGCATCCAGTGCGGCAGCACAGAAAGGGGGTAGAAGACGCAGGCCAGCGGCGAGATGAACGCCGGAATGGGCCAGATGAACCACTCGGCGGCAGGTCCGAAACGCAGAACCAGCGCGCACCCGAAGATTCCCAGCGAGATCCCGAACAGAAACAGCACGAGCAGGAAAGCGGCCAGCATCGATCCGTATACAAAGAACGACAGGCCGAAGGCGAGCGTGGCGAGTCCGATCATCACCGCCAGACCCACGATGCTGGTGGCAATGCTGGAGAGAACCAGGCCCGTCAGGTATTCCGACACGCTCAGCGGCGAGGCGAACAGGTTGAGGAAATTCCGCGACCACACGTCCTCAAGAAATGCTGTGGTAATGCCCTGCATGACGCGGGCCATGAAATCCCACAGGAGCACGGCGCCCAGCATTGCGGGCACGAAGTTGAAGCGCGCAGCGGAGACGGAGTTGAGGTAGCGGGTAATGAATCCCCAGAGGATGATGTCGATGGCAACCCAGGCAAAGAGGGGAACGATGCGCGTGGGACTGCTGCGCAAAAGATAGTACTGGCGGAGGAGCAGGCCGGCGGGGCGGCGCGGAAAGAAAGCCATCAGTTCTGCTCCTGGGGCGCGCGCAGAGTGAGCGGCTCGCGCGCCACCGCAACAAAGAGGTCTTCGAGGGTGGAGTGGCCATGCTGGCCGGGCAGCGACCTTGGATCGCCCTCGAGCAGGATTTTGCCGTGGGAAAGAAACAGCACGCGGTGGCAGACTTCGGAAACCTCGACCATATTGTGCGAGGTCCACAGAACCCCGACGCCGGTGCGCGCCGCCAGGTCGCGAATCGTCGCCCGAATCTCGCGCGCAATCGACGGATCAAGGGACGCAGTCGGTTCGTCGAGCAGCAACAGACGCGGCCGGTTGAGCATGGCCTTGGCCAGGGCTACGCGGGTCTGCTCCCCGGACGAGAGCACGCCGCATTTGGTGTTGCGAAAGCGGACCAGATCGAACTCCCGCAGGCTTTCCTCAATGCGCGAGCGCAGGCCCGGCACCGCATAGAGCAGCCCAAAGACGCGGAGATTCTGCGCGACGGTGAGGTTGCCGGGCAGCGGCGCGTAAACGGCGGCAAAGTTGGTTCGGCTCAGCGCCTGCCGCCGGCGGCGCGCCAGGTCACAGCCATCGATGGCGATGGCGCCCGAGGTAGGCGCCAGCACCCCGAGGATCATATTGATGGTGGTCGTTTTGCCTGCGCCGTTCGGTCCGAGGAGGCCGAGGATCTCGTGCGGCCCGACGGCGAAAGAGACGTTATCTACAGCCACAACCGTGCCGTACTCCTTGCGCAGATGCTCGACGGAGAGGATGGGAACCGTCGCGAGCCTGGGAGGAGCAGTGCGGGGCATCGGATGTTCAGTGTGGCATTGTGGCGCAGGCGGGGCAACGCCGCTTTCTGCGGTTGCCCCGCGCCGGAGCCGGGTTAGCTTCCCAGGTACATCACGTGGACATACGTGCCGAGGCGGACGTTGTAGGCCAGATACCAGCCGGGATCGTCCGGATCGGGATAGAGCACGACGTCGTCGGAATCCCAGAGCCATCCGTCGCAATAGCCAACGTCAGCCGGGGCGACGCTGAAGAAAAAGCCGCCAAATCCGAAGCGATCCGGACCGCCGCCACCCAGCCGCCACACTTGCCGGGCTCCGGTGGGGCCGGGGAAGCGGCCGTGCTCCCAGGGATGGTCGAGGTGGTAATTGCGGGACGGCGAAGGCGCATGGCCGACCCAGCGATCGTTGCCTGCATCCACGTGCGGTGCGGCGGGATGGCCGGTCGCGTCAGGCCGGCCGTTGGCCGGCAGGGGTGTGCGGGTCTGCGGACCGTGATTCGGAATGTGTCCCCCGCCTGCGGGCGGACGGGCGGGACCGACGGGCGCCGGATGCATGCTCCCGCGCGATCCCTGCTGCGGCGCTCCGTGCGGGTTTGGCGCCGGATGGCTGGCAGGGCGTTGTTGCGCTATGCCGGGAAGGGTAAACATAAGCAGAACTGCGAGTGGACCGAGGATGCGTTTCATGGTTCCTCCAGGGCACTGCATAGGGCCGGCCCTTGTTATGGTTGACGGCAGAATCGGCGAGCAGTGGCCGGGGCACGCCCATCATACATGCGCGCCCGCCTTGCCATAGAAGGTCCGCTATTCAGTCGGTCCGGTCTCGATGAAATCCCAGGAAACCGCAACTTCGGCGCCCAGCCCCTCCGCGATGCGGACGGCAGCGCTCTCCAACTGTGTCATTAGGCCGGACAGGTAATCGCGCGAGCTGGAGATGGCGGCAATACCGAGCGTGGCGGACTGCCAGGTGGGGGCCTCATCCATCTCGGCAATTGAAATGTTGAACCCGTGGGCGAGCTTCTCCTTCAGGCTGCGGACCACCTGGCGGCGATCCTTGAGCGAATGTGCGTGTTCGATGCGAAGATCGAGAAACATGGCGGCGACCGGCATCGGGAGCCATAGTAAACCCGTTCAAGGGGGCGCCAATCCGGGGGGACCATGACCGGTCTCCGGCAGTGGCGATCCGGCTTCCCTGGAGGCAGAATCGACGCCATCCGAGTGACCGCGCGGCAGGAGTCCGCATCTCTATGATATGGAACAGAAAAAGGGGGTCCCGAAAGATGAACAAGGTCTGGATTTTAGCGGTCGCGTTGGCCGGGTGCGGCACAGTGCTCGCGCAGGAGTCGAATCCCACGGCAACCGAACACTGGCCGCAGCAGGGTCAGCAGCCGCAGGGCACGGAGAACGGCGTCCCCATCTACAAGATCACCGTGGTGGGACGCGATATCCCGGCCATCAACTACTTTCATCGCAGCGGTTCTACCCCGGTCGGGCTCCGCGGAACGGACCTGTTGCCTGGCGCCAAAGGGCGCGCCGAAGTCAATAGCCTCAATGGCCGCACCCAGCTCAAAGTGCATGTGGAAAGCCTTGTACCGGCGAACAGCTTCGGCATCGAATATCTCACCTATGTTCTGTGGGCCATTACGCCGGAGGGTCGGCCGGTGAACCTGGGTGAATTGCTCTGGAGCCACAGCGGCAAGGCTGATACCACCGTCACCACCAACCTCCAGTCCTTCGGCCTCATTGTGACCGCTGAGCCGTATTTTGCGGTGACCATGCCCAGCGACGTTGTCGTCATGCAGAATTTTGTGATGAACGACAAGACCAGTGGGGTCCTGGAAACCGTAAACGCTCACTACAACCTTCTGCCCCGCGGCGCTTATGCGCAGACTGAGGGGCGGCACTCGGTGCTCCATCCGATTACGCGCAACGACCGCTCGCCGCTGGAACTGTATGAGGCGATCAATGCAGTGCAGATTGCCGATGCCGAGGGCGCAGAGAAGTATGCCCCCGACAGCATGGCCTCGGCCAAACAGGATCTCGATAACGCCCAGCAGATGGATATTCACCAGAAGGAGATGAAGCAGGAAATCACCTACGCGCGTGAGGCAGTGCAGACCTCGGAAGACGCTCGCATTCTCACCATCCGCAAGAAGCAGGCAGAGGAGCAGGCCGCTCAGCGCGCCAGCGAGGAAGCCGCGAAAAAGCAGGCGCAGGTGTCGGCTCTGGCGGCGGAAGAAGCCAAACAGCGCCAGCAGGAAGCCCAGAATCAGGCTCAGGCCGCTCAGGCCCAGCAACAGCAGGCCGAAGCAGCCGCCGAAACGGCGCGAGCCGAACAGGCCAAGGCCCAGGCTGCCCAGCAGGCCGCCGAGCAGGCCGAGGCCCAGGCGAGGCAGGCCTCCGAACAGATGCGCGAGAAGCTGCGCGAACAGCTCAACCAGGTCCTCAACACTCAGGAAACCGCGCGCGGACTGATCGTGAACATGTCCGACGTGCTCTTCGGCTTCAATAAGTTCGATCTGAAAACCGATGCGCAGATCAAGCTCGCCAAAGTCTCCGGCATCCTGCTCACCTATCCCAATCTGAAGGTGCAGGTGGAAGGCTACACCGACAACGTGGGCTCGGCGGAGTACAACCAGCAGCTCTCCGAGAAGCGAGCCATGGCCGTGCAGTCCTTTCTTATCTCTCAGGGCGTGGCGCCGGGGAACATGACCGCTCAGGGATTTGGGCCGGCTGACCCGGTGGCCGACAATTCCAGCTCATCGGGACGAGCGCAGAACCGGCGCGTCGAGATGGTCGTCTCCGGTCAATCGATTGGCCTGCAGGAGCAGGCGCCGACTCCGGCAAATTCCCAGCCGGTGCCGCCGGGAACAGCCCCAATAACTGCTCAGCCACCCGTGACCAATCCGCAGGGGACGCCGCCGCCCACACCTCAGGCGAATCCCCAGCCCCAACCGCAGCCGCACAATCCTACCGGCGTCTCCCAGGGGCCGCCGCAATAAGCGCTGTCAGTGTGAATGTTGTGTCAAAAGGCCACCCCGCAGGGTGGCCTTTTTGCTGATTCCATCCGTCTCAGAAATTTCCTTAACATACTTGCAAATCACAAGTAAACGTTGGTAGATTGGCGGACGTGCCTCGAAAGGCCGTTCCCCAGCACCGTTCCGGATGTCCGGTCAGTATCTCGCTCGATGTCTTCGGCGATCGATGGTCGCTGCTGATCGTACGCGATCTCATGGTGCGCGGCTTTCAGAGATTTCAGGATTTTGTGGAGTCGGGTGAAGGTATCGCCACGAATATTCTCGCGGACCGCCTGCGCCGTTTGCAGCGGTCGGGGGTCGTCGAGGCGGAGCCGGACCCGAAGGACGGACGGCGGGTGAATTATCGGCTCACGCAGAAGGGGATCGACCTGGCGCCAGTGATGCTCGAGTTGCTGATCTGGGGCGCGCAGCACGAGAACACCGGAGCGCCGGCGCCGTTGGTAGCCCATATGGCAGCGAATCGAGAGGCGATTCTGGCCGAGACACAGCGGCGCTGGCGAGACCGGGATCCCACGCCGATTTTGCCCTGGCTGGGCGGGCCCCGGCGTTCGGAGCCAAAAAATGGGAAAAAGTGAGAAGGGAACTGGTATGGCCCCAGGGCCACAGCGGTTCGACAATTCACAAAGTGGATATGGAGGAAAGTCGATGGCCGAAGCAACGATGGGGGTTCGGTTGACGGGTGACGACATGACTGAAGTCTCCAGAGGGAAGCTGTGGACGGGCAGAGTGATCGCCGGCCTCGTGGCGCTGTTTCTCCTCTTCGATGCGGCAATGAAGTTCGTCAAGCCGAAGTCCGTAGCGGACGCCTTCGTGCGGAGCGGCTGGCCGATTGAGGTTTCCTCAACGCTGGGCGCCCTGCTGCTGATCAGTACGATCCTGTATCTCATCCCGAAAACGTCGATTCTCGGGGCGATTCTGCTCACCGGCTACCTGGGCGGAGCCGTGGCGGCGAATCTTCGGCTCGAGGAGCCGCTCTTCAGCCACACCCTGTTCCCGGTGTATTTTGGCGTGCTGGTGTGGGGCAGTCTGTGGCTTCGGGATTCGAAGCTGCAGGCACTGGTTCCACTGCGGCAAAACAGTCAGGCCTAACCCCCTTTTCAGAAGCGGAAGGAGATGATTCGTGTCGATCGCACAGGCTTTTCTTGTCGAGTTTGAGCAGCAGGCGCCGGTTACCCGGAAGTTTCTGGAGCGCATCCCCGAGGACAAGCTGACCTGGAAACCGCATCGCAAATCCAGGTCTGCCGGACAGCTCGCCCTCCATCTGGCGGAGGTGCCGGGTACGGTCGTGCGCTTCGTTCAGGACAAAACAGGGCAAGCACCGGATTTCTCGAACATGCCGGAACCGGCAAGTCGGGAGGACGTTCTTCGATCCTTCGATGAGAGTGTGGCGACCGTACGATCGCTGCTGCCGAAGCTCGATGACTCCGCCATGAACGAAAGCTTTCGCATCCTTGCCGGAGAAGCGGAGCTGTTTGCCATTCGTCGGCAGGATTTCATCCGCAACATTATGCTCAATCACTGGTACCAGCATCGAGGACAATTCGGCGTCTATCTTCGGTTGCTCGACATTCCGGTTCCCGCGAGTTGGGGCCCGAGCGCTGACGAAGCGCCGACGTTTGCGCCACAATCAGGGGGCGTAGCCGCCTAACCGACAGAGATTCAGCAGGAACAACCCTACACCTTTACTTTTGAGGAGAGATGATGCGAGTCCAACCTTATTTGAATTTCAGCGGACAGTGCGAAGAGGCGTTCCACACCTACGAGCGGGTGCTGGGCGGCAAAATCGTGGGCATGTTCACCTTTGGAGATAGCCCCATGGCCGCGAAGTATCCGGAATGGGCGAAGAAAGTGATGCACGTGGCCCTGGCTGTCGGCGATCAGATGATTCTCGGCTCCGACGCGCCGCCGGACTATTTCGAGAAAGCGCAGGGCATGTCGGTTTGCCTGGATTTGCCGGATGTGGAGACGGCCGAGCGTGTTTACGGGGAACTCTCCCAGGGCGGACAGGTGAGGATGCCGCTGCAGGAAACGTTCTGGGCGAAACGCTACGCGATGTTCCAGGATCGTTTCGGCACGCCGTGGATGATTAATGTTTCAAAACCGATGTAAGCGTGTCGGCACAAATCCAGAAAGCGATCCCAAAGGAGAGGGCATGAGCAAAGTACGCGTGCTGGTGGGGACCCGAAAGGGCGCCTTCACTCTCACCGCGGACGGGAAGCGTGACCAGTGGGAGGTCAGCGGCCCGTTCTTCGCCGGCTGGGAGATCTATCACATGAAGGGATCGCCGGTGAATCCGGAGCGGATCTACGTCTCGCAGTGCAGCAGCTGGTCGGGACAGGTGATCCAGCGATCCGACGACGGCGGCAAGACCTGGCATGCGCCCGGCGGCGGCGTGCAGAAGTCGCCGGAGGGCTTCCCCATGGGAGAAGCTAACCGGTTCGTCTATGACACATCCGAGTCGACCGGCAAGCCGCTCACCACCCATCAGTTTTACGACGGCACCCAGCATCCGTGGGAGTTCAAGCGGGTATGGCACCTGGAGCCTTCGCTCAACGATGCTGAAGTGGTGTACGCCGGCATCGAGGACGCGGCGCTGTTCAAATCGACTGACGGCGCGCATTCCTGGCAGGAGTTGTCCGGGTTGCGCGGCCACGGCACCGGTCCCAAGTGGCAGCCGGGCGCGGGCGGCATGTGCCTGCATTCCATCGTCCTCGATCCCAAAGATCCGGACCGCATGTACATCGCGATCTCGGCGGCGGGCGCGTTCCGCACCGACGATGGCGGCAAAAGCTGGAAGCCGATCAACAAAGGTCTGCGCTCCCAGTTCATCCCCGATCCCAACGCAGAGGTCGGCCACTGTGTACACCACATCGCGATGAACCCGAAGCGCCCGGGCGTGCTCTTTATGCAGAAGCACTGGGACGTGATGCGCAGCGACGACGCCGGCGACACCTGGCGCGAAGTGAGCGGGAATCTGCCCACGGATTTCGGGTTCGCCATCGATGTGCACTCGCATGAGCCGGAGACCATCTATGTCGCGCCCATTAAGAGCGATTCCGAGCACTTTCCGCTGGAAGGCAAGCTGCAGGTGTGGCGCAGCAAGAGCGGCGGAAACGACTGGGAAGCGATGACGAACGGGCTTCCGCAGAAGGACTGCTACGTGAACGTGCTGCGTGATGCCATGGCCGTGGACACGCTGGACAAGTGCGGGATTTATTTCGGCACCACCGGCGGCCAGGTCTATGTCTCGCCGGATGCGGGCGACTCCTGGAAGCCAATCGTGCGGGATCTCCCCGCGGTCCTCTCGGTTGAGGTGCAAACCCTGTCATGATCCGGGTGGAACTGCCGCATCACCTGCGGGTGCTGGCTCATGTGAATGCGGAAGTCACCCTGGAAGTCGCCGAACCCGTGACGCTGCGCCGGGTCCTCGATGCGCTGGAAGAACGCTATCCGGTGCTGCGGGGCACCATCCGCGACCATGATACGAAGAAGCGCAGGCCCTTCCTGCGCTTCTTTGCCTGCCAGGAGGACCTGTCGCACGACCCGCCAGATAATCCGCTGCCGGCAGAGGTGGCGTCCGGGAAAGAACCATTGCTGGTAATCGGAGCCATTGCCGGCGGAAGTCGCTGACCACCCCATTCGCAAAGGAGAGCCGTTATGCAGAGGATCCAGCCGTTCCTGTGGTTCAACGACAACGCCGAAGAGGCGGTCGAGTTTTATCTGTCGGTGTTTCCCAATGCGAAACGCGGGCCCGTGCTGCGCGCGCCGGAGGGAGCGCCGAATCCGCCGGGATCAGTGATGACGGCGAAGTTCACGATTGGCGACATCGAATTCGTGGCTCTCAATGGCGGACCCCATTACCAGTTCACCCATGCGATTTCATTCGTGGTTCCCTGTGAGACACAGGCGGAGCTCGACGCGATGTGGACGAAGCTTTCGGCCGGCGGTAAGGAAGTACAGTGCGGCTGGCTGACCGACAAGTTCGGCGTTTCCTGGCAGGTGGTCCCGGCCGATATCGAGAAACTGCTGCAGGGTAAGGACGCGGAAGGCGGCAAGCGCGCCATGGCGGCCATGATGCAGATGGTGAAGCTCGACATCGAGACGCTGAAGCGGGCCGGCGGTCTGGCCTAATTCCTCTCCAGCGGTCCATCCTGAAGCAAATCCACGGAACAAATTGCCCCCCGACGACACTCGTCGTTAGAAGGCGGCAGGCGTGCGGAAAAGTGCGTCCGCAACGCGGGGGGACTTGCTATGATGATGTCCCCTCCCCGACGAGCACGTACAGCGGTGTGGCCGAGGCAAGGCGTGCGGCCGTCAGATTCCCCGGATCGGGAAAGAAATCGGGCTCCCCAGAAGCCCGAGGAGCAGGCGATGAACTTGCGTGCATGTGGCGTGGCGGGGCTGGCCATCGGCCTGATGGCTGTTTCTCTGCAGGGCCAGAACTTCGGGATGGCCAAGACGAAGGTAACCGTGCAGCGCAAGATGCCGGCGCTGATGCATCTGCCGGGCGACACCATTCGCGTGCGGGTGATCGCGCGCGACGATCAGGTGGATCTGGCGCGCGATCTGCAGGCGCTGATGGAGACCGAGTTGCTGCAGGACGATCCGCAGCTGCGCCAGGAGGAGCACGATCCCGCAGTCACGGTGAGCTGCCAGATCACGAACTTTGCCCACCCGCAACCGACGGTGACCCAGCGGCCGAATCTGCTGGCAGCCAAGGGCCAGCCCCAGAGCCAGACGTTCACGCGGGTGACGGGCGCGCTGAGCGTCTCGTTTCAGGCGAAGGCCCGGGGCGGGGCGACGATCGGCTCCGACAACGTGACGGTGAATTACGACCAGGAATTCGACAGCAACGGCAACAACGCCTCCCACGGTGTGATGGGGGGACTTTCGAGTTCGTGGCACAAAATCAAAGGCAGCTCCAGTACCGATCAGGACGACCTGCCGCCGACCGATGCGGAGCTGCGGTCGCGGTTGCTGACGATGGCCGTGCACCGGATGGCCGAGCAGATCGTGAATACCAACGAGACCATCGACGTCTACCTGGCGAAGAACAAGGGCGCGCTGGACGACGGCGACAAGCAGGCCGAGGCCGGGTTGTGGGAGCGCGCTCTGGAGACCTTCGAAACCGCGTCGCCCCTGTCGAAGAAGGATGAGGACGCCTACCGGCTGTACAACATCGGAGTCGCCAACGAGGCGCTGGGATATCAGGCCCAGGATTCCAAAGCCGCGATGAAGTTTCTCGACCAGGCGGCCATTGAGTACGGCAAAGCGATCGACGCGAAGCCGGGCGAGAAGTACTTCCTGGTACCGCAGAAGCGGATCGAGACGGCCATCACGCACTACCACAAGCTGGAGGAGATGCGGAACGCGCCGCCGACGGTGGCGGACAACGCGCCGCATCCGCCGCCAAAGAGGGCTCCGGCACCCGGGAAGACAGCGGCGGCGCCGCCGGGACACGCCACGCATCGGGCCACCCAGGCGTCAGTGCGAACCGGCGGCAGCCACCTGAGCGGCACCACCGGAAGCACGGCGGGAGGCGCCGGGCGGCCGCTGACGAACACCCAGATCGTGGCCATGGTCAAGGCGGGCGTGGCCGACGACATCGTGACGGCGTCGGTCCACAACGCGAAGGTGGTGGACTTCGATCTGAGCCTGGCGGCGCGGCGGCGGCTGACGGACAGCGGCGTGAGTCCGGGGGTGCTGCAGGCCATGAAAGTGCGCTGGGCGCAGGAGCTGACGAGCGGCAAATGACGGCTCGCCGAACGATGATCGCGGCAGCCCTGGCACTGCTGCTCCTCGCGAGCAGCGCTGCGGCGCGGGCCGACGACGACCGCTGCGGCGCAGGCAAAGATTTGGTGGTGCAGGCGCTGGAGCGGGTGCGTCCGACGAGCAGCGATGACGCTTTCGAAGACGCGCTGGAGCTGTTGAAGCACGCCGTTTCCACCTGCGCCGAGCTGGGCGATGCGTGGTACTACCGAAGCCTGGTGGAGGAGCGGCTGGGCAACACGCGGCTCGCCCAGTATTCGCTCCAGAAGGCACAGACGTTCGGCTCCGAGGCGATGCAGGAAGGGCTGAATCCCTTCGTGCTGGCGACGCCGATCCAGAGCCGCGCGCTGCACGGAGACACGCAGCAGCCGGGCCAGCCGTCGCCGAACATCCCCGCGGTGGCCGGGCCGGTGCAGCAGAAGTGGGCGCTGGTGATCGGGGTCGGGCAGTTTCAGGATCCCGCGATTCCGACGCTGCACTACACGACGGCCGATGCGAAGGCGTTTGCGCTGCAGCTGGCGGATCCGGCGATCGGGCGGTTTCCGCCGGACCACGTTGGCGTTCTGCTGGACGATCAGGCGACAACGAAAAACATCAAGGAAAAGCTGAACTGGATCGCGCGGAACGCGAAGCCGAACGATCTGGTGGTGATCTACGTGGCCACGCATGGGTCGCCACGCACCGACGATTCGGCGGGCGGGGCGAACTACATCGTTACCTACGACACCGACATCGGGCAGGGGAAAGAGATCGACGAGGATGCGTTGTATGCGACGGCGCTGCCGATGGTGGAGCTGGCGAACGCGGTGGCGTCGCGGATGAAGGCGCTGCGCACGGCGGTGATTCTGGACACCTGCTACAGCGGCGGCGCGGTGACGAACGCGGCAAAGATGATGGCTCCGGGGCTGGCAAATTCCGCTCCATCGCCGGCGATGCTGGAGCGGATGGCCGACGGGACGGGACGAATCGTGGTGGCGGCGGCGCGGTCGGACGAGGAGTCGCTGGAGAGCGACTCGCTGCAGCATGGATATTTCACGTACTACCTCCTTGAGGCGATGAGGGCCAATAAGGGTATGGATCCGATGAGCCAGGTCTATAACTCGGTGGCGCAGGCGGTGGAGCAGCAGGTGGACGCGCTGGCGAAGAAGCAGGGCAAGGCTTTCGGGCAGCATCCGGTGATGAGCCGCAGTTCGAGCAGCGCGGACTTTGCGCTGGGGGTTGCGGGGGGGAGCTGAGGGAAAGGGTACGGGCTACGGGGCACTCGTCTTTCGTTGGTTCCTTTCATCAAAAAATTTTCCTTCGCTGATCTTGCTATGTGTGAGAAACAGGGCACTTCGCGGGGGCCTCTGTGCGCATGTGTGGCAAGCATTCGGGTTGCGGGCAGGTAATACATGGGACAGGGGTTACGGGTTACGGGCTACGGGTTACGGCTACGAGATCGGGCGATGGTTGCGGCTGGGCGCAGGCGGTGAGAGTGGGGAGAAAGATGGGCTCGGACTCGGGTTCATATTTCGGTTTAGGGGCGTAGCGAGCGCCAGGATAGGTTTCGATTTCGGCGAGCATGGCGGGATCGTTCTTGTAGTACTCGCGGAGGTAGAGGATGCTTTCGCGCTGGCGGGCGATCCAGGCGGGGTCGAGTTCTTTTTCGTTTTTCTGGTGATCGGGGAGGGTGTCGGCCGATGCCGGGGTGTCTGCCGATGCCGGGGTATCTGCCGGTCCCGGCGTTTCAGCCGATGCCGGGGTGTCTGCCGGTGCCGGCGTGTCAGCGGATCCCGGCGTGCTTGCCTGAACGGCGCAGGAAGACAAGGATGGGTCACCCGGCGTGTCGGCCGATGCCGGGGTATCTGCCGGTGCCGGCGTGTCGGCCGATCCCACCCCGTCTTCCTGAACGGCGCAGGAAGACGAGGATGGTGCACCCGGGGTGTCTGCCGATGCCGGCGTGTTGGGGTAGTCGGGGAGGGCGAGGGGCATGCCGTCGGTATCGAGGACGTAGTCGGTGACGAAGTCGGCGCGCGGATCTTCCGGAAGGGAAGCGGGGACGCCGTTTCCGCTGGAGCCACCTGAGGATCCGGAGAGGGCAGCGGC
>DASRRO010000136.1:0-2579 GCA_035656855.1 Acidobacteriaceae bacterium | reverse complement strand
CAGTCCCCGAACTCCCGCATAACTTCACGCCGCGAGGCGCGCATCCGCCCGCAACGGCATAACCCGCACTCCATCGCCACCCTGCGAATCATCCTCGCCCGCTCCCTGCTCACCCAACTCCGCCGCTGCCCGTGCTGCGGTTATAACACAGTAGTACTATGGCGCTTGTTTTATTTCGGTGTTCGTCTCCCATTATCTCTGACGAGCTCTGATCATTCTGTCCCGCCTGCCGTGAAAAACGACTCATCTGCGGATCATGCCTGGTCCGAAGTCCCATGAACCAGCTGCTCGATCCACTCTGTCGCCGATTTCTTCGGTTCGCCCATGGCTGCATTCGACACTTCCT
This sequence comes from Acidobacteriaceae bacterium, assembly GCA_035656855.1. Taxonomy (GTDB): domain Bacteria; phylum Acidobacteriota; class Terriglobia; order Terriglobales; family Acidobacteriaceae; genus Palsa-343. The sequence continues at coordinate 2,233 of DASRRO010000136.1, read as the reverse complement.
CCCACGCTTCCCACGTCGCCAGGCGCTGTGCGTACGCATCCCGTGCTCTCGGCAGAATCGAGTTGCCCAGTCCGAGTCGCAGCGGTGGATCGTTCGTGTCCACAAGCTTCAGGACGGCCTCTGCAGTCGCCTCCGGGTCGCCCCGTTCCATTCCGGCCAGACGCGTCAGAAACTGCTTCCGAAACTCCGCGTACGGCTCCAGAGCATCTGCAATTTCTGCAGATTTGCCGAAGTCGGTTGCGTAAGCTCCAGGCTCAACCAGCGTCACCTTGATGCCGAAGGGTCTGACCTCCTGCGCCAGTGATTCGTGCAAAGCTTCCACCGCCCATTTCGTGGCACAGTAGAAACCGATGAGCGGCAGCGCCGTAATCCCAAGACCGCTCGAAACCCCAAGGATGTGTCCGCTCCCTTGTTTCCGCAGCAGAGGCAGAGCCGATCGCAACACCCGAACCATCCCGACGTAATTCGCGTCGAACAAGTCGCGGATCTGGTCGTCGCTCGCCTCCTCTGTGGCCGCAAACAGGCTCGTGCCGGCATTGTTCACAAGAACATCCAGCCTGCCGAAATGCTTGTACGCCTGCTGAACGACCTGCTGCACCTGTTCGGGATTGGTTACGTCGAGCGCCAGCGGCAGGACCGCATCTCCAAACTGCTTCTTCAAGTCGGCGACGTCGGCAAGTTTGCGTGCAGTCGTGGTGACCTGATCGCCGCGCTTTAAAGCGGCTTCGGCCCAGATGCGACCAAAGCCGCGAGAAGCGCCTGTGATGAACCATGTCTTTTTCATATTGATTCCTCTCAAATTGGCTGGTTGGGTTTGGTGTGTGCGCAATGTCCTTACGCCTTTGTTCAGGCCTGCGCATAACGCATATTTCCAAGATCGGTGAGAAGGTCAGGACCAGTCGGGTTCCAGCCCAGCTTTGCTCGGGTCTGCGCACTGGAAACATGGGCGTCCCGGCCAGCGAAGAACCCGAGGAAGCCGAAATGCTCCTGGGCCTGTTCCGGTGCGATCGAGACGACAGGCAGGTTCAGGCCGCGGCCGATGACGGTGGCAATGTCTTTCAACGGCACGCCCTCTTCTGCGACTGCGTGGTACCGAGCTCCTGCGGTGAACTTGTCCAGAGCGAGCCGGTAGAGCCGGGCGACATCTGTTACGTGCGCTGCAGGCCAGCGGTTATGACCATCGCCAATGTATGCCGAGACTCCCTTCGCGCGTGCTATAGCAATCAGGGGAGTGATCAGGCCCTGCTTTTCCGTGTTGTGGACTTGCGGTAAGCGCATCACCGAGGCGTGCACGCCGCGCTCCCAGAGCGCAATAGCGGTCACCTCGGATACGCGGGGAAGGGATGGAGAAGAAAGCGGCGGATCGTCCTCCGTGGCTGCGCGCCCCTGGGCCACTCCGACTCCGGAGCTGACAATGAACGGGCGGCTGGACCCGTGGAGCACCGTGCCGATGGCTTCGATGGCGCGTTTGTCGAGCTCACAGCTCTCAGCAAACTTGGTCCAATCGTGCCGAAACGCGACGTGAAGGACGGCATCGGACGCAGCCGCGCCGCTGCGGAGGCTTTCCAGATCCTCCAGATCGCCGCGATGGACTTCAGCACCGGCTGCGGCCAGAGACTGGGCGCCCGCATCGCTGCGCGCAAGACCGAGCACCTGGTGACCTGCGCCGATCAGTTCCAAGACAATCCTGGAACCGATGAAACCTGTTGCACCTGTCACGAAAACACGCATGGGAACCTCCTTTACCTCTTTACAGCCCGAATTGACGAAAAGCAGCCGTCTCGATTAAAACGGAGACAGTCTCCAATTGAGTAGATAATCGGAGATAGCCTCCGGTTGCAGGAAATTTTCAAAGTGAAGAAGAAACATTCCCAACCTGCCGAGCGAAAGCCGCGATCGGATGCTCTGCGCAACCGCGAGCGTATTCTCGAGGTAGCGAAAGGGGCATTTACGCGCCACGGCGCCGATGCCAGTTTGGACGACATCGCGAAGCAGGCGGGTGTGGGAGCCGGTACCTTGTATCGCCATTTCCCTACACGGGATGCTCTGATTGAAGCAGTCTATCGGAGCGAGGTGGAAAAGCTGGCGGCGGCAGCGCAAGGGTTCGCTGCCAGGATGTCCCCGGACGAGGCCCTGCGCGCCTGGTTGCTGCTGTTCGTCGATTACATCGCGGCAAAACACATCATTGCGCCCGCTCTCAACAGCGTCGCCGGAGGTCCTTCCAGGCTCTATG
>DASRRO010000135.1:0-2107 GCA_035656855.1 Acidobacteriaceae bacterium | reverse complement strand
TGCATGAGGCTCTCGGCTCCGTCTCCCACTGGCGCGACTTCCCCTCGCAGCTCGCGGAGCGCTGCAGCATGGACGTGCTGCTGTACTCCCGCCTCGGTCACGGCCAGTCCGAAGGGCCGCCCCGTCCACGCAGCCGCAACTATTACCGGCATCAGGCCCTGGAAGTCCTGCCCGCCGTTCTCGCCCATTTCTCCGTCCGGCGGCCGGTGCTCCTCGGCCACAGTGAGGGCGCGGCCATCGCCCTCATCTACACGGCCACCCATCCCGCGGATGTGCGTGCGCTGGTGCTGGAGTCGCCCATCCTCCATGCCGAGCCGGCAGCAGCGGCAGGCATGGCCATTGCCGAACGCGCCTGGCGCGAGACCGATCTGCGCGAACGCCTCGCGCGCCACCACCGCGATCCGGATGCTGTCTTCGCCGCCTGGCTCAGCATCCGCGGCTCGGACAGTTTGCTCTCGCTCCCGCTCGAAGCGCATCTGGCGCCGGTCCGCTGTCCGCTGCTTATGCTGCAGGGTGCGCACGACGAATACGCCACTGGTCAGCAGGCGGAAGCCCTGCGCCGCTTCGCTCCTCACATGCAACTGGTCCATCTGCCAGACAGCGGCCACACCCCGCATCGCGATCAGCCGGAGGTCGTCCTCGAGCACATCCAAAGCTTTCTCCGCGCCCTCCCGCCAGAGACCTCCACGGTCGAATAAGTTTCTGACCAGTCAGTAAGATTTCGTTTGCCAACCGTGCCTGCGGATGGTTAGTCTTCCGCTGTTTTTGGCGCGGCTTTGTCTGCGCTCAACAGCTTCAGGAGGTCTCCCCTGCATGTTCCGCTCCCCCCTTCGCCTCGTACCTTTACTCGCCGCCTTGCTATTCTTCCTGACCCTCAGCGACGCAAACGCCCAGCAGGACTACGTCGGCCGCTACGACATCTACAACGGCTACGCCGCGCTGATTGCGCCGAACGTCAACCTGACTACCCGCGGCTATCACTTCCAGGCCGGCCGGAATCAGAAGACGTGGCTCGCCCTTGGCTTCGACTACTCCGTCACCACAGGTCACACCGAGCTGACACCAGATCTGCTACCCACCGCGCTGCAGCAGCAGCTTGCGCAGCAGATCCTCGCGCTCATCCAGGCCGGCGTCATCCCACCCACTTACCAGGTCTATGTGCCGGTCGATTCCAACACCCAGACTTTCGCCGCCGGCCCAAACTTCAACTACCGCAGGTTCAAGCGCGTTACGTTCTTTATCCGCCCGTCGCTCGGCGCTGTTCGCGAAACCGCAACTCCGCATCCGCACGATATGGTCACTGCTGCCATTGCGCAGGAGCTCGTTCCCGCCGGCAAAAAGACCGACTGGACCGGCTTCTACGGCTTCGGCGGCGGCTACGACCTGAACGCAACTAAACACATCGCCATCCGCATGCAGACCGATATCGTTTACTTCCACGTCTTCAATGACCTCCTTAAGGACGGCAGATGGGATTTCCGCTGGTCCATCGGCCCCACCATCCACTTCGGAGGCAACATCCGCGGAGCCCGGAACGTCCCACCCAGCAACACGTCGCCTGTACCATCGCAGGGAACCTCCTCCCAGTCCAATCCATAGGAGCTCATTTCGCATGATCCTCTGCCCGCGCCGGGCGCTGCTGGCCTTCTCCCTGCTGTCGACCGCGCTGGTCATGCGGCCTGAGCCTTTGCCGGCGCCGCCGCCCCCTGTTGCTGAGGGCAACTGCTCGCTCATCATTCACGTCACCGGCTTTCGCAACACTAAGGGCGTTCTTGGCGCGGAGCTCTTCACCTCATCCGCGGGCTGGCCGGAAGATGTGGACAAATCCTTCCGGCACGACCACTTTCCCATCGACGGGGATCACGCGACAGCGCGTTTCGATCACATTCCTGCCGGCAAATACGGCGTGGTTGTTCTGCACGACGAGAACGAGAACCAGAAGCTGGATCGCAACATCCTCACGGTTCCCAAGGAAGGCTTCGGCTTCGCCAACAACCCGCACGTCCTGCTCATCGCCCCACCGATCGAAAAGGCAACCATCGCGGTGACCTGTCCGGTGACCACCACCGACATCCGCCTCATCTACAAATAATCTGGGCATAACCGG
>DASRRO010000134.1:0-13926 GCA_035656855.1 Acidobacteriaceae bacterium | reverse complement strand
TACGGGGGACGGGGGAGCGGACAGCGGAAAGGAAGAACTGGGGGAAGATTGGCCACCGGCTACTGGCTACCGGCTACGGGCTTCTCGCTGATATCCTCGCTGCCTATGTCTGAGGCGAAGCAACCCTGGTTCCTGCGCACCTCGCGCTGGCAGATGTTTCGCGACGTGCCGTGGAAGCGGCTGTGGAATTTCCTGCTGGCCGTCTTCCTGCTCTTCTCGGTCATCGGCTTCTACAGCGATCTGATGTTCCTGGGGCGGACGCCCTTCGCCATCGTGCTTGTGCTGTCCGCCATCTCCGGGCTCGATGCGGCGGTGTGGGTGGCGGTTGCGGCGCGTCTCCCCTTGTTCTGGTTCATCCCGCTGGGTCTGCTGCAGTACCCGCTGGGACTGGGCATGGATCGTCTGGCGTACTGGATGGGCAGGAACCTCTCACTGCACGCGCCCACGACGTCGGCGGGGGTGCGTTTTGCGGCCGCGTCGATTCTGGTGGTGGTGATGGTGTCGTACGTGCTGTTCATCCGCTTCTTTCGCGCAGAGGCGTTCGAGACGACGCGCATCCGGAACGAGCTGGCGCTGGCGCACGGGATCCAGAAAACGCTGGTGCCGCCGATTTCGCTGCGGACGGAGCGTTTTGAGGTCTATGGGATTTCTGAGCCGAGCGACAAGGTGGGCGGCGATCTGGTGGATGCGGTGCTGCTGCCGGGCGGCGACATCATCGCTTACGTGGCGGACATCGCGGGGCATGGATTGTCCGCCGGGATTCTGATGGGCATGCTGAAGACAGCCGCGCGCACGGCGCTGCTGGATGCGGGCGAGGGTCCGGCGAGCGCGAGCCTGCCGGCGCTGCTGGAGAAGCTGAATCAGGTATTGCCCCAGGTGAAGGAGCCGCAGATGTATGCGACGCTGACCGCTTTCCGCCTGAATGCGGACGGCAGCGCCTGGTACGCCATGGCGGCGAGCCCACCGGTGCTGCACTGGAGCGCGGAGCGGCGGGATCGCCGGCTGATGCAGGAGAAGCAGTATCCGCTGGGATTGCTGCCGGTGAGCGGTTTCACGGGTGAGGCCATGGAAATCGCCCCAGGCGATCTGGTGGTCGTGGCGACCGATGGAGTGCTCGAGGTTTGCAATCGCCGGGACGAGGAGTTTGGGATCGAGCGAGTAGAAACCGCAATTGGGGCTGAGGCGCGGGCGCCGCTGACGCACGTGGCCGAGAGGATTCTGCGCGATACGCGGGCGTTTGGGGCGCAGGTGGACGATCAGACGCTGCTGGTAATCCGGCGGGTGAAGTAAGGGGGCATCCCTCGTTAAGATCAATCCATGAACGGCGTGCGTCTTGATAAATGGCTGTGGGCGGCGCGCTTCTTCAAAACGCGCACGCTCGCCGCGAAAGCCTGCGAGCTGGGGCGCATCGAAGCCCAGGGCCAGACAGCGCGCTCCTCACGTGAGGTGCGCATCGGCGACCGCCTCATCATCCAGAACGAAGGCGGCCGCTTCGAAGTGGACGTCCTCGCGCTGAGTGAAATCCGCGGACCCGCCGCCGTCGCGCAGACACTCTACCAGGAAACCGAGGCCAGCCGCGATGCCCGCCAGCGCTTCGCCGAAGAGCGCAAGGCAGGACTGCACTTCACCCCGGCGCCCGCAGGACGCCCCTCCAAGCGCGACCGCCGCAAGATTCACCGCTTCCGCAACGATCTCTGAGTCTTGCACGGAAGACGAGGCTTCAGCCCCGCGCGCAGCGGTCCTGCAAAGCAGGACGACGGAGAAAGCCTCGGGCTTCAGCCCGGGGAAAAGCCGGCTCAGGAACAAATGGGCTTTAGCCCCGGAGCTTCGCATCGGGGCATGGCTTCAGACATGCCGTAAAAGGCAGGGGAGCGCCCGCGGGAATCTCTTCCGCCGCCCGCAGACGGATCCCCGGGTAGGGGCCGCTGAGCCAAAACCGCCAGGTTTCGTTCTCTCTTCGCCCCAGAGGGACCTACCGCGATCTTTTCGCCCTGACAAGGGCGTGAGATACAAATCTGAGGGGGAGGAATCCACCTCAGCAACCGCAATATCTTGTGGCTGAGTTGCCCTCAACACCCAAGGCGTGAGCTTTTGCGGAAAAGCGCCGGGGACCCCTGCTGACCGTTCACCAATCTTTTTTGGAATCACAGATTTTCCACTTTGCAGGGAGAATCTGACCGGTTACGATCAAGTGGTCAAAAGTGGTCGAGAGTGGAGGGCGACGCCGATTTCGACTGATTCAGCGCCGAGAATAGCACGGATAAAGCCGCTGAATCCCCTTTCGACTTCGAACGTTCCTCCCTCGATACCCAGGCAAGAACCATGTTTCGCGGAAACCATCCAGCTCGGGTTGATGAAAAGGGGCGGCTTAAGCTGCCGGCGGAATTCAAGCGCCAGATTGAGGAGCAGTACGGGGCCCAGTTCTACATCACGAGCAAGGATGGGCGAGTGGCAGAGATCCACCCGCTGCAGGAGTGGGAAAAGTTTGAGCAGAAGCTGGCGGGGATTCCGAATTTCAATCCCGCGAAGAAGAAGTTGCTGGACCGGCTGAACTACTACGGGCAAATGACCGAGATCGATGCCCAGGGCCGGGTGCTGCTCCCGCAGATTTTGCGCGAGTCAGCGAAGTTGAGCGGCGATGTGGTGGTGTTCGGGATGCAGACGTACCTGGAGGTCGCGAACCATGAGGCCTTCAAACAGAACATGGAGCAGAACCCGCTGACACCGGAAGACGAGCAGTCGCTGGCTGGGTTTGGTTTGTAAGCGATGAAGACCCCCCAGGGGGAGCACAGGCCGGGGCGGCATTCCGGGCGACATGTGCCGGTTCTTTCTGAAGTAGCGATCCGAATGCTGAATGTGCGCAGCGGCGGCGTTTATGTAGACGCGACGCTTGGCTATGCGGGGCACGCGAGCGCAATCGCTCGCCAGCTGGGAGTCGAGGGCAGGCTGATCGGGTTCGACCGCGATCCGGAGGCGATGGCCCTGGCGCGGGAGAAGCTGGAGGTTCTTCGCGAGGAGCTGCGCGAAGCGATGCCTCAGCTGGAGTTCCACGATGTGGAGTTCTCGCAGATGGTCGATGTGCTGGCCGGGCGGAAGGTGGACGGGCTGCTGGCGGATTTTGGAGTGAGCTCGCTGCAGCTGGATGAGGCGCACCGAGGATTTAGTTTTCAGGCGGACGGGCCTCTGGATATGCGGATGAATCCGCGCCAGGGGGTGACCGCCGAACAAGTGGTAAATCAGACCGGAGAAAAACAACTCGCCGATCTGATTTACGAATTCGGAGAGGAAAGGAGGTCGCGGAGAATCGCCAGAGCCATTGTCCGGGCGCGGCCGGTAACGACGACGGGGCAGTTAGCCCGGATCGTTGCAGTCGCGCTCGGGGCAATGAAACAGGAGCGGATTCATCCGGCGACCAGGACCTTTCAGGCTCTTCGAATTTATGTAAACGCCGAGTTGGGCGAGATCGACGCGCTGCTCAAGGCGGCTCCGGAGGTGGTGAAGACCGGCGGCCGGCTGGTGGCGATCAGCTTTCACTCGCTGGAAGACCGGCGTGTGAAAGATGCGCTGCGCGAGGGAGCGCGGCAGGGAGTTTGGGAAGTGCTGACGCGGAAGCCGGAGACGGCGGAAGCGGAGGAAACGGATCGCAATCCGCGGGCACGCAGCGCGAAGCTGCGGGCAGCGGAGAGAAAGAAGGCAGGGGATACGGGATACGGTTTACGGGTTAGCAAATGAGGTTTCTGAACCGTAGACCGTAAACCCTGCGCTGAACAAGATCGGGCCTGGGGCCGTCCTACCGTACCAAAGGCGAAAGTAACTCGGACGACCTCCACGCAACACCCTCCTACCTGAAAGCAGCGGCCCTGGCCCGGTCGTTAGCAGGAGGCAGAAAAAAACCAGGGATACCGGAAAAAAACCGGTGAAACTGGCAAAAACGGAAATAGATTGTAAAGAGCGGGCGGGAGACGGACGATGGCGACACAGGCAATGGCGGCACCGATGCTGGTGGGCAGCAGCGGTCGCGACACCGAATGGATCGCGCAGCACAATGCGCGCCTGCTGGCGGCGCAGCGCAACGGACGGCGCGGGCCGACCCCGGAAGCGCTGTTCACCAAGCGCATCGACAATTCTCGACTGGTGAAGGCGAACGATCCGGCGCGCGAGCGCGAGATGCGGACCTTTGCCGTGGCCATGGCTTTCCTGCTGTCGCTGGTGCTGATGTATGGGTGGCAGCATTTCAGCGCGATCGAATGCGGCTATCGCCTGCAGTCGGAGAAACAGACGATGCAGACGCTGGAAGAGCAGAACCGGGAACTGCGGCTGACCGCGGCGCAACTGGCCGATCCGTCACGCATCGACACTCTGGCCCGGAACTATGGACTGACGGCGCCGCATCCGGGACAGGTAGTGCATCCGAACGCGACGCTGACGATGGAGAATAATGGCGCGGTGATGGCGAAGGTGACGCCGGCCGTGCCCGCAGTGCACTGAGCCCTCGGGGAGGAGAAATTCCCGCTGTGAATCGCCCTGCCTTCTCCTCCGATCTCGATGCGGAGCCCACGCCCTCGCGGCGGGGCGTGCCGCCCTCTCTCCCATCGTCTTCGCGCAGGAAGCCATTCCTGGTAACGCCGATGCGCCGCATGCGCATTCTGGGCGTGCTGGCGATCTTTCTTTTCTGGGGCACGCTGATCACCGGCCGCCTGGTCTGGCTGCAGGTCATCCGGCATTCTGAATGGGCCGAGCGAGCCGCCCGCCAGCAGGAGCGGACCTTCACGGTCGCACCGCGCCGCGGCGTTCTTTTCGATCGCGATCTGCATCCGCTGGCGATGACCGTCATTGCCGATTCGATTTATGCAGTGCCCTCGGAGATCGGGGACGCGAACAAGGCCGCCGATGCGACGATGCTGGCAAGGTTGGTGCATACCGATCCCGAGGATCGATTCACGACCGAAAAGCAGATCGAGCGGCGGCTGACGGATTCGCGCAACTTCGCCTGGGTGGCGCGCAAACAGTCGCCGGCGGTGATTGCGCGGGTGAAGGCGCTCAATCTGAAGGGCGTCTATTTCCAGAAGGAGTTCAAGCGCTTTTATCCGGACCAGCAACTGGCCGCGCAGGTGCTGGGCTATGTGGGCATGGACGACGACGGCCTGGCCGGGGTGGAAGAGGATTACGAGAAGCAGCTGCACGGCACGCCCGGGCACATGCTGACTGCCGTGGACGCGCGCCATCACGCGCTCGACAGCCAGGAGCGCGATCCGCTGGCGGGCCAGAATCTGGTGCTGTCAATCGACGCGAACATCCAGTTCATGGCCGAGCAGGCGCTGGACAGGAACATGGAGCGGACGGGCGCGGCCAACGGCACGGTCGTGGTGCAGGATCCGCACACCGGGCAGATACTGGCGCTGGCTATTCGGCCGACGTTTAACCCCAACAATTTTCGCCATACAGATCGCTCCCTGCTCACGGATCGTGCGGTGAGCGACGTCTACGAGCCCGGATCGACTTTCAAGCTCGTGGCTTATTCGGCTGCGCTGAACGAGAAGATCATTACGCCGGACTCGATGATTCCTACGCTGGGGGGCGTGATCAACGTGGCCGGCCGTCTGGTCCACGATGACCGCGATGCCATCATCTATGAGAGCCACCATGGGAACGTGCTGAGCGCAAAGGAAGCGCTGTGGGAGTCGAGCGACGTCGCCGCTATCGAACTGGCCCAGCGCATGGGCCCGGACCGCTTCTATCAATACATTCGCGCCTACGGATTCGGCCAGAAATCCGGGATCGAATTGCCCGGGGAAACCCGCGGGCTGGTCAAGCCGCCTTCGCGATGGCAGCCCACCACCATCGGCTCCATTCCCATGGGTCAGGAGATCGCCGTCACGCCGATTCAGCTGGTGACCATGGCGTCGACCATTGCCAACGGAGGCGTCTATCTGCCACCGCACATTGTGCTGGAAAGCACTGACGCCACGCAGGCCAGCGGCACGCTGAAGCCTGTGGCGTTCCGGATGGGCGAGGAGATGCCGGACCCTCTGCCGGCGGCCGCGCATCGCGTGGTCTCCGAGCTGACCTCGGCGCAGATGCGGCGGGTGATGGAAGGGGTGGTGCTCTACGGCACCGGCCGGCCCGCGCAGCTGGATGGCTACAGCGCCGCGGGCAAGACCGGCACCGCGCAGAAGATCGATCCGGTGACGCACACGTATTCGAGGACGAAATATGTTGCTTCGTTCGTCGGGTTCGCGCCGGTCAGCGATCCCGCCGTGACCATCGCGGTTGTGATGGACTCGCCGTCGAAGGGCTCGCATTTCGGCACAGCGGTCAGCGCGCCGGTCTTTCACGATCTGGCGCAGCAGATTCTGGAGTATCTGGGCGTGCCGCACGATCAGGAGCTGCAGCCCGTAAAGGAGATCGCGAAGAGTACCAGGCCGGAGCCCGACGACGTCCCGCAGCAGAGCGCCGAACAGTTGCAGTCGCTCTTCGCGGAAGTCAACGACCTGCCTCCCGACGATCCGCTGCGCAACCCGGCCAATCAGGGGCCGCCGCAGCAGACCGCGGAGGTGAGCGCGGACGCGAATCAGCCGACGGTGCCGGGCCTCGCCCCGCCGTCGAGCGCCGAGCCCGGTTTTGAAGCATCCGGCGTGAAGAGGAAGCCGGTTGTTGTTGCGGGGGAGCTATCCGGGCAGCAGGCACACGCTGCCAGGCTGCCTTCGCCTCCGCTGCCTGTGCCGAATCAGAATCACGAGACCGTCACCATTGCCAACCAGCGTGTGGCGGTGCCGTCGTTTGCGGGCAAGTCGCTGCGCGAAGTCGTGATCCAGGCGAGCAACGCGGGACTGGGCGTGCAGATTGTGGGATCGGGGCTGGCGCGCGATCAGGTGCCCGCCGCGGGGACGATGGTGCCGGCGGGGACCGATATCGTGGTGCGGTTCGGGCCGTAGACCGAACAGACCGCGCCTACGAACGCATCTTCTTATCGAACTGGGACCACTTCAGGCGAACCTGATTTTTTCCTCCAGTGTGCTTCTTCTTCGGGCGCCAGTCGATCGATCCCTTGCTGAGAGTGAGGGTTCCGAAGACGTTGCCGTTTCTCTTAACGGTGACCTGCAGATCCCGATTGAAGATCTCGACCGGGGTTTGGAAAACTGCGCAGATTTCGTGCTGAGCCATTGGATTGAGTCCACCCTGTGAAAGTCAGATTCCGAATCGCAAGCTATTTTGGCATAGCGTGGATGGCTTGAAACAGTCGTGTGAGCGGGCGGGAATCCTGCGCTTACAATCACCTTGTGATCCGCTTCGACCAGATTGTAGTGGGCGCGGAAATCGTGCGCCGTACGGGGCCTGATCCGGAGATTGCCGGGGTGGAGTATGATTCGCGCCGCGTTGATCGGGAAGCGCTTTTTCTGGCCTTGCAGGGCGGAACGACCGACGGCAACCGCTACATCGAACGCGCCATTGAGCTGGGAGCGGCAGCGGTCGTCACGGACTCGGCGGCAGCGTTTACCGAAACGGCACGGCAGCATCCTGAGAGAGCGATTGCTCAGGTCCCTGCTGGCGCGGGGCGGCGCGCGATGGCTGTGATTGCGGCTAATTTCTTTGGGCATCCGGAGCAGCAGCTTGCCTTTAGCGGCGTGACCGGGACCAACGGCAAGACGACAACGGCGTTCCTGCTGGAGGCGATGCTGAATTCGGTGGGGCGGAAGACCGTGCTGGTGGGGACGATTGAGAATCACGTGGCTGGCGTGCTCCGCTCCGCGCCGCACACTACGCCCGAATCGCGCGACCTGCTGGCGCTGTTCCGGGAAGGCGCCGACGCCGGAGCCACTGAAGCCGTAATGGAGGTCTCGTCGCACGCGCTGGCGCAGGGGCGCGTCTACGGCCTGCCCTACGATGTGGCGGCGTTTACCAATCTCACCCAGGATCATCTGGACTTTCACGGCACGATGGAGAACTACTTCGCCGCCAAGCGAGCTCTCTTCGACGGCTCGCTGGGCCGGGCGCCACGGGTGGCCGTGGTGAATGTCGACGACTCGCGTGGGCGCGAGCTGGCTGGCGTGGCGCGGGCCTCGGGGGCCGAGGTCTTTTCCTATGGGCTCGATGCCGGCGACTTCTCCGCGGAGGCGGTGGAGATGGCTGCTGCGGGGATGCACTTCCGCATGATCACCCCGCAGGGCGCCGCTGAGGTGAGGACCCGCCTGACAGGCCGCGTGAATCTTTACAACCTGCTGGCAGCGGCGGGAGCGGCGATGGCCCGTGGCCTGAGCCTCGAGCAGGTGGCTTCGGGAGCCGGCGCACTCGACCATGTGCCGGGACGTTTCCAGACCGTCGATGCCGGTCAGCCGTTCACCGTGGTCGTCGATTACGCGCACACCGACGATGCTCTGCGGAACCTGATCGCGCTCGCTCGGGAGTTCGTCGGCGCGGAGCATCGGGTGATCACGCTGTTTGGCTGCGGCGGGGATCGCGATCGCGCCAAGCGTCCAAAGATGGGCCGCGCCGCGGGCGAGGGCAGCGACTTGGTGGTGTTGACTTCGGATAATCCCCGCAGCGAGGATCCGGAGGCCATCCTTGCGGATGCGCTGCCGGGCCTGATCGCCGCCGGCACTACCTATATAGTTGAGCCCGATCGCGCGCGGGCGATTCATCGCGCTCTCGAAGCCGCCCGTCCCGGTGACATTGTCCTGCTGGCCGGCAAGGGGCACGAGAAGGAGCAGGTTCTGCGCGACCGGACGATCCCGTTTGACGATGCAGCCGTTGGCGCCGCGGCGCTGCGCGCATTGCAGGGAGCGCGTGTATGAAGCTCACGCTTGGGCAAGTCGCTCGCTGGTCCGCTGCGGAGTTGCATCCGGCATCGGCCGCTTCCGGCTCCGAGACGCTGTCGACCGGCTATTCCATCGACTCGCGCACACTCCAGCCCGGCGATCTGTTCTTCGCGATCCAGGGCGAACGCTTTGACGGCCACGACTTTGTCGCCGCGGCTTTCGAGCGCGGAGCCAGCGCGGCGGTGATCGCCCGCGAGCGGCTGGAGAGCCTGCCCGACTCGGCTCGGCAGGGTCCGCTGTTTCTGGTCGAAAGCCCGCTGCTGGCTCTGCAGCGTCTTGCCGCCGCGGTTCGCCGCCACTGGGGCAAGCGCGTCGTCGCCATCACCGGTTCGGCCGGCAAAACGACAACGAAAGAAGCCATCGCCGCGGTTCTGGACGCTCGCTTCTCCGTGCTCAAGTCACAAGGGAACCTGAACAACCACTATGGCCTGCCGCTGCAGTTGCTGCGCCTGGAGCCGCAGCACGAGGTCGCTGTGATTGAGATGGGCATGTCGGCGGCAGGGGAAATCACGGCTCTCTGCCGCATTGCCGCGCCCGACTGGGGAGTGGTGACGAACGTGGGCCATGCGCACGCCGAGTTTTTCCCCGACGGCGTGGCCGGCATCGCCCGCGCCAAATATGAGCTGGTGGCTGCGCTGCCTCGCCATGGCGTGGCCTTCCTCAACTGCGACGATTCCTACGTCTCGCAGTTCGGGCGGGACTTCCAGGGCAAGGTGATCTACTACGGCCGGGGCGCCTGCGGCGACCCGCGTGCGGAGAGCGTCGAAGTCCTGGGCGCGGAGGGATTACGCATTCAGGTTCGCGCCGGTGAGCAGCACGCGACGCTGCATCTCCGGCTGCCAGGCGCACACAATGCCGCCAATGCCATGGCGGCTCTGGCGGTGGGTGTGGAGGCCGGTATCCCGCTGGCCGAAGCCTGCGCCGTGCTCGAACGCCTGCGTCCTGAAGACAAGCGCGGGCAGACGATCGAGTGGCACGGAGCCACAATCCTGAATGACGCCTACAACTCCAACCCGGAGGCGCTGAAGTCGATGATCGCGACGCTGGCGGGGATGCCGGCCACGCGGCGCATCCTCGTCGCCGGAGAGATGCTGGAGCTGGGCAGGGAAGCCGAGGCGCTGCACGCCGCGTGCGGCACGGCCGCCGCCCGGGCCGGCATCGACATCGTTCTCGGCGTCCGAGGTTTGGCGCGAGCCATCGTGGACGCCGCCCAAAAAGCGGGAGCCGAAGCGACCTTTCTCGACTCGGCCGACGCCGCCGGTGCGTGGCTCCGTGAGAGCCTGCGCCCCGGTGACGCGGTTCTGCTGAAAGCCTCGCGGGGAGTGCGTCTGGAGAAGGCGCTGGAAGCCCTGCGCGGACCCCAAAACTGATGCTTCGAACGAACCCGAAAAGAGACCCCGCAATGGCCGGAAAAAGAACAGCCCTGTCCCGTCCGGCGCGTTAAGATAAGCGGGAACTCAAGCGACATCCGGAGGAAGTTTGCTCTACTGGCTGCTGTATCAGAAGCTGTTTCCGTACTTCAGACCCTTCCGGATCTTCCGGTATCTGACGTTTCGGACGGCTTTTGCCTCGCTCACTGCGCTGCTCATTACCCTCATCATCGGGCCGTGGGTCATTGAGAAGCTGCGTGAGTTCCAGATCGGCCAGTACATTCGCGAAGAGGGCCCCAAGGCGCACCAGAAGAAGGCCGGCACTCCGACCATGGGTGGCGTGCTCATTTGCATCGCGATTCTGCTGCCCACGTTTCTCTGGGCCGACCTGTCGAACCCGTTCGTGTGGCTGGCCATGTTTGCCACCGCGGCCTTCGGCGCCATCGGATTTGCCGATGACTATATAAAGGTTATCCGCCGCCGCAATCTGGGCCTCACTGCGCGGGCCAAGCTGCTCTACCAGTTCCTCGCCGCCGCTGTGATCGCGGTGGTTCTGGTGTTCATGGAGCTGCGGGGCGGCTACTCCACGCGGCTCACGGTGCCCTTCGTCAAATACATCCGGCCGCGCCTGTCGATACCGGAGCTGCTGCACCTGCCCCACCTGGGCGTGCTGGCGTTCCTGCCGTTTATCGTCTTTGTGATGCTGCTGCTGGTGGGCACCAGCAACGCCGTCAACCTGACCGACGGGCTCGACGGTCTGGCGATCGGCTGCACCATCATCGCGGCCGGCGCGCTCACCGTCCTCACTTACGTCAGCGGGCACGTCATCTTCGCCGATTATCTGGAGCTGCCGCGCATGCCCCTGGTCAGCGAGGTGACCGTCTTTTGCGGGGCTATGACCGGGGCCAGCATTGGATTTCTCTGGTACAACGCCCACCCCGCGGAGATCTTTATGGGCGACGTGGGCTCGCTGGCCCTCGGCGGGGCCATTGCAACCGTCGCCGTCATCATTAAGCAGGAGCTGCTGCTGCCCTTCATCGGCGGCATCTTCGTGATCGAGGCGCTGTCGGTGATGCTGCAGGTGGCCAGCTTCAAACTGCGCGGTGGCAAGCGCATCTTCCGCATGGCGCCGCTGCACCACCACTTCGAGCTGATGGGCTGGTCGGAGTCCAAAGTGATCGCCCGCTTCTGGATTGGCGCGCTGGTGTTTGCACTCTTTGCACTCACAACCCTCAAGCTGCGATAAAGAGGAGAGCCGGCGTGGGAGAATAGACCAGCCCGGCGCTCGCGAGTTTCGATGGACATCAAAGGTAAAAAGGTTCTTGTCGTCGGTCTGGGCAAGTCGGGACTGGCGGCGTCGCTGTTTCTGCGCCGTCAGGGCGCACAGGTGACGGTTTCCGACGTGCGCAGTGCCGAGGCGCTGGCGAAGGAGATTCCCGCGCTCATTGACGAGGGCATCGCCGTTGAAGCGGGCGGACACGGGCTGCTCACCTTCCGGCGTCAGGACCTGATCGTGGTGAGCCCGGGCGTGCCCGTCGATACGCCGGAGCTGGTTCAGGTGCGCAAGTTCGGCCTCACCGTCATCGGCGAACTGGAGCTGGCGGCGCATTATCTTCGCGGCAACGTTCTGGCCATCACCGGCTCGAACGGCAAGACTACGACCACCAGCCTCTGCGGCGAGATCCTTGAGGCGGGCCAGCTGCCCACGCAGGTGGGCGGGAATATCGGCGTGCCGGTGATCGCGTTGGTCGATCAGTCGCGGGACGATGGCTGGTCGGTGCTGGAAGTGTCGAGCTTCCAGCTGGAGACCACCGAGATCTTCCATCCGCAGATCGCCGTCATTCTCAACATCACGCCGGACCACCTCGACCGCCACGGTTCTTTCGAGAACTATGCGGCGGCGAAAGAGCGCATCTTCGCTCGCCAGGCGCCCGAGGATGCCCTGGTGTTGAATGCCGATGACGACGTCACCGCCCGCGCCGCTGCCCGGGCGCCGTCGCGCGTCTTCTGGTTCAGCCGCAAGCGCGTCGTCCGCCAGGGAGCGTTTGTGCACGAGGGGGTCATCACCTTTCGCGCCTCGGAGCAGGCTGCGGCGGAGCCAGTTCTCAAGGTCGAAGAGATTCCGCTCAAGGGTGCGCACAATGTCGAGAACGTTCTGGCCGCTGTTTGTGCGGCACGTCTGGCCGGCGTCGCCGCCGCAACCATTCGTCGGGCCGTGATGGCCTTCAAGGCCGTCGAACATCGTCTCGAATTCGTGGCCACCATTAACGCCGTGGAGTACTACAACGACTCCAAGGCCACCAACGTGGATGCGACTGTGAAGGCGATTGCCGCTTTTCCCGGGGGCATTCACCTGATCCTCGGCGGCAAAGACAAGAATTCCGATTACCGCCAGATGCGTCCGCTGCTGCAGGAGCGGGTGAAGGCCGTGTATACGATTGGGGCGGCGGCGGAGAAGATTCACACGCACATTGAGGGCGCTGTGCCTATTGTGAGCGCGGGCACGCTGGAGGAAGCGGTGAAGCGGGCGGGGAACGCCGCGCAGCCAGGAGAGATTGTGCTGCTGGCGCCGGCCTGCTCCAGCTTCGATCAGTTCGAGAACTACGAGCATCGGGGGCGCGTGTTTAAGGAAGCGGTTCTGGCGCGGCGCGGTGCGGCCGCCCTCAGCCACTCCTGAGGAAGCGAGGTTTATGGCAAAGCGCGTCGGTGTCGACAAAGGTTTGTACTGCGCCACCCTGTTTCTGGTGGTCATCGGCCTGGCGATGGTCTTCAGCGCCTCGGCGGTGATGGCCAGGGAGCGCTACGGCTCGCCGTACACCTTTCTCATCCGCCAGGCGCTCTTTGCCATCTTTGGCCTGGCCGCTATGACGCTGCTGATGCGGGTGGACTACCGCAAATACAACCGGCCCAGCGTCGTTTTTCCGTTCGTGGGCATAACCGTCATTTTTCTGCTGGGCGCTTTCCTCATGCACGACTCGCACAACACGCACCGATGGATTCGCCTCGGCATGCTGTCGTTCCAGCCATCGGAGATCGCCAAGCCGGCGATGGTTCTCTTCCTCGCGTGGTTCCTGCAGAACCGCATGCATGCGATGGACGACCTGCGCAACACCATCATCCCCGCCGCGCTGCCCAGCCTCATCTTCATCGCGCTCATCCTTAAAGAGCCGGACCTGGGCACCGCGCTGGTCTGCGCCGGGGTCACGGCGCTCATGCTGTGGCTGGCCGGAATGAACTTCAAATACCTCGGCTATGCCGCGCTGGCCGCGTCGCCGGTGCTCTACTTCATGCTCTTCCGCGTGGCGTGGCGGCGCGACCGACTGCTCGCGTTTCTGAACCCCGAGTCGGACCCGCTGGGCAAGGGCTACCACATCCTGCAGTCGCTGATCGCCGTCGGCTCGGGCGGTTTCAAGGGCGTGGGTTATATGGATGGAGCCGCCAAGCTTTTCTATTTGCCCGAGCCGCACACCGACTACATCTTTGCCAACATTGCTCAGGAACTGGGACTGATCGGCTCGCTGATTGTCGTCGGGCTGTTTGTCTTTATTGGGTATCGAGGCATGCGCGCGGCCATTCTCTCCCGCGATCCCTTTGCGCGGTTCCTGGCGTTTGGCATCACGGCGACCATCCTCATCCAGGCCTTCTTCAACATCAGCGTGGTGCTGGCGCTGGTGCCCACCAAGGGCATCACGCTGCCCTTTGTCTCCTATGGCGGAACCTCGCTGTTCATCATGCTGATG
>DASRRO010000133.1:0-35496 GCA_035656855.1 Acidobacteriaceae bacterium | reverse complement strand
CAACGGTGAATGACTTTGGGGTCCTCGGCGGGACCGAGCTGGACATGGGACAAGGCGCATTGTCCCCGACCGGCAACCCTCTGGATCTGGCCATCGAGGGAACGGGGTTTTTCTCCATCAGAACGCAGCAGGGCGTCCGCTATACCCGGGACGGCCAGTTCCAGCGTGCGCAGGACGGAACTCTGACCACCCGGGAGGGGAACGCAGTGCTCGACGCTCACGGACAGGCGATTCGAGTGCCTGCTGGAGCCATCGCAGTGGGGGAGGATGGAGCGGTATCGGTCAACGGAGCGCTGGCGGGCAAAATCGCCATGGTGGCCTTTGCGTCACCCGGCTCGCTGGCGGCGGAAGGCGGGAACCGCTATGCGTCCGTGGAGGGTGCGCAACCCTCTCCGGCGACAGGGAGTGTCCGACAGGGCGCGCTGGAGTCGTCGAATCAGGATGTGATCGAAGGAAGTCTCCAGCTGGTCCTGATGCAGCGTCAGGCGGAGATGATGCAGAAGGCCGTTTCCATGTTCAGTAACGATCTGGACAAAACCGCAAGCGAAGATCTGCCGCGGATACAGTGAGCGGGCGGCGGAGGGGGGGCACAGATGATTCGAGCTTTGTATACGGCGGCCAGCGGCATGAGCGCACAGCAGCTCAATCTGGACACGATTGCCAATAACCTGGCGAACGCCTCGACGGTAGGCTTTCGCCAGCGCCAGCTGCAGTTCCAGGACATGATCTACCAGAATCTGGTGACGCCCGGAGCGGCGCAGAGCCAGGAAACGGTCTCGGCGGGACTGCAGATCGGGCTGGGGACGAAGTCGGCGGCCAGCGAAATCATCATGACCCAGGGCGATATGAACCAGACCGGGAATCCGCTGGATCTGGCGATCCAGGGCACGGGATTCTTTCAGGTCACGAAGCCGGACGGAACGATGGCCTACACGCGGGCCGGGAACTTCTACCTGAACAATCAGGGCACCCTCGTCGATGCGCAGGGGGATCCTGTCGTGCCGAACATCACGGTTCCTGCAAATGCGACGGCGGTGACCATCACGCAATACGGGGTGGTGAATGCGACTCTGCCGGGACAGCAGAACCCTGCGCAGCTGGGACAGATTCAGCTGGCAACGTTTGTGAATCCGGGCGGCCTTGAGAGCGTGGGCTCGAACCTGTTCACCGCGACTCTTTCGTCCGGCGACCCGGTACTGGGCAATCCCGGGGGAACCGAAGGGCTGGGAACGCTGCAGCAGGGCTATCTGGAGAATTCCAATGTCGATGTAGTGGGGGCGTTTGTGCAGATGGTGCTGGCGCAGCGCGCCTATGAAAGCAACTCCAAAGTGATCCGGGCTGCCGATGACATGTACAGCCAGGTAAACAACATGGCGCGGTGAGCGATGCGATTGCGGAATGCGGTGCTGGGGATTCTGATGGCCGGCTGCCTGGGGGCGGATGCTGCGCCGACACTAATCCGGGACTGGGGTCTGCACCGGGAGTGGCGGATAGAACCGGATCGTACCCATCCGGAACGGCCGGCGCGGCTGGTGGAGATTCCCTGGAGCACTGCGGGAATGGCGCCGGGCTCTTCGCAGCGGGAGCCACCCCAGGGGCGGGCGATTCCACAGCCTCTCGCAGTTCGCTCCGGCATGCGGGTAACGGTGATTCGACGGGGAGCGATGGCGGAAATTCGTCTGCGCGGCACGGCATTGGGAACGGCTCGCATCGGTGAAAAGGTTGCGGTTCGAGCCGGTCTCGGCAACTCCATTGTGCAGGGCGTGGTGCGTGGTCCTGGCGAAGTGGAACTGTCTCCGGAGAAAACGAAATGACGCAGACTCGACGGTGGATGGCGATCGGTGCGCTGGCCGGTGCACTGCTGCCGGGCTGCTCCGGAGCAGCGAAGCCAAAGCATTCCGGGGGAGCACAGACGCCTCCCGATGTGGCGCTGCACCAGTACATCGACCGGGTGCGGGCGGAGAAGGCGGCGGAAGTGCTGACGGCCGGCTCGATCTGGACACCCACCGGGCGTCTGACGAATCTGGTGAGCGATGTGAAGGCGATCCGGGCGCACGATCCAATCGCGGTGGTGGTTTCCGAAAGCCTGGCGGCCTCGACGGACGGCACGGTCAAGAATCAGCGCGCGTCAACGGCGAATTCCCAGGTGTCGGCGCTGCTGGGGAAACTAAAGGCCGGAAATGCGCTGAATAATCTCCTCAGTCAGAGCTCCTCTTCGTCGCTGAACGCACAGGGACAGAGCGTGACCAACTCCAGCATCGCGACGACGCTGGGCGGCGAGGTGGCCGACGTGTTGCCGAACGGGATGCTGGTAATTCAGGTGGTGCGGCAACTGACATTCAATCAGCAGACGCAGCTGATTCGGCTGCGCGGGCTGGTACGGCCGGAGGATGTGAACGCACAGAATCAGGTTATGTCGACGGCGATTACCGACATGGAATTGGAAGTGGTGGGCAAAGGCATCGTGAGCGACGCGACTTACCGGCAGAATCCGGTGGTGCGTTTTCTGGAACGGATACTGGTTTTCTGAGCCGGGGACGGGTGGAATATGGAGCGAGGCAGAAGAATCCGGAGCACAGCGGCGGCAGGCCTTCTGTTGGCCATGGCGCTTGGGGCCGGAGCCCAGCAGGCACAGACGGCGAAGATCCGGCGAGCCCGCGTGAAGGACATCGCCTCGGTGGAGGGCGTACGGGATAACCAGCTGGTGGGCTACGGGATCGTGGTGGGTTTGCACGGAACCGGAGACAGCTCGCAGACGGTCTTTCCGCTGCAGACGCTGGAGTCGGCGCTGGAGCGAATGGGCGTGAATCTGCAGGGCAACGCGATGGCGTCGATGATGCAGACGCGCAACATGGCGGCGGTCTTTCTGTCGGGCACGCTGCCGCCTTTCGCGGAACCGGGAAACAAGGTCGATGTGACGGTCTCCTCGGCGGGCGATGCGCGGAGTCTCGAGGGAGGGGTGCTGCTGCTGGCGCCGCTCTACGGGCCCGACGGGCAGATCTATGCCGAGGCCCAGGGGCCGATGGTGCTGGGCGGTTACGCGGTGACGGCGAACGGGAGCAGCAAGTCTGTCAATTATCCGACGACGGCACGGATTCCCTCTGGCGCCATTGTGGAGCGCGGCGTGCCACTGGATCTGGCGCGGCTGCGCACCCTGTCTCTGCTGCTGGACGATGCCGATTTTCACACGGCGGAGATGGTGGCAGAGGCCATCAACCAGGGATTGGGGCGCAAACTGGCGCATGCTGTCGACAGCCGGAGGATCGATCTCCTGCCGGCGGAAAAAGAAGATATTCCCGCCCTGCTGGCGCGTGTGGAGGAAGTCGAGGTGGACGTCTTTCCGCGGGCCCGTGTAGTGGTGAATGAGCGGACGGGAACGGTGGTGATTGGGGGCAATGTCACGCTGCAGCCGGTGACCATCCTGCACGGTGGTCTGGTGGTGAACGTGGTCAGCCGGTTCGAAGTATCGCAGCCGAACGCGCTGGGGCAGGGGACAACCCAGGTGGTGCAGCAGACGACGGTACAGGCGCAGGACAAGGCGGCGAGCCGCATTGCGCTGCGGGAGGGAGCGACGGTGGACGATCTGGTGGAGAATCTGCAGCAGATTGGGGCCACGGCGCGCGACATTGTCTCGATTCTGCAGGCGATGAAAGAAGCCGGGGCTCTGGAAGCCGAGCTGGAGGTACTGTGATGACGGCGCTGGCGGGCGTGGGGGCGATGGGGGAATCCGGGGCAGGCGCGGGGGCGGGGATCGATGCACGGCTGAGGCCGGCGGCCCACGAATTCGAGGCGTGCATGATGAAGGAGTTCCTCGAACCTCTGCAGAAGGATGCGCTGTTCGAAGATGGGAAGGATGAGGCCGGCAGCGACGGCAGCGGCAATGCCCTGATGAGCTTTGGGTCAGAGGCGCTGGCGCGGGCCATCTCCGATCGGGGAGGTTTTGGGATCGCGACAAAGATCATCGGGCAGCTGGAGGGGAAGTCGAGTACCGGCAGCGGGGGTACGGCGGGTGAGAAATTTCTTAAACCGGAGCGAAGAAAGTGACTCAAGTGTGCTGGGATTGTGCCGATGACGGAAGAGAAGGAGAAAAGGGATGAACGTTCATAACAGTCTCCAGGGATTGCAGCAGCTGTTCGCGAGCCAGGAAATCGCCAGGAGCTCGACGGGAAAGACGGCTGAGGGGGCGAGCGGGAGCGGGGCCGATGAGGCGACGCTGAGTTCAGCGGCGAGCGCGGCGGCGCAGGCTGCGCCGGATTCCGATGTGCGGATGGAGAAGGTGGCGCAGGTGCAGAAGGCGTTGGCGGAGGGGACCTACAGTGTTCCTTCTTCCGATGTGGCCAACCGCATGATGGACGCGATGCTGGGCAAATGAGCGGTACGGGATTTACGTCGGCGCTTGCGGTCATGAGGGAAGCCATCGCCGCGCTGACGGGAGCGGATGCGGCACGGCTGGAGCGGCTCGCGGCGGAGGCAGGTGACGCGGTAGTGAGGGCAGAAGAACAGGAGGCGGCGCGGGAGGAGTATGCGTCGCTGGCTCTGCTGCTCGCGTTGACTCGCCGGAATCTTGGCCTGCTGCGCGGGGAGCATTGCGGGATGTACGGCAGGCACTGAGGCGAGGAACAGGGGAATTATGGCCACGGTCGGCACAGCGTTCAACATCGCCCAGGGAGCTCTGGATGCGGACCAGGCGGCGCTGGACATTGTGGCCAACAACACCGCGAACGTGAATACGCCCGGATATACGCGGGAGGTTCCGGTCTGGGAGCAAAACGACGCCGTCTCTTTCGGGGGCGCCAGTTTTGGTGCGGGGGTCTCGATGACGGGGCCGCAGTCGCAGCGGAGCCGGGTGCTGGAGCAGTCGCTGCAGCAGCAGACACAAACGCAGAGCGCTTCGTGGGCGCGGCTGGATGCGCTGAACCAGATTCAGGCACTGTTCAGCGGTGCGACGGGGACCGGTGGCAGCGTGGCCAGCGGCATCGGCACGGATCTTTCGAATTTCTTTCAGACCTTCGCATCTCTGGAAGCGAGCCCCGCAGACGATGCGGTGCGGCAGAGCGTGCTGAGCGCGGCCGGAACGCTGGCGTCGGACTTCAACGGAGCGGCAGCCCAGCTGACAAGCCAGAAGCAGTCTCTGGACGAGGAGAGCGGCAGTGTGGTCCAGCAGGCCAACGCTCTGCTCCAGAACGTTGCGCAACTGAATCTGCAGATTGAATCGCAGAGCCCGAATACGGATGCCGGATCGCTGGAAGATCAGCGGCAACAGGATTTGACGAGCCTGTCGCAGCTGATGGGGATTCGCACGGTGACCACGGAAAGCAACGGCCTGACCGTAACCACAATGAACGGAGCGCTGCTGGTTTCCCAGGGACAGGCATTTCAGGTAACGAACGGGATGAGCGGCGGGGTGGCCCATTATTTTGACTCGCAGGGGAACGACATTACCGGTGACCTGACATCGGGAGGGGGGCAACTGGGAGGGATCCTGACGGCGCGGGACCAGGATATCCCGCAGGTGGCGACGGCGCTGGATCAACTGGCGTACGGGGTGGCCACAGCCGTGAATGCGCAGAACGCAGCAGGCTCCGATCTGAATGGGAATGCCGGCGGAGCGATCTTCGAACGGGCCGATGGATCCGCGATTACGAATGCAACCGATCTGGCGTCACAACTGGCCGTGGGGATGACGGATCCGGCGGGAATCGCGGCCGCCGCCAGCGGTGCAGGCTCATCGGATGACGCCAATGCCGTGGCGATGGCCGCGCTGCAGAATGCCGGCGTGGTGCAGGGGATTTCTCCGACGGCCGCATTCTCCGACATGGTGACCAGCTTGGGGAGCCTCACCTCGGAGGTATCCAGCGAGAACACGGCGCAGCAGGCAGGGCTCACACAGCTGCAGAACCAGATTGGCGCGCTTTCCGGAGTGAACCTCAACGATGAGGCAGCGTCGCTGGAGACGCTGGAGCAGTCGTATCAGGCGGCCTCGAAGGTGTTCACGGTGCTGGCGCAGGTGATGACGTCGGCGCTGAATCTGGGTGTGCAAACGACCTACACGTAGGAACAGGAGAGGAAGGATGAGGGTCAATCCGCTGTATATCGACACCCTGGTCGGATCGCTGGACGCGACTTCGGGGACGGAGCAACAGCTGACGGAAGAACTGGCCAGCGGCTCGCGGGTCAACGCGCTGAGCGACGATCCGGTGGCGGTGGGCGAGAATGTTCTGCTGAGCGCCCAGATCGCCGGCGACGTGACCTTCTCGCAGACGGCTGCTTCGACGCAGAGTCGGCTGCAGGTAAGCGATTCGGTGTTGAGCACCGTGGTGAGCCAGCTGACGACGGCGACATCGCTGGCCACGGAGGCCAACAACGGAACACTGAATGCAACCGATCTTGGTGCGATTGGCGATCAGCTGGCGGGAATCCGGGATGAGGTGCTTTCTCTGGCCAATTCGACCTACATGGGCCAGTACATTTTTGCCGGAAGTCAGGGGAATACGACTCCGTTTGCGCTGAATGCATCGGCTCCTTCGGGGGTGCAGTACCAGGGCGACGACACAGCGAACAGCACGAGTTATCTGATGACCCCGAACGGACAGAAGATCCAGTTGAATCTGCCCGGGGACCAGGTTTTCACGGCAAGCGGGGCAGATGTGCTGGGCACGCTGAACCAGCTGGTCGGTGACTTCTCTTCCGGGACGATTTCCTCGTCGGCGCAGGCGGACACGCAGGCGCTGAGTACGGCTCTCTCCCATGTGAGCCAGCAGCGGGTGCTGATTGACAACTCGCTGACGCGGCTCTCGGCGGCGGAGAGTTACACGCAGAGCGAATCGACGCAGCTGACGGCAAACCAGACGACTCTGCTGCAGGCGGACGTTGGGCAGATCGCGACCCAGCTGAGCACGGCGGAAACTCAGCAGGCGGCTCTGAGCCAGGTGATTGCGACGCTGGGAAAGCAGAGTTTGTTTAACGATCTCTGAGGCGAGGGGATCGGGGCGGCAGGCGGGGATCTCGGCAGGCGCCCGATCGATTGTGCTGCGAGATTACCGGACCTGGAAATCCTGGGTAAGCGGGGTGTTCTCCGACGAATCGCCGACAAAGACGACGAACTTGCCGGGATCGACTTCCCAGTCCTTCTTATCGTCGCTCCACCAGGCGAGCGAGCGGCGATTGAGCGTGATGCTGAGGTGGCGGGTGTCGCCCGGATTGAGACGAACCTTCTCAAACCCCTTGAGTTCTTTGACGGGCCGCTTCACTTTGGCAGAAGGATCGCCAACGTAAATCTGAGCGACAGTTGCGCCTTCGTGCTGGCCGCTGTTGGTCACGTCAAACGAAACGGTGATGGGAGCGTCGGGACCGGCCTGTTCGGGCGACACCGTCAGGTGCGAGAAGGAAAATGTCGTGTAAGAGAGGCCAAAGCCGAAAGGAAAGAGCGGCTTCTTGTCGTAGGTGGTGTAGTAGCGATAGCCGAGAAAGACGCCTTCTTTATAGAAGACATGCGGCGTTTGGCCCTTCGCGCCGGGCGCGGGGTAGTAGGTGTCGTGGGTGGGATTCTCGTCCCAGGAGCGCTCAAAGCTAACGGGCAGGTGGCCTTCGGGATCGTGCTCGCCGAGGAGAATCTCCGCCAGAGCGCGGCCGCCTTCCTGGCCGGGATACCAGTTGTGGAGGAGGGCCGGGATGCTGTCGAGCCAGCGGTGCATGTCGACGTTGCCGCCCGCGGTGATGTCGACGATGGTGTGCGGATTGGCTTTGGCGACGGCTTCGATGAGCTGATCCTGGCCGAAGGGGAGTGTGAAGGTGCGGTCCATGCCTTCGCTTTCGGTGGAGGGGTCAAAGCCGACCGCGACCACAGCGGCATCGGCGATGGAGGCGATTTTCTTTGCTTCGGGCGAGACGAGTTCCTCGACACCGCGGATGCCGAGGCCGATGTAGGGCGATCCATAGGCGGGCCAGTAATCGAGCTCGATGGAAGCGGCTTTCCCGGCAGTAAGAGGTATCTCGACGTAGCGGGGCGCCTGTCCTTCGTGCGGGGACTGGTCGATTACGGTTTTGCCATCGACGATCAGCTTGTATGCGTCGGAGCCTTCGGCAGCGGCGAGGAAGAGGTAGTCCTCGGTCTTTGTCGGCATGAACTGCGCGGTATACCGGATGCTGGGGTGCTGATGGGAAGGGGTCCAATATCCGGCTCGGAACAAATCGATGCGGCGCGTTGTGGTGACGGTGGGCGTGCCGGAGAGGTGGGGGTTGTCGAAGGTTTCGACCTTCACCTGCCTTCCGGTCCCGGAATCTGCGGGCGGTTTGCCGGAGGCGTCGTAGAACTCGGTTTGGGAGAAGAGTTCGTCGGCGGTGGGCAGGCCAGCGGCATAGAGAACTTTCGCTTTGCCGGCCAGCGCGTTGGAGAGGCCAGTCATGATGCTGATGGGCTGAAAGGCGTCCACCTGGGAGCTGCCGCCGGCGCCGGGCACAGCGGGCCACGCGTCGGGGCCGAGGACGGCAATGGTATGGATCTTTCCGGGATCGAGCGGGAGAAGATTGCCTTCGTTCTTCAGCAGGGTGACACTCTCCAGGGCCTCCTGGAGGGCGACGTGGCGGCCCTCCTGGCTGAAGCGGGGGATTTCGGGCTCCGTTTGATCGCGGTCCAGGAATCCAAAGCGGATCGCGGTGCGGAAGATGCGGCGGACCTTTTCGTCGATGGTGGCTTCGGAAACCTGGCCGCTTTTCACCGCGGACATGAGGTTCGCGGGGTTCATGAATTTGCCGGAGGGCATCTCGAGGTCGAGTCCGTTATTCGCTGCACCGACAGCGGAGTAGGTGGCGTCCCAGTCCGACATGAGGATGCCGTTGAATCTCCAGTCACCTTTGAGGATGTCGAGGTTGAGGTGCTTGTTCTGGGTGGCATGAACGCCGTTGAGGAGGTTGTAGGAGTTCATGACCGCGCCGACGCCGCCTTCTTTGACGGCAGCTTCAAAGGCGGGCAGATAAATCTCACGGAGGGTGCGCTCGTCCATGTCGGAGCTGACGTTATGGCGGTCGTATTCTTCGTTGTTCGCGACAAAGTGCTTCACGGTAGCGATGACGCCTTCGCTCTGCACACCGCGGATGTAGGCTGCGGCGGTTTGGCCGGATAGATATGGATCTTCGCCGAAGTACTCGAAATTACGGCCGCCCATGGGAGCGCGGTAGATATTTACGCCTGGACCGAGGATGAAGTGAACGCTGCGAGAGCGTGCATCGCGGGCGATCGAAACGCCCATCTCGTGGGCCAGGTGTGGATCCCATGCAGCGGCGAGTGCGATGCCGCCCGCGTAGGCGGTGTCCGGTCCCCAGGTACGAACGCCTTCCGGGCCGTCGCTCATTTTGAGACGGGGAAATCCAGCGGAGGGCTCGGCGCGAATGAACATGCTGTCCACGCCGCCGATGATCTCCAGCTTCTGCTGCAGGGTGAGCTTCGCGACCATGGAGTCGGCCTGCTGCTCGATAGCGGGACTATTCGGAACCGGGGCCTGAGCCATGGCAGGCGGCGCGAGGGCGCAGCCGAGGAGAGAGACAAGGACGTGAATCGATTGAATACGCATTATTATTTTGCTCCCGTTGCAGCCGCCCAACAGACTCGCAGAGGCAGTTGCTTCTTGTAAAGGCAACAGGAAGGCTGGCCGGTTACCGTGGAGGCGGGCAGGCTATCCAAGGTCATCTGCGTCTTGCGATCCCTGGGGTCTTATGATGCGGCCTCGGCTGCGAGTTGATCGCCGAGGCGGGCAGCGAAGCGGAGGAGGCGACGGTCGTTGTTGCGCCGGGCGAGGAGCTGGACGCCGCAATCGGGTGAAGGAAGGACGACAGCCGGTAGTCCGGCGACGCTGGCGGGGGTGGTGAGGCGGAGAATCTGGGGCCGGGTATGGCTGTGGTCAGCGCCGGCGAGCAAGCGGCTGACCGGAGTGATGGGGGCCAGCAGGAAATCGAAACGGCGGAAGAGCGCGTCGCTTTGCTCGCAGAAGGAATGTCGACGAAGGCGAAATTGGCTTAGCTCGTCCTCGGTGAGCGAGGCGCCCCAGGAAAGGCGAGCAGCAATGACAGGCTCGAATTCGTCGAAATGGCCGGCGTGGAGGCAAGCGGCTTCGGCAGCCTGGATGGGTGCGTAGATGTCCCAGGCCTGGGACCAGAAATCGGGCTGGATGGGCTCGAGTCGGGCGGAAGCGCGGCGGAGGTGGTCCTGCCAGGTCTCCATCGAGCGTAAGACTGCGGCGTCGCAAGGCTCGAGGAGCGGGCCGGAGAGGACGCCGATGGAGGGAGTGGCGGGGCTGGGCTGGGGCTCGGGCGGGAGGTCGAAGAGGGCTTCGGCGAGGCGGGGAGCGTCGCGCAGATCGCGAAAGAGCCAGCCGATGGTGTCGAAGGATTGTGACAGGTGATAGCCTCCGCTCCAGTCGCCAACACCGAGTGAGGAGCGATAACCGGCGAGGCCGCAGAGTGCAGCCGGGGCGCGCACGGAGCCGCCGGTGTCAGTGCCGATGGCGGCGAGGGCTGAGCCTTCCTGCACCGCGGCGGCGGATCCGCTGGAGGAGCCACCGGTGAGCAGGGCAGCGTTGGCGGGCTGGAGACAGTCTCCGTAATCGCGGTTTTCGCCGGTGATGCCGAAGGCGAGTTGATGCATGTGCGTCTTTCCGGTGATGACGGCGCCGGCCTGACGGAGGCGCGCGGCGACCCAGGAGTCGGCTGCGGCCGGGGGCAGATGCCGGGCGTAGAAGCGGGAGCCGCTGCTGGTGGGAAAGCGGGCGAGGTCGAAGCAATCCTTAAGAGCCAACGGAATGCCCGAGAGGGGAAGAGCGCCTTCGGCTCGGGCGGATTGGCGGCGGGCTTCGGCGAAGGTCCAGTCAGGATCGAGCGCGATGTAGGTGTTGCGGCCGGCATTGCGGTTGGCTCTGGACAGGCAGGCGCCGGCCTCGACTTCAGGGGAGGTGGTTCCGGCCCGGTAGGCGGCGAGCAGCGCCGCGAGCGGCGAAGGCATGGCGGCATTGTAGCGGGCTCATTGTCGCGGATGGTTTTCCGGAAGCGAGCGAGCACGGTAGGATAGGCGCCATGCACTGGAGACTAGTTTTGGCTGGTGGAGTTTTGGCGGGGGGGATAGCGGCTGCTTCTTCGGGCCCGCAGCACCTGACGCTGATGAACCAGCGCAGTTCGCCGCAGGATCTGGAGATTTCGGGCGATGTTACGGGACTGGCCGCCGGAGCCAGCCGCTTTGTGAGCTACGCGGCGCTGAGCGGGCTGCCGCAGGTGAGCTATACGGTTCGCCATGACGAAAACTTTTCCGGACCGGTGCAACTGAGCGGGGTCTCGCTGGACGGTGTGCTGGCCGCGCTTGGTGTGGACGGTAAGGATCAACTGATTGCGGCGATCAGCGCGGACGGGTATGAGGGGCACTACACGACGGCGTATCGCGCGGAGCATCATCCATTTCTTGTGCTGAAGATTGAGGGGAAGGAACCGGCGCAGTGGAAGCCGGGCCCGGATGGAGAGAAGTACACGCCCTATGTGATTTCTGCGCCTGCGTTCGCGCCGGCGTTTCACGTTCTGGCGCACAAAGATATGGCGCAGGTTCCGTACGGGGTGACGGGGCTGAAGCTTTATCGCGAGGAGGCCACGCTGGCGGCACTGCAACCCCATAGTGGAGGCGCGGCGGCCATGGAGGGATATCGCATTGCGGTGCAGAACTGCCTGCGCTGCCATCGGGCGGGGGATATTGGCGGGAACAAGTCGCCGTTTGGGTGGCCGCAGATGGCGATGATTGCACAAGGAAATGCAGGCGCATTTGGCAAGTACGTGGTCCGGCCGAATGCGGTGAACCCGGAGGCGAACATGCCGCCGAATCCGGAGTACGATGCGGCGACGATTAGGGCGCTGACCGCATACTTCCAGAGCGTGGCGAAGGCGGGGCCGTGATCCAGCGGCTGTCGAAGTTGCTGCTGGTGATGGCGGTCGGGTTGGATTTCACGCTTGTGGTTTTCAACAATCTGACTGACTACGGATCGAATTACGCGTTCGTCCATCATGTGCTGTGGATGGATACGACATTCCCCGGCAATCATGGTCTGTGGCGCGCGATCCACCCCCTGTGGGTCCACGCGGTTTTCTACGACGCGATCATTGCCTGGGAGGCTCTGACCATGGTGCTGCTGTGGGCCGGATCGGTTCGGTTATTGAAGGCCATAGGAAGGCCCGGGGCGGCCTTTCGAGATGCGAAGAATCTGGCAATCGCAGGGCTGACGGTGGGTCTGCTGCTCTGGCTCCTCGCGTTCCTGACCATTGGGGCAGATTGGTTTTTAATGTGGCAATCGAGTGTCTGGAATGGCCAGCAGGAGGCTTTCCGGATGTTTGCCGTGATGGCGCTGATCCTTCTTTATCTGGTGACGCCGGAGGCGGAATGACGAGCGGAACGGGTAAGACGAGGTATCCCGGTAAAATAGAAGTGTGACGGAAGAATCTCGAAAGCCAAACACCCCGGACGGATCGGGCGCGTCGGGGGCGCAGGGGCGGCCGCGCGTTGGGTTTGTTTCCCTCGGCTGCCCGAAGAATCTGGTGGACAGTGAAGTGATGATGGGGCTGCTGGATCGCGCGGGGGCGGAAATCACGCCCAGCGCTGAGTCGGCGGACATCCTGGTGGTGAACACCTGTTCCTTTATTGATAAGGCAAAGCAGGAGTCGGTGGATGCGATTCTGGAGATGGCGCGCCTGAAGACGGCGGGGTCGGCGCAGAAGCTGATTGTGGCCGGATGTCTGGTGGAGCGGTATCGGGACGAGATCCGGAAGAACATTCCCGAGGTGGATGCGGTGGTGGGGACCGGGGAGCTGGAGGCGATTCTGGCGGCTGCGGGGCTGGAGCCGCGGCCTGCTGAGACGCCGTCTTCGCCGTTCAACATTTTGAGCGGGAACGGATTGGCCCAGGTGCGGGCTGGGCAGGAAGCGATGGCCGGATCGCACAAGCAGGGCGGAAAGTTCCGGGCGGAAGGCGATCGGCGGGAAGAGCAGGGGCGGTTTTCGCGGGCAACCTGGGATGGCGCCGGGGCTCAATTGCCGCAATATCTTTACGACCACACCACGCCGCGGCTGCGCGCCACGAAAGGCGCATCGGCGTACATCAAGATTGCCGAGGGCTGCGATCATCCATGCAGCTTCTGCGTGATTCCGAACCTGCGCGGCAAGTTTCGGTCGCGGCGATTCGAGTCGGTGATCGCGGAGGCCGAAGCGCTGGTGGCGGAGGGCGTGCGCGAAATCACGCTGATCGGGCAGGACACCACCTGCTACGGCGAGGACCTGGGACTGAAGGATGGTCTCGCGAATCTGCTGGACCGGCTGGCGGCGATTGAGGGGCTGGTATGGCTGCGCTTCCTGTATGCCTATCCGAACAAAATCACCGGGCGGCTGCTCGATGTGATGGCGAAGCATTCGAACATCTGCAAATACCTGGATGTGCCGCTGCAGCATGCGGCGGGGCCGGTGCTGAAGGCGATGAAGCGCGGTGGGAATGCGGAGATCTTTCTGAAGATGCTGGAAAAGGTGCGGGGGGCGGTGCCGGGCATCGCGCTGCGAACATCCTTTATTGTGGGATTTCCCGGTGAGACGGATGCGGACTACGAGGCGCTGTGCGACTTTGTGGCGGAGGCGCGGTTCGACTGGCTTGGCGTGTTCTCTTACTCCGACGAGGAGGGCGCGAAGGCGTTCGATCTGGGAGCGAAGGTGCCGAAGCGGGTCATCGAGCAGCGGCGGCGGGCGCTGATGAAGCTGCAGAAGGGCATCAGCCGGCAAACCATGCGAGCGCGGGTGGGGCAGACGCTGGATGTGCTGGTGGAAGGCGAGTCGGAAGAGACGCCACTGCTGTGGAAGGGGCGGACCGGCATGCATGCGCCGGAGATCGACGGTTGGGTCTACGTGAACGATTTTGGACCGTTCGAATCACTCGTGCCGGGGAGGTTCTATCAGTGCGAGGTGACCGAAGCGCATGATTACGATCTGGTGGCGCGGGTGGTGAGCGCGTCGGATGGCGAACCGGCTGCAGAGGGGACGGAGGAAATTTTGGCCGGAGTGGGAGTGGGGCTGTGAGTCCGAAGAGCACAATTTTGCGGTGCCCGACGTGTCGGGCGGTGGTGACGCAAAAAGACGAGGAGTTTCCGTTCTGCAGCGATCGGTGCCGGGTGATCGATCTGGGCAAGTGGGCGAGCGGAGCCTATCGGATTTCGTCGCCGGTGCTCGATCCGGAGGTGCTGGAAGGTTTGGGAGGCGAGGGGCAGCCGCATGGGAAGTATGACGAGGAGGACTGAACTGCCTCCGCCGGGCGTGCGCATTCGACCGGAGGGTGCTCCGGCGCCGGTAGCTCGTACGCGCTGGGCATGGATGGCGGGGACTTTCTTCGGCATCGGTCATCTCAAGCCGGGACCGGGCACCTGGGCTTCCGTGGCGGCGACGGCGATCTGGTACTTCGGGTTGGAGGCCGCGCATCTTACTGGCTGGGAGGCTTCGGTAGTGACGCTGGCGGGCGCGGTGGCGGTGACCTGGGTAGGCGTTCCGGCCGCCACGGTGGTGGAGCGGGAGAGTGGCGGGACGGATCCGGGATTTGTGGTGATCGATGAAGTAGCCGGACAATGGATCGCGCTGACAGTGGCTTCTGTGGAACTGGGCCATGCGCTGCTGGCGCTGGTGTTGTTCCGGGTGTTCGATATAACGAAGCCGTGGCCGGCTCGGCGACTGGAAGGGCTGCCGGGCGGGTGGGGCATCATGCTGGACGATGTGGCGGCCGGCGTGTACGCACTGGTGGTGATGCTGGTGGTTCAGGTTTGGCGGTAAGTAAGGCTGAGATGGTGCGAATTCTCAAATCCGAATCCAGCACGGCACCTCGTATCGATGTCGTATCGCCGGGAGCGGCCATGCCGGGGGGCGACATTGAGATTCGGGGGGTCAACCTCGGCGGCGTGCAGGTAGCACGGGCGGAGGCAGCGACGGTTGGCGGCCCGGAGTTCCGGCGGCCGGTGGCGATGCTGGGAGACCTGGCCGCGCCGGTGCTGTTGAGCCGGGGAACTCGCCTGACACTGCGGGTGCCCGAGGAGGCGGAGTCGGGGCGGCTGCGCATTTTGCAGAACGGTGCCCAAAGTAATGCGGTTGACGTGCGGGTAGCCAGCCTGGTTGCGACGGGCGCGCATGTGGTGGCGAGCCCGGTGATGGATCAGGATGGGAACATTTATGCGACGTTCTCCGGGCAGCGCGGGCAGGAGACGCCGGTGTCGGTGTTTCGGATCGAGCGCGATGGCGAAATGCGGCCTTTTGTGCGCGGGGTCATGAATGCGACCGGTCTGGCCCTGGACCCGGAAGGCAATCTGTACGTCTCCTCGCGGCATGAGGGGAAAGTGTACCGGGTTGCGAAGAACGGAGCCTCCGCGGTGTATGCGGAAGGAATGGGTGTGGCGAGCGGTCTGGCATTCGATACGGAAGGCAATTTGTACGTAGGCGATCGCAGCGGAACGATCTTTAAGATTGCTCCGGACCGTCAGATTTTTGTATTTGCGACGCTGGAGCCGAGTGTGGCGGCATACCATCTGGCTTTCGGTCCCGATGGAACGCTGTACGTGACCGGGCCGACGACGTCTAGCTACGACGCAGTGTATGCGATCAACCGCGATGGCGACATCCGTGTTCTGCATCGCGGGCTGGGGCGGCCGCAGGGAATCGCGGTGGATATCGCGGGAAACGTGTACACGGCAGCTTCGCTGCGAGGACGTCGCGGAGTGGTGTGCATTACTCCGGAGGGCGAGGCATCGCTGGCAGTGGCGGGGAACGGAATCGTAGGCTTCGCCTTCGTTCCGAAGGGCGGGGCGTTAGTGGCGACGAGCACGTCGATTTATCATCTGGCGCTGGGCGTGGAAGGATGGCGGCTGTGATGGCTGCGGGATGGGCGGTTCACTCCACGGCGACAGTTCGCGGGGTTCGATGAACGCGGAGATTATCGCAGTTGGTTCCGAGATGCTCACGCCATTCCGCCAGGACACCAACTCTCTTTACCTGACAGAAAAACTCAACGAACTGGGCGTCGACGTTGCGTTCAAGACGATCGTTGGGGACCGCAGGAAGCATCTGGTGGATGCGGTGCGGCATGCTCTGGGGCGGGTGGACATTCTGCTTGTCTCCGGCGGGCTTGGACCGACGGAAGACGATCTGACGCGAGAAGCGGTGGCGGAGGCGCTGGGCGTGCGGGTGAAGCGCGATCCCGATCTGATTGCCCAACTGTATGCGCGAGCGGCGTCGCGGCGAAGCACGATGACGCGGAACAACGAGAAGCAGGCGGACGTGATCGAGGGGGGGACGATCCTGCCGAATAAGCTGGGATCGGCGCCGGGGCAGTGGGTGGACACCGTCGTTGGCGCGCATCGCAAGCTGGCGATGCTGCTGCCGGGTCCGCCGCATGAGCTGAAGGGGATGTTCGAAGACCAGTGCTTGCCGCGGTTGAGAGAGATTCTGCCGAAGCGGTTCCTCGCAACCCGGGTGCTGAAGGCGGCGATGATTGGGGAATCGGCCGCCGATGCGAAAATCGCACCGATCTACACCCAGTACAAGGATGTGGAGACGACGATTCTGGCTCATCTGGGAGACATCGAGCTGCGGCTGAACTGCTCGAAGCCGATTGCGGATCTGGCGCAGACGCGGGTGGATGAGCTGGCCGGTCGAATCGAGGAAGAGCTGGAGGACTATGTTTACTCTTCCCAGGGTGAGACGCTGGAGCAGATTGTCCTCTACTACCTGGAGATGCGAGGGGCGTCGCTGGCCGTAGCTGAGAGTTGTACCGGCGGCATGGTGGCGGAGCGCCTGACCAGTGTGAGCGGTAGCTCGCGATCGTTTGTGGGGGGCGCGGTGGTGTACAGCAATCGGCTGAAGACGGAACTGGCCGGAGTAGATCCGCAGCTCATCGGGCGTCATGGCGCTGTGAGTCGGGAAGTGGCGGTCGCCCTGGCGGACGGTATTCGGGAGCGCTGCGGGTCGACCCTGGGACTGGGTATTACCGGGATTGCAGGTCCGGCGGGGGGATCGGAAGAGAAGCCTGTGGGGCTGGTGCATATCGCGGTCAGCGATGCCGATGGCACGGACTGGGTGGAGAAGCGGTTTCCCGGCGATCGGGCGGCGATCCGCTACTACGCCAGCCAACAGGGGCTGGATCTGGTGCGGCGCCGGCTGGCGTGAGGAAGGCAGCCGGTAGCCGGTAGCCTGTGGCCTATAGCTTCGGCGCTGACGCCGATCTGATTCAAAGAATCCTTGCTCACCCTCTTGCGGGAAGTACGGTCTTATGTGTTACAGTGAGTAACACTATGGCACGTAACACAGAATCAAAACATGATCCCGCGGAGCTGGGAGCTCTGGAGCGTGAGCTTCTCGGCATTGTCTGGCGGCGCGGCCCAGCCACTGCGGACGCGGTGCGTGAAGAGTTGGGCCGACCGTTGAAGGACTCCACGATCCGCACGGTACTGCGGCGCCTGGAAGAGAAGGGCTACCTCACGCATGCGGTAGACAACCGGACGTTCGTTTACCGGCCGGCGGAGTCACCGCACAAGGTTGCCGGGCGCGCGGTGCAACGGATTGTGGACTGGTTCTGCGCGGGCTCGGTGGAAGAACTGCTGGTGGGGATGGTGGATTCGAAGGTGATCAGCCGCGGCGAGCTGGAACGTCTGGCGCGAAGGATCGCTGCGGCGAAACAGCAGGAAGGAGGGAAGGCATGACAGCCATGATGATCGAAGCGGCTCTGCGGGGATTGCTCCTGGCAATTGTAGTTGGGGCAGGATTGCGTGTGCTGCGGGTGACCAACGTGCCGGTGCGCAAGGCGGCATGGAGCCTGGTGCTGGTGGCGTCGGTGGCGATGCCGTTCCTGATGCGCTGGCCGGCGGTGACGGGACTGGCGAAGGGAATCGCATGGGTTTTGCCGATTCATCGGGTCGAGCTGTTGCAGGCCGCGGCGACGCAGCCGCTGGTCGTACCGGGCCCGGCAATGAGCAGCTACGCGGTGGCTTCTCCGGCTGGAAGGTCGCGAGTTGCGGCGCGGCAAAAGGCAGGGGTTGAGGTTGTTCCGGTGACACTTCGGGCAGCGACACGAGACGGGGCAGCGACGGGTGGAAGTGCGTCGGCGGCGCCCACTGCGGGTGCGGCGTCGGTTGCGTCGGAGTCTGCTCCATCACAGCATCAATGGCCGTGGCCGCCCCTGGAGCGGATGATCGCGTGGGTTTATCTGGCGGTAAGCAGTGCGCTGCTGCTGCGACTGCTGTGGGGTTTGGGGGCTGCGGTGTGGCTGTGGTCCGGAGCGGAGGAAATTTCACCGCTGGACGTGCCTGAGGAAAACGTTCGCGTGAGCGCGAAGATTCCGTCGCCGGTCACCATTGGCAGCGGGATTGTGCTGCCGGGCAATTATCGGGAGTGGGGCGGGGCGAAGCTGCGTGTCGTGCTGGCGCATGAGCGCTCACATGTGCGGCAGCTGGACTTCTATCTGCAATTGCTGGCGGGAGTCAACAGGGCGATCTTTTGGTTCAGCCCGCTGGGATGGTGGCTGAAGCAGACGCTGTCGCACCTGGGCGAGACGATCAGCGATCGCGCAGGACTGGAAGCAGCGGCAAGCCGGTCGGATTATGCCGGGGTATTGCTGGAGTTTGCGGCGACAACCCGGCGCGGGCTGCCGGGTGTGGCGATGGCGCGTAGGGGGAATCTGTCACGGAGGGTCGATCAGTTGCTGAACGAAAAGCTGTTTCAGAGAGCCTTTGCCGACGGTCGGCGTCGCGCGATGCTTTCACTGCTGTTGGTTCCTGCGGCGTTGTTTGCGGTGACAGCGCTGGTGCGGGTACCGGCTGTTGCGGCGCAGAATGCGACGACTCTTCTGCCAGCCGGCCAGGCAACGGCAACGGCCCAGGCACCCGCAATTGCACTGGAGGCGCCCGCATTGCCCGCAGCGACTGACACTCCCACCGTTGCTGCGGCTCGGATGGTTCAGGACCAAGCTGTACCTCCGGTACCGCCATCTGCCAGGCCGGATCAGGCTCCGGCGACCGCACCGGCACCCGCCGAAGCGCCAGCGCCAGCAGCAGCGCCAGACCTCGATCAACAGCCTTCATCGCCATCTTCGGCACCAACAGCGGCGCCGGCGCCGGAACCGCCATCGGACGACGATATGCCGATGGTGCTGGATGTCGGACCGATGCCGGAAGTGAAAGTGCCGAAGATGCCGGGGATGAGGATCGTGGTGCCGAGGGCAGCGGTGATGCTGGATGACGAGATGCCGCAATTGATGGCACTCGGTGGTTTCGGGAACGGATTCAGCCTGGCGGGGCCAGGAGACAGCTTCTACCTCGGCCCCGCCGGCGGCACGCACGGCTACGCCTATTACTTCTCGTCAAATGGCGATTCGTGGGCCATTGTTGACGGTGCGGGAAAGAACTTTTCGCTGGGAAGCGGAACGGACAAACAGCAACTGGACCTGGCGCAGCGCATGGCGAAGGGCCCGTTCCTTTGGTTCAGCCATGAGGGCAAGTCGTACATCGTGGACGATGCGGCGACGGTTGCCCGCATCCAGTCGCTGTATGCGCCGATGCGGGATCTGGCGCGCCAGCAGGAAGCACTGGGTGTTCAGCAGCGGGTTATGGGACGGATGGAGGGAGAGCTGGCGCGCCAGCAGCGGACCGATGCCAGCGTGCGGATTCCCGACCTTTCAAAAGAGATGGCAGATGCGGAGGCGGCGCTCAACAGCCTGAAATCGCAACAGGGACAAATGCTGAGCGAGCAGAAGCTGGCGGAGATGCAGTCCAAACTCGCCGAGATGGAAGCACGACTGGGGACGCTGCAGGCGCGGTCGGCAATGCAGAACAACTTCGGAGAGAAAATGCGCACCCTGGGCGATCAGCAACGGGAGATGGGCGATCGCCAGCGGCAACTGGGCGAGCAGGAAAAGACCCAGGCGACGCAGGCGCAGCAGCAGGTGGAGAACATCATTCAGGAATGCCTGCACAATGGGAAAGCCACACAGGTGAAGTGAGGACTGGCCGTTCCGGGAGCAAGCTGCTTCGCGGCAAACGCACGGGGCGGAGAACGAACTCCGCAGCGTTGATCGAGGGCAGCCTCGCTTCGATGCAACTGGTAGACTCGTAAGCGCGATGCCCGTGATCTTCTACGTTGCCGCCGCGCTGGCGGCCTATCTGCTCGGGTCGATACCGTTCGGATATCTGCTGGTGCGTTTCTTCCGCAAGGAAGACATTCGGCAAAAGGGAAGCGGGAATATTGGCGCGACCAACGTGATTCGCTCCGGGGCGAAGGGGCTGGGCGCAGTCACATTTCTGCTTGACGTTCTGAAGGGAGCCTGCGCCGTTCTGCTCTGCGGAGCGGTAGCCGCGCGGTGGGGGCTGGCGCCGCCAGAGCGCGGCAACGTGGTCGCGATCGCTGCGGTCTTTGCCATCCTGGGACATATCTATACAGTTTGGCTGGGCTTCAAGGGCGGCAAAGGCGTCGCGACGGCGTTTGGCGTCTTTCTGGCGCTGGCTCCGTGGGCAGCCCTGGCGGGAATGGGCGTGTTCGTGGTGGTCTTCGCGCTGTCGCGGTATGTCTCCCTGGGATCGATTCTGGCGGCAGTGGCCTTCCCGATCTTCGCGCTGGTGCTGCCCCACCCCGAGCGCACGGCATGGGAAACCGCGGTGCTCTTTCTGATTCCGCTGATAGTCATTGTGAAGCATCACGAGAACATTGCGCGCCTGTTGCGGGGGAAAGAATATCGCTTTGGCGGGCCGAGGACCGACGCTGTATGAGCCGCATTGCTGTGATGGGGAGCGGGGCGTGGGGGACGGCGATTGCCATCAGCCTGGCGCGCCGTGGTGGCCACA
Organism: Acidobacteriaceae bacterium; assembly: GCA_035656855.1. Taxonomy (GTDB): domain Bacteria; phylum Acidobacteriota; class Terriglobia; order Terriglobales; family Acidobacteriaceae; genus Palsa-343. The sequence continues at coordinate 14,626 of DASRRO010000133.1, read as the reverse complement.
CGATCGCGCTGTGGTCGTTTGAGAAAGATGTCGCTGCGGCGATGCGGGAGCAACGCGAGAACAAGGCGTTTCTGCCGGGGTTCCAGCTGCCGGAATCGGTCTCCATAGTTGAAGATCCGGCTGCAGCGATCGCTGCGGCGGACATCGTTGTCAGCGTGACGCCGTCGCAGTTTGTGCGCTCGTCGTACAGGGCATTTGCGCCGCATCTGCACGCGGGTCAGCTTCTGCTGAGTGCGACCAAGGGAATTGAGGACCAAACCTGCCTTCGCATGACGCAGGTGATTGCGGAAGTGCTGCGAGCGGAGGGGCTGGAGTTGTCGAGCGGCGTTTTGAGTGGGCCGTCGTTTGCCCAGGAAGTCGCGGCTGGAGCACCGACCGCCATCACCATCGCCTCAGCCGATGCGGAACTGGCCTCTCGGGTGCAACGTGAATTCTCCAGCGGATCGCTGCGGCTTTATACCAACGACGACGTGGTGGGCGTGGAGCTGGGCGGATCGATCAAGAACGTTATCGCTATTGCGGCCGGCATTGTGGCCGGCCTGGGTCTCGGCTACAACAGCAATGCGGCGCTTATCACGCGAGGCATTGCGGAGATGACCCGACTGGCCGTTGCCTGCGGTGGACGGCGGGAGACGCTGGCCGGCCTTTCCGGCATGGGCGATCTGGTGCTGACCTGTACCGGTTCGTTGTCGCGGAATCGCACGGTAGGCATGGGTCTCGGCCAGGGGAAGTCGATTGAGGAGATCCTGGCCGGTCTGGGCGGTCACGTTGCGGAGGGCATCCGGACTACGTCGGCGGCTCTGGGTCTGGCCCGGCGTCACGGGGTGGAAATGCCGATTGCGGAGCAGATGAGGGCCATTCTCATGGATGGCAAGTCGCCCCAGCGGGCGATTGAAGAGCTGATGCAGCGCCCGGGGCGCGACGAGTAGGCACCCAAACCCTCCGAAAGGCAGAAAATTCTTTTCCCCTATTACGGTGGTAAGTGCTTATTCCCTCTCAGATGCCCGGGTTACCACCTTCGGGGGAAGGTGAAGGCGGCGCAATGTTCGTAGACTGGCGATGAAAGGTGGGGAATGCCTGACAACCCTGGTCCCGGGCCCCGGAGCAGCAGCACACCGGGGAGCGCGCGCTTCCGCTGGCGTGTGTTTGCACGCTTTCTGGCGGTCTTCGCCGCGATCAGCACCATCACGGTGGTGTCGATGTTGTTCGCGCAGAAGATGCTGCGACCCGCGGTGGCGAGCGCGACCGGACTGGCGCTGGAGCTGGCGCTCAGCGCGGGCGCGGCATGGCTGTTCACCCAGTGGCTCTCGCATCGAACGCAGACACTGCTTCGCACCGTCGACATGACCCTGAGTGGCGGCGAGCAGGAGTTTCCGACAGATTCGCCGGATGAGCAGTTGAGTGAGGCCATTCCATCGTGGCGGGGCGTTTTGAAGGGGTTGCATGAAACCCGGCGCGAAAAGCAGGAAGAAGCGCGTGTGCTCTACGAAACTCTCACGGAACTGATGCGGATGATCGCCAAGGCGGTGGACGAGCGGACCATTTACCTGCGCGGACATTCCGAGCGGGTGGCGGCCTATGCCGCGTCGATCGCGTGGAAGCTGGGGCTGGAGCAGGCGCAGGTGGAGCGAATCCGGCTTTCCGCTCTGCTGCACGACATCGGCTGCATGGGCGTGGAAGATTACCTGGTGATGAAGCAGACGCCACTGACGGCGGAAGAATTTGAGATCGTGAAGGCGCACACCGTAAAAGGCGCGGCGATTCTGCGGCCGATTGCGATGCTGCGGGACCTGGTGCCCGGTGTGGAGCTGCATCACGAATCGCTGGACGGGCTGGGCTATCCATATGGCCTCGAGGGCGACGAGATTCCGGTGATGGCGCGCATTATTGCTGTGGCCGATTCGTTCGACGCGATGACCACGCCGCGACCTTATCAGGCCGCCATGAACTCCGATTACGTCGTGGACATTCTTCGGCGGCTGGCGGGTTCCCGCTACGACCCCGCGGTGGTGGAAGCGCTGGGCGAGCTGGTGAGCAGCGGCGCCCTGGAAGTGAAGGACGTGCGGACTCCGGTGAACTTCCGCATGAGAAAGCCTGCGGTGGCCGAGCTGGTGTAAGTGCCCGAACGACCCACAGCACTGTAGCCCATGGTTCGCTACACTCGAAGAGAGGTGCGGCGAGGTTGCGTTTCTCATGATTCAGACGTTGTTTGGCAGCCTGAACGAAGAAGATCCGAAAAGCCTTAGCATCCTGGATCGGATGCGGAAGGCGGTTTCGCGAACCCGGGATAACCTGGAAGACCGGATTGACAGCGTGCTGTCGATGGCCCGGGCCATTGATGAGTCGGCGCTGGAAGAACTGGAAATGAGCCTCATCGCCGCGGATATTGGCGTGGGCACAGCGGCCGCAATCACCAACAATCTGCGGGAGCGCGCGAAACGGCAGCAGATTCGGGACGGCGCCGAACTGAAGGAGCTGCTGAAGGAGCAGATTCGTCTGATGCTGGACGAGAATACCCGGCCGGCCATCGCGGTGGCCGCGCCTCCGGAAGTGATCATGATGGTGGGTGTGAACGGCACCGGAAAGACCACGACCACGGGCAAGCTCGCAGCATATTATCGGGCGCAGGGCAAGACAGCTCTGCTGTGCGCGGCGGATACATTTCGCGCGGCGGCGATTGAGCAGCTGGAAATCTGGGGCGAGCGCAGCGGCGTGGAGATGATCAGGACCAAACAGGGAGGCGATCCTTCCGCGGTCTTGTTCGATGCGCTGACGGCGGCGAAGGCTCGCCAGACCGATGTGGTGATAGTGGATACCGCTGGACGGCTGCACACGAAGACAGGGCTGATGGCGGAGCTGGACAAGATGCGGCGGACGGCGCAGCGCATTATTCCGGACGCACCGCATGAGGTCTTGCTTGTCCTCGATGCAACGACGGGACAGAATGGGTTGCAGCAGGCGCGGCAGTTCACCGAGTCGGCGGGGGTGACGGGAATCGTCCTGACCAAGCTGGACGGGACGGCGAAGGGCGGGATTGCTGTTGCCATCGCCCACGAGATGAAGCTGCCGGTGCGCTTTGTGGGCGTCGGCGAACAACTGGAGGACCTGCTGCCCTTCGACAGCACTGCCTTTGCGACCTCCTTGCTGGAAGCCTGATGAAGCCGGCCCCTCGGCAAGCGGAAAGGGACATCGTGTCGCAAGAAGTGGAAGACACCGCTGCGCACGAACGGTGGATGCATCGCGCGCTGGAACTGGCGGAAGACTCTGTGGGTGTTGCTTCGCCGAATCCCGCGGTGGGATGTGTGCTGGTCCGGGAGGGGCGGATCGTCGGCGAAGGGTTCCACCAATACGATCAGAAAGATCACGCAGAGGTTGTTGCTCTCAAACAGGCGGGCAAGGCTGCGCGTGGGGCCACGGCGTATGTGACGCTGGAGCCCTGCTGCACCACCGGCCGCACCGGGCCCTGCACCCAGGCGCTGATCGAGGCGGGAGTGGCGGGGGTGGTGATCGCCACAGGCGATCCGAATCCGGCGGTGAGCGGCAAGGGGGCCGAGCAGCTACGGGCGGCGGGCATCGCGGTGGAGTGCGGGGTTCTGCAGCGCGAGGCGCGGCGGCTGAATGACGGTTTTGCGCGGCACATCCGCAACAGAGTGCCTTTTGTCACGCTGAAAGCGGCTCTTTCTCTGGATGGACGCATCGCTCCCGCGCCCGGCAGCGCGCCGCGCGGTGCACCGGTCTACCTCACAGGCGAACAGTCTCGAGCCGCGGTGCAGGAGATGCGGCACAGGGCCGATGCCATTCTGACGGGGATCAATACAGTACTGCAGGACGATCCGCATCTGACGGATCGGTCGGGGAAGAAGCGCCGGCGTCGGCTGCTGCGGGTGGTGCTGGATTCCGGGCTGCGCATTCCGCTGGATTCGAAGCTGGTGCGCACCGCGCAGGACGACCTGCTGATTTTTTGCGCCGTCGCGCCTACGCAGCGGCAACGGACCCTGGAAGCTCTGGGTGTGCGCGTGGAGCGGGTGGAGGCAGTTCCGGCCGGCGAAGACCGGTTCGAGAGTGGCGGCACGCGCGGAGACGGTGGCCGGCAGCGCGGGGTTTCGCTTTCGGCAGTTCTGCAGCGCCTGGGGGAGATGGATATTCTGTCGGTACTGATGGAAGCGGGCGGACAGCTGAACGGAGCGGCTCTGGCGGCGGGCATTGTGGATCGCATCACGCTGTTCTATGCGCCCGTATTTCTGGGGCCGGCGGGTGTGCCGTTGTTGCAGGAGATGATTCCGGGGATATTGCCCGCGCCTCCGGTCATCGAATGCATTGGACAGGATGTGCGGATCGAGGCCGAGCTGCGGGATCCGTGGAGCCAGCTTCAGGGGTTGGAATGCTGAAGGAGAGGCCGTTTGTTTACAGGAATTATTGAAGAGATGGGAACGATCGCGGCTCTGGAGCCGCGCAGGGGGACGACCCGCATTGCGGTGTCGGCTCCAGCCTTTGCCAGCCGGCTGCGCAAAGGAGACAGCATTGCGGTGAGCGGAACGTGCCTGACAGCGCTGGAAATCGAGCCGCCGTTGTTCTATGCCGATTTAGCGGAGGAGACGCTGGCGCGGACATCGATGGGCAAGCTACGGCCCGGCTCGCTCGTCAACCTTGAGTTGCCCACCGCTGCGGGAGCGCCGCTGGGCGGCCACGTAGTGCAGGGGCACGTGGATGGATGCGGCGAGCTTGTGTCGTTCGACCCGGTCCATGCCGATGCCAATCCTGACGAGACGGACTGGTGGCTGCAGGTGCGCGTGCCGGAGGACACGAGGCCCTACATGGTGCAGAAGGGCTCGATTGCGGTAGAGGGAATCAGCCTGACGATCGCGGCGTGGGACGGCGAGATTGTGGGGATCGCGATTCTGCCTCACACACGCCGGGCCACGAACCTGCACGTACTTGATCGGGGTGCGCCGCTGAATGTGGAAGCTGACGTGATGATCAAGCTGGCGGTGCAAAACAAGCCTCGATCATCCTTTGATGTCACGCTTGAATATCTGGTGATAAATGGCTATTGAGTAACATGTTAACACTGTAGGATGCCCGTAATAAGCTTCTCCTTCACTGAAAAGACTGCTGACAGGACGGTGTCAGCAGGGCTGGTCCATGATGCCTCTCGTAGTCGATTTTCATCCCGAGAGGAAGGCTTCCATGGCCACCGCTGAAATGACTGTCACCTCGACGATCACCTGGTTTGAGATTCCTGCCGCCGACTTCGGTCGCGCGGTTCGCTTTTACGAGACCATATTCGCCAGCCCGCTGCGGCACGAGGCGACGTGGCCCAACCTGGCCATCTTTCCCTGCGAGCGTCCGGGCGTTTCGGGCGCGATTGCGTTTCAGGAGGATTTGCGTCCGTCTTCGGACGGGGTGGTGATCTACCTGAACTGCGACGGCCGGATCGACGAGGTCCTCGACCGCGTCAAGAAGGCGGGCGGAGCGATCGTCCAGGCGAAGTCGCATCTGCCGAGCGTGGGCTACGTCGCACAGATCCGCGATTCGGAAGGAAATCGCGTGGGCCTGCACGCGGCCTCGTAGAATCGGCGTATGCGCCGCGCCGATCGTCTTTTTCGCATCGTCCAGATCCTGCGCGGCGGGCGTCTGCAAACGGCCCGCAGCCTGGCGGAGAAGTTGCAGGTCTCGCATCGCACGATTTATCGCGATGTGCAGGACCTGCAGCTCTCCGGCATGCCAATCACGGGCGAAGCCGGCGTGGGCTACACGCTGCGCCGCGATCTGGATATCCCTCCGCTCATGTTCGACCGCGAAGAAATCGCCGCGCTCGTCCTCGGCGCCCGCATGGTGGAAGCGTGGGGCGGAACCGAGCTCACGGAAGCGGCGAACCGCGCTCTGCGGAAGATCGAAGCCGTACTTCCGGCCCAGCTGCGGGAGAAGATCGACGACGTTCTTCTCTACGCGCCCGGGTTTAAGGCCGCGCCCGAGCTGCGCCGCAAGCTGGATAGCCTGCACGCCGCCGCGCAGCAACGGCGCATCGTGCTCGTCGCCTACAGCCGCGAGGATGGCCAGCCCAGCGTACGACGGGTGCATCCGCTGGCGCTGTATTTCTGGGGCGGCACGTGGACGCTGGCTGCGTGGTGCGAACTGCGGAAGGATTTTCGCAGCTTTCGGGTCGATCGCATGGAGCACATCGATTGTCTCGACGAGAACTTCACGCCGCGGGCCGGGCAGACGCTGGCGGATTATCTGCGGCGGGTGCGCAGCCAGATGGCAGAACAGAACTCCCAGCCGAAAACGAACGAATAGCCTCTCATTGCGGCGTGATGATGCCGCCGACGGGCGTGCGCTCGGGATATTTTTTCGATCCCGGGCGCTGCAGGTGCATGGCGTCAGCAATGGCGTCGATGTACTTGAGGCCGGAGCCGGTGTTGAAGAGGACTACGCGGTCTTCGAGCTTCAGGAATCCGGAAGCGAGCAGGGCGTCATAGGCGGCAGTAGCCGTGGCGCCTTCGGGGCAGAGAAGGAGACCTTCCTCGCGGGACCAGTCGAGGAGCGAGGCGAGGATCTGCTCGTCCGGGAGATCCACGACGGTGCCGCCGGACTGGCGGACGATGTCGAGGATGAGGGAATCGCCGTAGGGTTTGGGGACGCGAAGGCCGGCTGCAAAGGTGGCGGCGTTCTCGAACATCTTTGAGGCAGCAGCGCCTTCCTTCCAGGCGCGGGCGACGGGCGCGCAGCCGGAGGCCTGGACGGCGATCATCTTCGGGCGTTTGCCGGAGACCCAGCCAAGTTGCTCCATCTCCTCGAAAGCTTTCCACATGCCGATGAGGCCGACGCCACCGCCGGTGGGGTAGAAGACTGCATCGGGGTAGGTCCAGCCAAGCTGCTCGACGAGTTCGTAGCCCATCGTCTTTTTGCCTTCGACGCGGAAGGGCTCTTTGAGGGTGGAGACGTCGAACCAGCCTTCGCGTTTGGCGCCTTCGGCGACGAGGCGGCCGCAGTCGGAGATGAGGCCGTCGACCAGGGTGACGTGCGCGCCGTAGGCGACACATTCAACGTAGTTGGCCATGGGGACGTCACGGGGCATGAACAGGTGAGCCTCGATGCCGGCGGCGGCAGCGTAAGCGGCGAGGGCGCTGGCGGCGTTTCCGGCGGAGGGCGCCGCGAGTTTCATCAGGCCATAGTGGCGAGCCATGGTGACCGCCATCGCCATGCCGCGGGCTTTGAAGCTGCCGGTTGGGTTATTGGCCTCTTCCTTAATAAGGAGGTTGGGATAGCGGCGGCTGGGGAGCATGGGGGTCCAGCCTTCGCCGAGGGTGACGGGTTCGGCGTCGGGGAGGACGTCGGCGTAGCGACCCATGGAGGCGGGAGAGTCGGGACCGGGTTTGCGAGCCTGGCGGAAGGCGTCGGGATCGTAGCGGACGTAGAGCGATCCGGCGCAGGCGGGGCAGACGGTCTTGGGCGTGTCGGCGGAGACGGGCTGGTGGCAGCGAGAGCATTCGAGATGAGCGATGGCTGGCATAAAGGCAGGTTACAGTTTACGGGTTACAGGTTGCAGAGGGCGGTTCAACAACCACAGCTGAGCGGGAATACCCAGGCGATGAGGCATGCGCTCGTCGGCACGCGAAGCCTGATCGGAATCGATACTTAGAAGGCTTGTCGCAGCCCGGGCTTCGGATATGACCGTCACGACGAGAGTCGCTATGCCAATTGCGCGTAGCGAAGGGGTCGGTGTCCAATGCTCTTCCAGAAGTAGCCGAGGACAATCAAACTCGCGACGGCCGCGTATGCGCACCAGACTGAGGTAAAGGCGTACTGTTTGACCGCATCTACGGCCAGGAGAATCGCCAGGTTCACCGCACCGAAAATGACCATCGCTCTGACCCTGGAGAAGAAGAGCGAACCGCAGGTGGCGATCACATACAGGATCGCAATGATCATATGGCTGGTTCCCTGATTGGTATAGACGATGCTGTCTTGCCTGACGTAGATCTCCGTTGGATAGGCGGAGAGGGCCCACAGGATATAGAGCGCGGTTGCCCCGCCGATTACCATGAACGGCACCATGCGCGTGCGACTCTCACCATTCGGTTCGAAGAGCAGCACGCCCAGAGGTAAAAGGAAAGGAAGAAGCCCCTGGGCATAGAGCATGTAGGCGGCGCCCATATTGTGGGTGACGGTTGGCGAAAGTTTCCCATCCAGCCCGAGCCAGACGAAGCCCTCGATGAACTGATGGATGGCGAAGAGAGTGGGGAGGGCGGCGAAAAGCAATTCACGCCGGTGCTTTACCTTCGTGAGCGTGACGATGCCGAGAGCTCCAAGAACGCCGCTGCCGACAAAGTTGGCTGCCGCTGAAAAGCACATAGGCTGTCGTCTTCTCCAGTGCGTGGATTATACGCACGGTGCGACGGTGGGTTCTCCAGACCGGCGAATCAGGCGACGGGGGCTTTGGCGGGGTGGTTGTTCGAGGCGGAGGTGTGCTGATCGTGCTTGTATTTCCAAAAGCCGAACAGGACCCCGGCGGCGACGAGGCTGAGGAAGGTATAGAGGATGACGTTGGACCATCCGGCGAGGTAGCGGTCGGCCCAGCGCAGGATTCGATGACCGTAGATGATGGCGAGGGCGGCTTCCGCTCCGTAACGGATGGAGCGTGCGGTGCCCAAGGCGATCAAGAGCTGGCGGCGGGTGACGCCGATCGCTCCGGCAGCGAGCAGAAAGGGCAGCAGGGGGATAGGCGGTGGCAGAAGCGCGGCCAGCGCGACGGTGCGGATGCCGTGTCCTTTGACCCAGCGTTTGATACGGGTGTGATTGCGCTTGCTCACATAGCGGTCGAGCATGGCCTCGCCGCCTTTTTGGCCGGCCTTCCAGGTGAGGTAGCCGCCGACCAGACTGCCGGCGACGCCGGCGAGGGCGAGGAGCCAGGGGAACTCGCCGTGGGATCCAAGAATAAGGATGAGGATGTCAGTGCTGCCGGGGACGGGCAGAGGAATGGGCGAGGAGTCGATGAGGGCTACGCCAAAGACTCCGAAGACGCCAAAGTGGAGGAGCCATCCGGGGATGAGGTGGTGGGAGTTCTTGCTGGCCGCCAGGATCACGGATGGTTGGACGCAAAAACAGGGTTTACGGTCTACGGGTTAGGGGTTAGTTGTGTTGAGGGCTCGAGGAAGCGGAGGGTGGGGGCTGGCGGGAGGGCTCCACATTCAGCTGCGTAGCGGTAGAAGAGGTCGAGGCCGGCTAGGGCCGGCTCGTCGAGACAGTACCAGATGTTCCGCGACAAATAGGTCTGGATCGTGGCGCGGGGGACGGCGATGCGGCTTGCCCACTCGTCGGACAGGGCGTCAATGTGGGCGAGGCCCTGGTCGCGGGAGTGCTGCAGATCGTGAACGAGCCGGGCCGGAGAGACGCTGGCGGGAGTAAGGGCTTCGGGACGGACAGCCCAGAAGGCGGAGACCCAGACGGTTCCGGTAAAGGTGTGCCACTCGTGGGCGAGGTCGAGGTAGAGGAGTTGCTCGCCGTTGCGCCGCTCGCGGGCTTCGCGATCTTCGAGAGCGAAGAGGGCGGGGTCGCCGATGAGCAGGGCGGCGTCCGCGACCTGGAGCATGGCCTCGAGATCGGGTGGGTGGTCGATGAAGGCGGGCTGGAGCTGCCAGAAACGCGAAAAGAGGATGCGAGTGTAGGCGGAGGAGGTGCGTGAGGCGGTGTCGAGGGCGACGCGGCGGATGCCGCTGATTCCGTCGGGGTGACGGACGACGAGGAGGATGGAGCGGACGCGGTCGCGGGAGGCAATGGCGCAGCCGGGGATGATGGCGAGCGAGGTTGTGTACGCGGCGACGGGGACGAGGCCGAGGTCGGCGGCACCGGAGGCGAGTTTGGCGGCGCACTCAGCTGGGGTGTCGGAGGAGAGGGTGTATCGGGCGGAGAAATCGGAGCGGTCGGGCTCGTGATCGAAGGACCACATGAGCGGGGCAGGATTGAGAAAGTGGATGGCGGAGACGCGGAGCGGGATCACCGGCCAGTATAGCGGGGGGACATTGGTAATCTTGACCGGCTCGAGAGCGGACCGTACGCTCCGGGGAGTATCCCAAAAAGCAGGTCCCGCCAGTTCCCCCACTACGATCAGGGTCCGGGGACGGGATAACCAACATTGAGTTTTGAAGAACAACACGCTTGGGTGGCGCTGGCGATGACTCCGGGGCTGGGGCCACGGCGGATTTTGCGGGCGGTGGAGCGGTATGGGAGCGCGGCGCGGGTGCTGGCGCTTCCGCTGACTGAGCTGGAGGGGTTGGAGTTTCCGGCGCAGGCCGCGCAATTTATCGACACAGGCGAGGCGAAAAAGGCGGCGGACGAGGAGCTGGAGAGGGTCGCGGCGACCGGCGCGACGCTGGTGACGTATCACGATGAGGCATATCCCGAGAGACTCCGAGAGATTTACGATCCGCCACCGCTGCTCTGGGTACGTGGCGACACGGCGCTGCTGGCGAGGCCGGCGCTGGCGGTGGTGGGGACGCGGCACCCTACTCCTTATGGAACGGGGATGGCGGAGAAGCTGGCGCGGGAACTGGCACAGCGCGGACTGATCATTCTGAGCGGCATGGCGCGGGGGGTGGACACGGCGGCGCACAAAGGGGCGCTGGCGGCGAAGCGGCCGACCATCGCGGTGTGGGGCACCGGCGTGGATGTGATTTATCCCAAGGAGAACAAGGGGCTGGCGGAGCAGATTGTGGCGGGGGGCGGAACGATTCTGTCGGAGCTGCCGCTGGGGACGTTTCCGGCGCCGCAGAATTTTCCGAAGCGCAATCGGATCTTGAGCGGGATGAGCGTCGGGGTACTGGTGATCGAGGCCGGAGAGTACAGCGGCACGCGGGTGACGGCGCGGTGTGCTCTGGAACAGAACCGGGAGGTATTTGCGGTTCCGGGGAATGTAACGACGCGGAATGCGTGGGGACCTAACCTGCTGATAAAGCAGGGCGCAAAGTTGACCTCGTGCTGGGAAGACGTGTGGGAGGAGCTGCCCACGACGATTCGCGCGGCGCTTGAGCAGAGCGAGGGATTTGCATCCGAGGGGACATCTGAGGCATCGTTATTCGAGGAAAGCGCACTGCCGCCTTCGGAGGCGCGTGTGTACAGCGTGCTTCGACCCGATGAAGCACTGCAGATGGATGAGGTCCTCGAAAAGCTCGAACAGGAGATGAGCTCTTCAGAGGTTTTCACCGCGCTGTTCGAGCTGGAACTGTCCGGACGGATCCGACAACTGCCTGGGAAGAATTTCGTCAGGAGCCTGTGAGCCGTCTCTGACGCGGGTGCGGAAGAGACCGTCTCTGGATTCAAAGCGGGCGGACGTGGTAGCTTCCGAAAGAAGAACGCAACATCTATATAGTGACGGCTCAGGGGAGCCGGCGCACGGTTGACAAAGGAAACGATGGGTAAATCTCTGGTTATCGTCGAATCGCCTGCGAAGGGCAAGACGATCAATAAATACCTCGGCAAGGACTATCAGGTGGAGGCCTCGTTCGGCCACATCATGGACCTGCCGAAGCGCGACCTGGGCGTGGAGCTGAAGAACCGGACGTTTGAGCCGACGCTGATGGTGACGCCGGACAAGGAAAAGATAGTCCGCCATTTAAAGAAGCTGGCGGAAAAGGCAGACGCGGTGTATCTGGCGCCCGACCCGGACCGCGAGGGCGAGGCGATCGCGGCGCACTTGTCGATGCAGCTGATGCCGGTGGTAAAGGACAAGAGCCGGATTCGGCGGGTCACGTTCAACGAAATCACGCAGAAGGCGGTGCGAGCAGCGTTCGAGCATCCGCGGGATGTGGATGAGAACCTGGTGGATGCGCAGCAGACGCGGCGCGTGCTGGACCGTATCGTCGGCTATCAGATTTCGCCGCTGCTGTGGGACAAGGTGCGGCGGGGACTTTCTGCGGGACGCGTGCAAACGGTGGCCGTGCGGCTGATTGTGGAACGCGAACGGGAGGTTCAGGCGTTCAAGCCGGTCGAGTACTGGACGATCGATGCCGCGGTGGCGCCGGTTCCTGATGGACAGGAATTTGTGGCGCGGCTGGTGGCGATCGATGGGGCGAAGGCAGAAGTGCCGTCGGTGAGCACGCCGAGCGTTCCGGACCAGAAGACGGCGGAAGCGATCGTGGCTGCGCTGCCCAAAGTGCGCTGGAGCGTGCGGACCGTGGAGCGGAAAGAGCGGCGGCGGACGCCGGCTCCGCCGTTTACGACGAGCAAACTGCAGCAGGATGCATCGCGACAACTGGGCTTCAACGTGAAGCGAACGATGGGCGTGGCGCAGCGGCTCTATGAGGGCGTTGATCTGGGCCCGGATGGGTCGGTTGGCCTGATCACCTACATGCGTACCGATTCGACGCGCATATCGCCGGAAGCGATCACAGCAGTGCGGGGCTTTATCGGACAAAGACTGGGTGCCCAGTATCTGCCGGAGCAGCCGAATGCGTATCGATCGAAGAAGGAGGCGCAGGATGCGCACGAAGCGATCCGGCCGACGAACCCGGAGCTGCATCCGGATGAGATTCGGCGTTATCTGAGCGACGAGCAGCACCGGCTGTACAAGCTGATCTGGCAGCGGTTTGTGGCGTCGCAGATGCTGCCGGCGGTGTTCGACCAGACGACGGTGACGATTGATGCGCGGGCGGACCGGTCGTACGAGTTCCGCTCGACGGGATCGGTGCTGAAGTTCGACGGGTTTCTGAAGGTCTATCACGAAGCCACCGATACGGTGGACGAAGATGAAGAGGAGCTGAAGCACGTGCTGCCGTCGCTGAACGATGGCGATGCGCTGAAGCTGAATCGGACGATGCCGGAGCAGCACGCCACTGAGCCGCCGCCGCGATACAACGAGGCGTCGCTGGTGAAGGAGCTGGAGGAGCGGGGGATCGGGCGCCCGTCGACGTATGCGTCGATCATCACCACCATTCAGGATCGCGAGTACGTGACGAAGATGCCGCCGACAGGGCGGGGAGGGAGGTTCTATCCCACCGAGATTGGGACGGTGGTCAACGATCTGCTCGTCCATAATTTCCCGTATATCTTCGACACGCGCTACACGGCGCGGCTGGAAGAAGAGCTGGACGAGATTGAAGACGGCAGGGAAAAGTGGACCGATCTGCTGAAGGGCTTCTACGGGCATTTTGAGGAAGAGCTGAAGCATGCCGAGAAGCACATGGAAAACGTGAAGCGGATGGAGAAGCCGACAGATGAGAAGTGCGATCTGTGCGGCTCACCGCTGGTGTTGAAGTGGGGAAAATTCGGCTCGTTCTACGCGTGCAGCGCGTATGCGAAGGAGAAGCCGGTCACGGTGGCGGCGACGGCGTGGAAGAAAGAGCCGAAGAAAGTCATCGCGAAGATTGAGGGCAAGCTCAAGTATTCGATGCTGGTGAAGACGACTGAGGGCGATGAGTCGACCACCGTAGCGGAGGTAAAGGACAAGGCTGCGCTGAAGGCGGCGATCGAGGAGGCTCTGGGAAGCGGACGCAAGGTTACAGTGGAACAGGTGAGCTGCGGCTTCACGAAAGAGCATTTTGCTCCCAAGCCGGACCTGCAGGCGGGCGAAGGGGGCGAGGCCCAGGCGGAGGAGTACTGCGAGGCCTGCGGCAAAGTGATGGTGCTGCGGCGGGGCCCGTTTGGCGCGTACATGGCGTGTCCGGACTACAACGCCGATCCGCCGTGCAAGACGGTGCGGCGGCTGAGCCAGAAACAGCAGCAGAAACCAGCAGTGCCGCTGGACGAAAACTGTCCGAAATGCGGCAGGCAGCTGGTGCTGCGCACGGGCAGTTACGGTGAATTTGTCTCGTGCTCGGGCTATCCAAAGTGCAAATACATAAAGCAGAACCTGATCGAAGGAATGAAGTGCCCGAAGTGCGGAGAGGGCGATATCGCGGAGCGGAAGGCGCGGACGGGGAATATCTTCTGGGGGTGCACGCGGTATCCGAAGTGCGATTTCACGTCGAACCTGAAGCCGGTGGCAAAGAAGTGCCCGCAGTGCGGGTCACCCTACGTGGTGGAGCGCGCCGTGGATGGCGGGCTGTATCTGGTGTGCCCCAACAATAAGGAGATGATGCCGAAGCGGCGTCCGCGGAAGGGGCAGAAAGCCGAGGCTGAGAACGCGACCGAGTGCAACTTTGCGGAACGCATTGGCGATGCTCCGGTGGCGCCGACACCGACGGCGGCGACGCATGGGCCGGTGGTGGAAATGCAGGCAGCAGGCGACAGAGAATAGGCAACAGGGAATCGAACTGACCGGGGCGGCTCTATACGAGCCGCCTCTTTTCGCTTAATGCGTAGCGGCGAGAGCGCTGGGCTCGGTGGGATCGGTGCCGGTTTTGGATGTGGCGAGACTGTCGAGCGCGCCCGCGGTGGTCGCGTCAAATTTGAAAACTTGCAGGTCCGGACTGCCACCGGCGCAGATGACGGCGATGTAGGCGTCGGTCTTGTCTTCGACCATGAGCTCGGGAAGACTGCCCGTGGCAAAGGGCGAACCGGTGATGGGCGTGAGGGCTCCCGTGTTCGACAGCAGGAAGGCACTGATGGTGCCTGAGGTGCGATTGGTTACGTAGGCGTAGCTGCCGGTGGAATCGACAAGGACGCCGAAAGGGCCCGTACCCGTTTTCAC
>DASRRO010000132.1:0-2166 GCA_035656855.1 Acidobacteriaceae bacterium | reverse complement strand
GAGCTGGCGATCAGCGTCGGCGGCGCGGATGTGTATGAGCGGCGTGCCGGAGAAAGGGGAAAGGTCATGCAGGGCCTGGGCGGCGGCGTCGGCGCCGCAGCCGGGCTCGCTGGCGAGCAGGGCGATGCGGAAGTGGGGGGCGAGAAGGCGGATCTGGGCCCAGAGGCGGCCCATGGCCGGGCTGGGGCCGATGAGACGCTGCGCGTCCATTCGGTCGGATGGGACCTGGGTGCTGGGGATCGAATGAGGGGCGGTGAACGCGAGGGTGCGGGCCGAAGAATTCATACAGAGCTTCCATCGGCGCGTGCGAAATAAATCTTGAGGAAGAAGTTGTGGAAAAGTGAAAGGGGTGGATCGAAGTCCACCCCTTATTAGAGTCTGCTTAATCAGGCACTTAGATCGTGGTGCATTTAGGCTGCCGAGGTGGCGCAGTAGGCGTCGAAGGCACGGGCGAGTTCCTGGGCGATGGCGGGAGCGGTAGAGGTTTCAATGGCGGAGCGCTGCATGAGGTAGACGAGCTGGCCGTCGCGGAAGATGGCGATGGCAGGCGAGGTGGGCGGATGGCCCTGGAAGTAGCTGCGGGCGCGCTCGGTGGCTTCGCGGTCCTGGCCGGCGAAGACGGTGATGGCCTGGTCGGGTTTGGTGGCGTGCTGCAGGGCGAGGCGGACGCCGGGGCGCATCTTGCCGGCGGCGCAACCGCAGATGGAGTTGACCACGATCATGGTCGTTCCGGCCTGCTTGAGGGCGTTGTCGACGTCTTCTGGCGTGCGGGCCTCGTTGATGCCGGCGCGGGTGAGTTCTTCGCGCATCGGGATGACCATAAGCTCTGGGTACATTTTTTGTTGCTCCTTCTGGGTGCTGCTGCCTGGGTGCTGCTGCGGATTTGGATTCGGGAGCTGGGGTCTGGGTACTCCCTCCCCCGGCAAAAGTGTGCAAAGTCTTGAGAGCAGATACTTTAGGCTTGGACCTCAAGTGAATTGGCCGGGGCGATCAAGGTCAGCCAGAACCTTTTGCTCTCTATCTTTATTCTATCGTGCCAGTCAAGGACCGATGCGCCAAAAGGCAGCGTTCGAGGGAGGTTTAGCTTTGAGTTTCGAGCTGCGAGTTGCGAGCTTCGAGTTCAAAGGCGGTCATGTAGTCTCGAACCGTGACGATTCAGGAGAATGTGGCGCTGGGGCCGCTGACGACGCTGAGAGTGGGTGGGCCGGCACGGTACTTTGCGGTGGCCGAGAATGAGCAGGATGTGGCCGAGGCGGTGCGGTGGGCGGAGGAGCGCGGGCTGCCGCTGTTCGTGCTGGGCGGTGGGAGCAACCTGCTGGTGAGCGATGCGGGGTTTCCGGGGGTGGTGCTGCAGATCGGGATCCGCGGAGTGAAGGACTGCGGCGATGGATTGTTTGAAGTGGGTGCGGGCGAGGTGTGGGATGAGTTCGTCGACCGGGCGGTGAAGGCCGGGATGCAGGGTGTGGAGTGCCTGGCTGGAATCCCGGGAAGTGTAGGCGGGACGCCGGTGCAAAACGTCGGAGCGTATGGGCAGGAGGTTGCCGAGACGATCGTTTCGGTACGTGCTTTTGACCGGCCGCCCTGCGACCGGCGAATGGGGGCGTTTGTGGACCTCGACCGGGAGGCATGTAAGTTTCGGTATCGACAGAGTTTATTCAATACCGACGAGCCGGGCAGATACATAGTTACGCACGTCGACTTTCAGTTACATCCTGATGGAACACCCCGAGTTACCTACGGGGACGTCAAGCGATACTTTGCTGAATCTGCAGAACATGCTGATTTACATGCAGTTGCGTCCGCAGTGCGCGAGATTCGCCAGCGCAAGGGCATGTTGATTGTGGAGGGCGATCCGGACTGCAGGAGCGCCGGATCGTTCTTCAAGAACCCGGTCGTATCGGCGGCGGAACTTACGGAAGTCGCGGTCGCGGCGGGCGTAGCCGAGAAGGATGTTCCGCATTGGCCGCTGGGTGATGGCGACGTGAAGTTGGCTATAAAACTTTCAGCGGCGTGGCTGATCGAGCGGGCGGGGTTCGGCAAGGGATTTGTGGATGGTGCGGCAGGGATCTCGTCGCGGCACACGCTGGCGCTGATCAATCGCGGTGGAGCGACGGCCGCGGACATCGAGCGCCTGCAGGACAGGATTCAGAGCAGCGTGCGGGCGAA
>DASRRO010000131.1:0-2091 GCA_035656855.1 Acidobacteriaceae bacterium | reverse complement strand
ATCTGCATTCCAGAAGAAGCGTTTGTGCATAGAGCGTGTCGCCACATAGATATGGATCGCGGCGCCGGACTGCATGGAAGCATCGCCATTGCCCCCCAGGGTCATGATGCCGTCCACGAAATCAACCGCGCCGGGCGGGATCGGCTCCGGATTCCACCGCAACTGGTTGGGGGTGATCGTCGCATCCGGATTCGGCCAGCCGCGAATCAGCCGCTGCACCCGCACCGGCGTGTAAGGCTTGTGCACCGTCGAGGGACGAATCCGGTAAAGCCACGATCGCCGGTTCCGATGGCGCGGCGCGGTAAAGGCGGTACCGCTGAACTGCTCGGCATAGAGCCCCAGCGGATGCTTTTGCGGCGCATTCTGCCCGATGGGCAGCGCGCCCGGCTCGGCCTCGGTAGCAAATTCATTCAGAAACCCGGACTGATAGTGCAGCTCCGCCATGGTTCTCCTCCGAAACAGCCGTTTATAACACGAAAACCGGCGCTGATGTCCGCGATAACGGTGCGATGATCCGCTGCGAATCTCTACAA
Organism: Acidobacteriaceae bacterium; assembly: GCA_035656855.1. Classification (GTDB taxonomy): domain Bacteria; phylum Acidobacteriota; class Terriglobia; order Terriglobales; family Acidobacteriaceae; genus Palsa-343. The sequence goes on along the minus strand of DASRRO010000131.1, from coordinate 1,558 downwards.
GGCCCCGGTCGAGTTACATTGAGAGCGTCATCAAAACCGCCCGGCATCACGCGGCAAACACCCAAAGGACGGAATGATCCCCATCACGCGAGCCCCCCGCGGCGCTGCCCGGTTCTTTTTCGCAGCAATCCTCTGCTTCGTCCCGCTCGTACAGGCGCAGCCCGCTTCCGAACTCAAGCTCATCCCCCTGCCACGTGAGGTGCACCCCGCCAGGCTCCTTTCGCTGGGCCACGGCATACTCGTCCGGGTCGGCTCGCGCGATGCGGAAGATCGCTTCACCGCCGAGGATCTGCGTACCACGCTGAAAGAGCGTGGCATCCCAAGACGTGCCAGCGGTCCCGTCGTCGAACTGCTGCGCACCAACACCGCTTCCGGCCGCGCTCTGCTCGCCGCCGCACACCTCTCCTTCGATCCCGCCATGCACGACGAGGGTTACGTCATCCTGCCGCGGGCTCATGGACTTGCCGTCATAGCGGCTACCCCCGCCGGCCTCTTCTACGGCGCGCAGACGGTCAAGCAGCTCGTCATCAATGGCGGATATGGCGACAACGGCAAGGACGCTCAGCTTCACACCGCCACCATCCAGACGGCCACAATCAAGGACTGGCCCGCTCTCCCACATCGCGGCCTCGACGACGATCTCTCGCGCGGTCCCGTCCCCACGCTGGCCTTTCAGGAGCGCCAGGTCCGCACCCTGGCCGCGTTCAAGCTCAATATCTATTCGCCCTACTTCGAGCACACACTGCAATACGCAGCGTCCCCGCTCATCGCGCCTCCCGGTGGTTCCATGTCTCCGGCCGATGTCGTGGAACTCGTCCATTACGCCGCGAAGTATCACGTCACCGTGGTTCCGGAGCAGGAGGCCTTCGGCCATCTCCACCACGTCCTCAAGTACGAGCAGTTTTCAGCGCTCGGCGAAACGCCGCACGGCCAGGTCCTCTCGCCTGTGCAGCCCGGCTCGCTTGCATTGATCAAGCAGTGGTTCACCCAAATCGCACAACAGTTCCCGTCGCCCTGGGTGCATATCGGCGCCGACGAAACCAACGAGCTGGGCAAGGGCCAGACCAAGGATCTCGTCGCCCAGCGCGGCCTCGATCAGGTTTACGTCGACTTCCTGACCCAGATCCATGGCGTCATTCAGCCCACCGGCAAGCGCATCCTCTTCTGGGGCGACCTCGCCTGGCACAATCCTGATCTCGTCGCCGCCCTGCCCAAAGACATGATCGGCGTTCCCTGGGTCTACGACGCGAAGCCCAACTTCGACAAATACATTGAGCCTTTCAACCGCGCCGGGATGGAGGTCTGGGTCGCCCCCGGCGTCAATAACTGGCGCCGCGTCTACCCGGACAGCAACATCGGCCTCGTCAACATCCAGCACTTCGTGCGTGACGGCCAGCGGCTCGGCGCGAAGGGCATGCTGAACACCGTGTGGAACGACGATGGCGAGGGCATCTTCGATGAGGACTGGTATGGTGTTCTGTTCGGAGCTGCCGCTTCCTGGCAGCCCGGTGAAAGCTCCATTCCGCAATTCCAGGCCAGCTACGGTGCGGTCTTCCAT
>DASRRO010000130.1:0-2857 GCA_035656855.1 Acidobacteriaceae bacterium | reverse complement strand
CATGCGTCACCGGGTTTGCTCTTACGGAACGGAGATACGAGTATCGGACCAATCGATGATCAGTTTCCTCTCGACGAAGTACCAACGGTTCTCCTGACGAAGGAACTGGTCGTAATAGCGAATCCCCAGGGTCTGGCATTTCCGCTGCCCGTTTTCCTGCGTGAATTGATGGACTAAACAATAGGTTTCACCGATAGCCTCGTCACCCCGGATAGCCACTTCACTTTGCCCGTTCATGTGCAATGTGACCGTGAACGCATTGAGGACCGCTAAGGCAGTGCGGATCGCCGCCCTGCCTTTTATCGTTGAGTGGGGCTCGTGGGTCTTGGGATCTCCCTCGTAGTTCAGGATCGTTCCATCCGGCACGAACAGGTTCGACTGTTCTTCGGCGAGTCTGCGGTCGGCACAGTGCGACCATGCGTCCACGAGCCTGCGAAGTGCAAGGCGATCCGCCGCCTCGCCTGTCAGGGATGTGGCCAGCACGGACGTGTCATAGAGGTTTTCGAAGGAAAGGGCAGATTTTGTTGGCTGATGTGGCTTGGCTGCGGCTTCCTGGCCCTCGGCGTCTGCTTCGCCCAATCCGATTGCGAGAGCCGAGCTAGCCGTCAATGCAGTCGCAAGAAAGCTTCGCCGGTCGGTTTTGAATCCATCGTGCATCTGTTGCCTCCATCTTCACGTCCCTGGATCTTCACGTCCCTGGTTAGGATGAGTTTGCCGCTCTACCGCAGCACCACCATCTTCAGCCAGCCTTCCCACACATCGGACCAGGCATGCGCAATCATGTTCGCGCGCAGGTTTCTGCGCCACGCGGCAAGCGCCCCATAGAGAACACCAAGAACGCTGATGACCATCACCTGCTTCCATCCCTGGTAGCTGTGCATCAGGCCAAAGACCGCTGCCTGCCCCAGTACGGCCACCACAATGCTCCCGCTCAGCGCATGAAACTGCCGCTGCAGATAGCCGCGGGTTTGCAGCTCTTCCGTGAATCCCGCCGTAATCGAAACCAGTATCCAGACCAGAATCTCGGGCACGCTCTGCGGCAGAAGCGCGGCTGCGGAGCGCGCAGTGTCCGGGCCCAGCAACAGATGCACACCATACGCCGTCGCCTCCCACACCACCCAGAACGGCACCGCAATCGCAACGTCCGCAAGCACGTTCCGCCACGATCTCCATCTGCCGCCGGAGAGCGTCTCCAGATTGCCCCCATGCCAATGAACGCCTGCCCAGCAGTAATACAGCAGCGCGCAGTCTGCGAGTATGTCGATGAGATAGTTCTTCATCGCCTGGCTGTGATCGGCAATCTGTCCGGCAGCCGCGTGTCCTTGTCCTACCGCCTGGACGTGAAAGCCCCACACCACGATGGCTGCGTTGATCAGCAGGTATCCCGCCAGATGGCCCCACGAAGCGATCTGCCGAACGCCGCGCGTCGCTATCTCATCACGCTGGATATCTTCAGTAATAGACATGGTCGCTTACTGCCGCCGATGAATTGCCTATATCTCTCGCCGGTGCAGACCTCTCCCACAAATCCCAAAGTGAGCGACCAAAGGAAGCGAATCTGACTACCCGCGCCAAAGGCGCGTCCGCCCGGACGGCCAGTCCCTACGACGAAGCCCGGGTCCGCCAGGCCAGCCCCCACCACAGCGCGATCCCCGCCAGTTGCGCCAGCACCATCCATTCGATCGCTTGCCACGCAACGCCGCCGTGATTCGATGCCAACCCCGCCACCACCAGCAGGCAACACAGCACCGCGGCGGCCGCCAGCATCGCATTCCGCCCATAGTGCGTCCGCCGCAGAAAAAGCCCACTCCAATCAGGCACGCGACCCACCTTCCGCTCCGGCAACTGCGCCATCACCCGCACCGCAAACTCCGCCGGCACCGCCACGGCGGGAGCCTGCTCCAGCGCGCGTGTGATGCGGTCCTCCTCTTCCCGTTCGAGATTCCTCTCCGGCGTCATAGCGCAGCCTCCTTCCGCCCGGTCGTACTCATTCCCGTCGTCATCGCGATCAACTCCCGCAGCCGGGCCCGCCCCCGATGCAGGTGCGTCCGCACCGTACCGATCGGCATGCCCAGCACCACCGCAATCTGTTCATACGTCCGCTCTTCCTGATGGTAGAGCACCAAAATCGTCCGCTGGATCGCGCTCAACTGCGCCAGCGCCCGCTCCACCCCGGCGGCAAACTCGCGCTCCAGCAGCATCTCCTCCGCGTTGCGCGATGGATGCCGCAGCCGCTCGCCCCAGTCCTCCGCCTCATCCGTCAGCGAGGTCAGCGGACGCTCCTCGCGGTGCCGCCGCCGCAACTCGTCCTGCGCCACGTTCACCACAATGCGGTAGAGATACGTCGACACCAGCGACTCGCCGCGAAAACCCGGCAGCGCACGGTGCAGCCGCAGAAAGCAATCCTGCGCCAGGTCGTCCAGTCCCTCGCCCGTTCCCAGCAGCCGCAGCAGTGTGCGGAAGACCATCGGCGCATGCTCCTCCACCAGCGCCCGGAAGCGGGTATCGCCGGCAACGGGCGTAACTGGAGAAACAGGCTCTTGCACGAAAGTCAGCACCTGAGAATGCACGTGGCAGAGTAAGACCGGGCCAACCTTGCAAAGTTTCACGCCCGAAATTTATTTCGACCGGTGAAACTCCGCCGCGCCGCGCCAGTCTAACGCCGCCAGTACGAGCATTTCCCCGGCAAAATGCCGAAACACCGGAAACGCTCCACGGAGTCTTCTATGTCATCGTCCATGTTTATGTCGCCCTTCGTCGTCGCCGTCGCCGGCTGCCTCATGATCCTCGGCCTCGGCTGCTTCGGAATCTATTCCGAAATGGATCAGAAGCGCCTCCGCTCGCAGGAGCGCATGAC
>DASRRO010000129.1:0-31530 GCA_035656855.1 Acidobacteriaceae bacterium | reverse complement strand
TGGCTTCGATCCCGTTGCTGTCGCCGTGATAGGTGCAGGAGCCGCTCAGACAGGCCGCTCCGGAATCGCCGTTGGCCGTCGCTTCGATAATGCCCTGGACCGCTCCGCTGGCTCCGCCGTTCCCGTTGATCGTGATGTAGTTGTTGTAGCCAATGTCGATGGCGCCGCCGGAACCGTCGGCGGGCCACTCAGGAGACGACAGAACTGCCCCGCTGTCGAAACTGATGGTGATCGGGCTGCCGCTGCTTCCGTTTCCGTTCACAATCAGAGCTTCGGTGTTCGCCGCGACGGTGATGGTTCCGCAAATATAGTTCACGTCTCCCGGCGAATTGGTCGTGTTGTTAAAAGTGGCTGGCGTAATTGTGGTCTGACCGCTGCATGCCTTCCCGCCGCTGAAGGTTCCTGCAGTCTGCGCAATGTAACGGGTGGTTGCATTCGCCGAAGGCGTGATGGCGATAGCGGCAACAAAGGATGCCGCAAGGAAAACACAGCCAGAAATCACTTTCTTCATGGAAGACGTACCAATTCCTTTTCCGTAGAATGCCGGAGCCGCTGCCGATCACGGTGGTGCCGCATGGATTGTCGAGGAACTTCCCGCAGTCCGCTCGATGGTTCCGGCCTGACGGCGTCAAACGCGCCATCGAGGAGCGCGGCAGAAAACACCGCACGCAGAACACACCACTCGCGAAACACGGACAACTTTCCTCCGACAGTCGCGCCGAACCATTACCAGCTACGCGGGACGAATGGCCTCGATCAGTGCAAGCCGAGGACCTTTCTCAGAGCCACGAGGTGACCTTCAGCATCCATTTTCAGTGGAAAAGCAGGCACTTTGGTAACATCTGCCCGATCTCTCTGATTTTTCTAAAGATACTCTGCTTTGAAGGCATTACCATGGTCCGGCCGATTGCGGAATTCCCTGCAGCAAGGGCTCAACTTGAGCCGATTCTGTCATGGAATCCTGTCTGACCCGGGTAAAAAAGTGCTGCCTCCGATTACTTTTGGGTCCAGGCTTTCGTGCGCGCCTTCCGGACTCGCTTGGCCAGCGACTGCATCCCGCCCACCCAGTCATAGGCCCCCGCCATTTTGGCCGCGAAGAACGCCGCGTCGTCGGCGCTGTTCACCGGGAGCCGCTCCAGAAACAGCGGATCGCTGGCTTTCCCGGCCCGTCCGATTCTGGTGCAGACTCCAAAGCGGTAGCCGCCTTCTTCCAGAATCTGCCGCAGCATGGCGATGAACGGGCCATCGGTCTGCGGAAAGGCATACGGATACGCAAACGTATCGACGGGGCTGCCTGTTTTGTCTTCGATAGTTTGCCGCGACTGCAGGATTTCTTCGCGGATGCGATCCGGCTGCAGGTCGTGGAGCTGAGGGTGGGTGACGGTGTGCGACCCGAACGAGATGCCCTGCTTCTGCAGTTCGCGCACCTCGCCCCAGGTCATACACTCGCGCTTATTGAAGATCTGAGGCTGATCGCCGATCGACGCGGCAGGCAGGAACATCGTGGCGGTGAATCGGAACCGCTCGAGCGCCGGCCAGGCGTGCTGATAGAAGTTGCGATAGCCGTCGTCGAAGGTGATTACCACCGTCTTTTCGGCCGTCGCGCCGCCGGCCTCGAGTTGCTTCACCGCTGATGCCAGGCTGGCGGTGCGGTATCCATGTTCGTGCAGCCAGGACATCTGCTGCAGAAACAGCGCCGGCGAAAGCGCGATCCGAAAATAGGGCCCCAGAGCTGATTCATCCTCGTCGGCCACGCTGTGGTACATGAGGATGGGAATCTTTCCGTCGCGCCCGGAAAATACTCGAAACAGCGGCCCGACGCAATAGAGAGAGCCGGCACGATCCAGCCGCAGACTCACAGCATCGCCCCGGGCCGCGTCGCGTTATGCATGCCTTCAGCCCCGCGCGACAAGAACCGGCTCAGCTGTGGCGCGGGACTGCGCGGTGAAGTTTGCGACCTCGTCCGCCACGCGCTCCTGCTGCGTCGCCGTCAGCTGCGGGAACATCGGCAGGGAAAGAATCTCGGTAGCCACGCGCGTGCACACCGGCAGGTCGTCCGCCTGATAACCGAGCGGGGCATAGGCTTTCTGCTGGTGCAGCGGAACCGGGTAGTGAATGCCGGTGCCAATGCCCGCGTGTTTCAGGAATTCCATCAGTCCGCTGCGGTCTGCCGTGCGGATGACGTACAGGTGATAAACCGCGCGCGACCAGGCGGGTTCGAAGGGACAAACTACAGCATCGTTGCCGGCCAGCAGCCGGTTGTATTCGGCCGCCCGCTCGCGGCGCTGCGCAGTCCATTCCGCCAGGTGCCCGAGCTTTACATGCAGAAGCCCCGCCTGCAGCGCGTCCAGCCGGCCGTTGTAGCCTTCGATGTCGTGATAGTACTTCTTCGCCTGGCCGTGATCGCGCAGCATGCGCATATGTCTGGCCAGCTCAGGATCGTTGGTGGTCGCCGCGCCGGCTTCGCCGCATGCGCCCAGGTTCTTGCCCGGATAAAAGCTGAACGCCGCGGCCCGCCCCATCGATCCAGCCCGGAACCAGCGATTCTGCTTCGCCGAGAAATACTCTGCGCCATGCGCCTGGCAGGCGTCCTCGATCACGGTCAGGTTATATTCCTGGGCCAGCTCGAGAATCCCGTCCATGTCGGCCATCTGGCCGTACAGGTGGACTGGCACGATCGCCGTCACCGGCCGCTGGCTGCGCTGACTGATCGGTTGCCCGGATGCGTCGCGACGGCACTCCTGCTCCAGATACTGCCGCAGCTTCGGAACCGACAGGTTATAGGTCTGCTCGTCGATATCGACGAACTCCGGCAGCGCTCCCGCCTGGGAAATCGCTTCGGTGGTCGCGATGAAGGTGTGCGGCGTGGTCAGAATCACATCGCCCGGACGCACGCCGGCGGCCATGATGGCAAAGCGCAGCGCGTCGGTGCCGCTGTTGAGCGCCACCGCATGGCTGCAATCGCAGAATGTGGCGAAGTCTTTTTCGAAGCCCTCCACCATGGGGCCGCCGATAAACGCTGCGCTGCGCAGAGTGCGCTGAAACACGGCTGTGAGTTCTTCCTCGAGCTGCACGTGAGGGGTTACAAGGTCCAGAAACGGAATATCACTGCTGACCGACATGGGTCGCCTCCAGAGATTTGTCGACGTAGCGCAGCACCCGGGCGGGATTGCCCGCTACGATCGCGTTCGGCGGAACATCTTTGGTGACCACAGCGCCCGCGCCCACAATGGCGTTTTCGCCCACCGTCACCTGACTCAAAATCGTTGCGCCCGATCCCACTGAGGCGCCTTTCTTTATCACGGTTCGCTCGACCTTCCAGTCGGCTTCCGTCTGCAACTCTCCGCCGGGCCGCGTGGCGCGGGGATAGCTGTCGTTCACAAAGACCACCCCATGTCCGATGAAGACGTAGTCCTCGATCTCCACGCCCTCGCAGATGAACGTGTGGCTGGAGATCTTGCAGCGTCGGCCAATGGTCGCGTTCTTCTGGATTTCGACAAACGCGCCGATTTTGGTTTCGTCGCCGATCGAGCAGCCGTAGAGGTTAATAAATTTCGCCAGCCGGACGCCGTCGCCCAGCTTCACGTCCGGGGCAATGCTGTTCCACTCGTTCATAGGTAAACCATCGCTCCCCGTTCGCGAAGCGACTTGGTTGCCGACTCCAGCATCTGCACGACCCGCAGGCCCGCGCATCCGTCGTTGAAGGGCTTCTTACTGTTCGTCACGCAGTCCACAAAGTAGGTGAGCTCTTCGCGCAGTGCTTCCACCTGCTCCAGCTGCGGAGCCCACATGTCACCCGAGCGGTAGTTCACCAGCAACCGGTAGACGCCTTCGTTGTTGGTGATGTTCACGCCCTTGTCGTATACCTTCACCTTTTCATCGGCCTCGAGATCGTTCCACACCAGCATGCGTTTCTCGCCCCCGATCAGCGTGGTCCTCACCTTCACCGGCGAAAGCCAGTTGACGTTGATATGGGCAATCACATTGTCAGGAAAATAGACCGTCATGAAGGCGATGTCTTCATGGCTGTTCAGGTGGCTTTGGCCGGTAGCCACAACGGCTTCGGGGCTGCCGTCGATCAGGTGGTCCATGATGGAGAGATCGTGCGGCGCCAGATCCCACAGAACATTGATGTCGTGCTGGAACAGGCCCAGATTCACGCGCGTGGAATCGTAGTAGTACAGCCGGCCCAGCGTGCCTTCGCGCATCAGCTGCGAGATCTTGCGCACCGCTCCGGTGAACAGGAACGTGTGGTCCACCATGACGGTCAGATTCTTCCGCAGCGCCAGCTCGATCAGCTCCTCGCCCTGCTCCACATTGCTGGTAAACGGCTTTTCCACGAAGACGTGCTTGCCGTTTTCCAGCGCCGCTTTGGTCAGCTCGTAATGCGTCCACACCGGCGTGATCACCGCGATCGCATCGATGTCCGGCGAAGTCAGAACTTCATTGGTGTCCGCCGTGATATGGATCCCGGGATGAGCCCGGTGCGCCCTCTTCTGCGCGGCGGGGCTCAGCTCCGCAATGGCCGTGACCTGCGATCCTTCAAGAGTGGAAAGATTCCGGACAACGTTTGGTCCCCAGTACCCGTAACCAATGACCCCAAAGTTCATGTGACCCTCACCACACTTTCGACCCGATTCCGGACCTGGCATGAGCTGCCGTTCCGGATGCAATAAAAAGCCGGCTGGATTTGTTGAGCGGCCGAAACCGCCAGAGAGATGGATTAGTACGCGCCCTTGATGACCGCTGCAGGCGTGCGCAGAAGAATCTTCACATCGAGCCAGGGCGACCATGACATCGCATAGCGCAGATCGAGCCGCACCATGTCGTCGAAGCGGACGCGGCTGCGCCCGGTTACCTGCCACAGGCCGGTGATGCCCGGCTTCACCTGCAGCACCCGGCGGCGGTGCCAGGTTTGATAAGTGGCCAGCTCGTATGGAATCGGAGGCCGAGGCCCCACCAGCGACATCTCGCCGCGCAGCACGTTGAGGAACTGCGGCAGCTCGTCGAGGCTGGTCTTGCGCAGAAATTTGCCGATGGGCGTGATGCGCTTGTCGTTGGCCAGCTTGAAGACGCCGTCGCGTCCCGGGGCCACCTGTACCTGCTCGGCTTCGCCGGCGATCAGCCGCTTCACGTAATCCCGGTGCACGCTGTCGTCGTTGTTCACCCGCATCGAGCGGAACTTGAGAAAAGTAAAGCGCTGCCCGTATTGCCCGATGCGATCCTGGCGGAAGAATACCGGCCCTTTCGAGCTCAGTTTCACGGCAATCGCGATGGCCAGAAAAAATGGAAAGCTGACGGCCAGCGCGAGCAGACTGCCGGCGATATCCATGGTCCGCTTCACCCGCAGCAGCGACTGCCGGTTTTCATTGGGCGTCATCAGGTCCGGATACAGGACCGGATCGTTGGGCCGCCCCGGCTCATCGTGATCCCAGTGGTCGGGGAAGAAGTGAAACGAAAATGTGATCTGGTTGAAGCGCTCCAGAGAAAGTTCTTCCCGCAGGGCTGCGCTCACCCGCCCCATGATCGTGCCCAGGACCGACCGCCGGTCGTTCATCACGATGCCCGTGAACATCACTCCCACGGTGCCCTGCGCCCTGTACCAGCCCACCGAGTCCGTCTCCCGCGTGCACGAGAGCATGGCGGACAGAATGTTGTTCAGCGTGGTCGCGCCGCCATTGCCGCCCGGCACCGCCCCCGATTCCAGCAGCATCAGCAGAAACGGCTCCCGCGAACGCTCCGTCCTCTTGCGTTCCAGAGCAATGCATCTCTTGAACTCATCCTCGGTGAGGATGAAACGCTCTCCGAGTGAGCCCGCATCGAGGATGGGGTCGCTCGGTTTCGCAACTTTACCAAGGTTGAGTACAGTCACGATCTACTCCTCTCTGGATACACGGAACGGTCGTCCGCTTGGGGAACAAGGCAGTCGGTGCTGCCCCGAATCGTCTCCCGGGAACGGCAGCCGCAGACAATACAGATCAATGCTTGAATTTCGTTCCGCAGGACGGCTGCGGACCGCACAACAGCGGTTGGGTCGGAAGATGCTGAGTCATATACGCCAACGACGGTCGAAATGGATCGGTCGCCGTACGCGACGAATGCTTCGGAGTTCGCCGGCTCTAGGTGCCGTTCGGCCCCGAGGCCGTTCCGTAGTAGTAGTAGCTTCCCTCTTCGACGCTCTTGTAGGAATTCAGCAGAGCCCCGACCAGCTTCTTCTTGTCGATGGCTTCCAGACCCTTTTGCAGGAGCCGCTTCTTGGTGACGCCCGGCCGGGCGACCAGCAATACTCCGTCCGCCAGCCGCGCCCACACGCTGGTATCGGCCAGCGGCAGTATCGGTGGTGAATCGATGACCACCCAGTCAAACAGAGAAACCAGCTGCTCCATCAGAACCGGCAATTTATTGGACTGCAGGATCTCCAGCGCATTGCCTTTCATCATGCCCGAGGGCAGCATCCATATGCCCGCCTCTTTGAGGTGATAGACACTCGACACCAGGTTCTGGCTTCCCTCCAGCAGTTCGCACAGCCCCGCCCCCTGATCCAGCCCGAATACCCGCCCCAGCGAAGGACGACGAATGTCGCCGCCGACCAGCAGAACCTTCTGGCGCGTGCCTGCCGCCAGCGCGCAGCTCAGGTTCGCCGATACCACGCTCTTGCCTTCATCCGGGATCGTGCTGGTGATCAGCAGCTTGCGAAGACTGGTTTCCCGGCGGCGATGCCGCAGCCTCACCGCCAGCAGGCGAAACGCTTCCGCCGCCGGATTGGCTCCTTCCATCAGGGAGACCAGCCGTCCCCCGCCGCCCGCCGGCATGTTCACCGTCTGGAACATCTCCAGCAGGCGCGCGTTCTTCTCGCCGTCCGCCTGCATCGGCTCGGCCAGGGCTTCGACCAGCGTTGCCATCGAGGGCTCGCGAGACGACGAAATTCCTGCCCCCGCCGGCGGCCGGTCCGCCTCGCTCAGGGGAGGGGTGTTGACGGATTCCAGGGCAACCATCGCCTGCCGGCGATGCGAGGCCTGGCGCTCTGCCCGCTCCAGCAGTTCCGAAGCGTCGGTCGCGGCGGCATCCCGGGTCCCTGCCCGTTCCGCCTCCGCCCTCTGCAGGGCATCAAATATTTGGCTCATATTCACTCGCCTCAACTAAAGGAACAGTTCCGCCCGCGCCGGACGATCCCGGCCCGCGCAACATGGCATACAGATCGCGTAAGCTCTGCGCCTTCTCTTCTCTGCCCGCAGTCCCGTTCTCGGAGTCGGGCGGGGACATGCTGGTTTCCAGACGAAATTCCCGCGCCACATCGTGAATGATGTCGGGGCCGATGCTTTGCATCTGCCGGGCGTACCCGATGATCAGCGCGTTCTCGCAAATCGTATTGATCAGCCGGGGGATGCCGCGCGAATGATGGTAGACCGCTTCCACCGTCGCTCCGGGAAAGATCGTTTCCGCCTTCGACTCCGACCCGGCCACCCGCAGCCGATGTTCGATATATTCCTTCGTCTCCTCGAGGGTCAGCGGCCCCAGATGAGCGCGAATCGAAATTCTCTGCTTCAGCTGCCGCAGCTGGCTGGAATCCAGCTTCACATCCAGCTCCGGCTGTCCCACCAGAACGATCTGCAGAAGCTTGTCGTCGATCGTTTCCAGGTTGGTCAGCAGCCGTACTTCCTCCAGCAGGTCTTCGGAAAGATGGTGCGCCTCGTCCACGATCAGGACCGTCGTCAGTCCTCGCGAGCCGCGCGACACCACAAATTCTCCCAGCTCGTGCAGCAGTTCGCCCTTGTTCTTGCCTGACACCACCAGCCCGAAGTCCGACAGAATGTACTGCAGGAATTCCACCGGCAACATCCGGCTGTTGAAGAGATAGGCGTAGGAAACGTCCCGGCTCTCTCGCAGCAGCCGCAGCAGGCACCGCAGAAGCAGAGTTTTGCCGGTGCCGACCTCGCCGGTCACGACTACGAAGCCCTTGTGCCGCCGGATCCCGTAATGCAGCGCCGCCAGCGCCTCATTGTGCCGCCGGGTCGCGACGAAATAGCTCGGATCCGGCGTCAGGTCGAATGGGTTTCGCGTCAGATGATAGAAAGCTTTATACATAATCCAATTCCGCTTAGCTGCGCAGGAAACTCATCGCGGTTCCCGCCAGAATCGTGATCAGGACCACCGCGGCCGTCGCCCAGCCCACCAGCACCCGCCGCCTGGCACGGCTCACATCCTCCGGGGTGACGATCTCCGGCACTTCCGAGATCACCGCTACCGGTATCATGTCCCGGATCTCTTCGCCCAGATGCATGCGGTCGTCGAAGTACTCCAGCCCGCCCACCAGGCAAATCCCCAGCAACAGCCCCACCGCGACCCCGATGCCGCAGAATTTCAGATGGTTGGGAAAGTCCGGCTTCATCGGGTAATTGGGGGGATCCTGCATGGTGAAGCGCTCGCCCTGCTGCATCTGCTCCATGCTGGTCGCCATCTGCGAGTCGCTTTCCTTCTTCAGCAGGTCGTTGTAATCGGTCTGCGACTGCGTGTAGCCGCGATTCAGGTCCGCCAGCTGCTCCTGCACCGCGGGCGCCGCGTTCAAGCGGGTCTGATAGTCGCCGATCTTCGCTTTCAGCTGCGTGATCGCCAGCTGCCGGCTGGTGATTTCCGTATCGGTGGCGTGGAGCTGACTCTGCGCCTGCAGCAGCGGCGCGTTCTCCATGGTCGATGCCGGTTCTGCCTCATCCCCGCTCCGCGCTTTCATCTGCGCTACCAGCGCCGCGCGTGCCTTCTCCATTTTCGCGATCTGGCCCTTCAGATTCTGAACATCCGGGTAGGCATCCGTGTAGCGCGTGCTCAGATCGGCCAGCTGCGTCCGCTGGGTTTGCAGCTGCATGTCCATGGTCGCCAGCGCCGTCGGCGCTCCGTCGGCGGTCCGTACCGGCGCCGCCGCCCGGTATTGCTCCACCAGCGACTGGAAATAGGAACGCTGCTGCGACGCGGCGCGCAAAGAATCTTCTTCGCCCTGCAACTGCTGCTGCAGACCGTTCAGGATGTTCAGATTCGTGGCCTGCTGGTCGGGCAGCTCTCCCTGATGCACAGTCTCAAAACCCCGCACCTTGGCTTCCTGCTCTCCCAGGGTTTGCCGCGCCGTCTCCATCTGTCCCTGCAGGAACTTCGTCGCGTCCTGTGATTCCGACTGCCGCACCTGGAGGTTTTCATTGATGAATCGCGTCGTCAGCTCGTAGGTCACCTTCTGGGCGATGGTCGGGCTGGGCGCGGAATAGGACACCTTAAACGCATTGATCAGCCCGCTGGAATCGCGCACCAGATCCACGGTGATGTCCTTCTGCATCCCGTCCACGGCGTTGTCCGGGGAGACCGTCCGGCCACCTCTCTGATTCAGGTGCAGCTCACTGATAATCGCCAGCAGGCGCGTCCGGCTCTCCAGTTGCTGGGTAATGCTCTGCAGCCGATCCTGGAGGTTGTCGCTGATGTTCGACAACACGTAATTCTTCGGCATCGTCGGTTCCTGCACCAGAATCAGGGTGGTCGACTTGTACATCTTCGGCAATATAAAGCTCAGGGCAAACACCAGCAGCCAGCCCATAAAAAACGGGACGAGAAAGAACATGTGCCTGCGCTGCACCATGTCCCAGACGCGCTGGAGATCGAACCCTTTGGATTTTTCTTCTTCGTAGACCTCTGCCATCGCTATCTCCCCACCGGCCTTGAGAACTGGTAGCTCACGGACCCATAAACACGGTCGCTGTTCGGATTGTCCGTGATCGCGCTGATCCCTGGATACGATTCCTGGACGCGGTTATAGCCCACTTCAAATCGGGCGCTCTTGCCCAGGGCCCGTCCACCGATCACCGATCCCATAATCGAGTGTCCTCCGGTAGTCACTGACAGATACCGGCTGCTGTCGTTCGTGATGTCGGAATAGTTCACGCCCGCGGAGACTCCCCAGTTCCTGGCGATCTTCACCTGCGCCGTCCCGCTCATACTGTACTGTCCGTACAAGCCGTTCAGCCCTCCGCCTCCGCTCACTGACCGCGTATAGGCCACCGCGAAATTGGTCACCGGCCCCTGCCACCCGATGCTGGAGGTCACAACCGGCGTCCACTCCGCCACCAGCGGGCCGCCCCGGATAATGAACGAAGAGTGTTCCAGCCCACCCTGAACCGAGGCTGTCAGGTTTCCCTTCTTCGTCCGCACAAGATAGAACGAGTAGAACGGGGTGAATGTATTGAGAGCGGCCTCTCCCTCGGCGCCCTTCAAGTAACTCAGGATCTGCAGATACTGATAAACAAATCCAAGGTACTGATGCTCGCTGACTCGGCGGGTATAAAAGCCGGAAGCCCCGACCGAGTTCGAGTTGACCAGTCCGGGAACCTGGGCGCTGTTCGGGTAGTCGAGCTGGGCGAACGACCCCTCACCCCCGATCAGCGTATTCTCACTCGTCTGCAACCCCAAATCGACCGTTGCGGTGTTGGCGATACGGTCCGCGAACGACGCGACCAATCCTTCCAGCTCGATGGGCAACGAGCCTGTAACCCCGCCTCCCAGTGCCGCCGCCGGCAGGCCGTAGACACTCGAGCTCTTCGTGAACGAATCCTGCATCCGGTAAACAAAGTGCGGCGTGATTCGATATTCCAGCGATCCCGACGCGTTCTGGTCGACCTCGTTCAGCGAGCTCACCTGGGTATAAAAAGTGAACGCCGGATCGTAGTCGAACTCAGCTTTCGTCCTCGCGGTTCTCTTGTTGTACGAAACTGAAGGAGACAGAGTGAAGATCGACGAAGAAACCTTGGTGTTGTAGCCCACCAGAACGTTGTCGATGTAGCCGCCGGAACCACTGACCGCCAGGTTGAGCACGTTGTGATGAATATCCGAGCCCACCTGGGTCGGATAGGCCTGCCCGGTCACCGGCGGAGGCAGTTCCATCGGCGCCTCCGTGGCTGAAGGAGTCGTCTCGTCCGCTGTCGGAGCAGTCTGCGACGTGTCCGTCGTGGGATTCTGCTGGGTATCCGTCGCCGGAGTCGACTGCGACCACGCCGGAAATCCGGCCAGCAGGGCCAGTCCAAGGCAAATGCGCTTCAGCATAAGGGAATCTCAGATCTGCGAACCGCTCACCGCAATCAGGGCACAACGATGGTGTCGCGAGGCTCGAGCCTCACGTTTTCTTCCGTGTGCTTGCCCTTGATCACGTCTTTATAGTTGAAATGCAGCCGCGCCTCGCCGCCCTCGGGCTTCGGCCGCAGAATGTAAACGTCCTTCTGCTTGGCGAAGTCCAGAAATCCCCCGGCCTCGGCGATGGCGTCGAGTATCGTCGTGGTGGTGGTCAGCGGATACGAGCCCGGCTTGGCCACCTTTCCAAGAATATTGAATTTCTGGCTGTTGATCTGCTCGACGATTACCGTCACGTCGGGCTGCGAAATATACGCTTTCAGCTTGTCGGCTATCGCGTTCTCCAGCTGCAGCGGCGTGCGCCCCGCAGCCTGCAGCTCGCCCACCAGCGGCATCGAGATCATCCCGTCGGGCCGCACCTGAACCGTCTTGGTCAGCTCCGTATCTTTCCATACGTTGATGTTGAGTTTGTCGTCGTTCCCGATCACAAACGTGTCGTTGTGGGGCGCCGCCGTCGTCGCCTCCGCGGGCGGGTCCCCGGCATCCGCCTGGGCCACCACGATTCTCGAACCGGCAGACAAAAGGACAACCAGAGCAATGCAGCTGTACAGCCTGGATTTCATCGGAATTCTCATCAGGGTAGGGGAGGTTGGGGTGATCCGTGCAGCGGCGGCCTTAATGGCCGGCGCTCTGGAGTTCCGGGAGTGACATCACAGCGGTCAGCGACCCTTTTCCGTTTAGCTCCGGCTGGGCCGGCTCCACATCGGAGGCGTCCACTTCCACGCCCACCGACTGTGCCAGCATATCCACCGAGAGCACCAAACGATAAAGGTTTTTCTTTCGCACTAAAATTCCTTCCACACCGGCCAGCGAACCCCGCATCACGCGTACCCGTTCGCCTGCTTTCAGAAAAGGGTGCGGCTCCACCCGGAACGATCCTTCTACCGCCCTCCGGATCGACCCGATCTCCTCTTCCGGAACCACCGCAATCTGCTCGCCCCGCGTCAGCAGCATGTGCACGCCTGGCGTGCTCACCACCTGCAACCGCCGGTCCAGGCCCCCGCGCACGAATACATAGCACGGAAACAACGGCAGCGACAGCACCTTCCGCCGGTCTTTCCAGCGCCGGATCGACTCGTACACCGGCAGAAAAACCTCAAAGCCCTTGGCCGTCAGCATCTCGGCCACAACCTTCTCGTGCTGATGCCGCGTATACAGCGCCCACCAGGGGGCCGTCGCAACACGTTCAGGGGGGGTCACGGTTGATAGCAGCATGCCCTGCAGTGTACTCCTTGGTCGCCGTGGAGCGTAGCTCCGCCCTGTGGGCTACATTGCCCTGTTTTCCACACTGACTTGAAACTTCCGGCGCGCGGCCTGGAGCGTCCTGCTCCTCAGCCCCGTTCGCCTGCTCCACTGCTCGTACTTCAAAAAGGGAAAAGAATCAAAGCGCCAACCGTCGATTGCCATGCGTTGCATCTCGGGTCACGTCTTTCCCGCTGTCCATTTGTCGAATAAACCGTGAATGAGCGATTTTGACAGCGATCGTAACCGTATTAGCCGGGATCCGGCATTTCGACGACCTGATGACCAATCCTCGGCAGAAAACTTCGGCGGCGCATTCGCCGTCCAGTTCAACAGGAAGAAAAAACCTCATCTCTACAGCGGTCCTCGGATCCAGGGATCGATCGGCCCGAATGAGCATTCCGGATATGCTGATGTTCTCCGTCACTCCTTCATGCCATTCGCGTTCACCCCTGACCCGATACCGGATCGAGGTTCCAATTTCATATCGCCGGGCTCGGGATATCTCCATCGGGGATGTGCTCACGGCCGGCTCCAAATCCATCCCTTCTCCTTGGGTGAAACCAGGCGGAAAACCTTCCCGCTCTCTGCGAGGTTCCAGCCATCGATACGCGAGGTTTAGGTTAGGGTAGTTCCGGAGAGACAGCAATGGCCCGACAGTACTATGGTCATATGACTGCATAGTGCTACAAATTTGAAACCATAGTGTGTTACCTGGGTTATTGCGTCGCTTCGACCGCGCCGGTACATCCGCCTCGACCGCGATTCCCCCACCCTTCCAGCCGGTCAGAAGAGGCCTTCCCGCTGAGCTCTCGGGGCCGTCACTCAGGACGCGGCAGCCGTGAGCCGGTGATTCACCGCAAATAACGCCAGCTCCAGACGATTCGACACTCCCAGCTTGTCGAAAACGTTACTCACATGGTGCTTGACCGTCTGTTCGCTGATCGAGCAGCGCTGGGCGATGTCGGGATTCGAGTATCCCGCAACCACCAGTGTTACGATTTCGATCTCCCGCGGTGTCAGCCCGAAGTCCCGGGCTCGCAAGCCTGCGCCGGCATCCGGCGGACCCCCGGCGCTGCGCAGCGCCTTCACCAGATCGGACACGCTCTCCCGTCCCACCCAGTACTGTCCCGACATGACACAGCGAATGCTGTCAAACAGCCGCTGCGTCGTCGATTCCTTCAGAATCACCCCATACGCCCCCAGCCGCAGCGCCTGCACGATCTGCCCCTGGTCGATTGCCGCCGTCAGCAACAGCGTGCGCACCGGAATCTTCGCCGCCGCCAGCTCCCGCAGTACCGCCATGCCGTCCCGCCGCGGCATCGACAAATCCAGCAGAAGGATGTCCGGCTTCGCCTTGCGGATCAGCCCCAGCAGCTCGTCCCCGTCCGAGGCCTCGCCCACCACCTCAAACCCCGGCTCCGACTGCAGCAGCCGCCGCAATCCATCGCGGAAAAGGGGATGATCGTCGGCGATCAGAATCCGAACCGGAGAAGGAAGGCTGTTGACGTAGGGAATCATCTTGAATCTCTGCCCAATAGCTGCCGTATCCCGGTCAACCCCGGCATTCCGACAGTGTTGCACAAATGAGGTTAATTTCTAGTAACTGGAACTCCTCGGCTGAAAACCCAAAGGTAAATTTCCTGATATGACTCAGGATAAAGTGTTTAATCAAAAACTTGCGTCGTACCTGTCGATGGCTGGCGGAGGTGGTTTGAGATCGATTATAGCTTGAAGCGGATGGCAACTCAGTTAAGGATTCGCGTCTTCGTCCCGCCACGATCCCCAGCGCCTTCGCCTCGTCTCCGACCTACCTGATCCATTCCCCGTCTCGGCCATCAACCTTGACTCCGGAGGTCGATCCTTCTTCGCCCTCCGTTGCAATCCCTCATCTCCTCCGGCCCGACTGCTCTCTTTGTCTCACGGAATGGTCACCGTGAACAGGTTAGAATCTGAACTTTCCACGCCGGACGCATCCACACTGGTAACCGCGTAGACATAGCTTTGTCCGCTTTGAACGGTCGTGTCGGCATACGTCGCAGGCACATTCACGCTGGTATTCAGCAGTTGAAAATTGGCACTCGTGCCGGTTGCGCGATAGATGTGGTAGCCCGCCACCGCAACCGGTGAACTCGCCGGCGCCGTCCACGTCAGATCGACCGCGTACGTCACCGTCGAGACGCCCGTTCCCGTCAGGTTCACCACGGTCGTTGCGCCTGCGGTCGAATCGCTGGCGATCGTCAGTTTCCCGGTCGCTGCTCCGGCGGTCGCCGGATTGAACACAACGTTCAGTGTCGCGGACTGTCCCGGGTTCAGCGTAATCGGGAAGCTTCCCCCCGACAGAGTGAATCCTGTGCCGGTCACCGTCGCCCCGCTCACCGTCACCGCAGTGCTCCCGGTCGAGCTCAGCGTCACCGTCTGCGTGGCCGGCGTGCTCAGGGCGACATTCCCGAATGCGATCGTCGTCGCATTCACGCTCAGCACCGCTCCGGCGCCCCCCGACGAGGACGTCGTCCCGGTTCCCGATACAGTAATTTGCATCGTTGCGCCGCTCGTCGCGTTGCTGCTGATCGTCAGCTCGCCCGATGCAGCCCCCGCGCTGGTCGGCGCAAACTGCACCTGCAGATTCAGCACCTCATTCGGATTGAGCGTAATCGGGAAACTCCCCCCCGAAACCGAGAAGCCCGCGCCCGTCAGCGACGCGGCACTGATGGTCACCGATTCGGTCCCGGCCGCCTGCAGAACCAGGGTGCGCTGGACAGAGGTATTCACCGTCACGTTTCCGAAAGCGACACTGCTCAGATTCGCGCTCAGAACGCGCTGCGCCGCGTTCAGCTTCAACGCAAACGTTTCCGTCACGCTGCCCGCCGAGGCTGTCAGCGTTCCCGTCTCGGCCGCGCTGACCGCGCTCACCGTCGCCTGGAACTTCGCGCTGCTCGCGTTGGCCGCCACCGTCACTGAAGCCGGGACCTTCACCGATCCGTTGTTGCTGGAGAGATCCACGATCATGCCGCCGCTCGGAGCCGCGCCGCTCAGCGTGACTGTGCAGTTGTCGGTCCCCGCGCCGGTCATCGATCCGTAGCTGCACGAAAGACTGCTCAGCAGCGTCACCGACTGCGTGGTCGCGGCTGTACCCGTTCCGCTCAGGCCCACGGCCAGCGTGCCGCCACCCGCGGCCGTGCTGGTCACGGAGATTTGTCCTGAAGCTGCGCCGGTCGTTGTCGGAGCAAACGCCACCACAACGTTGTAGGTGCCCCCAGCGTCGATGCTCAGCGGAAGAGTGTCAGCGCTCACTTCCTGAAAGCCCGTTCCGCTCACAATGATCTGCGAAACCTGGACCGCATCCGAGGAGTTGTTCGTCAGCGTGACCGAGGCGCTCGCCGTTTGTCCTACCGCCACCGAGCCAAAGCTCACGGTTGAGGGATTGACGGTCAAACTGCCTGCCGTTGCCTGAGCATTCGACGCCGACTGCACAATCGAACCGCAGCCGCTCAGCCCCAGTATCAGAAGGCCAATCGCCGCCAGACTCAGCCATGCCGCCGTCCGGCGCCGCGACGCTTGCCGTCCGCTCCGGCCCGGCCACTTCGGAATCCACTGCGCACGCCGTGCTGCGCCAAAATTCAACGAGAAACGAAAGGGGGTACCGTACATCCTCACCTCTTGCATCGTTCCCGCGTTCTGGCGTCCCAGGGCAAGGCCCTGTCGGTGCGATAAAGCCGAATGAACTCGGAATCTCCACAGCGCGAATTGACTCTGCCGCGAAGCCCTGCGTCGGATCTGCTTAGAACTGTCTGCCAGTCTTGCGAGATTTTAGTCTGCAGGGGTGCACGCTGATTACCGTTCCCTCGTTTGCGCCTGGTACTTTCGTGTTATCCACACGGAGTGCACCACAACTATGGCAGTTATCCTCTTTTTCGCTCGCTTGTCGCGTTATCTCTCGTCCGCTGTTCATCGAGGGCACGTAAAAACAACGCCGCTGTCGGGAACTTTCTTCCCCGATTTCCACCGCACAACCGATTTTGTGGCGGCCGCGAAAATTCGGTACTGGCTTTTGCACAGTCCCCTGTTAGTAAGTCCCAAAGGTCACATCCAGCTAACTCATGCGTAACGACCAGGCGTGATCGCACATACTGTGGTGCAACCCTTACCCGCCTACAATCGAGTTATGCAGCACCGCAACGCCATCATCGCCGGCGCGGGCATCATCGGCCTCGCCACGGCTCTCGAACTCGCCGACTCCGGCTGGCAGGTGACCGTCTTCGATCGGCGAGAGGCTATGTCCGAAGCCTCCCGCGCCGCCGCCGGCATGCTCGCCGGCCACGATCCGGACAATCTTCCCGAACTCCGCGCGCTGGCACATTTCAGTCTCAGCCTCTATCCCGCCTTCCTCGCGCGCATCGAAGCGCTCTCCGGACACAAAATTCCTCTCCGCACGACCCGCACGGCACAGGGCGCTCCCCACCTGCCCACCGCCGTCGCCCCGCTTTCGCCCGTGGATCTCCGTGCACTCGCCCCGGAGATCCATCCCGGGAGCCTTGAATTCTTTCTCCTCGAAGAATCCAGCTTCGATGCCTGGGACCTTGCCGAGGCTCTCCCCACCGCCGTCCGCGCTGCCGGGATTCAACTCCATGAGCACACGCCTGTGCAGCGCGTCTGCGCAGAGAAACCAGGCGTGCACGTCGAAACCCCCGACGGCTCCCACTCGGCCGCCCTCTTCCTCAATGCCGCCGGCGCCTGGGCGCCCGCACTCGACCCTTCCCTGGCCATCTTTCCCCGCAAGGGACACATGCTCACCGTCGAGCTCCCCGGCGACGTGCAGACGCAGTGCGTTCTCCGCACCGACGCCATCTACATCGTGCCCCGCGGCCTGAACCGCTACACCATCGGCTCCACGGTGGAAGATGCCGGCTTCGATCGCGCTGTCGACCCCGAACGCATCCAGGGCCTCTTCCACGAAGCCGCCAGCCTCTGGCCGCCCCTGCGCGAAGCCCGGATTGTCGAAAGCTGGGTCGGCTTCCGCCCCGCCTCTGAAGATGGCCTGCCCATCCTCGACACCACCGCCCCGAACTGCTGGGTCGCCACCGGTCATTTCCGCAACGGCATCCTTCTCGGGCCCGCCACCGGCCGCGTTCTCGCCCAGTGGATGAGCGGCCGCACCCCGGACATCGACCTCACGCCGTTTCGCGCCGGCCGCTTCGCATCCGCGCCCCTCTCGTCCTGAGCCTCCGAACCCACCCATCACCTTGGTAATGGAAGTTTGACCCGCGACCTTCCGAACCGGATGACAGTCTAATTTCGCGTAAGCTATAAACAGTGGGCTGGACAGCGCGGCCGCACCCCGAAGCGCTCCTGAATCGCTTCCCTCCGCGGCGTTTGCATCGCATCGCGCAATCACGGCATCCCGTTAATCGGCACCCTTTTTTGTGCCGGCGGAGGAAAGGCAGCTGATGGCAACGGCGACGGTGACAAAAGGTCTCGAAGGAGTAGTGGCAACCAACTCCGGCATTTGCTGGATCGACGGTTATGCCGGCGTCCTCGCCTATCGCGGCATCGATATTCACGAGCTGGCGGAAAAGTCCACCTTCGAGGAAACTGCCTTCCTGCTCTGGTTCGGCCATCTCCCCAGCCGCGATGAACTCGCCGAATTCACCAGCAAGCTCACTGCCGCCCGCCAGATCCCCCCGCAAATCTACGACCTGCTCCGCTCCTTCCCTAAAGAAGGCACGCCGATGGAGGCGCTGCGCACCGCCGTCTCCGCCCTCAGTTTCTACGATCCCGACGAAGCCGCCGTCGATCACGACTCCAACGTCCGCAAGGCCTTCGCGCTCACCGCCCAGCTGGCCATGCTGGTCGCCGCCTTCGATCGCATTCGCAAGGGCAAGACTCCCGTCCAGCCCGATCCCTCCCTTTCCCACGGGGCCAATTTCCTCTGGATGCTCCACGGTGAAAAGCCCATCCCCGCCGCCGCGCGCACCATGGACATCGCGCTGATCCTCCACGCCGACCATGAACTGAACGCCTCAACCTTCGCCGCGCGCGTCATCGCCGGCACCATGGCGGACATGCACTCGGCCATCACCGGCGCCATCGGCGCGCTCAAAGGCCCCCTCCACGGCGGCGCCAATGAAGCCGTGATGAAGATGCTCTTTGCCATCGCCCGCGAAGGCGGCGACCCCGTCGAGTACGTGAAAAGCCTGCTCGCGCAAAAGAAGAAGGTCTTCGGTTTCGGTCACCGCGTCTATCGCACCGAAGATCCCCGCGCCACCCACCTGCGCCAGATGTCCGAGCAGCTCAGCAAGGATTCCGGCAATACGAAGTGGTACGACATGTCCCGGCAAATCGAAAAGTTCGTGAAGGAGGAAAAGAAGCTCAACGCCAACGTCGACTTCTACTCCGCCTCAACCTACACCACGCTGGGCATCGATATTGACCTGTTCACGCCCATCTTCGCCATCAGCCGCATTGCCGGATGGGCCGCCCACGTCATCGAGCAGCTCGACGACAACCGCCTCATCCGCCCCCGCGCGGAATACACCGGCCCCGAATACCCGGTGAAGTACGTGCCCATCGAGAAACGGTAAACGGCTGGCGCAGCTGGGTTCACAAAATGCCGCGCAGCGGAACGACGGAGAAAGCCCCGGGCTTCCGCCCGGGGAATAGAAGCCGCTAAGGCGTCGGCTTTAGCCCCGGCGTTCTTGTATCAGGGCATGACTTCCGTCGTGCCGATGTCGATCTAAAAAGATCGGGCTTTAAGCCCCTGAGGAAGCCCTCTCCGCAAACGGCTTCTCACCCCGCCGTCCCCACCACACCACCATCAGCACCACAATCACCGCCAGCAGCGGAAACACCAATACGCTGCCCTCCGGCCCCGTCGCTCCACCGCTCCACAGCGAAGCCCCCACCGGATGCTCCCGCAGCAAGTGTCCCTGCGCCACCAGCCCGCTGTCCGCAGTCCCGTAGACATACGACTCGCCCCAGTCCCACGCCGCGTGGAACCCCACCGCCCACCACAGCGATCCCGTGTACCAGAGGCTCAGGCAGAAGACCAGCCCCACCGCGCCCACGGCCACCAAACCGACCGGCGTCTCTCCGCCGTTAATGGAGTGCACCAGCCCGAAGGCTACGGCGATCAGCACCGCACCCCACCAGAACCCCAGCCCGCGCGTCAGAGTGAACTGCGCATAACCGCGAAACATCATTTCCTCGGCGAGTCCCACCAGAAGAAACACTCCGCCCCACACCACCGCCTCGCGCAGCGCCCGGCCGCCCCCGATCGCCCGCCCCTCAAGAACCAGATACCCGAGCTGCCGCAGAACCATCACCAGCACGCTGATCGCAGCAAAGCCGCAACCCAGGCCCGCCAGGAAACGCCGCCCTCGCGCGCGTCCCTTGAGTCCATAGAACGTCAGCGAGCGTCCCTCGAACTTTGCCAGGATGGCTGTCGCCACCACCACCGGCACAAATTGCGCGAGTTCCATCAGCAGGGCGGAAAGAGCCGGCAGCGTCCCGTCACTGCCGATGCGCACATACCGGCCGATCATCAGCTCAAAGCCCTGCAACAGCAGGTAGACCAGCATTGCGAACGCCAGCAGCGACCAGCCCGCACGCAGGCCCTGTGGCCCGTAGAACAGCCGCAGTTCCGGGATTTCCGGTCGCGTCATCGGTGCGCGCAACGGCGGCTCCGGCTCCGGGCTTGCACCGCGTTGTGTCTCCGCCGAACCATCCCTGACGTCGTTCAAGGGTTTCCCTCGGTCCCGCTCACTCGCAGCACTTCCCTGCCCGCCGATGCTACTCCGCCGTCAGCCGCTCCACTGCTTGTCCCACGCGAAAGATCGTCGCCTCGTCGAAATGCCGCCCCAGAATCTGCATCCCGATCGGCAGCCCTGACTGGCTCATCCCGCACGGCACCGACACACCGCAGATCCCCGCCAGGCTCGCCGTCACCGTGTAGATGTCCGCCAGATACATCGCCACCGGATCGTCGGACTTCTCGCCCAGCTTAAACGCCGGCGTCGGCGCGGTCGGCGTCACAATCGCATCCACCTCGCGAAACGCCGCCAGGAAATCCTCCGCCAGCAGCCGCCGCACCTGCTGCGCCTTCTTGTAATACGCGTCGTAATAGCCGTGGCTCAGCACGTACGTCCCCAGCAGGATCCGCCGCTTCACCTCGGCGCCAAATCCCAGGTCCCGCGTCCGCCGATACATATCCGCCAGCGTATCCGGCTTCGGCGCGCGCAGCCCATACCGCACGCCATCGAACCGCGCCAGGTTCGAGCTGGCCTCCGCCGTCGCAATCACGTAGTACGTCGGAATCGCATACTTCGTGTGCGGCAGCGATATCTTCCTGATCTCCGCCCCCGCCGCCCGCAGCTTCTCAATCCCGCCGTCGATCGCCGCTCGCACTTCGGGATCCAGACCTTCGGCAAAGTACTCCGCCGGCACGCCCAGCTTCATACCCGCAACGCCACGATCAATCCCTGCCGTATAGTCCGGCACCGGCCGCGGAGACGACGTAGCGTCCATCGCGTCATGCCCCGCAATCACCCCCAGCACCGTCGCCGCATCACGCACATTCGCCGTAAACGGACCAATCCGGTCCAGCGACGACGCAAACGCAATCAGCCCGTACCGCGACACGCGCCCATACGTCGGCAGCACTCCCACCACGCCGCAAAACGACGCCGGCTGCCGAATCGACCCACCGGTATCCGTGCCCAGCGTCGCCGTCGCCATCCCCGCCGCTACGGCCGCCGCCGAGCCGCCGCTCGATCCCCCCGGCACTCGTTCCGTGTCATGCGGATTCCGCACCGGCCCATACGCCGAGTTCTCGTTCGACGACCCCATCGCAAACTCATCGCAGTTCAGCTTGCCCAGAAACACCGCACCCGCATCGGCCAGCTTCTTCACCGCGGTCGCCGTATAGGGAGGCCGATACCCTTCCAGGATCTTCGAACCCGCCGTTGCCGCGAATCCCTCTACCGTCAGCACGTCCTTAATGCCGAAGGGCACCCCGGCCAGCGCGGGCAGCGCCTCACCCTTCGCCACCCGATCGTCGATCTTCGCCGCCTGCGCCAGCGCCGCTGCGCGATCCACCTGCAAAAAGGCGTGGATCGTCCCATCGGCTTCCGCAATCCGCCGCAGGCTCGCTTCCGCCAGCTCCGTTGCCGTCGTCTCCTTGTTCGTCAACGCCGAGCGAATCGCCTCAATTCCCGGAACCCCCGCCAGCGTCTTCATCGCTCGATCACCTTCGGCACCTTAAAGTACGTTCCGTCCGTCTCCGGCGCCGACGCCATCACCGCCGCGCGATCCAGGCACGGCCGCGGCTGATCGGCACGCAGCACCGAGCTTTCCTCCGTCGCCTGCTTCCCTTCCGTCAGCAGCACCTCCGACACCTGTGCCATGGGCGCCACCTGCGCCGTATCCAGCTCTCCCAGCTGCGCCACGTAGTCGAGGATCGCGTTCAGATCCCGGCGCATCCGCGTCTCTTCCTCCGCGGTCAGCTCCATGTTCGCCAGCTCGGCCACCCGCCGCACTTCCTCGGCGGAAACCCGTTCGTTTTCGGACATGGCTTCAGTGTACCAGGCCATTCCGCGCCTCCCTCAACATGCCTGTTGACAGACGCATCGGCCCGGATACAATCTGCCCCATACCTGTATCTCGCTCCCAGGCTCCAACCCCATGAATACGGTCTGCAAGCACCCCAAGGTTCGCGTCGTTGCCCGCGAAGAAGACGCAGAATACGTCGAATGCCTCGATTGCGGTGAAGTCTTCGACTCCAAAGAATTCCGCGATATGGCTATCGAGGATCTCCAGGACGAAGAAGAAGAAACTGCATAGGCCCGCGCCATTGCGCTTCCATCCCTCCAAGCTCTGCGCTCCCACCCCGGAAGCCGCATCCCGCCGGCACGATGCTAAGGTTGATGGGTTCCGCAACCGCCTTTTGTGGAGAATCCTCTTCATGCGCCTGGTTCCTGCCGGATGCCTGCTCGCCTGCGTCACGCTCGCTGCCGCCCAAACGGCTCCCCCTTCTGCCCCGAAACGTCCCGTCACCGACACCTATTACGGCGTTCACGTCACGGATAACTATCGCTGGCTGGAAAATGGCGCTTCTCCCGAAGTGAAACAGTGGGTCGCCGCGCAGGATGCATACACCGCCGGCTGGATGAACAGGCTCCCGCAGCGCGATGCGATCCTCGCTTATCTCCGCCAGCTCATGAACCGCGAGCATACCCGCTATATGGCGTTCCAGGTGCGGCAGGGGCATCTCTTCGCGCTGCGCTACGATCCCGGCAGGGCCGGCCCCAGACTCGTCGTTTTCTCCTCGCCCGAGGCCATGCCTTCCGAGCGCACCATCCTCGATACCACCACCTTCGTCTCCGGCAAGGTCTTCCAGGTCGACTGGTACAGCGTCTCGCCCGATGGCAAGCGGGTCGGCCTCGCCCTCTCCACCGGTGGCAGCGAAGACGGCTCCCTCTTCGTAGTGGACACCGCGACCGGCCGCCAGATCGGTGAAACCGTGCCCCGCGCCCAATTCGCCACCGGCGGCGGCTCCATGGCCTGGAACGCCGACGCGACCGGATTCTTCTACACGCGCTACCCTCAGGGCAACGAGCGTCCCCCCGCCGACCGCAATTTCTATCAGCAGGTCTACTATCACCGCCTGGGCACGCCGCCCGCCACCGACCGTTACGTGCTCGGCCATGACTTTCCCCGCATTGCGGAGACGACCCTCAGCTCCTCTCCGGACTTCCGCCACATCGTCGTTACTGTTGAAAATGGTGATGGTGGCGATTACGAATCGTCTGTCCTGGATCCCCAGGGAACACCCCATCTCGTCACGCATCTCGGCGACAAGATCGACCTCGTCACCTTCGCCCCCGACAACAGCCTCTGGCTGCTCAGCCACAAAAATTCCAACCGCGGCGAGCTGTGGCATCTGCCTGCCGGCGATCTGCGCGTTGCCGATGCCACGCTAATTGTCCCCGCCAGCGATGCCAGCATCGAAGGCTCCGGCTACGACCCAGGCCGCTTCTTCGTCGCATCGGACAAGCTCTACGTCACCGTCATCGACGGCGGACCGGAAGAGGTGCGCGCCTACACCCTGGCCGGCCACCGCCTGCCCGACGTCGCCGTGCCGCCGGTAGCCTCAGTCGGCGCTCTGGTGCCCGACGGCACCAACGCCTTCCTCTTCGCCGCGGAAACCTATACCACTCCCCAGCAGTGGTACCGCTGCGATGGACACGGCGCGCCCCAGGCTCTGCCCTTCCATACCGAAGCCGCCGTCAGCCTTGCCGATATCGATGTCCGCCGAGTCTTCGCCACCTCAAAAGACGGCACGCGCATCCCCATGACCATCCTGATGCGCAAAGGAACTCCGCTCGACGGCACCCATCCCGCCCTCATCACCGGCTACGGCGGCTACGATATCAGCCTTACCCCCGCTTTCTACGGCAATCGTCTTTGGTTCGATCATGGCGCTGTGGTCGCCATCGCCAATCTGCGCGGAGGCGGTGAATATGGCGAAAGCTGGCACCAGGCCGGCAGCCTCACCCACAAGCCGAACGTCTTCGACGACTTTGCCGCCTGCGCGCAATATCTCGTCGACCATCGCTATACTTCGCCGGCGCGTCTGGCCGCCGAAGGTGGCAGCAACGGCGGCCTTCTCATGGGCGCCATGATCACGCAGCATCCTCATCTCTTCCGCGCAGTCCTGACGTATGTGGGCATCTACGACATGCTCCGCACCGAACTCGACCCCAACGGCAGCTTTAATGTCACCGAATACGGCTCAGTGAAGAACTCCGAGCAGTTCCGCGCCCTCTTCGCCTATTCGCCCTATCACCACGTCGTGCCCGGCTCAAAGTATCCCGCGGTGCTGCTGATCACCGGCGACAACGACCACCGTGTCAATCCCGCGCATTCGCGCAAGATGACCGCCGCCCTTCAGGCCGTCACCTCGAGCCGCCAGCCCGTACTGTTGCTTACAAATGCCAACGCCGGTCACGGCATCAGCACCAACGTCGATGAAGCGCTGCTGGAAACGGCGGACGCGCAGGCCTTCCTGTTTCAGGAACTCGGCATGACCATGAAGTAGCCGTGTCTTACCCCGCCCGCACCGCCTGCGGCGTCCATCCCTGCTCCCGCAGCGTTCGGATCGCCAGCGCATCGTGCCGCTTCGCCAGCCGCTCGCCCCGCGCATCGGTCACCAGTTCGCAGTGGAACCACCGCGGCTCCGCCCATCCCAGCGCCCGGTACAGCAGAATCTGCCGCGCCGTCGACAGCAGCAGATCCGCGCCACGCACTACTTCCGTGATCCCCATCGCCCGATCATCGGCGACCACCGCCAGTTGATACGCCGGAACATCGTCCCGCCGCCACACCGCGAAATCGCCGAAATCCTCGCCCGCCACAAACCGCTGCGCGCCCAGGCGCGCGTCCTCGAACGTCACCACTTCCCCATCCGGAACCCGGAACCGCCAGTTCACCCCCGCCGGCTCCGCATATCGTTCCGCCAGTCGCGCCGCCTCCTCCCGCTCCAGCCGGCAAGTCCCCGGATACATCGGCCCCTCATCTCCCTCCATCCGACCCGCGCTCGAATCATCGTGCGGAGCCTGCGCAATCCGGCTCAACTCCTTCCGCGTGCACCGGCATGGATACAGCCACCCTCCCGCCAGCAGCCGCCGCCACACGTCCAGATAAAAGCCTCGCCGCTCGCTCTGCGCATAAGGACCGAACGCCCCACCCACATCGGGTCCCTCGTCCCAACAAATCCCCAGCCAGCGCAAATCCTCCACCATCGCCGTGGAGTACTGCGCCTTCGACCGCTCCGGATCCAGGTCCTCATTGCGCAGAATGAGTGCCCCGCCCGCGGCCCGCGCCCGCTCGTACGCCGTCCAGAACGTCCGCGCATGCCCCACGTGCAGCAGCCCCGTCGGAGAAGGCGCAATCCTCCCCCGATACACGGCCACCTTGTCAGTTGTTTTCTCTTCGGACCATCCCGGCATCACGCCGTCAGTCTATCGCCGCCCTCAGATTCTCATCATGAGAGAAGCGCAGGGCCCGTGATTGCATTCTGCGCTCGCGGTTTCTCGCGTTCGCTTCGTAACCGCAATCTGAAACCCCCGATGACGCGCTTCCTGCCGTTCCTGTGAAAATCCTGTCAAGCCCCACCAACCCTCACCAGCGTACTGGCCATCCGCCAATCTCTTGGGAATCAGCCCACCATTCGTAACCGTGACAGTCCCACAATCTCGCAGTAAACCCGTCTGAACCTGCCATCCTGAACTCATAAAGTGAAAAAAGAAAAAGGCCGCCGAAAGCCGGCCTTCCATTGCCCAGCCAATTTCTAAACTCTGAACTCTGTCTTTGTGGCCTGTGGTCTGTGGCCCGTGCCCTATGCCCTGCGGCCCGTGCCCTGCCCTGCGCCTACACCCGCTCAATCACCACCGACTCCAGCACCACCGGCTTGGTCGGCTTGTCGCTCCGGTCTTTCGATACCTTCGAGATCTTATCCACGATCTCCTGCCCCTCCACCACTTCGCCGAAGATCGTATGCTTGCCCGTCAGCCACTCCGTCCCCGCCACCGTGATGAAGAATTGCGATCCGTTGGTGTTCGGCCCGGCATTGGCCATGGCCAGCTTGCCCTTCTTGTCGAAGCGGTGCGGCGAGCCCTTCGTCTCGTCTTCGAACTTGTACCCCGGCCCGCCCATGCCGTTGCCGGCCGGATCGCCGCCCTGGATCATGAAGTCCGGAATCACCCGATGAAAGACGGTCCCGTCGTACAGCTTGTCGCTGCTCTTCGCGTGGGTCGCGGGATGCGTCCATTCCCGCTTGCCCTCCGCCAGCTCCGTAAAGTTGGCAACGGTCTTCGGGGCCTCATTCTCGAACAGGCGGCACACCACCTGCCCTTCGCTGGTGTTGAAAACGGCATACGTTCCTGGCTGTCGGCTCATACATACTCCTGCGTGGGATTTTGAAATTAAGGATTAACTACGGTTGCGGGGCCGCGCTGGCGGATGGCCCGTTGGCAGGCGCATTTGCCGGAGCGCTCGGCGCCGGCGGCACCGGCTGTCCCGCCGGAATCACCGTCACCGTCTTCAGCACCACCGGATCCA
Source organism: Acidobacteriaceae bacterium (assembly GCA_035656855.1). Lineage (GTDB taxonomy): Bacteria > Acidobacteriota > Terriglobia > Terriglobales > Acidobacteriaceae > Palsa-343. The sequence continues at coordinate 5,016 of DASRRO010000129.1, read as the reverse complement.
CCGGCTTGTCGTTGCTGTCGCGATTCACCCGGGCGATCGATCTCACCACCCAGACGCTGGGATCATCGCACTGCCCGAAGATCGTGTAGTGCTGATCCAGATGCGGCTGCGGCGCCTCGGTAATGAAGAACTGCGAACCATTCGTGTCCGGGCCCGAGTTAGCCATCGCCAGACGCCCCGCCACATCGAAATTCAGATTGGGATCGAACTCGTCCTTGAACTCGTACCCCGGGCCGCCTTCACCGGTGCCCATGGGATCGCCGCCCTGGATCATGAAATCCGGAATCACCCGATGAAACGTCGTCCCGTCGAAAAACGGCTTGCCCGTCACCTTCTGGTGCGTCGTCGGATCGGTCCACTCCTTCGTCCCGGTCGCCAGCCCGACGAAGTTGGCCACCGCCTCCGGCGCCTCCTTATCGAAGAGCTTGCAGGCCATCCGTCCCATGCTGGTGTCGAAGAGCACGGTCGGCCCGGTCGGCAGCGGCGCCGCATGCGACTCCGGCGCCCCCGGCAATTCCTGGGTCGGCGCGGTCTGATCCGCAGGAGCGGTCTGCGCCGGCGCCTGCTGGGCCGAAGGAACGGGAGCATCCGGTACAGTGGAGGGCGTTTGCTGCGCAAAAACAGAACAGGAAAGCAGAACGGCAGCCGAAAGCGCAATCGAAAAACGGGAGGCAGTTCGTATAGAAATCATCCGTCTTTTCAGACTACGGCATCCGCCCGTCGCCTGTCGCGGGCTGCAGGAAGGGCTCACAGGCTACAGGCCGCAGGCCACAGGCCACAGGCCACAGCTACAGCTACACGCCACAGCTACAGGCCACCGGCTACAGGCTACCGGCTCCCCACATAGCTCACGTGCCAGATCGACCCCGACCCGTCGTCGGTCACATACAGCGATCCATCCTTCGCCACCGTCACGCCCACCGGTCTACCCCAAACGTGGCCATCCGCCGTCGTAAACCCAGTCAGGAAATCCTCGTACTCGCCGGTCGCATGACCGTCATGCATGGGCACCCGGATCACCTCATACCCTGCCCTCTTCGACCGGTTCCACGATCCGTGCTCGGCCGCGAATCCGTCGCCTTTGTACTCCGCCGGGAACTGCGAGCCCTGGTAAAACAGCAGCTCCAGCGAGGCGAAGTGCGGCTCCAGCAGTACGTCCGGCGTGATCACCTTGCTCTGCAGCTCGGGATGCTTCCCCTTCTGCCGCGGATCCTGTTGCCCGCCATTCGCTCCCATGTAGAACCACGGCCAGCCGTAGAAGCCTCCTTCCTGAATGTGCGTGATGTAGTCCGGAACCAGGTTGTCGCCCAGCATGTCCCGCTCGTTCGTCGAGCACCACAACTCGCCGGTGATCGGATTGATTTCCTCGCCCACGCAGTTGCGGATGCCGGAAGCGTAGACCTTCACAAACTTGCCCTCGGGCGTGAACTCCAGCACGTTCGCCCGATGAAACTCCTCGGGATGCGTGTCCGAGTCATCGTCGTTCGAGTGCGACCCGACCGAGACGAACATCCGCTGCCCGTCTTTGGAGAAGGCAATGTCCCGCGTCCAGTGGCCACCCCCGCGCAGCCGCCCGCCACCCGGCAGATCCGCCAGCTTCTCGGCCGGTCCGCGCGCCTTCAGATCGCCGTTCTGGTATGGAAACCGCACCACCGAGTCCGTGTTCCCCACGTAGACCCACTTCGGGGTTGGCCCCGCCGGATAGAACCGGATTCCGAATGGCTGGCTCAGACCGTCAGCGAACGTCGAGACCTGCCTCGGCTTGCCGTCGGCGCCGACGCCGCGGAAGACCATGACTTTGTTCTGATAGCTGATCGCGACGAACAGATCGCCGTTCGGCGCCGTCCGGATCAGCCGCGGCTGATCCAAACCCGTGTAGTAAAGATCGACCTTGAAGCCCTTCGGCGCCTGCGGCCACGCGTCATTCGGTCGCGCCACCAGGTCCGGGCCATTGTCCACACCCTGGGTCGCATACGGAGCCGGCAGGTCAGCCACGGTCAGATGCCGCCGCACCCCCGGATGCTCTTCGGAGTAGTTGGTAAACGCCTGCTGGCCAGTCAGCACCTGGCCGTGGGGTCCGTCGGCAAAGGCCGGGCCAGCCGCCAGCGGCAGCGCCAAAGCCAGCAGTCCCAGGGAAATGGAAACCTTCTGCATGATTCCTCCAGTGAGTTGGGGATAATCGATAGGCGCGCTTTGCCCGGTTCCTGCGGATTCAGCTCGCCCAGTGAGACAGACCGTAATCTCCTGATGCGGTAGAGGGCCTTCCGGATACTCTATGGAGCCTGGGCGGTCGGCGTTTTCCCGCTCTCCGGAATCGCCATCTTCTTCAGATCCTGGGGCGTGCTCATCATCCGCTGCACCAGCGCTGTCGGAATCGTCGCCGTCAGCACTGCCTGACTGCGATGCCGCTCCACCGCGATGCTGTTCACAAATGCCTGCACATCAGGGTCGAACGCCGGCTGGCCGCCCGCCGGTCCCGCCGCACTCTCCATCGACTTCACCAGCACCAGAATCGTCTGCAGCGACTCGGTCGTATCCGCTGCCGCCGAGTCGCTGGGAGCGATCTCCTCAATGCGCAGGTGGATCTTGCCGATCCAGCTCAGCGAAGCAATGAACATCGCATCCACCGGCAGCGGCAGCCGCAGCCCGAAGATCCGCGCTCCGCCATTGTTGCCCAGCGGCAGCGCAATCTCCCCGATCCCCCACGCCACCGAGAGCAGCGGCACCTTCGAATAATTCTTTGCCAGCAGCGACGAGCCCGCGAACGGCAGCGCCGCCGTCCGGTACCGGTCGATCATGGAGTGGATCATCTCCGCCGACGGGTAATTGCTCACCGCCACAATGTCGTACCCCAGCAGCACCACGCGCACCGTGCGCCCCGCACTGGGGATGTTGTAGATCGTCCGCCCCGCATAGCTCTCCTGAGACGCTGCGATGCTCGCCAGATACTCCGCGAGCTTCCGCCCATCGTAGTGCCCCGAAAAAACCTCCGAGAACGCCACAGCTCCGTTCGGTCCGCCGGGATTGCCCATCCGGTGCAGCGCAAAGGCCGCCGCATCCAGATCGCGCTCGAACTCGATGCCCGTCGCGTCGATGAATCGCTGATACTCCGGCGAATGCTGGACGGGGTGCTGGTCGAAGTGCGTCGCCGCACGCAGCGGCCGCAGGTTGATGTAGACGATGCCGTCCGACTCCGGCAGCAACCGGGCCGCCTCCGGCGGTGCCTGCTTGCGGAGATAAAGCGCGCCCCCCAGTAATAAGAGGACGACGATCACTATGGCAATGGAAAGCTTCGTGCGCCGGCGGGTCATCGGTATCGAACAGCCCTTTTATCATCTCACCCAGGAGCATTGCGCAACACCCGTTGCCGTTCTCAGCCAAATTCCAGGTCCAGCGCGATGCCGTTTCACCCTCCCTGCGAGGCTCTGCAAGAGGCTCTGAAAGTCCGCTCACAACGCTGATTGCGAGCCGCCTTTTCGTGTGATACTTTTTATCCTGTGCCCGCTGAACGACGAACGCAGTGGTGTGTCTTCTGACCGCGGGTGCAAGGCTGTCCGGGCTGGCGTAGCTCAGCTGGTAGAGCATCTGATTTGTAATCAGAGGGTCGGGGGTTCAAGTCCCTTCGCCAGCTCCAGTTTCCGGCCTCGGAGAGTCAGGGCTGGAATCCCTTCACCGCAGCAATCCTCGAGCAGGCAAGCGTTTTGCCGGAACTGCTTCCGGAATGCCGAAGGGTGCCCGAACGAAGTTTTTGCACGAGCTGATGTAGCTCAGTTGGTAGAGCACTCCCTTGGTAAGGGAGAGGTCACCGGTTCAATCCCGGTCATCAGCTCCAGGCTTTCCGCACAGGTGGCCGAGTGGTTAATGGCAGCAGACTGTAAATCTGCCGCTCTTTGGAGCTACGGAGGTTCGAATCCTCCCCTGTGCACCAGAGTTCCGGTGTTAGAAACGCCGGCGCAGGATGGGTGAATCGCGGAGTGAGCGCCGCAAGTGCGCGAACCAAGCGAGAGGGTCTTGACCAGAGCCGAAGGCGCGAAGTCAAACCCTGCAGAATGGCAGGCCGCGCCCGCGAAGAGCGGCTGGTTTTTGGCGGGTTGGGGGTTGCACGATGCGAGTGGAAGGAAAAAAGCGCAAGCTCATCGCGCTGGCCTCGCTCGCGATACTGGCTGCCCTCGCCTGGACCACCCTGGATCCCGGCAGAGTCCGGCTGGTGGTGGTGATTTTGCTGGCAGGTTTCGCTCTCCGCATTGCTCTGATGGTTCGCAGGGAGCCGCATGAGGAAGAAGTGGAAGAGCAGCAGGAGCAAGGATAGTTTTTATCGTTCTTCACAACGCTGTCGTAATGCGGGAGTAACTCAGTGGTAGAGTCACAGCCTTCCAAGCTGTTGGTCGTGGGTTCGATTCCCATCTCCCGCTCCAGAAACTCGGGTCAGGTGCTGATTTGAAAGGTCACGGCTTTAGCTTTCCGGATCAATCGCAAAATCAAGGGGCTTCGATCCCCGAGGGAAGTAACACAATTATGTTCGAGCAGGCGACGATACCGGTACACGATGAGACGACCTTCGCCATGGTGAAGCAGGCGATCGACCAGGCCTTTGCCCCCCAGCAGGCACCGGCGTTTCTCCGCCGGGTCGACGGCGCGAAGCTGCGGGTGCGCCAGTTCGAGTCGATTCTCGCCCACGGACTGCTCGGCCCCCAGGCGCAGACGGCCTACGCGGCTTTAGCCGATGCCGACCGCGGCCAGATTCGCGAGCAGTATCTGCGTACAGTGGAGAAGGTCGCGCCGGAAGTCCGGCAGAAGTATTTCCGGTTGTACGCGGGCTATTGAGCTCCGCCACTGGATAAGAGTTCTTGAGTAAGAGGCATTTGGAGAGGACACAGCGATGGCGAAGGAGAAGTTTGACCGGTCAAAGCCGCACGTGAACGTGGGGACGATTGGGCACATTGATCACGGCAAGACGACGCTGACGGCGGCGATCACGAAGGTGCTGCAGAAGCACAATCCGAAGAACCATTTTCG
>DASRRO010000128.1:0-3607 GCA_035656855.1 Acidobacteriaceae bacterium | reverse complement strand
AATGATGCCGGGCTGCCAGGCCATCACTTTGTCTAACGCTTCGGCGCCGTCGCGCGCGGTTTCCGTGCGATATCCCCACCCGGAAACAAGTTCCGCCAGCCCCATGAGTGCGTGGAGCTCGTCTTCGACGATCAGTACTTTTTCACCTGCCATTACTTACTGCTCTCTTCTCTATACTTCAAAATTTCTAAGGAACGTTATCTTGTTTGTACCATGCTGTCTGTCCGGTTAGTTACCCTTGGAATACCGTATTTGGCGCGGCATTCCCGAAAGTGTCAAACCCCTGGCGCGGCGAATACATCTTCTTATTTATCTATGTTAGACCTCGAAGTCGCTCCAGCGGAGCTGCAGACGATGTTGGCGGCCCAGGATCATCCATTCCTGCTGGATGTACGCGAGCCGTGGGAGACAAGTGCGGCAAGTTTTCCCGGCGCGCACTCGATGCCCATGGGCGACGTGCCGTCGCGGGCGTTCCGCGAACTGGACCCCGACGGGCGGATCGTCGTGATCTGCCACCACGGGATACGGTCGCTGAACGTAGCGAACTGGCTGCGCACTCAGGGATTTGAGCAGGCGCAGTCGCTGCGGGGCGGGATCGATGCCTGGTCGCGGGATGTGGACCCGGGGGTCACGCGGTATTAGCATCCGTCAGCGAGCCAGGCAAGTCTTCCCGACACGTCTTCCCGATACCCCAACGATTCCATTCCTGATACCAGACGCAGTCTCGGCTATCATCGCTCGGAAGAAAAACACCGAGCGATCCCCATCTTCAGTTCACGCCAAGGGATCCCGACGGGTGGAGGAAGTGTGCTCCTAGGACGTTGGAAATGGGTGGTTTGCGGCGCGGTGTTGCTGATCGCTGCGCCGGCCGTGGTCGCCCAGAGTGCGAGCCATTGGACGGTCAAGCCAGAGTGGGTACAAGCGCATGAGGAGTTTCTGGCCAGCGACGCCATGCAGGGGCGGGGAAGCGCGACGCACGACGAGGAAGTGACGGCTACCTATGTGGCGAGCGAGTTTCTGGGCTATGGGCTGAAGACCGCGCCGGGGATGACGGGCTATATCCAGAGGGCGGCGGTGGTGCAGCCGGTTCTGGATGGGCATGCGACGATCGCCGGGGGAAGCGCCACATTGGCGGAAGGAAGCGACTTCCATCTGATCATTGCGAGCGGAGAGCCGGCGAGCGGGCCGCTGCTTGATGTGGAGGCGAAGGATATCGCGCAGGCGAAGGTGACGCGGGGGACAGTTGTGCTGCTGGAGCATGTGCCGGCGGATAAGCCTGCGATGCAGATGGTGAGGCCGCTATTCCGCGCAGGCGCGGCCGTGGTGCTGGTCCGGGAAGACGCGGCGACCCAGAAGTTCCTGACGATGCTGGGCGGGAAGGCGCGGATTTCCATGCGGTTGGAGGATGGGCCACCGGAGCGGCACGCCGTGACTGTTGCGGCGCTGACACCGGCTGCGATGGCGAAGCTTGCGGCGCTCAAGGATGCCGAGACGGTATCGCTGACGGTACACGCGGTTCCGCAGGCGGTTCCGCGCTTTACTTACAACGCGATCGGCTATCTGCCGGGAAGCGACCCGAAGGCGGGGACGATTCTGCTGACGGCGCACCTGGATCACCTGGGGATGAGACCGCAGGTCAACGGCGACGGGATCTACAACGGTGCGAACGACGATGCAGCAGGCACGACCGCGGTGCTGGAGCTGGCGCATGCGCTGGCCAGCGGGCCACCGCTGCGACGCAGCATTCTGTTCGTCTGTTACGGCAGCGAAGAGGCGGGCGAACTGGGATCGACCTATTTCGGCGAACACCCTCCCGTGCCGCTGAAGGATCTGGTGGCGAATCTCGAGTTCGAGATGATCGGCAACCAGGATCCGAAGATGCCCAAGGGAGTGTTGTTGCTGACCGGCTGGGAGCGATCGAACCTGGGGCCGGCGCTGAAGGAGCACGGGGCGCTGCTGGGGCCGGACCCGTATCCCGAGCAGCGTTTTTTCGAGCGCTCGGACAATTACGCGCTGGCACTGAAGGGAGTGGTGGCGCATACGGCGGCGGGGTGGGGCACCGTTCCTACGTATCATCAGCCGGATGACGACCTCCAGCATCTGGATCTGCCGTTTATGACGGCGGCGATTCAGTCTCTGGTGACGCCGGTGCGCTGGCTGGCGGACAGCGACTTCGTGCCCAGGTGGAATGCGGGCGGGGAGCCGAAGGCAGGGCGGTAGCAGGCAACGAAGACAAGAGTTCAACCAAATTTTGCAGGGGAGAGATGGAATGGCGGCGGTTGAGTATGCGCGGAAGAATCAGGCGCGATTTCTGGACGAACTGAAGAATCTGTTGCGGATTCCGAGCATTTCCACGCTGCCGGAACACAACGGCGATACGCGGCGTGCAGCCGAGACATTGGCCGCGGAGATGAAGCGCATCGGGCTCGAGCATGTGCGGCTGATCGAGACAGAGCACGGTGGAGCGGCGGGGCATCCGCTGGTCTACGGAGATTGCCTGCATGCCTCCGGAAAGCCGACGGTGCTGTGCTATGGGCACTACGATGTGCAGCCGCCCGATCCGCTGGATGAGTGGCTGACGCCGCCCTTTGAGCCGACGGAGCGCGACGGCAACCTGTATGCGCGCGGCGCGGTGGATGACAAGGGCCAGATGTATATGCACCTGAAGGCGCTGGAGTCGCTGTTTCACGCGGGCGGCGGCAAACTTCCGGTGAATGTGCGGGTGATCCTTGAGGGCGAAGAGGAGGTTGGCGGCGAGGGGATTGCCAACTTTGTGCGCGAACATCCCGAGGAGTTGAAGGCCGACTTCGCGCTGGTGTCGGATACCGAGATGTTTGCACCGGAGCTGCCGACGTTGTGCGTGGGGCTGCGCGGCATGATCTACACCGAGATCGAGGTGCGTGGCGCGAAAGTAGACCTGCATTCGGGGATGTACGGGGGCGCGGCGCCGAATCCGTTCGTGGCTCTGGCGCAGATCATCGCTGCATTAAAAGACCGTGAAGGAAAGATTCTGATTCCGGGCTTCTATGACGATGTGGAAGCGCCGTCGGCGGAGGAGAAGGCGGCGTGGAAACGGCTGCCGTTCGACGAAGAACAATACCGCAAGACAGAGGTGGGCTCGCCGGTGCTGACGGGCGAAGCGGGTTACTCGGTTCTGGAGCGGACGTGGGCGCGGCCGACGCTGGATGTGCATGGGATGCCGGGCGGCTTTATAGGCGTGGGCGCGAAGACAGTGATTCCTGCGCGGGCGACGGCGAAGGTGTCGATGCGGCTGGTGCCGGCGATGACGCCGAAGCGGGCTTTTGCGCAGTACAAGGCGTATGTGGAATCGCTGACGCCGAAGGGTGTGACGGTGGAGGTGCGGATGATTCACTCCGCCGATCCGCTGGTGGTGAGAACAGACAATCCCTATGTCACCGCGGCGGAGGCGGCGATGCGCGAGGTCTTCGGCAAAGAGACCGTATTTGTGCGTGGCGGCGGCTCGATTCCGATTGTGGGCGACATCGAACGGCACCTGAAGATTCCCGCGGTGATGATGGGCTTCGGACTGCCGGACGATAACCTGCACGCGCCGAACGAGAAGTTTCACATTGCGAATTTTCATCGC
>DASRRO010000127.1:0-92743 GCA_035656855.1 Acidobacteriaceae bacterium | reverse complement strand
ACCTCTGAAACCGAGTATCAGTCTGGATCGCACCATTTCCATGGAAGAGAATGCGCCGCCGAGAGGGCGGAATGCCGCAGGAGAAACTGACGCGCTATGTGGATAGTCCGCCTCGCGCTGCGACGGCCGTACACGTTCGCCGTTCTGGCGCTTCTGCTGATGATTCTGGGCCCGCTGGCGATTATGACGATGCCGGTGGACATTTTCCCGAATATTGACATTCCCGTAGTAGCGATGATCTGGCAGTACACGGGTTTTTCACCGGACCAGATGGCGAACCGGATCGTGACGCTCAGCGAGCGGTCGCTGACGACGACGGTGAACGACATCGAACACGTCGAGTCGATGTCGGTGAACGGCCGGTCGATTATCAAGATTTATTTTCAGCCGGGAGTGAACATCGGCAACGCGGTGGCGCAGGTAACGGCCATCGCGCAGACGCAGATCCACCAGTTGCCGCAGGGCACGACACCGCCGCTGATTATCCAGTACAACGCGTCGAGCGTGCCGATTATTCAGCTGGGGCTTTCCGGGCAGGGGTTGACGGAAGCGCAGCTGAATGACTACGGGCTGAATTTTATTCGCACCCAACTGGTGACGGTGCCGGGGGCCGGCGTTCCCTACCCCTACGGCGGCAAGCAGCGGCAGGTACAGGTGGATCTCAACGTGCCGGCGCTGCAGGCGAAGGGGCTTTCTCCCGCGGATGTGGTCAACACGATCGCGGCGCAGAACCTGATTCTGCCTTCAGGGACGATGAAGATTGGCCCGTTCGAATATCAACTGGAGACGAACGCGGCGCCGGATACGATTACAGCGCTGAACGATCTTCCCATTCGCCAGGTGAACGGGGCGATGGTGTACATCCGGGATGTCGCGCACGTGGAGTTCGGATCTCCACCCCAGACGAACATCGTGCGGGTGGACGGGCAGCGGGCATCGCTGCTGTCGGTGATCAAGACGGGAAACGCTTCGACGCTGGACATCATCAAGGGTGTGCTGGCGAGGGTGGCATCGCTGAAGCCGCAGCTGCCACCGCAGCTGAAGATCACGCCGCTGTCGGACCAGTCGATTTTCGTCAAATCGTCAATTGACGACGTGGTGCAGGAAGCGATCATCGCCGCGGTGCTGACGGCTTTGATGATCCTGGTATTCCTGGGAAGCTGGCGGAGCACGCTGATCATCGCGGTCTCGATTCCGCTGTCGATTCTGACGTCGCTGCTGGTGCTGCGCGGGCTGGGGGAGACGATCAACATCATGACGCTGGGAGGCCTCGCGCTGGCGGTGGGCATCCTGGTGGACGATGGCACGGTGGAGATTGAGAACATCAATCGCAACCTGGAGCAGGGCAAGGCCATCGAGCAGGCGATTCTGGACGGCGCGGCGCAGATTGCGGTGCCGGCGCTGGTGGCCACAATTTCCATCTGCATTGTGTTCGTGCCGATGTTCTTTCTGGGGGGGGTTGCGCGATACCTGTTTGTGCCGCTGGCGGAAGCCGTGGTGTTCGCGATGCTGGCGTCGTATCTGCTGTCGCGGACGGTGGTGCCGACGATGGCGCGGTATCTGCTGCACGAGCACGATCCTCTGGAGGGCGAAAGGAAGCGGCAAAGCCGGAATCCGCTGATGCGCTTTCAGCTGGGCTTCGAGCATCACTTTGAAAGAATTCGCAGCGGCTACCGCAGCATTCTGGAGCTGTGCATCCAGCATGCCGGGCTGTTCATGATCCTGTTTTTCGTGTTCACGATGGGGTCGGCGGCGGTACTGTATCCGTTTTTGGGAGAGGATTTCTTTCCCTCAGTGGACAGCGGGCAGTTCAAGCTGCACGTGCGGGCGCGGACGGGGACACGGATCGAGGACATGGCGGCTCTGTGCGACCGGATCGACAACACGATCCGGCAGGCCATTCCGAAGAGGGAACTGGTGACCATCATCGACAACATCGGGCTTCCGTATTCGGGGATCAACACAACGTACTCGAACTCGGCGCCGATTGGACCGGCGGACGCCGACATTCAGGTTTCGCTGACGGAGCACCATCGGCCGACGGACGAATACGTGACGAAGCTGCGGGATGAGTTGCCGCGGAAGTTCCCGGGCATTGAATTTTTCACGCTGCCGGTGGATATGGTGACGCAGATCCTGAACTTCGGCCTGCCATCGCCGATCGACGTGCAGATTGTGGGGCCGGACCTGGAAGGGAACCGGCAGGTGGCGGATCGTCTGCTGAACGAAATCAAATATGTGCCGGGAACGTCGGGCCTGCGCATCCAGCAGCCGTTCGACAATCCAAAACTGACGATCGACGTGAATCGCAGCCTGGCGGAGAGCACGAACCTGCAGGAGCGGGACGTGGCGCAGAGTCTGCTGGTAGCCAGCAGCGGGAGCTTCCAGACGTCGCCGACGTTTTACCTGGACCCGCGCAATGGAGTGGAGTACGACATCGTGGCGCAGTCGCAGCAATACAACCTGGACACGATGCAGGACCTGAGGAATATTCCGGTGACGGCGGGCAGCGGCGCAGGAGGATTGCCGCCGAACAGTGCGTCGTATGGGGCGGGGCTGCCGCCGGGCGGCGCGGGACCGGTGGGCGGCCAGCCGATCCAGATTCTGGGCAATGTTGCGTCGGTCCAGCCGGGTGCAGAGATGGGGATGGTGACGCACTACAACATCGCCCCGGTGCTGGATATTTACGGCAATGTAGCGGGGACTGATCTGGCCAGCGTGAGTAAAAAGATCCAGAAAATCGTTGACCAGGAGAAGGCGCATTTGCCGCGCGGATCGCGGCTCGTCATCCGCGGGCAGGTTCAGACAATGACAACGGCCTTTAGAGGGTTGCTGCTGGGACTGCTTGGCTCGATCGTGCTGGTTTATCTGCTGATCGTGATCAATTTCCAGTCGTGGCTCGATCCGTTCATCATCGTAACGGCGTTGCCGGCAGCGGTTTCAGGCATTGTTTGGTTTCTGTTCCTGACGCATACGCGGCTCAGCGTTCCGGCGCTGACGGGGGCGATTATGTGCATGGGAGTAGCGACCTCGAACTCCATTCTGGTGGTCAGCTTTGCCCGGGAGCAGCTGGAGGTGACGGTGGGAGACGCGCCGCAGTCGGCTCTGAATGCGGGATACGTTCGATTCCGGCCGGTGTTAATGACAGCCCTGGCCATGATTATCGGCATGGTGCCGATGTCGCTGGGTCTGGGTTCGGGCGGCGAGCAGAATGCGCCGCTGGGGCGGGCGGTGATCGGCGGATTGCTGTTCGCCACGGTTTCGACGCTGTTTTTCGTACCAACCGTATTCAGCGTGATGCATGAACGGCTGGAGCGGAAACGCCAGGAGCGCGAAGCGAAGCGTCACCGACGCCACGCGATGGCGGGGAGTGAAGCATGAGAGAGAGCGAGCAAAACCAGGGAAGGGGCGGGGGGCGTCCGGTGCTGACAGGGCGGGGGGCGCTGATCCTGCTGGCGGTGCTGGTGGTGATCGCCGTAGTGGCGGCGGTGGCCGGGATTATTCCGCGTCTGCGGGCAGAAAAGCAGCTGTCGCAGCGGACGGACGAGCTGGCGCTGGACGACGTGGTGGTGGATAAGCCCCAACTGGGCGAGCCAAGCCAGGAAATCGTGCTGCCGGGCAACATGTTCGCGTATGTGGATTCGCCGATCTACGCGCGGACAGACGGCTATCTGGAGAAGTGGTATTTCGATATCGGCACGCACGTGCGGAAGGGGCAATTGCTGGCGACGATCGCCAGCCCGGAAGTGGACCAGCAACTGGCGCAGGCGAAAGCGGAGCTGCTGACCGCGCAGGCAACCGCCGGATATGCCAAGCAACAAGCGCAGCGGTACACGGACCTGCTGGCTCAGAATGCGGTCGCCAAGCAGGACACGGAAAATTTCGTGACACAACAGGCTTCCACGAACACGCAGGTGAAGTCCGCGCAGGCGAATGTGGATCGCCTGGAGCAAATGGTGGGATTCGAGAAGATCTACGCGCCGTTCAGCGGGGTGCTCACGGCACGCGACGTGGACATCGGCACTCTGATCAATGCGGGGGCGGGATCGTCGGGCCGTGAGATGTTCCACATGGACGACGAGCACATCATGCGCGTGTATGTGAATGTGCCCCAGGCAGACTCGCAAAACTGCGGGCCAGGGACTCCTGCTTATTTGACACTCAGCGAATTTCCCGGCCGCGAGTTCCACGGCAACGTAGTGAGGACGGCACGAGCCATCGATCCCACTTCGCGGACCCTGCTGGTGGAAGTGGACGTGCCAAATTCGAACGGTCCGCTGGTGCCGGGAGCCTACACAGAGGTCCATTTCGGCGTGAAGGTGGTGAAGCAGACGCTCATCCTGCCTGTTTCCACGCTGCTGTTCCGCCAGGAAGGCCTGCGCGTAGTGACGGTGGTGAATGGCAACAAAGCGAAGCTGGTGCCGATCACCATCGGGCAGAACGATGGGAAGGTGGTGCAGGTAACCGAAGGACTGCAGCCGGACGATCTGGTGGTGCAGAGTCCTCCCGACTCGATCGTGGATGGGGAGACGGTGCGAGTGGTGCAACCCAATCGGGGGGGTGGGATTCCCGGCGCTCCGGAGGAAGAGGGTGGACACGGCCCGGAGGGCGGCGGCCGATGAGGCGTAGTTTTCCGACAGGGTTGGCGGCATCGGCGATACTGCTGCTGCTGGCCGGATGCACGGTGGGGCCGAATTATCACCGGCCGCCTGCGCCGAGCGCCCCGAACTGGAAGGAGAACGCGGCACCGCCGCCGAATCCGCCGAACGGGAGCTGGAAACAGACGGAGCCGAGCGACGGTGTTTTGCGCGAGCCATGGTGGGAGATGTATGGCGATCCGAAGCTGAATGAGCTGGAAGGCAAGATCGCGGTTTCGAATCAGACGCTGCGGGCGGCCATGGAACAGTACCTGCAGGCGCGGGAACAGGTTGCGATCGCACGTTCGCAGTACTATCCGACGCTTTCCGCGGGACCGTCGATCGCGCGCAATCGCAATTCGGTGAACGCGGGGAACACCGTGGCGGGTGTTTCCACGGAGCAATACAACACATTCAGCATTGCCGGACAGGCGCAGTGGGAGCCGGACCTGTGGGGTCAGGTGCGCCGGACGGTGGAAGCGACGCGGGCCAATGCGCAGGCTTCCGCAGCGCTGCTGGCGAATGTGGAACTGAGCCTCCGGGCCGAGCTGGCTTCGGATTACTTCCAGATGCGCGGGCTCGATTCGCAGAAGGAGTTGCTCGACAACAGCGTCCAGGCGTTCGAATCGTATCTGCAGCTGACACAAATTCGGTTTAAGGGGGGCGTGGCTACCGAGTCGGATGTGGCTTTGGCGCAGACGCAGCTGGAGACGACACGCGCCCAGGACATCGACGTGACGGTGGCGCGCGCGCAGTACGAGCACGCAATCGCTACGCTGATTGGCGTGCCGGCTTCGGTGTTCAGTCTGCCGGCGATGCCGCTGGGCAGTCACCTGCCGGAAGTCCCCGTCGGTATTCCTTCGCAGATGCTGGAACGGCGTCCGGATATCGCGGCCGCGGAACGGCAGGTGGACGCCGCCAATGCGCAGATAGGCGTCGCCATCGCCGCGTATTATCCCACGGTGTCGCTGACGGGGACGGGGGGATTTCTGAGCGGCAATGCGGGCACCTGGATTCAGGGCCCCAGCGAGATGTGGTCGCTGGGGGCATCGGCGGTGGAACTGCTGTTCGATGCGGGCCGGCGCCACGCCATTACCCGGCAGGCGCGCGACGCTTACGAGCAGCAGGTGGCCAACTATCGGCAGACCGTGCTCGGGGCGTTCCAGGATGTGGAAGACAATCTTGCGGCGCTGCGCATCCTGAGCCAGGAATCGGTGACGGAGCAGGCAGCGGTGGAAGCCGCCCAGCGCAGTCTGCGGATCAGCACGAATCGCTACAAAGGCGGAGTGACGACGTATCTGGAAGTGCTGACGGCGCAGACCGCGCAGCTCACTAACGAACGGACCCAGGCCGACATTGCCGCTCGGCAGTTTGTGGCGAGCGTGCAGCTGATTCGCGCTCTGGGCGGCGGGTGGAACACCAGCCAACTCCCGAAGCTGTGATCGATCAGTACGCGGCGGGCTGGGTAACGAAGTCCTGGGTGGCCTGGCCGCCTGCGATGCCGTAGAGGGCAAACTGGCGGAAGGTACGGCCCCGAAGCTCGAAGAGGAGATCGGCACGGCCGTCGCCGCGCGGGTCGATCGCGTCGACGAGGCGCATCCGGGGGGAGACGTCCAGATCGCCGTCGCTGGTTACATGCTTCAGGAGAATCTGCGCTTTCCCGTAGAAATCAGGCTGGGCGATGATGGTGACGTATTTCACAGGAGTGGATGTGGTGCGGGCGGAGAGAACCATGGCGGCACCGCCACCAAAGCTCAGGCTGTAGACCTTGAATTCCTCGTCGGTGAGCATGGGCGCCTGAGGCGCAACCGGCCTCTTCGCGTGAGCGCTGTGGCGCGACGTTCCGGTCTTCGCGGGGATGGACGGGGGCGGTGCGAGAGCCTGTTCGGCTACGGCTTCCAGATCGGCTTTCATTGTGGCAGCGTCGTCTGGATTCGACCAACTGAAAGTCCAGGATTCTGAATCGGTAGTCTTCGCATCGGAAATGCCGACGATTTGATCCATCTCCGCCGGCAGGCCGGCGAGGGCATCGGGCCTGTCCAGTTTCTCCTGCTCCTGTGGAGCGATGTATCCCAGCCGCGGCCGATTCGGATCGATCGGTGGCTGGGTGTTGCTGGCAGCGGAGTCCGTCGTCGTGTCGGTGCGGCGGTGGAAGGTAGGCCGGTCGGGATCGGAATCCTCGGTGGCGCTGCCGGAGTCCGACGTGTCGCTGCTTTTCGGGCGTTCATGCAGTGTCGGGCGGTCGGGATCGACAGGGGGCGCGCTGCCGGTCTTCTGTGTCTGCTGCGGCTCGTCGGCCGGACGATGGGCGAAGTGCGGTTTGTCCGGGTCAACGGCACCGACGGCGTAGGGCATGACCTTCGCCGGCTGCAGCTTCGCCTTGAGCACCTGCGGTGCCTGGTAGCCTCCCACGCCGATCCACAGACCGGCCAGGCTCTCGGAGTTCGTGACATCGAAGAAGCCTTTCGGGCGGCCGGCGACCTGCAGTTCATATTGGGTGCCGGAAAGCACGGCCAGGGGGGCGGGCTGAGCCAGGTAGAGGGCTGCGGGCTGGAACCGGAAGCCGTCCCACACGGCGAGGGGGATGAGGCGGCTGGCTTTCATGTGGGTGAGATCGCCGGTGTATTCCAGGACGGCTGTGGCGCGGAGGTGGGTGCCAGCAGCAGCCGTGCCGGTGTCGACGCGGCCAGGATACTGCGCTCGGGCCGAAAGAGCCCCGCCGACGGCCGCCATGGCGCACAACGCGACTGCAATCCTGCTGCAACGAACCCGTGACATAATCCTCACTGCTACGAAACAATCATAATGATGCGGAGAACAATCGGAAACGCATCTCTCTTATGAGGGACAAATGCAGATCAACGACAAAATCGCCGATTTTGCTCTTCAGGATGAAGGGGAGCATACCATTCATTTAAAGGATTTTGCAGGCAAGCCCGTGGTGTTGTTTTTCTACCCGAAGGCGGATACGCCGGGGTGCACGATCGAGGCCTGCGGCTTTCGCGATCAGTTCGAAAAGATTCTGAGCACCGGCGCTGTGGTGCTGGGCATTTCGCGCGACACCCCCAAGGCGCAGAAGAAGTTTCGGGAGAAGTACAACCTGCCGTACACCCTCCTTGCTGATGTAGACGAAACGGTTTGCAATCAGTTTGGTGTTCTGAAGGAAAAGAATATGTACGGGAAGAAGGTCATCGGCATCGAGCGCACGACGTTTCTGATCGGGCCGGACCAGCGCCTGCTGAAGATCTTTCCGAAGGTGAAGCCGGACGGACATGCTGAGGAGGTACTGGCGTCGTTGAAGGAGATGTCGTCAAAATAAATGCTCCGATCGCCTGTGGTTCCCCGTCCTTTTTATCTTGGGCCTCCGGACCAGGTGGCACGCGCTCTGCTGGGCAAGGTGCTGGTGCGGCGCTGCGAGGGCGAATGGCTGAGCGGCCGGATTGTTGAGGTCGAGGCTTATTGCGGCCTGGACGACGAGGCAGCGCACGCATTCGCGGGCAAAACCCGGCGCAACGCGGTGCTTTTCGGGCCGCCCGGATTTGCCTATGTGTACTTCATTTACGGCATGCACTATTGCCTGAACATCAGCTGCGAGCCGGAAGGGCAGGCAGGCTCGTTGCTGTTGCGCGCGCTGGAGCCGCTGGAAGGACAGGCCACGATGGCGCGCCTGCGGGGCGTGGAACCGGGGTCAAATCCACGTCTGCTGGCGTCGGGGCCGGGGCGACTGTGCCAGGCGCTGGGCATTACCCGCGACATGCATAACGGCGTGGATGTCACGGATCGCCACTCGGGTCTGCACGTGGAGGACGACGGATTCGATGCAGGGGAAATCGATGTGCTGCCGCGGGTTGGCATTCGCAAAGCGGCGGATCTCCCGCTGCGATTCGCGCTGACCGGGAATCGCTTCGTGTCGGGCTGAGGGACAGATCGCTCTCTGAATGAATTCTTTGTCATGGTGAAACTTGAACCGTATCTGGAGCGTCCGATGGAGAGAATTTTATTTTGGGCTCGGTAATTGCAGCAGCACACACCCACAATCCTTCAGGAATCCCTATCCATGCCGAGCCGTTTGTTGTTTGCCGGAGTTCTTGTTCTCGCCCTTGCCGCGCAGTCTGTTTCCTCGGCAGCGATCGCTCAGGAAGCGAGTGCCGCGTCTGCCGCGGGTAGCCAGGCGCACCGCCCGCTGTCAAAACCGGTCAACCTGAAAGTTCTGCCGAAGGACACCGCTCCCGAGGAGCTGCGCCAGATCATGCGCGGCTATGCCGGCGCGCTGGGGGTGAAGTGCGGCTTCTGCCACGCGATGAATCCGCAGACCCATAAGCTGGATTTTCCTTCGGACGCGAAGCAGGATAAGGCCACGGCGCGGCTGATGATCCGCATGACGGCGACGATCAACAAGGACTACGTCGCGAAGGTCAACGACCCGGATGCGATGCCGGAGGACAAGCACGTGACGTGCGGGACCTGCCATCGAGGGCACCAGATGCCGGAGCACTTTGTGCCTCCGCCGGAAGAGCACCACGACCATCCTGAGCCGCCGGCGGGCGGGCCCTCCGCGCAGTAGGCGATCAGAGCGGGGAAATCAGCAAATTATCGATGAGTCGTGCGGGGCCGACGAACGCGGCGACGGCCACGAGTGCGCCGTCGCGGACGTGCGGCCGATCTTCGAGCGTGTCGGGGTCGACGATGCGGAAATAATCCACGCGGACTAACGGCTCTTCGGAGAGGGTACGCAGGCCAGCCTCGATGAGGGGAGCGGTGTCTCTTTCGCCGGAATGGACCTGGGCTTCGACGGCACGGAGAGCGCGGCTGAGGACGAGGGCGTGGCGGCGATCTTCGGGAGAAAGATAGCGGTTGCGGGAACTCATGGCGAGACCGTCCGTCTCACGGACGATGGGGCATACGACCAGATCGAGGTTGAAATGGAGGTCGCGGACCATGCGCCGCAGGACTGCAACCTGAGCGGCATCTTTCTGGCCGAAGAAGGCTTTGTCCGGTGCGAAAAGGTGAAACAGCTTGGCGACGATGGTGGCGACGCCGCGGAAATGGCGGGGGCGCGACTGGCCGTCGAGGCGGTCCTGGATTCCTTCAACCTCGACCCATGAGTTTGCGCCAGGGGGGTACATTTCGGCGGCATCGGGAGCGAAGAGCAGGTCAACATTCTCGGCTTCGAGAAGGCGGCAATCGGCTTCGAAAGTGCGGGGATATTTGGAGAAGTCCTCGTTGGGGGCGAACTGCGTGGGATTGACGAAGAGGGTGACGGCGGCCACATCGCAGGCGGCCTTCGCGGCGCGCACCAGGGAGATATGTCCGTCGTGGAGGGCGCCCATGGTGGGCACAAGGCCCAGGGAGCGGCCCTGGCGGCGGAGTTCTGTAACCGCGGCGCGCACTTCAGCGATGGTGCGAACAATCTTCATTCGGATTGCATCGGGGTACAGTCAGTGTCAGGCTTTGTGGCGGAGTTCGCCGGTTTCAAGGGCTGCAGCGACGTCCCTGGGGAGGTGGTAGCTCTCTGCGTCATTGGGGAAGGCGCGTTCCTCTACGTCCTGGCGGTAGCCTTCAATCGCGGAGCGAAAGAGCGCTGCCGCGTCGCCATACTGGCGGACGAATTTTGCGGGAGAGGTGAAGCTGAGATTGACGAGGTCGTGGAAGACGAGGATCTGGCCATCGCAGTCGGGACCGGCGCCGATGCCGAGGGTGGGGATGCCAACCTCTGCGGTGATGCGGGCTGCGACTTCGCGGGGCACACCCTCGAGGACCAGCAGGACCGCTCCGGCCGCTTCGAGCGTGTGCGCGTCGTGGAGCAGGGTGCTGATAGCGGCAATCGATTTGCCCTGAACCTTGTAGCCGCCCATTTTGTGGACGGATTGGGGAGTGAGGCCGAGGTGGCCGATGACGGGGATCTCCGCGGAAGTGAGGCGCTCGACGAGCTCGGCACGACTGGCGCCGCCTTCGATCTTGACCGCCTGGGCCCCCGCTTCTTTCACAAAGCGGACGGCGTTGGAGACGCCCTGGGTCAGGTCGAGGTGGTATGAGCCCCAGGGCATGTCGGCGGCGACGATGGCGTGGCGGACGGCGCGACGGACAGCGCGGGTGTGGTGGAGCATCTCCTCCACGGTGACGGGCAGAGTGTTCTCGTAGCCGAGGACGACCTGGGCGAGCGAGTCGCCGACGAGGATGAGGTCGATGCCGGCCTCGTCAACCAGGCGCGCGGTGGCATAGTCGTAGGCGGTGAGCGCCGAAATGGGGCGTCCCGTCTGCTTCATTACCTGTAGTGTCTGGAAGGTGACTGGAACCTGCCGGTCGGCCAATGGATCGCTGGTGCGGAACTGCGTCATGCTCATGATGTCTCCAGTGCGGCTCCTCCCGCGAGCAGAGGATGCCACCCGAACACTTATCGACGATACGCCGGTGCGGGGCGGCAAGACAAATCGGGAACAGAATTCTGAGAAAGGGTGGATGGCTCCGGTCAGGAGGTGACCGGAGCCTGGGCAGGCAGCGCATTCCTGCTCCGGAGCGCGGGAAGGTTCTTCAGTTTCAACCACTGCTTCTCATACAGATGCCAGCTTGCCAGGGCGACGGCGAGCGAGGCGGCAAAGCCAATGGCATTGATGGCGAGGACCCCGACGAATTCATTCGTATGCAGCCGATGGGCGAGTCGATCGCTGCTGAATCCTGCCTTGGCCAGCACGGCAATGATGGGCAGGTGACAGACATAGAGGCAGTAGCTGTACTTGCCAAAGAAGCGCAGGAAGGGGGTTCCGACGATGCGACGAGTTCGACTGCCGGTGGGTGTGCCCATGGCCAGAGCGATGCAGGAGGCGAAGAAGATGCCATTGAAGCTGATGGCGAGGGTATCCATGGAGAGGCTGGGAGCGTCGCCGGGGCCGGCGAGGCAGTCTGGATTGAGAGCCCGCACGAGGATGAGGCCGCAAAGGGCGGGGAGGACGAGCCGCCGCGCCCACTTCAAAAGGAGTTCCCAGTCGCGGGGATCGCGGAAAGAGAGAGCGACGAGCGCGCCCACGGCGAGGGAGTCCGCACGACAAATCGTCCAGGTGTAAGAGGCGATGGGAAGGTGAATCTCAAGGAAGACGCCCCGGAGCACGCAGGCCGCCGCCATGATGCCGAAGCAGACCGCGATGAGGCGACGGCGCGGCAGTCTGAGGACCAGAAATGGCCAGCCGAGGTAAAACTGCTCTTCGATGGCGAGGGACCAGAAATGCTGGATGGGGTGAGGGATGGCGTCCCATCCACGGAATCCCTCGTACCAGTTGATGAGGTAGGTCCAGGCAAAGATCTTTGCGACGGGACTGGTGTGGATGCTGTCGCGCATGGCTGCGGAGACGCCGTGATGAATATGCGCCAGCAGGAAGGGGACCATGACGAAGAAGAAGATGAGGGCGGCGTAATAGAGGGGAAAGATGCGGACCGTTCTTCGGCCGTAGAAGACGCGGAAATAGTGAGGGTTGTTCCGTGAGTCGTAGAGGATGCCGGTAATCAGAAAACCGGAGAGAACGAAAAAGAGATCGACTCCGGTCCAGCCCATGCCGGCGACATAGGCGTAGAGATGTTGCCAGAGGGGAGGTCCGATGCGGGTGGTGCCGTTCTCCCAGAAGTGGAAGAACATGACGAGGAGGATGGCGATGCCGCGAATTCCGTCGAGGACCGGGACGCGATCGCCCGACCGCGCATCCTTCTTTATTCCAGGAAGGGAGCGGTCATCGGCCGGAGCGGATGCAGTTGACATGGTCCAGGGGTCCATTGTCCGGCATCGGTCCCGGGGGTGGACCTGTGTGCGCCGGCGGCCAGGCTGTTGCCCTACGGTGTAGAGGCCGGGGTCCCGGAAAGGAGGGCTAACCCGGAAGGTGGAGCGGGCGAAGGGAGTCGAACCCCTACCCGAAGCCTGGAGGGCTTCGATTCTGCCATTAAACTACACCCGCGCTTTGGTTTTACCAGATGGGCCGGGGTTTTGAACAATGCCCCATTGGAAGTACTTTCATGATTCTTTCGTGAATGGAAGATTGTGCCGGATCGGCTGTTCGGAAGGGTAAGGGCGGGATAGGATGAGGGGCAGCTAATACTTTCACATCCGCGTTGTCCCATCGGCGCGGCTGGCATGGCTTACTCGTCAAAGGGCGCAGCCGAGCAATGCCAACCGTTTATGATGGGCGAAGCCTTCCAGGTGAGCGAATCCTGCGCATGAATGACACAATTTTGGTAACCGGAGGGGCGGGTTTTATCGGGTCAAACTTCGCCCTTCAGTGGTTGGAGCATGTCGGCTCACCGGTGGTGAATCTCGACCGCCTGACTTATGCCGGCAACCCCAGGAATCTGGATTCGATCCAGAGTGATAAGCGGCACATTCTGGTGCACGGGGACATTTGCGACGCCGAGCTAATCGGCACACTGTTGCGCGAGCATCGGCCGCGGGCGCTTGTCCATTTTGCGGCAGAAAGTCATGTGGACCGGTCGATCGTGGCGCCGGACGCGTTCATCCGGACGAATGTGGAGGGGACGTTCCGGCTGCTGGAGCAAACGAAGAGCTACTGGTCGGGGCTGGAGGAGTCGGAGAAACGGGCATTCCGGTTCCTGCACGTCTCCACCGATGAGGTGTACGGCTCACTGGGGCCGAGCGATCCGGCGTTTTCAGAGACAACTTCGTATGCGCCGAACAGCCCGTATGCGGCGTCGAAGGCGGCGTCGGATCATCTGGTGCGGGCGTATCACCACACTTTTGGGCTGCCGGTGCTGACGACGAACTGCTCCAACAACTATGGGCCATATCAGTTTCCGGAGAAGCTGATTCCTCTGATGATCCTGAATGCGCTGGAGGGCAAGCCTCTGCCGGTGTACGGGGATGGAGCCAATGTGCGGGACTGGCTGTTTGTGGAGGATCACTGCACGGCGATTCGAACCGTGCTGGATCGGGGCCGTGTAGGCGAGACCTACAACATCGGCGGCAACAGCGAAAAGAAGAATCTGGATGTGGTGCACACGATCTGCGATCTGGTGGACGAGATGAGCGGGGACGGCAAGCCGGGATCGCGCAGGAATTTGATCACGTATGTGAAGGATCGGCCGGGACATGACCGGCGGTACGCCATTGACGCAACGAAGATCACGCAGGAGCTGGGCTGGCAGCCGGCAGAGCGGTTCGAGAGCGGGCTGCGGCGGACGGTTCGCTGGTATCTGGATCACCTGGACTGGGTGGAGAATGTGCGTACCGGCGCCTATCTGCAGTGGATCGAGCAGAACTATGGGGAGCGGCTGACGCAATGAAGGGCATCATTCTCGCGGGGGGATCGGGGACGCGGCTCTATCCGGTGACGCATGTAGTTTCAAAGCAGCTGCTGCCGGTGTATGACAAGCCGATGATCTATTACCCGCTGAGCACGCTGATGCTGTCGGGCCTGCGGGACATTCTGATTATTTCGACGCCGCAGGATACGGCGCGATTCGGCGAATTGCTGGGAGACGGGCACGGCTGGGGGATCAACATCTCGTATGCGGTGCAGCCCAGTCCTGACGGACTGGCGCAGGCATTTCTGATCGGGCGGGAGTTCATCGGGCAGGATGCGTGCTCGCTGGTCCTCGGGGATAACATCTTCTACGGGCAGTCGTTCTCGAAGCAGTTGCAGAGGGCTGCTCAGCTGGAGAAGGGCGCGACTGTCTTTGCATATCCTGTGCACGATCCGGAGCGGTATGGCGTAGTGGAATTCGACAGCGGCGGGCGGGCGATCAGCCTGGAGGAAAAGCCGAAGGCGCCGCGCTCACGCTATGCCGTGACGGGGCTGTACTTCTACGACAATCAGGTGGTGGAACTGGCAGCCTCTCTGAAGCCGTCGGTGCGGGGAGAACTGGAGATCACAGACCTGAACCGCCTTTATCTGGAGGCGGGGACGCTGAATGTGCAGATCATGAGCCGAGGGATGGCCTGGCTGGATACGGGAACCCACGATTCGCTGTTTGAGGCCGGATTGTTCATCCAGACGGTGGAGCGGCGGCAGGGACTGAAGATTGCCTGTCCGGAGGAGATTGCCTACCGGCTGGGCTACATTACCGCGGAGCAACTTGAGAAGCTGGCGGAGCCTGTGCGCAAGAGCGGATACGGGCAATATCTGCTGGGGTTGCTGCGCGAGCCCTACTTTGCCGCAGAGAGCCTGTGATGAAGATTGAGGAAACCGGACTTCCCGGGGTTTTGTTGCTGGTCCCTGCGATCCACCGGGACAGCCGGGGCGCCTTCCTCGAGACGTGGAATCTGCGGACCGTGGAGAACGCCGGGCTGCCGACGACCTGGGTGCAGGACAATTTCTCGATATCGAAGAAAAATGTTTTGCGCGGCATGCATTACCAGATCACACAGCCGCAGGGAAAACTGGTGCGGGTGGTCTATGGATCTGTGCTGGATGTCGCGGTGGATCTGCGACGGAGCTCGCCGAATTTTGGGCAACATGTGGCGATTGAGCTTTCGGAAGAAAACGGGGGGATGCTATGGATTCCGCCAGGCTTTGGGCACGGATTTCTGGCACTGGCGGAGACTGTCGGTTTTTCCTACAAAGTGACGGAGTATTACTCTCCAGCCGCTGAGCGCACCATACGCTGGAACGATCCGGACCTCGGCATCCCCTGGCCAGTGGATGCGAAGAGCGCGATTGTTTCCGGCAGGGACTCGGAGGGCTCGCTCCTGCGCAATGCTGAGGTGTTCCCGTGAGCGGTGAGCACCGGATCCTGATCGTGGGCGCGGCCGGCCAGGTGGGAGTGGAACTGCAGCGCAGTTTTGCGGACTTTGGCACGATTATTGCCGTTGATCGCGAAAGTGTGGATCTCGCCGTGCCGGAGCAGATTCGGGAGCTGGTGCAGCAGGTAAAGCCGAGCGTGATTTTGAATGCCGCCGCGTATACGGCGGTGGACCGGGCAGAGTCGGAGCCGGATCTGGCGATGGCCATCAACGCCGAAGCTCCACGCGTGCTGGCGGAGGAGGCCCGCCGGAAGGGGGCGCTTCTGGTGCATTACTCTACCGATTACGTATTCGACGGAACGAAGCAGGAGGCGTGGGCAGAGGACGATCCCGCTCGACCGCTGAGCGTCTATGGCGCGAGCAAGTTAGCGGGGGAAGAGTCGATCCGGCAGGCGGGCGCGCCGTTTCTGACTTTTCGGACGAGCTGGGTGTACGGGCCGCACGGGAGGAATTTTCTACTGACCATGCTGCGTTTGGCCGGCGAACGCGAATCCCTGAACGTAGTGGACGATCAGATTGGGGCGCCGACAACGTCGATCGCTTTGGCAAATGCGACGCGGGCGATTGTGGAGGGGATCAGCGAAAGACGGTTTGGCAGCCCAGCATCGTGGGCGGGTCTCTATCACATGACGTGCGCAGGATCGACAAGCTGGTGCGGCTTTGCGGAGGCGATTTTCGAGAGAGCCGGTGATCTGCCTGATGGAAAGCGTCCAGAAGTAAAGCCCATTGCCTCCAGCGATTACCCGACGCCCGCTCAACGGCCTCGGAATTCCGTATTATCCAACGCGCGGCTGAAGGAGCGGTTCGGTATTGAACTTCCGTCGTGGGAAGCGGCACTTGAAGAGGTATTGGCGCGGTTGAAGACGGAAGTGAAGACGAACTCCTGACGGGCGTATCCCCTGTGCTCGGAATGCTGCGCCGCTCCTGTGACTAATTTCCCTTTGCCTCGTGAATCGGCGAAGCGGGCATTGCGCCAAAGGTCAGGCGCCGCCCGGCCAGCTCGTCGGAGATGGTTTTGTTGATCCGGCGCGAGATGGGATAGAAGAACAGAACCGCGGCGGTGGCAAAGAAGAAGAGGCCGGACCAGAGGCCCGCGGTGAGACGGATGCCCTGCAGCGAGCGCGCGGTCTGCGCGGCATTGGACACGTATCCATAGAAGGAGAAGAGCCATCCGGCGACAGCGCCGCCGATGGCGAGCCCCACCCAGAGGGCAAAGACCACGGCTGCGGTGACGGTGCCGGTGGCGCGGCGGCCGGTTTTCCATTCGCCGTAATCGGCGACGTCGCCCATCATGGCCCAGATGAGGGGACCGGAGGTGCCGTAGCAGAACTGGCGCAGGACCTCAGCGACGATGATGGGAACCGTGGCCGTAGCAGGAAGGAAGAGCACAGCCAGGTTGAACAGGCCGCAGAGCGTCATGCTGAGTATGAACAATGGGCGCTTACCCATGCGGACGGTGAGCGCCGTGGATACCGTAACGCCGGCGATGAGCGCTGCGAGGCCGAATCCATTGAACCAGCTGAAGAGTTTTTCGTTACCGGCTACATATTTGAAGTAGGGAAGCATGACGCTGCCGCGCATGGCGATGGCGGCAAAGTAGAAGGTGGTTACGAGGAAGAGGACAACCCAGGGACGATTGCTGAAGAGGTCTTTCAGGTCCTGGGTGAGCGAGGTCTGTTGCTGCGGGTTGGGCTGGATCCTCTCCTTTGTGGAGAAAAACGCGACGATGAAGAAGATGACGCTGAGAATCGACAGCAGGCCCATGGTGATCTGGTAGCCGCGCGCGTCGTTGCCATGGCCAAAGAAGACGACCATGGGGATAGCCAGGCTCTGCACAATGAAGCCGGCGGAGTTGGCGAAGACCTGGCGGTAGGAGGCGATGCTGGTGCGCTCGTCGGGATCGCCGGTGAGGACGCCGGTGAGCGAGGCGTAGGGAACGTTGTTGACGGCGTAGATAAGGCGCAGCAGCAGGTAGGTGGTCCAGGCGTAGATGAGCTTGCCGGAGAGACTGAGGTGGGGCGCAGTGAAGGTGAGAACGCCGATGATGCCAAAGGGGACGGCGGTCCAGAGAAGCCAGGGGCGAAACTTACCCCAGCGGGTATTCGTGCGGTCGGCGATGATCCCCATCACGGGGTTGAAGGCGGCGGCGATGAGTCCGACGACGAGGAAGAGCGTGCCCGCCTGGGCGGCGCTGAGGCCGAAGGTGTCGGTGTAGTAGCTCAGCTGCAAAGCGAGCAGGGCCTGAAAGATGAAATTGGCGGCCATGTCGCCGAGGCCGTAGCCAACCTTTTCTTTGAACGAGAGCTTTTGTTCCATAACCGCCTTTTGCTTTCCGTGCCGCCGGGAATCGCGGTTATTTCGCGACGTGCAGGATGAGTTTCTTCAGGTCTTCATCGCGCGAAGAAGTGCCGATCATGATCTCGAAGTCGCCGGGTTCGACGGTGTATTTCATGTTGATGTCGTAGAACGAAAGGGAGTCGGGTGTGATGTCGAGGGCGACGGCGGCGGTTGAACCGGGCTCGAGGTAGACCTTCTTGAAACCCCTGAGTTCCTTGACCGGGCGCGTGACGGAACTCACGAGGTCGCGGATATAAAGCTGCACGACCTCGGAGCCGGCGCGCTTGCCGGTGTTCGTGACGTCCACCTGGACCTTGGTTGCGCCTTTGGTGGTGATCTTCTTCTTTGTGAGCCGCGGGTTCTTCAGCTCAAATGTGGTGTAGCTCAGGCCGTAGCCGAAGGGAAAGAGCGGCGAGACGTCGTCAAAGAGATAGCCACGCCGCGCCGAGGGCTTGTAGTTGTAGAAGACCGGCAGGTGGCCGGCAGATCGCGGGAAGGAGATGGGCAGTTTGCCGCTGGGGTTGACGTCGCCAAACAGGACATCGGCGACGGCATGGCCGGTTTCCTGGCCCAGGTAGAAGCACTCGTAGACCACGGGGACTTTCTCGAAAAGGTTATTGGCCGCAAGGGGACGCCCGTTGAAGAGGAAAGCGATGACGGGCTTGCCGAGAGCAACCATGGCGTCGATGAGCTCGTTCTGGCGGCCGATGAGGTCGAGGCTGGTGCGGTCGCCCATGTGCTGCAGGTTCCAGGCCTCGCGGGAGGTCTGCTCGTTGCCGCCGATGGCGAGAACGATGACGTCGGCTTTCTTTGCGACCTGAATCGCTTCTTTGATCTGACAGCGGTCTTCTTCGGGATCGCTGGGCACGACGGGATCCTGATTCCAGTTGCCGCCAATGGTGATTTTGCAGCCTTCGCTGTACAGGACTTTGACGCGCTTGCCGATCTTCGCCAGGATGCCTTCGAGAACCGTAACCTCGTGCCTGGGAATGCCGCTGTAGCCGCCGAGCAGGGTGCGATCCGCATTGGGGCCGATCACAGCGATGGTCCTGATCTTTGAGAGATCGAGCGGGGCGACGTTGTTATCGTTCTTGAGAAGGGTGATGGACTCGTGGGCGGCTTTCAGGGCGAGCTGGCGGTGATCCTGACAGCCGACGACCCGCTCGGCTTCGGTGGGGTCGACGCAGGGATCGTCGAACAGGCCCATTTCAAACTTCCAGAAAAGCATGGGCGCGACCAGTTCATCGAGCTGGGATTCTTTGAGCACGCCTTTCTTCACCAGTTCGACGAGATGCAGATAGCAGTCGGGATCGGGCAGCTCGATGTTGACGCCTGCGTTGACGGCGAGAACGGCTGATTCCTTTTTGTCTTTCGCGACGAAATGGCCGTGCGTGTCGGGACGATAGCCGAGTTCCCAGATGGCGTAATAGTCGGAGACGATGAAGCCTTTGAAATTCATTTCCTTGCGGAGGACGTCGCGGAGGAGCCACTTGTTGGCGTGCGAGGGGACGCCATCGATTTCGTTGTAGGAGGCCATGACCGTAACCGCGCCGGCCTCGCGGAGGGCTTCCTTGAAGGTGTAGAGAAACGTCTCGCGCAGGACGCGCTCGGAGACGTTGGCGGGGGCGCAGTTCATGCCCGATTCGGGTTGGCCGTGGCCGACAAAGTGCTTGAGAGTGGCGAGGAGGTGGCGCTTGTCGCGAAAATTGCGATCGCCCTGGAAGCCGCGGACGGCGGCAATGCCGAGGCGGGAGACGAGGTAGGGATCTTCGCCGTAGGTTTCTTCGACGCGGCCCCAACGGGGCTCACGGGCGACATCGACCACGGGCGTCAGGGCGTGGTGTGCACCGCGAAGGCGAGCTTCGAGCGCGGTCATGGTGAAGAGGGATTCGACCAGCTCCGGATTGAAGGAGGCGCCGAGCGCGATGGGCTGAGGGAAGCTGGTGCCATCGGGCGCGGCATGACCGTGGAGGCATTCCTCGTGAAAGATAACGGGGATGCCGAGGCGCGAATTCTCCAGGAAGAACTTCTGGATGGCGTTGGTGAGATCGGCCATCTGACGCGCATTGCGGCCACCGCCAGCGTCGGAGGGGCGGCCGACCTGGCCGAGGCCGCGGCGATCGCGGAAGGCTTTCTTCGCCTTCGCCTCGTCGAACTCGCCTTTCTCGTTGACAAGTTTTTGCGTCTTCTCCTGCCAGACGCAGAGCATCTGGGCGGCTTTTTCTTCGAGGGTCATGCGGGAGAGGAGATCTTTGGCGCGGCGGGCTGAGGGCAGGCTGGGATTCCTGTAGGCCGGGGACGCATTGCGCCCAGGAGTGGCGACGGCAGACGACTTGGTCATGAGAATGAATCCTGCGTCGATCAGAGTAGTCGTGCGGGGGCGGAAGAGCAAATGCAAAATCGATTTTCTTTT
Source organism: Acidobacteriaceae bacterium (assembly GCA_035656855.1). Classification (GTDB taxonomy): domain Bacteria; phylum Acidobacteriota; class Terriglobia; order Terriglobales; family Acidobacteriaceae; genus Palsa-343. Next base: position 72,618 of record DASRRO010000127.1, on the reverse strand, counting down.
AGGGTTTAGAGAACTTTCGAGTCAGATCGGCGGTGCCTGCCGGTAGCGGCCGTTGAAGGATGGGAACTGGGAGCGGCTCCGATAAAATGAAGGCATGCTGCAGCTTTCCGGCGCGGGCAAGCGCTTTGGTCCCCGGCTTCTTTTTGAAAACGCAGACTGGCTGATCACGCCCAACGAGAAGACGGCGCTGGTGGGCGCGAACGGGACGGGCAAATCCACGCTGATGAAGATCCTTGGCGGAATGGATGGGCTCGATTACGGATCGGTCCAGCGGATGAAGGGGATGACGATCGGCTACCTGCCTCAGGATGGCCTGGCGCTGTCGGGCAGGACCGTCTTTGAGGAGTGCCTGAGCGTCTTTGATGAGCTGCGGGCGATGGAGCAGGAGTTCGAGCAGCTGGCGCATCAACTGGCAGAGCTGGATCCTGAGAGCCCTGAGTACGAATCGGTTGCGGACCGGTACAGCCATGTCGAGGGCCGGCTGCGGCACCACGATGTTTACGCTCTGGACGCGCAGGTGGGCACGGTGCTCACGGGCCTGGGTTTTGCCAAAGAGGACTGGACGCGCCGGACCGAGGAGTTTTCCGGTGGGTGGCAGATGCGCGTGGCGCTCGCGAAGCTGCTGCTGCAGAAGCCGGACCTGCTGCTGCTGGACGAGCCGACCAACCACCTGGATCTGGAGACGCGCAACTGGCTCGAAAACTATCTGATCACCTGGCCGAACGGCTACATCCTGATCTCGCACGACCGGTATTTTCTCGACGTGACGGTGAACAAGATTATCGAGATCTGGAACAAAAGCCTGCACGTTTACCACGGGAACTACGAGAAGTACCTGACGCAGAAGGCGGAGCGGCGGGCGCAGCTGGATGCTGCGTATAAGAACCAGCGCGAGCGCATCGAGCACCTCGAGGTGTTTATCAGCCGCTTTCGCTATCAGGCGACGAAGGCAAAGCAGGTGCAAAGCCGGATCAAGGAGCTGGAGAAGATCGAACGGATCGAGATTCCGCTGGAAGAACCGGTTCCGCACTTTTCGTTTCCGCAACCTCCGCCGTCGGGGCGAACGGTGGTCGATGTATCCGGGCTGTCGATGCAGTACGGTGAGAAGCGCGTACTGGAGAATGTGAACTTCACGATCGAGCGCGGCGACCGGATTGCGCTGGTGGGGGTAAACGGGGCGGGGAAATCCACGCTGATCCGGCTTCTCTCGGGGCAGGAATCACCGATGCAGGGCGCGCTGAAACTGGGGCATAACGTAGTGGCCGAGTATTTCGCGCAGGATCAGTACAAGGTGCTGGATCCGGATGCGCGGATGCTGGATGACATCAGCCGCGCGGCGGCGAAGGTTCCGGAGAAGGATTTGAGGAGTCTGCTTGGATGTTTTCTGTTCTCCGGCGACGACGTTTTTAAGCGGTTAGGAGTTCTGAGCGGCGGAGAGCGGAACCGGTACGCGCTGGCTCGAATTCTGGTGAGCCCGGCGAACTTCCTGCTGCTGGACGAACCGACGAACCATCTCGATCTGCGGGCCAAGGATGTGCTGCTGGAGGCAATCGGGAAGTTCAACGGCACGGTGATTTTTGTCTCCCATGACCGGTACTTCATCGACGGGCTGGCGCAGAAGGTTTTCGAGGTGGAGAAGAGCCTTGAAGATTCAGCGCGCGGATCGCACCTGCATGTCTATCCGGGGAACTACGAGGATTACCTGTGGCGTAAGCAGGGTGGGGCTGCGGCTCTTGCGGCGGAGACGGCGGCGGTTGCGCAGCCTGTCGTGCCAGTGATCCCGATACGCGCCGAGCCGGCGCCGGCGCCGAACGGGCTTAAGAGGGTCAATCCGATCAAGCTGCGGCAGATGCAGGAGCGGCTGACGGCGGTGGAGGCGGAGATCCCGCGCGTGGACGGGTGGGTAGCGGAGACAGAGCAGGCGCTGGCGGTCTACGTAAGTTCCGAGGAGACACAGCGGCTGACGGAGGTGCTGGCGGCGCTGCGGGATCGGCAGGCGGAACTGAACAGCGAGTGGGAAGAACTGTCGATGCAGCTGGAGGAGCAGGGCGCGGTCAGCTAGCCGCGGCGTGCGGGGTTCTGGCGCGGAGAGCTTCGAGAACGCCGGCAGCCGACTCAGGCGGAGTCCGGAAAGCGATTGCGAAGCGGTTCCAGGAGTTGATGGTGTTGATAGCCAGGGTCAGATCGACCAGTTCACGTTCACTGAAGGCAGTGCGGGCTTCGACATAGAGATCGTCGGGCAGGTGGCTGTGCATCACGTCGGTAACAGCCTCGGTCCAGGCGAGGGCAGCGCGTTCCCGATCGGAGTACCAGGGCGCCTCGCGCCAGGCAACGAGCCCGTGCAGCCGGTCGTCGTCCATCCCAGCTTCTTTCGCCTCACGCCAGTGCATCGCAATGCAGAAGGCGCAGCCATTCATCTGAGAGGCCCGCAGAAAGACCAGGTGCAGCACCTCAGGCTCCAGAGTTGTGGATGTGCGAAGGTACTGACCCGCCTGGCTGAAAAAGCGAATGGCTTCGGGAGCGACGCTGGCATAGGCAAGACGCTGGGTCATTGTGCGTGTCCTCTCTGAGGCTTTGGATGTGACAGGAAGTAGGGGCGATTGGGGAGGCCTACTCGCTTTTGCTCGTCGAAGACGAGGAAGACGACTCCGACGATTTGCTCGGGGAAGTGGAGGGAGCGGTCGTTGCCGGCTTCTCTGATTTATCCGCGGAGCCCGAGGATTCAGCGGCTTTGCCGTTGCCCTCCGCCGAGGCTTTCATGGATTTACTGGCCTTCGACGCATAGTCGTTGACGTACCAGCCGGAGCCCTTGAACTGGATGGCGGGCGCGGAGATCAGGCGTTCGAGGGATCCGTGGCAGAGGGGGCATTCTTTTTCATCCGGGGCGCTGAAGCTCTGGATCTTCTCAAACTGATGCCCGCAGTTTTGACAGCGATATTCGTAGAGCGGCACTGACGTGTCCTTCGATTCCTGAACGTTCGGGGTGCTTCCGGGCCGCAAGCGGCGGCCGCCTGCCGGGGATGCAGCATCCCTGCTGCTATTTTAGCGGGTTCCTGCAACGCGGCTTGCCGCCAGCTACTGATCGCCGGGCGGGGGTGCGGGCTGGCCCATGAATGGGCAGCCGGTATAATCGCCGCAATTCTCACGGAGTTGTGGGCTTGCACATGAAGGCTGGAGGCGCTTCGCGGACCGGGAGGCGACGGAACGGTGACGGAGGCTTCGGCCTGTCACCTGGAGATGTGCGTACGCTGCGAGTGCTGAAGACACCAGCGCTGATCCAGAAGTTCGTGGACGCGCTGCCTTACCAGTATGCGAACACGGCGGGTTCGCCACAGCGTGTGCTGCGGGAGCGGAAGGGACATTGCCTGGAGGGGGCACTGCTGGCGGCTGCTGCCCTGCGGGTCAACGGGTATCCACCGCTACTGCTGGATCTGGAGGCGGTCGACGATGACGACCACGTGGTTGCACTTTACCGCGAGCGAGGATTGTGGGGCGGGATCGCGAAATCAAACTTCGCAGGGCTGCGGTTTCGCGCACCGATCTATCGCACGCTGCGGGAGCTGGCGCTGAGCTACTTTGAGCATTACTACAATCTGCGCGGGGAGCGGACCTTGCGCGGGTACTCGCAAGCCGTCAACCTGGCGGGGCTGGACGGCCAGGAGTGGATGACGGCAGAGGAAGACGTTTGGTGCGTTCCGGAACTGCTGATTGCCGCCAGGCACTATCCGCTCTTCCCTCACAGCGTGGGGCGGTCGTTGCCGCGGCTGGATCGGCGCAGCTTCGAGGCCGGAATGCATGGCTGGACAAAGCACTGAGGGCAGGGTACAGGGATCAAAGCTCAGCAACTCCGGCGTGGCAGCCCCTATAACGTCACCTGCCGCACGCCTGTAATGGCTGGGGCGGCGCGAAGTTCCTTCAGAACTGCGTCAGAGACCTCGCCGTCGATCTGCAGGACGGCCAGCGCGGTTGCTGTAGCGGCTTCCTTACCGTTCGAGCGCCCCAGAGCGAAGTTAGCGATGTTGATCTGGTGATTGCCGAGGATGGTGCCGATGCGGCCGATGACCCCGGGAACATCCTGGTTGCGGATGGTGAGCAGCGTACCCTGGAGCGGCGCTTCGATGTCAATGCCGTCGAGGTGCAGCAGGCGCGGCGAATCGCCATGGAGGATGGCACCGCTGGCGGAGATGCTGGTGTCGCCGGCGTGCAGAGTGAGTTGCAAAACGGTGCCGGCTCCGCCCAGGGGTGCTTCCTTCTTTTCTTCGTGCAGGCGGATGCCGCGCTCGGCAGCGACCGAGGCAGCGTTGATGCGGTTGACCTGCTCGAGATGGCCGAGAACGCCAGCGATGGCGCTGTTTCTGATGAGTTCGGTTTTGGTCTCGGCCAGGCGGCCATGGTAAGCGACCTGGATGGTGTCGATGCTGCCTTTGGGAAACTGTACCAGGAAAGTTCCGAGGCGCTCGGCGAGCGACATGTAGGGCGCCATCTCCTGATATTCCTCGTGGGTGAGAGACGGCAGGTTGACAGCATTTTGGGCGACGCCGGACTTGAGATACTCGCGCACCTGCAGGGCGATCTGGACTCCGACAGCTTCCTGAGCCTCGGCCGTGGAGCCGGCGATGTGTGGCGTGAGAATCACGTTGTTGAGAGCGGCGAAGGGGGAGTTCTTTGGCGGCTCCTCATGGAAGACGTCCAGAGCGGCACCGGCGACCTGGCCGGATTGGAGCGCTTCGGCCAGGTCGGCTTCGACAACCAACTCGCCGCGAGCGCAATTCACGATGCGCACGCCCTTCGTCATCGCAGCGAGCGTATTGCGATTGATAATGCCGGTGGTTTGCGGAGTCAGGCCGACGTGGAGGGTGAGGTATTCGGAGAGGGTAAAGAGTTCATCCGCAGAGACAAGGCGAATGGCGTTTTCGCGGGCGATCGAGGCGGAGACAAAGGGATCGTGGCCGAGCAACTCCATGCCAAAATGCCGGGCGCGGCGAGCGACTTCAAGACCGACGCGGCCGAGGCCAAGGATGCCGAGCTTCTTGCCGCGCAGTTCGGCACCCTGGAGGGATTTCTTTTCCCATTTGCCGGCGTGCATGGTGGCGTCGGCACGGGGGATCTGGCGGGCGAGGGCAATCATGAGGCCGATGGCCAGTTCAGCGACCGCGACGGCGTTGGCACCGGGAGTGTTCATGACCACGATGCCGCGGCGGGTGGCAGCCTCGGCATCGATGTTGTCCACGCCGACGCCGGCGCGGCCGATGACCCGCAGCTTCGGTGCCGCGGCCATCAGGGGGTCATCCACCTGGACGGCGGAGCGGACGATGAGAGCGTCAGCGTCAAGCAGAGATTCAGGCAGATTTTTCACCTGATCGTGGGTCAGGACCTGCCATCCGGCCTCGGCCTGAAACACGGCGAGCGTCGCCGGAGAGACTTTTTCCGCGAGAACGACTTTCATGGTTCCCTTTCGTGGGTTGGGCCCGGCGATGCGCAGGCGGACTCAGGCGTGGACGGCTTCGGGCTGGGACGATTTCGCGGCGGGTGCTGCGCCACTGCGCTCGGCATAGACCTGCTGTGCGGCCGCGAGCGAGTGGCCGAAGCGGAAGCCGGGCAGATGGAGCGATGCGGCGGCGATCTGCTCGAGAGCGGCGAGAATCGCAATCGTGTCCATGTAGTCGAAGAGACCGATGTGGGCGATGCGGAAGATTTGTCCTTTCATCTCGCCCTGACCGTTGGTGACGATGGCGGCGAATCGGCTTTTCAGCTCTTTCACGATTACGCCGGAGTCCACGCCTTTGGGAGCGAGAACGGCCGTGGCCGCCGCGGAGGGCGCCACTGGCGCGAAGAGCTCGAGGCCGAGAGCCTGCACCGCGGCGCGGGTCATGGCAGCGCAGGTTTCAGCGTTGTCGACAAGGGCGTCGCGTCCGGCAGCCAGGTCGCCTCCACCCTGGGCGGCGATGTAGTCGAGAGCGGCGCCCAGCGCGGCGATAAGCGCGACGGCCGGCGTGTAGGAAGACTCACCCTTCTGGGCGTTTTTTCGCTCCTTGCGGAGATCGAAATAATAACGCGGGTTCTTCGAGGTTTCGGCGGCCTTCCAGGCGCGATCGCTAAGGCTGAGATAGGCGAGGCCGGGCGGAATCATGACCGCCTTCTGAGAACCGCCAATGATCACGTCGATATCCCAGGCGTCCACGTCGAAATGCGTGGTGCCGAGACCGGTGATGGCGTCAACGATCAGCAGAGCCTCGCTCCCGGAGCTGCGGAGCAGGCCGGCGATGGCCTGGATGTCGTGGCGCACGCCGGTGGAGGATTCCGTGGCCTGGACGAAGACTGCGCGCGTGTCGGGGCGCACGGCTTTGCGAATCTCTTCAGGCGAAAAGGTCTGTCCGTAGGGAGCGCTCACCCGATCGACCTGGCAGCCAAAAGCTTTGGCGAGGGATTCCCAGCGTTCACCGAATTTGCCTGCGGAGAGAACCAGCACGCGATCCCCGGGCGAGGTGAGGTTGGAGACTGAGGCCTCCATGGCGCCGGTGCCGGATGAGGCGAGCAGCAGCACATCGTTCTTTGTGCCGACGAAGGTCTTCAGCTGCCCCAGCACGCGCTGGTAGAGCGCGCGGAACTCCGGAGTGCGGTGATGGATGTCCGCGGCGGCCATGGCAAACTGGGCTGCGGGCAACAAGGGGGTAGGACCCGGGGTAAAAAGTCTGGTTTTACGAATCATGATGACGGACTCCCTCGCCCCCATTCTAGCGTCCGGTTGTTCATTCCGATCCCTCATATAATGGAAGCCCGGACGAGATAAGGGTGGGTGCATGGAACTTGTAAAAAAGATCGATCAGGACATGGTTGCATCGATGAAAGCGCGGGACATGGAGCGCACGTCAACGCTGCGGATGGCGAAAGCTGCGCTCAAGAACAAGTCGATTGAAAAGCGCGGGGATCTGACCGACGCCGAAGCGCAGCAGGTCTTCAACACCATGATCAAGCAGCGCAAGGACTCCATCGAGCAGTTCACAAAAGGGAACCGGCCCGAGCTGGCGGCGAAGGAAGCACGGGAGATCGTGATCATCGAGGCCTATCTGCCGAAGAGGGCCAGCGAAGACGACCTGAAGAGGATCGTTGAAGAGACGCTGGCCGGCGGGAGCTACGACCTGGGAACGGCGATGAAGGCGGTGCAGGCACGGGTTCAGCAGGAAGGTTGGCGCGCGGACGGACGACAACTCAGCGAGATGGTGAAGGCGCGCCTCGAGCAATAGGCGAGACGGTTGGGGCCCTCAGGCGATTGCGCGCATCGTCGCCCCGGAGGAGAAGTCCTGATCGCGACGGCTCTCGTTTGGCAGGCCTTCGGCACTGGCCGGCAGAAAGACCCGGAAGCAGGTACACGCACCCACCCCGCTGCGGTGGAAGCTGCGGAAGCGGATGCGGCCTTCATACTTCTGCACGATGCCTTTGCTGATCCAGAGACCGAGGCCGGTGCCTTTGGCCGACTTTGTGGTGAAAAACGGCTGGAAGAGGCGTGCAGCGTCTTCCCGCCGGATTCCGGCGCCTGTATCGACGACGGAGACGGCGATGCCGCGCCGCTGGGTCTCCCAGTCCGTCGCTTCGGCGACGCGCAGGCGCAGCGTTCCTCCGGAGGCCATAGCCTGGATGGCATTGCTGATCAGGTTGAGAAAGACCTGGCGCAGCTCGCCGGGGAAGCCCCGCACCAGTCCCGGGCAGACGTACTTCTTTTGCAGGACGATGCGGTTGGCCAGAATGGGCCGCTGCTGCAGCTCGACGACATTGTCCAGCAGGTCAGAGACGGAGAGCACGATGGGCTGTTTGGAGTCGCGGTAAAAGCTCAGCGTCTGCCGGGTGATATGGGAGGCGCGCTGCAACTCCTGCTCCGCCATCGAAGCATAGTAGCGGGCCTCTTCATCCAGGGAAGGATGATTGCGCAGCAGGTAAAAGGCGTTGGTGATGGCTTCGAGCGGATTGTTGATCTCGTGGGCGATGATGCCGGCGACGCGCCCCATCGCGGCCAGCTTCTCCGCCTGGCGAAGGGCTTCCTCGGCCTGGATCTGAGCCGTGATATCGCGCTGAATCTCCAGAATGGCGCTTCCTTCGCGATTCAAGACCTTGCGCGTGGCTACCACCAGTTCCCGGCCATCGCGGCTTTTCACTGTCAGATTGCCATTCCACGCTTTGGCCGCGAGCAGCGCATCCTGGGTTTCTCCGCGCGACACCGGGAATGCGGTGGAAAGGAGCTGATGCAGATCGCGTCCCATGACGTCTTCCCGGCGCCAGCCGTACAAGCTTTCCGCGCCGGCATTCCAGAAACGGATAGCCCCTTCCAGGTCGCGAACAATAATCGCTTCGGTGGCGAGTTCAAGCAGCTCGGCGCGTTCGCGATGATGGGCCTCGCTCTGGCGCAACTCTTCGGTCCGATCCGCGACGCGGCGCTCGAGTTCGCTGTTCAGCCGTTCCAGCATGCGCGTCTTGCGGTGCAGCTCCACGAAGACCCCGATTTTCGCCCGCAGCACTTCGGGGATCACGGGCACGGAGATGTAGTCGACAGCGCCACGGCGGTAGCCGTTGATCTTGTCTTTGTCGGTGAGGTGAACGCCGGAGATGAAAATGATCGCGGTTTTATTGAAGCGGGGATGCTCCCGGATCATGTCGGCCAGCTCGAAGCCATCGAGCTCCGGCATGCTGACATCCATGAGGACGACGGCAACGTCGGTCTTCAGCAGGACGTTCAGGGCCTCCTTCGCGGAAGCGGCCTTGATCAGATTCTCGCCAAGGTCGCCGAGAATGACCTCGTAGCTGAGAAGCTTGGAGGGCTGATCGTCCACCATGAGGATGTTGACTTTTTCGTCTGCGGTCATCGATAGCTCCGAGCCCGAAGAACCTTTCTACCTATGGAGCCACATGCGCAGCGCCGAGAGCAACTGCTCAGTGTTCACCGGTTTGGCAAGATACTCTGAAGCCCCCGCCTCAAGGCACTTTTCCCGGTCGCCCTTCATCGCCTTCGCGGTGAGGGCGATGATGGGCAGGCGGCGGAGGGCGGGGTTTTGGCGGATGACCTGCATGGTTTCGTAACCGTCCATTTCCGGCATCATGATGTCCATCAGCACGATGGCCAGGTCGGATGTGGATTCAATGGTAGCAATGGCTTCGCGGCCGGTACCCGCGGTCAGGACGGTCATGCCGCGGCGCTCCAGCACGCTGGAGAGGGCGAAGATGTTGCGCACGTCATCGTCCACGATGAGGACCTTGCGACCGAAGAGGGCCTCATCGGACTGGTGCAGACGATCGAGCATGCGCTGCTTTTCCACCGGCAAATCCGCCACCACGCGATGCAGGAAGAGCGCTGTTTCGTCGAGCAGGCGTTCCGGTGACTCGACATCCTTCACGACGACACTGCGGGCCAGCATGCGCAGGCGGGAATCCTCCTCTGCGTTCAGCTCGCGGCCGGTAAAGACCACCACCGGCAGATCGATCAGCTTCTGGTTTTCGTGCAGCTGGCCGAGAACGTCGAAGCCGCTCATGTCGGGGAGGCGGAGATCGAGAACGGCACAGTCATAACTGTTGCCTTCAAGCAGCTGCAGGGCTGCTGCTCCGGAATCGACAACGTCGATGTCGATATCGTCGTGCCAGAGGAGCTCACGAATGCTGAGCTGTTCTGCGGGATTATCCTCGATCACCAGCAGGCGCTTGCGTCGCGGCTTCGAATAATCGCGGATGCGAGTGAGCGCAGATTCCAGATCCTCGGTGGAGGTGGGTTTAGTGACAAACGCGAACGCGCCGCGGGAGAGCCCATGGTGGCGATCGTCGTCCAGGGTGAGCATCTGCACGGGGATGTGGCGGGTACGCGGATCCTGCTTGAGATGGTTCAGGACCGTCCAGCCGAGCATGTCGGGCAGGAAAACATCAAGGGAAACGGCAGATGGGTTGAATTCGCGCGCCAGGGCCAGAGCTTCGGCGCCGGTCATCGCGACCAGCACTTTGAAGCCTTTGTCATGCGAAAGATCGGCGATCACCCGCGCGTAGTGCGGATCGTCTTCGACCACCAGCAGAACGGTGTCGCCTTCCTGGAGGTTCTCTCGATCGTCCTCGATGCTGGAGTCCTGCTCGGAAACAACCGGATTCGAGAGGAAGACCGGAGTCGAGGGAGAGGGGCCGTTCTTCTCCTGCAGCAGACTTGTCGCGGAACCGACGTAGGTCTGCGGCACGTAGAGGGTAAAGGTGCTGCCCTTCCCCAGGGTGCTGCGGAGCTGGATTTCGCCGCCGAGCAGGCTGGCAAGTTCGCGGCTGATGGCCAGTCCCAGGCCGGTGCCTCCGTACTTGCGGCTGGTGCCGGCATCGGCTTGCTGGAAGGCCTCAAAGATGATGCGTTGTTTCTCAGTGGGAATGCCGATGCCGGTATCGGAGACTTCAAACGCGACGACGGAGCCGGCGCCGGAGAGCACGGGGTGATCCGGGCTCCAGCCGGACATGGCGCTGGAGACGGTAAGCCGGACACCGCCCTGTTCGGTGAACTTGAAGGCGTTCGACAACAGGTTCTTGAGGACCTGCTGCAGGCGGCGAGGATCGGTGACCAGGCTGCGTCCGAGCTTGGGATCGCCCTTGACCTCGAAGAACAACCTGCGATTCTCCGCCTCGTGACGGAAGGGGCGGGAAACCGCTTCAAGCAGGCTGCCGAAGAAGAGCTCTTCCGGCTCGACGGAGACGGTACCGGATTCGATCTTGGAAAGGTCGAGGATATCGCTGATGAGGTTGAGCAGGTCAGTGCCGGCGCCGTGAATGGTGCGCGCGAATTCGACCTGGCGGCCGCTGAGGTTGCCATCGGGGTTTTCCGCCAGCTGCTGACCGAGAACGAGGATGGAGTTGAGCGGCGTGCGCAGCTCGTGAGACATGTTGGCCAGGAATTCTGATTTGTACTTTGACGTGAGGGCAAGCTCACGGGCCTTCTCTTCGAGAGCGCGGCGAGCCTGCTCGATTTCCTGGTTCTTGCGTTCCACCTCTGAGTTTTGCTCGGCGAGCTGCTGCGCTTTCTGGGCCAGCTGCTCGTTGGTCTGCTGCAGTTCCTTCTGCTGGGTCTGCAGTTCGGTGGCCAGCTGTTGAGACTGCTTCAGCAGGGCTTCCGTCTGCATGGTGGCTTCAATCGAATTGAGAACGATGCCGATGGAGGCGGTGAGCTGCTCGAGGAAGGCCAGATGCGAAGCGGTGAACAGACTCAGGCTGGCCAGCTCAATGACCGCTTTCACGCGGTCTTCAAAGAGCACCGGCAGGACAATGATGTTGCGAGGAACGGCTTCGATCAGGCCGGAGCGGATGGGGACTGCGGTAGGGGGGAGTTCGGTGATCAGCATGCGGCGCTTTTCCGCGGCGCACTGACCGATGAGGCCCTCGCCCATGCCGATGTCGCGCTTATAGCCGTCGGGCACGTTGGCAAAGGCGGAGAGCAGAACGAGGGCGCCCGTGTCCTCGCTCTCGGTCTGGGTTTCGGTTTGATAGATCACGCCCTGCTGCGCATTGACGAGGGGAACCAGCTCGGAGAGGAGCATCCGGCCTACCGTGGCGAGATCGCGCTGCCCCTGCAGCATGCCGGTGAAGCGGGCGAGATTGGTCTTGAGCCAGTCCTGCTCGGTGTTGCGGTCTGTGGTGAGCCGGAGGTTGTCAATCATGGTGTTGATGTTGTCCTTCAGCTCGGCGACTTCGCCGCGGGCTTCCACCTGAATGGAGCGGGTGAGATCGCCCTTGGTGACGGCGGTCGCGACTTCAGCAATGGCGCGGACCTGGTTGGTCAGGTTGTCGGCCAGCAGGTTCACGTTGCCGGTGAGGTCCTTCCAGGTGCCGGCGGCGCCGGGCACGTTCGCCTGACCGCCAAGCCGGCCTTCGACGCCGACCTCGCGAGCGACCGTGGTCACCTGATCGGCAAAGGTGGCCAGCGTGTCGGTCATGCCGTTGATGGTTTCTGCCAGAGCGGCAACTTCACCCTTGGCGTTCACCGTGAGCTTCTGCTTCAGGTCACCATTGGCGACGGCCGTGACGACCTTGACGATGCCGCGCACCTGCTCGGTGAGGTTGGCGGCCATGACGTTGACGTTGTCGGTGAGGTCCTTCCACGTTCCGGCTACTCCGGGCACTTCAGCCTGACCGCCGAGCTTGCCTTCGGTGCCGACTTCGCGGGCTACACGGGTGACTTCCGCAGCGAAGGCGTTGAGCTGATCGACCATGGTGTTGATGGTGTTCTTCAGCTCGAGGATTTCGCCTTTCACATCGACGGCGATCTTGCGGGAGAGGTCGCCGCGGGCCACAGCGGTTGTGACCTCGGCGATGTTGCGGACCTGCGCCGTGAGGTTGCCGGCCATGGAGTTGACCGAGTCGGTAAGGTCCTTCCATGTGCCGGCGACGCCAGGCACGTTCGCCTGACCGCCGAGACGGCCTTCGGTGCCGACCTCGCGGGCGACGCGCGTGACCTCGCCGGCGAAACGGTTCAGCTGATCGACCATGGTATTGATGGTTTCCTTGAGGCGCAGGATTTCGCCGGAGACATCGACGGTAATCTTGCGGGAAAGGTCGCCGTTGGCAATGGCGGTTGCGACTTCAGCGATGTTGCGGACCTGGCCGGTGAGGTTCGACGCCATGAAGTTAACGTTGTCGGTGAGGTCCTTCCAGATGCCGGCGACGCCGGGGACAGCGGCCTGACCGCCGAGTTTGCCGTCGGTGCCGACCTCGCGGGCGACACGCGTGACCTCGCCGGCGAAGGCGTTGAGCTGATCCACCATAGTGTTGATGGTGTCTTTCAGCTCGAGAATTTCGCCCTTCACATCCACGGTGATCTTGCGGGAAAGGTCGCCGCGGGCGACAGCTGTGGCCACTTCGGCGATGTTGCGGACCTGGCCGGTAAGGTTGCCGGCCATGAAGTTTACGGAGTCGGTGAGATCCTTCCAGGTACCGGCCACACCCAGGACCTGCGCCTGACCGCCGAGCTTGCCTTCGGTGCCGACTTCGCGCGCCACGCGGGTGACTTCTCCGGCGAAGGCGTTGAGCTGATCGACCATGGTATTGATGGTGTTCTTCAGCTCCAGAATCTCGCCTTTCACATCGACCGTGATCTTGCGGGAAAGGTCGCCGCGGGCAACTGCAGTGGTCACTTCAGCGATGTTGCGAACCTGCCCTGTGAGGTTCGAGGCCATGGAGTTGACGTTGTCGGTCAAATCCTTCCACGTTCCAGCCACGCCCGGGACGTTGGCCTGTCCGCCAAGACGGCCTTCGGTGCCGACTTCGCGGGCCACGCGCGTCACCTCGCCGGCGAAGCGGTTCAGCTGATCCACCATGGTGTTGAGCGTTTCCTTCAGCTGGAGAATTTCGCCGCGGACGTCGACGGTAATCTTGCGGGAAAGATCGCCGTTGGCGATCGCGGTAGCAACTTCGGCGATGTTGCGGACCTGGCCGGTGAGGTTCGAGGCCATGAAGTTGACGTTGTCGGTCAGATCCTTCCAGGTTCCGGCCACACCGGGCACGTTCGCCTGACCACCGAGCTTGCCTTCGGTACCGACTTCGCGGGCCACGCGCGTGACCTCGCCGGCGAAGGCATTGAGCTGATCGACCATGGTGTTGATCGTGTCCTTCAGCTCGAGGATTTCGCCTTTGACGTCGACGGTAATCTTGCGGGAAAGATCGCCGCGGGCGACGGCCGTGGTCACCTCGGCAATGTTGCGGACCTGAGCTGTGAGGTTACCGGCCATGGCGTTCACGGAGTCGGTGAGGTCCTTCCACGTGCCGGCGACGCCTGGCACCACTGCCTGTCCGCCGAGCTTGCCGTCGGTTCCCACTTCGCGGGCTACACGCGTCACTTCCGAGGCGAAGGAGCGCAGCTGATCGACCATGGTGTTGATGGCTTCCTTTAGCTGCAGAATCTCGCCACGGACGTCCACCGTGATCTTGCGGGAAAGGTCGCCGCTGGCGACGGCCGTTGCGACCTCGGCGATATTGCGGACCTGGCCGGTGAGGTTCGAAGCCATGGAGTTGACCGAGTCGGTGAGATCCTTCCAGGTTCCGGCCACGCCAGGCACCTGCGCCTGACCGCCCAGCTTACCGTCGGTGCCCACCTCGCGAGCCACGCGGGTCACTTCCGCGGTAAAGATGCTGAGTTGCTGAATCATGGTGTTGACGATGTTGGCGGAGCGGAGGAACTCGCCTTCGAGCGGTCGCCCATCGACATCGAGACGGACCGTTTGGGTGAGGTTGCCCTGGGCGACGGCCCCGATGGCTCGGGTCACTTCGGTCGTGGGCCGCATGAGGTCTTCGATGAGGCCGTTGACGGAGACTTCCATGTCGTCCCATGCGCCGAGATGGCGGGGAACGCGGATGCGCTCGCGGGTCTTGCCCTCCTTGCCAACGGCCTGGCCGACGCGCTTCAGTTCCCGGGCCATCTGTTCGTTGGCGGAGACGATTTCATTGAAATGGTCGGCAATTTTGCCGGCCAGGCCCGTCCAGGAAACGGGCAGGCGGACGCTGAAGTCGCCATCCTTCATGGTCTGCAATCCCTGCAGGATGATGGGAAGGTAATCCGGCGCGGTGGGGTCAGAGCCGGAGCCGGGGATGGATTTTTGTCCGCTCTTTTGTTTCGGCGCAGGCTGCGCTACGGTGGCCATAAAGGACTCCTGGCAGGTGAAAACAGCTAAGTTTTCTCCCGGAAATGCACCGGGGGCGGGGTGAGGCCCGGGAGTAATCTGCAACGGAAGCGCTAAAAAGATGCCGGATCAACACGAAAAGGTTGCCTCGCGGCGTCGCGGATTGAAAAGAAATCCGAAGCGGCCGGAATAAGCTCACTGGGGCTGCTGATAAGCGATCATGGGAAATAGGGGGTTTCTTACTGGGATGAACAGACGAAGGTTTCTGGCTGCTTCGGCAATCGCAGCGGTTGGGGCGCCCGGCTGGCTGGCGCAGGGCGAACAGAAGACGAAGCGGCGGCTGCTGCTTGTCGGGACCCAAACCCACAAAGACAGTAAGGGCATTTATGCCTACAACTGGGATCCGGCCAGCGGAGAATTGCGGGGCGGAGAGCTGGCCGCAGCCAGTGATAATCCCACCTTTCTGGCGCTCGATCCCGAGGCAAATTACCTCTACGCCGCGAATGAACTCGACCAGTTTGAAGGGCAAAAGAGCGGGGCCGTGAGCGCGTTTGCGGTGGATCGCGCGGCCGGGAAGCTTCGCCCGATCAACCAGGTCGTTTCACTGGGAGCGGGCACTTGTAATGTCTCCGTGGACGCTATTGGCCGGGCCGCGTTCTGCGCCAATTATGACGGTGGGAGTGCCAGCTCGTTTTATCTCCATCCCGACGGTCAGATCAGCGATGTGGTTTCCCACTTCCAGTACACCGGTCACGGCCCGAACCCCGAGCGCCAGGAGGCTCCGCATGCGCATCGGGTGACGGTTTCTCCGGACAATCGCTGGTTGCTGGTGAACGATCTGGGACTGGATCGGATTCACATCTACCACCTGGACCCCACAAACGCTCGCCTCTCGCCGAGTCAGCCGCCCGCCTGGGATGCCGCTCCCGGTTCGGGCCCTCGCGCGCTGCAGTTCCATCCCAACAGGCACATTGCCTATTGCGTCTGCGAGATGGCTTCCGTGGTGAACGTTCTGCACTGGGACACGCAGAAAGGTACCTTCCACGAACTGCAGACGATCAGCCTGGTTCCGGAGGATTATCACGGGCCAACGACCGGCTGCGACATCGTCGTTACTCGCGACGGTCATTTTGCCTACGCGGTGAACCGGTTCTACGACTGCGCGGTGACCTTCTCCATCGCGAAAGATGGAAAACTGACCCTGCTGGCACGGAGTTCCTGCGGCGGCAAGACGCCGCGTCATCTGGCCCTGGATCCAACCGAGCGCTATCTGCTGGTGGCGAATCAGGACTCGGACAATATCGCTGTCTTTGCGCGGGACGCGAAGACCGGCAAGCTGGCGGAGACGGGCAAAAGCTATCCCCGGGTTAAGCCGCAGTGCCTGGTTTTTGCCTGACTACTGCGCGGATTTAGACGCAATGACCGCGTCGAGATCCGCGATCTGGCCTTGCAGGCGGACGAGGTCGTCGAGGAGCAGGGGCGTGGGAGACTGGAGCTGCTCCTCAAGGGCCGAGGCAATCTCGCTGCCCTCCGGAAGCCCGAAAATACCCAGCACGCCGGAAAGCTTGTGGGCCGCCTCACGTCCGCGGTCGCGCGCTTCCTGGTCGAGGGCGTTGGCGGACAGAGCGTTCGCGGTGGCATGCAGCGTGTCCATGCGCTCCAGAATGGTCGGGCGGCTGGATTGCCACAACTCCGCAAGGCGCGAGGCGATCTTTTCTGCCGCAGCTTCGTTCATGCTTCCTGCCAGCCGAGAACCTGGGCGATGTCCCGGGCCAGAACCAGGGGATCGAACGGCTTGAACATGACGCTGGCAACGCCCAGATCGGAGAAGCGCTTCTGATCCGCGGCCTGCACTTTGGCGGTAAGCAAAATGACGGGGATCCGGGAAGTTTCAGGGATGGCGCGCAGCTCTCGAAAGGTAGTCGGGCCGTCCATGCCCGGCATCATCACGTCGAGCAGGATCGCGTCGGGATGGCTCTCGCGCGCCTTGGCGATGCCGGCGGCACCGGAACCGGCAACGAGCACATCCCAGCCGGCGACGGTTTCCAGACTGAGCGCAGCCACTTCGCGGATGTCTTCCTCATCGTCGATGATCAGAATTCTTCGAGCCATGCTGTTCCCCAAATCGAAATCATGAATAGCTGTGAGCGGCTTCCTCTCCGCTGTGGGCGATCGAAGCGCGATCGGGCAGGAAGAAGCGGAAGATGGATCCGCGGGATCCATTCTGCTCGGCCCAGATGCGGCCGCCATGCTGGTGCATGATGGTGCGGCAGATGGCCAGTCCGAGGCCGGTGCCGCCTTTCTGGCGGGAATCGGAAGCATCCACCTGCTGGAAGCGGTCGAAGATGCTTTCCAGTTTGTCGGCGGGAACGCCCCGGCCCAGATCGATCACGCTGACGGTGGC
Organism: Acidobacteriaceae bacterium; assembly: GCA_035656855.1. Lineage (GTDB taxonomy): Bacteria > Acidobacteriota > Terriglobia > Terriglobales > Acidobacteriaceae > Palsa-343. Next base: position 55,602 of record DASRRO010000127.1, on the reverse strand, counting down.
CCCGTCGGGGCTGTTTTTGATGGCTACCCGCACGATGGACTTAGGGGGCGAGAACTTGATCGCATTGCTGAGCAGATTAGTCATTACCTGCAGCATGCGATCGGGATCTGCTTCGATCGAAACGGGGACCGATTCGAAGGCCAGATGCACATCCTCGGCTTCAGCCATGGGCTGCATGGTTTCAATGGCCTGCCGGACCAGTTCTTCCAGGGCAATGCGGCGGAAGGTGAGGGGCGCACGGCCGGATTGCATGCGCTCGAGGTCGAGAATGTCGTTGATGAGGCGCACCAGACGGTCGGAGTTGGCGACGGCGATGCGAAGCAGGCTGGTAGCTTTCTCGCTGACGTCGCCGAGCAATCCGGCGGAAAGCAGACCCAGCGCGCCGCGGATCGAGGTGAGGGGGGTACGGAGCTCGTGGCTTACCGTCGAAATGAACTCATCTTTCATGTGGTCGAGGGCATAGCGCTGGCTGATGTCGCGGAAGCTGAGGACGCTGCCGACCGATACGCCTTCCTCGATCACCGGCATGAGCGAGAACTCGACAGGGAAGCTTCTGGCCGGCCCGCGGAAATAGACCTCCTGGCCCGAGGCGCTCTCGCCCGACTGGAAAGCGATTCGCATCGCACAAGTGGCATCGCAGCCGGAGCCGGCATGCAGAACTTCGTGAATCTCCCGGCCCGTCAGTTCGGATTCGGCATGCTCCAGCATGCGGGCAGCGGCGGGATTGACAAAGGCAATCCGATTCGCCGAATCGACGCCGATAATGCCGTCGGCCACCGAATCGAGGATGAAGGTTCGCTGACGGTCGAGCTGGCGAACGCGGGCTTCCTGACCGGCGCGGGCCATGAACTGGCCGATGGAGCCGCAGACGGTTTCGACGGTGGCCATCAGATCGGGATCCTCGCGCATGAATTGACGGGAGAAGCACTCGACTACGGCGATGACCTGGTTGCCCACGCGGACGGGGACGGCCCAGCCGGAGAGATAGCCGTTCAGACGCGCCACGCTGCGGCGGATCATGGTGGTGTTCTGGCGGATGTCCGCAACCCAGACCGGCTTGCCGAGGGACCAGACCATTCCAGGAAGGCCTTCGCCGCGGGCCAGCAGCAGGGCCTGGGTATCGCGCAGGAAATCGTCGCTGGAGCGGCCTTTCGCGCACCAGGCGATGCGGGGGCGCATGCTGTGCTGCGCTTCGTCCACCGACCAGAGAGAGGCGAATTCGCAGGAGAAGGTTCCGCAGAGGGCTTCCAGCACATGGATCAGACCCTCATCGAGCGAGGTGCTTTCCGCGATGATCTGGCTGACGATGAGCTGGATGCGCAGGCGGCGTTCGCGGCGGTTTTGCTGGGTCACGTCGCGGAAGATGCAGCGCACCGAGACCGGACCGGACTCCTCACGGCGGCAGCTCAGGCTGGCTTCCACCTCGACGTTTTCGCCGGCGGAATTCTGGAGGCGAAGGGGATGGTGCTCAACCCGAACCCCATGAACAGCTTTGTGAAAGAGAGCGGCAGCCTCAGCCTGGACTTCCGGCGGAAAGGCTGATTCGAAACCGATCAGGGCTTCGAACTGGGGGGAATCCATGCCGAACAGCGCCTGCCAGGCCGGATTCACGTAGAGATAGCGGCCGCGCGGGCTGAGAGTGGCAATCATCTCTGTGGAGTTGTCGAAGAGGTCGCGATAGCGCTCCTCGCTCTCCCGCAGAGCATGCTCGGCTCGCCGGGTGGCGCTCAGGTCGACGGCGATCGTAACAAGTCCTTCAATGGTGCCGGCCGAAGAACGAACGGCCGAGAGATAAACCATTGCCGGGAACGTGGTGCCGTCCTTGCGGCGGTAGCGCATCTCGAAGCCGCGGACGCGGCTGGCGGGAAAGCTGGCTACGTAACGGATGTAAGGCAGCAGCGTGGCAGCGGGTTCGGTCGGGATATCCGGCTGATTGCGGGAACCGGCCATCGAGGCGGCGAGCTGGTCGCCGACGCGCGCCATTTCGCTCTCGGGAAAGAGTTCCTGGGCTAAGAGCTGGCCGACGACGTCGGCCGCGCGGAAGCCGAGCATGCGCTCAGCCGCGGGGTTGAACAACGTAATGCGCCCGGAGAGATCGCAGGCGATCATCATGGGGCCGGCGGAATCGAGGATGCTGCGGTGCAGGCGAGCGACGCGCTGCAGCTGGCGCTCGGCCTGACGCTGCCGCATCGAGGAGCGGAAACTGGACAGGGCGATGGCGACGAGAAGCGCCTGGGCGAGGGTCCAGAAGGCGGCAAACCAGAAGATCCACGGATGGTTCTGCGTGGGCGCGCTGCCGGCGCGCGCCAGTACGAGAGCTCCGGCGAGGGAGAAGGCCAGAGCGATGACAAAGGCTCGGGTGACGGACCGGGACTGGGTGAGTCGGGTCACAGGGTGGATTCCGTGGAGCTTGTGAAGCATTCCCATTATCGGGCAATGGGAGAGCGGGAGAGTACTCGGGAATGCGAGAAGGTGCCCACAATGTAATCGGAAACACCGGCGGGTGTCGAATCGGGAGGGCCGGCGCCGCGCCGGGCGAAACCGGGGCGGCGCGCGGGATCAGGCGGTGACGGGCTCGAGGATGCGGCTCCAGCGGCGCTCGGAGCGGCTGGCAGCGGCTTTTTTATGCCAGACATAGCCGGCGATCAGTGGCAGAGCGAGGGTCGCCTCGCTGAAGACCATTTGCTCGTAAGTCGTGTCGACTTTGCCCCAGGAGCTGGCTTCCTTGAGGGTACTGGAGGAAAGGGCGCCGTCGCGGACGTCGGCGACCGTGATCTGGATCGCGTATTTGTGCATCGGCGCTTCGTTGCCGAGGATGTCGGCGGCGACCACGATGTCCTGAGCGAAGTTCTTCGGCACTCCACCGCCGATCATGAGCAGGCCAGTCGTGGGATTGGCGATCTTGAGCTGGGTAAGCTCGTAGAAATCCTTCGCGGAGTCGATGGAGACCTTTGGCTTGTCCTGGCGCTTATGCTGGTGGGCAACAAGGCCGAATCCGGCCGAGCAGTCGCTGAAGGCCGGACAGAAGATGGGAACATCCTTCTGATACGCGGCAAGGACGATGGAGTCGGCGCCACCTTTTTCCGGGGTTTTGCCGTTGGCTTCGAGCCAGGCTCCCATGGCGCGGATGAACTCGCGGGAGCTGTGGGGGCGCGGCGGCAGCGAGTCGGCGACCTTCTCGGTGGTCTCGTCGCAGGCGCGCAGCTCTTCCTCGTCGATGAGGGTGTCGTAGATGCGATCGATCATGAGCTCGCGGAGGACGCCGTCCTGCGTGCCGGAGCGCATGATTTCGTCGGCGATGTAGTGGCGGAAGCCGAGGGCTTCGAAGAAGTCCTGGTCGACGATGTTGGCACCGGTGGAGACGATGGCATCGACCATGTTGTTGCGGACCAGGTCGACGAAGATCTGCTTGAGGCCCGCTGAGATCAGCGAACCGGCGAGGCAGAGGATGACGCCGCAGTCCTGATCGCGGAGCATGCGCTCGTAAATGGAGGCAGCCCGGGCAAGGTCACGGGAGCTGTAGGCCATGGACTGCATGGCGTCGACCAGAGCCACGACATTGTGCTGGCGGATGTCGATGTGGCGAATGGGGTCTTTCAGGAGATCTTTTTTCGTCGTCATAACCTAACCAGCATAACAAGGGAAAACAGGCCTGAGGTTGGCAGGCCATGAATTGGCTCGACTGCATCGAAAAGGCAGCCAGGGGATACCCCCCCTCCCCCTGTGAGATAGGTTTCTGATTGATTCCACAAGGGATGGAAGGTAATACCTTTTGGGTATTACCCTGCTCGCCGGAGGGCGACTGGGGCAGGGCCACGGGCGCGGATTTTCAAAGAGCACAAAGAGCGGCGGGGGTCCTGGGAGCCCCGCAAATGCGAAGGGGATCGCGCTGACGCACGATCCCCATGGTTTGAGGCTAGCGGTCGCACATTCCCAATGCAATCGAAAACTGAGAGGGAAGCGTTACGACGGTACTGCGGCGGGACAACGGAGTGGGGCGCCCAGCGCTCCGAGATCTTTCGGAGAGCATCCACTTTTGTATGGTGGAATTCCTGGAACGGGTGATGTTGATTCCGAGGCCGCGGGCGGAGGTATTTCCGTTTTTCGCGGATGCGCGCAATCTGGAGCGGATCACGCCGCCCTATCTTCGATTCGTGGTGGTAACCCAGGGCCCCATTGAAATGCGGGCGGGTGCGCTGATCGATTACCGGATGGGACTCTACGGAGCCGGGTTCCGCTGGCGGACGCAGATCGAGGAGTGGAGGCCGCCGGAGTTCTTTGCGGATGTGCAGCTGAAGGGACCGTACCGGCGCTGGCATCATCGGCACAGTTTCGAGGAGGTGTCCGGGGGGACGCTGATGCGGGACGTAGTGCAGTACGAGGTTGGCTGGGGATGGGCAGGAGAGGTGGCGCGGCGACTGTTTGTGCGGCGATCGGTGGAGCAGATCTTCGAGTACCGGAACCGGGTGATTGGGGAGATGTTCGCGGGCGGGGAGGATGGCCAGCGCTGAAACATCGTTTCAGTCGGGGCTGGACTCGGAGGGTGCTCACGAGTGGAGTTCCGCGGAGTAAAGCCTCCGAGCCGGCAGAAGGGCATTTCCTGGACGGGGCGTGCTTTCAGCATTTGCGGAATAGCGAGAAAGTCTGTGTTCATTCCGTGCTAATGCCTGATTGCGGAGGCCGTTCCGGATTTCAATGCAACCTGAACTTCCGGATAGCCGGTCTCAAGGCCATCAGCGCACTCGGTGCGGAGCCACAACGGAAACGGGTAAACGGAACACAATCGGCTCAAATGCCGTAAAAGTATCCGAAAGATTCGAGCAGCGGAGAGAGAGAGGCAACCGCAGATCCTTCCGCCTCGCGGTGCGAGGCGTCAGGATGACAACGTGCATAGGGTGGGGGAATTCGGTGTTTCGGTCGCGTGGTCGGCATTAGGGCAATTGCGGGGTGCTGAGGGTCGGAGACCGATGCCGGGCCGGTCGAGCCGCCGGTGATAGGTTTTCAACAGAATCTTGTCTGCGGAGGAACGGAATTGGCTGAGATCAAACCGACGAGCAGCGGTTACGCCGACGTGAACGGCATCCGGCTCTACCACGAGATTTACGGTCAGGGCGAACCGCTGGTGCTCATCCATGGCGGGTTGACGACGATTGGAGAGATGCAGGGATGGGTGGAGCACCTGGCGAAGAGCTGGCGGGTGATCGCGGTGGAGATGCAGGGCCACGGACGCACAGCGGATACCGATCGGCCGATGAGCTTCAACGCGATGGGCGACGACATTGCTGCGCTGCTGGATTCTCTCAGGATTCCAGCCGCCTGCCTGGCCGGCCATTCATTCGGCGGCGCGAGCGCGATCCGAGCGGCGATCCAGCATCCGGAAAAGGTGCGGCGGCTGGTGGTGATCTCCTCGCCCTATGCCAAATCCGGCTGGTTTCCGGAGGCGCAGAGAGGGATGAGCCAGGTCGGCTCAGCCATGGCCACAAACATGATGCAGACGCCGACGGGCAAGTTCTCAAAGCAATGGCCCGAGCCGCAGCGGTTTCCGCAGTTCCTCGACAAGATGGGCAGACTGCTGAGCGAGGACTATGACTGGTCCGCCGCGATTGCCCGGCTGCCGATGCCGATGCTGCTGGTGTTCGCGGACAACGACTCCATTTCGCAGAAGCACATCGCGGAGTTCTTCGCGCTGCTGGGCGGCGGTGTGAAGGAACCTGGATGGGTGAATACGCAGTTGTCGAAATCACGGCTGGCAGTTGTGTCCGGCTACAGCCACTACAATCTCATCGCCTCGGCGGAGGTGCCTCAGGTCGTCGGCAGGTTCCTGGCCGATCCGCTCGACAATCCGACCACGGGAGCAGCGGCTGCCTCGCAGTCTGCGCCGGACGAGTAGCAGTAAGCAATCCGCGGCGTGGTGGGATGGCAGGCTTCCCACCCTGTCGTCTCTCGAACTGCACGAGCCGACAAGGATGGGGAACCCGCGATTGTGCGCCGACTGGTCGTGCGGATTGACCGGGGTCGTGCTCTCACACAAAGCCGGCCTTTCCCTGAACTCGTCCGCAGGCGGTTACAGCTGGTCGATGGTTTTCGCGGCTGTGTTGATGGCCTCGACGATGCTGCGCATCTGTTCAGGGTTGGCGTTGCCGCGCGCCACGCGCGCCATGACGGCGCCGCGCAGGTTCATAAAGGCTTTCATGATTTCCGGCGAGCGGCCGCGGCGGAACTCGTCGCCGGCTTCTTCGAGGCGCTCGAACAGCGCGGCAATGCGCTCCTTGTTCTGGTCGAGGAAGGCCAGGCCTTCCGGCGTGACCGAATAGATTTTCTTGTTGTTGTCCGAGGTGGATGAGACCGTCAGTCCTTCCTCCTCGAGCAGGGTGAGGGTTGGGTAGACGACGCCTGCGCTGGGGGTGTAGCCGCCGGCGAGGCGCTCTTCCATCGTCTTCATGAGCTGATAGCCGTAGCTGGGCTGCTCCGAGAGCAGTTTGAGGATGACGAGGCGAATATCGCCGGCGTCGAAGAGGCGTTCGCGCCCGCCGCCGAAGCCGGGCCAGGGTCCGCCGCCCCATCCATGACGGGAGTGTCGGCCGCGGCCGCCAAAATGCTGGCCGGTCTCTTCCACAAACTCTTCGCGCTGTCTGAGTTGCTCAGCGAATGCCTGGCGTCCGCCAAGGCGGCAATCGTGCCGGTGGTGCTGAAAATCGGTGTTTCTGAACATAGAATCTGTTCTCCTTTGCTGTATCGAAAGATATATCTTGAGAGAGGATCATGTCAAGGGTCTAAAGATATATCTTTTAGGACTGAGGACTGAGGACTGAGGACTGAGGACTGAGGACTGGGACTGGGACTGGCGACTGGGGAGAGTGGAGCCGGGAGAGGCGGGTGCCGAGGAGCCTGGATGAGGCTCCTGGCGGGTAGGGCAAGCTGCAGTGATCGGCCGAGGTTCGGCGGGTCCTGGAACTCAGGCGGTCTGGCGGACAAGATTGCGGATCGAGGTCCTGGCGGAGGCCGGGAGAGTTCCGGACGAGCCGTCTTCGTCGAGGCGGAACTGATGGATGATCTGGTCGAGGTCGCCTGCCAGGCCGGCGAGACTGTTCAGGGCTGCGACGGCTTCATCGGCGCCCTGGGTGTTTTCGACGGAGAGGCGGGAGATTTCTTCGGCGGAGCGGGAGATTTCGCCCGAGGCGGCGGTCTGCTCGGTGGCAGCCGAGGCGATGAGCTGAATCTGCTGTTCGACCTGTTTAGAGGACTGAATGATGGAGTCGAGGCTGTAGCGGGCGCGGGTGGTCTCCTCGATACCGGAACTGACGGCGGTGTTGCTGTCCTGCATGACCTGGAGGGTCGCCTTGGTTTCCTCCTGCATGGTGCGGATGGTGGCGGCAATCTCTTCGGTGGCGCTGCGGGTGCGCTCGGCGAGGCGGCGGACTTCACCGGCAACGACAGCGAAGCCTCGGCCATGTTCGCCGGCGCGGGCGGATTCGATGGCGGCATTGAGGGCGAGGAGGTTGGTCTGCTCGCTGATTTCCTGGATGACGCCGACGACTTTGCCGATTTCGTCGGAGCGCAGAGCGAGGGACGACATTTTTTCGGAGGCAGATCCGGTGGCCGCTGCGATCTTTTCCATCGTGGCGGCGGCAGCCTGCATGACCGAGCCACCCTGTTCGGCGGTGGCAGCGGACTCGCGGCTGGCGGAAGCGGCGTTCTCGGTGTTGCGGCTGATTTCGCCGATGGTGGCGGTCATTTCCTGGGCCGCGGCGGCGATCTGGCCGGTTTTGGTGGACTGAGCCCTGGCGTTGGAGGCGGTCTGAGAGGCGCTCCCGCTGACCTGGGCGGTGGAGGCGGCGAGGGTATTGGCGCTGGCGGCGACGGACTGCAGGGCCTGGCGGACGGCGTCAGAGCAGGTATTGAGGGCGACGCCGAGGCGGCCGATTTCGTCGCTGCCGGTGACCACGACCTGGGCGGTGAAGTCCTTTTGGGCCATGCGCTCGAGGGCGCGGGTGACGACGCCGATCCGCGGCGCAATGAGGCGGGTGAGCTGCCAGCCGATGAAGGCGCAGAGGAGAATCTCAAGGAAGACCGTGCAACCGTTGACCCACGAAGCGCTGTGGATAGAACTGACCACGTCGCGGGAGTCGCCGTTGCCTTCCCCGATATTGAAGAGGACGTCCTGGCTGGCATAATCCATTGCCGCGTTAAAGAGGGCGGCGGTGGAATCGGTTGTAATGAGGATGGCGGCTTCGTGTTGTTTTCCCTGGTCGTACTGGGTGTGGGCGCGATTGCCGATCTCGCTGTACTGGGCGAAGGCCGCCGTAAATTCTTGGGTCAGATCGCGTTCCCGAGCGGAGGTGATGTAGGGCTGATAACCGGCCAGCTGGGTCTGAAGGTCGGCGAGCGCTTTTTCGCGGGAGTTGTTTTCGCGGAGAACACACTCGCGTGAATCACAGAGCAGGAAGGCAAGATCGGAGTGCCTGACCTGATTGATGTCGTTGCGGACGGCGGCCAGATAGGTGATGGAGGGGAAGTCGTCGTTGGTGATGCCGGCGACTTTCTGCTCGAGGTTGTGCAGGGTCAGGTAGCTGAAGAGTCCCAGGCCGACGCCGAGAAGGCAGACGGTGCCAAAGGCAAGGGTAAATTTCCGGGCGATCGGAATATTGCGGGCCAGAGACATCTCGTAGGTTCCTTTCTGACATCAGGGCGACCGATTGCGGCGGCTCCGCTCCGGGCGGGTGTTCGCATGACGGTATCGCAAAGACATATGCGTTATCGGAGCGGATCGCGGAATCGTTAGGGAGTGGCCAAAACCATTTTCCTCGGCGGGCTCGCTGGACCCTGCGCCGCGTGCGCTGTCCGGGTGTGAAACAGCGGGGCCGAAGATTAGAAATCCCTAAGATTCGCCGATGAACACCTGTGGGAGACCCGCATGGAGGGTCTCGCCGCAGGAGCCGGTATGGGACGGGGATCGCAGATCGCCTGGGTCATAGGAGCGATGGTGCTGGGGATGGGAGCAACGGGATGGGCGGAAGGACCCCGAGAGGCAAAGATGGTGGCGATGGCGGCAGCGGGGAATCCCGGGGAGCGAGGAGGTGAAGACGGCGCGCTGTCGCCGGCGGCGGTGGAACTGGTGCGCGCGGCGGCGCCGGCGGTGGAGGATCCCTGCACGGCTGCGGCGGTTTCGCAGCCCAGCCGGCCGATGTGGACGGCAGGAGCGCAGACGACGCAGTGCGGCGTGATAGAGAACGATCTGGGATGGCACTGGATGGCGCTGGGCGGAGGTGTCTACCAGCGCGGGCTGACCTCGACCGAACGCTATGGAATCACGCGGGCGCTGGATGTGACGGTGTCGTTGCCGATGCGACTGGTGCAGGGCGGCGGGGGCACGGGCACGGTGGGGGGGATCACGGACCAGTCGCTGAGCGGGATGTATGAGTTTCTGCGGCAGGGAAGGCGGGTTCCGGCCATGGCGGTGAGTTACGGGGTGACGATTCCGACGGCAAATCCGGCGAAGGGATTCGGCACCGGATATATGGATCATCAGCTGGTGTTTCTGGCGAGCCGGGATGTGCGGCAGCTGCACTTCGATTTCAACCTGGCAGGCACCCTGGCCGGAGGGCCGGAGGGATATGACGGGGCGGTCCAGTCGGGACTGGTAATGACGGTGCCGGTGCGGAGAAGTGTGGGATGGATGCTGGAGAGCGATGGTGGTCCACAGCCAGGGACGGCGGATCGGTTCGGGCAGGCTCTGACGGGATTTTCCTGGGCGATCAGGTCGAATCTTGTGGCGGACGCGGCGTACACGCATGCCTGGACCGCGGGTGCACCGCGACAGCAATTCACGATCGGTGTGACCTGGGCGCACCGGGTGGCGCCGGGCCTGCTGGCGTCGCCAGAGAAGATGTCGAGGCTGGTGGGACGGTGAAGGATGGTTGCGCGGCCGCGACTTCGTGACGGAGACCTTCCGCCGGATGGGGTGAGTCGTGACGCGTCCGGACACTGGTGTCCGAAGACGGACAGCGTGGGGCGTGTGGATGCGCGGCGAAAGGGCACTCATCCACGTCTAAGTGGGGCATACAGAAGTGGAGACGACGGCGGCTCACAATGGCCGTTGAGTTGCCCATTCATGCAGCGATTCCCCTGATGCCGGGCCGGAGCCGGCGCGATGAAGCAGTTTGCCGGATTCAAGCTGGACACGCGGAATGAGTGTCTTTGGCGGGGCAGCCAGCAGGTGACGCTGCCGCCGAAGCCCTTTCTTGTGTTGCGGTATCTGGTGGAGCATGCGGGGCGGCTGATCACGCACGATGAGCTTCTGGATGCTCTGTGGCCGGAGACATATGTCCAGCCGCAGGTGCTGCGGACCTATGTTCTGGACCTGCGGAAGTTGCTGGGCGACGATGCCGGGCAGCCGCGGTTTATCCAGACGGTGATGAAGCGCGGCTATTGCTTTGTGGCGGCCATTGAGGAGACCGGCTGGGAAGAAGGAGTCGGGGCTGGAGACCCTGGGCCGGAGGAGCCGGAAACACGACGTCGGGCGATTGTGGGCCGGCGCGAGGAGAGGGAACGGCTGCAGGCGGCGCTGACCCAGGCGGCGCGAGGAGAGCGGCAGATTTTTTTCGTGAGCGGGGAAGCCGGAATCGGAAAGACGGCGCTGGTGGACGCGTTTTGCCGGGGCGGCACGCTGCCGGGCGGGGTGCAGGTGGCGCGCGGGCAATGCGTGGAGGGTTTTGGGGGGCGAGACGAGTATTACCCGGTGATGGAAGCCCTGGGCGCATTGTGCGTGGGAGCGGGCGGGGAGCAGGCGCGCACGGTGCTGGCGAGGATGGCTCCGGCGTGGCTGGCGGGGCTGGGACAGGCGCCGGCGATGCATGCAACGCCTCTGCTGGTGACGGATCGCAAGCCAGGGGATTTGTGCGCAGCGCTGGAGGAGATGGCGGCGGAGAAGCTGCTGCTGCTGGTTCTGGAAGACGTCCAGTGGGCCGATGAGGGGACACTGCAGTTGCTGTCGGCATTGGCGCGGCGGAGGGGCGCGGCGAAGCTGCTGGTTCTGGCCACCTGCGGATGCGGCAGCGGGACGGGCAGCGCTTTGCGCAACCGCGCGGCCGAGGAGACGAGCGATGGCGCGGGCGAAGAGGCCGAAGCGCGTGGCGGCGACAGGGGCATGAAGGCGCTGAAGCAGAATCTGCTGTCGCGGCAACTATGCGAGGAGATACCGCTGGCGCCTCTGGGGCGGGCCGAGGTGCAGGCGCTGCTGGAGCGCGAGCTGCAGCAGGCAACACCCCCGCCGGGACTGACAGCGTTTGTGCACCATCGGTCGGAGGGGAATCCGCTGTTTGCGATCGCGATCGTGGAGCATCTGCTGACTCGGGGCTGCCTGATACGGGGCGATGAAGGGTGGAGGGTCCAGGGGAGCCTGGAAGAAGCCGAGGCCGACGTGCCGGAGCGGCTGGCGCAGATGATCGAAGTGGAAATGGAGGCGCTGAGTGCGGAGGAGCAGAGGGTGCTGGGCGCCGGGAGCCTGATGGGAATTGCGTTTCCGGCGTGGGCGGTGGCGGCGGCGCTGGGAGAAGATCCGCCGCGGATTGAGGAGATCTGCGACCGGGTGGCGCGGCGGGTGCATTTCGTGGAGAGGGGCGGCGAGGACGAGTTGCCGGATGGGACGCGCTCGGAGTTTTACGTGTTTGTGCACGGGCTGTATCGCGAGGTGCTGTACCGGAGGCAGGCGGCGTCGCGGCGGGCGCAGTGGCACGCGCGGATTGCGGGGCGGCTGGGAGAGTTTTTTCGGGGACGCCAGGCTGCGGTGGCGCGGGAGCTATCGCTTCACTACGAGGCGGCGGGAGACTGGCGGCGGGCGAGCGCGGCGCTGTGCGAGGCCGCAGTGCAGGCGCGGGATCGGCGTGCGCCGGCAGAGGCGCAGCTTTTTGCAGAGCAGGCGCTGCGGGCAGCGGAGCATTTGTCCGGCACGGAGCGGGCGGGCGCGATCGCGGAGATCCATGCGGTGTTTACGAAGGCGCAGGAGGGCGACCCGCTGCAGGGGACGCGGGCGCCGGGGCGTCCGCAGGGCCGCAGAAGAAACTTGACGAAATCTGGACGGAACCTTGACGCGCTGGAGTGCGGAGACGGAGCAGCATGAGGGGGAAGTCAGGAGGTAATTCCCATGCGGTTTCTACTCCCCAAATTTGTATTGGCCTCAGCGGTGATGCTGGCGGGGGCTATGGCGGCGGCACCTGCGATGGCGGAAGTGATGGTGGATGTGCCGTTCGATTTCACCGTGAACGGCAAGCTTTGTCCGGCGGGGCGCTATCAGATCGGACACGACGCGACGAGCAGCCTGGTGACGCTGCGGGCGACGAAGACGTGGTCGCGCAGCTTCGCGTGGATCGCCGGACCCGGAGAGCCCTCCCCCTACGACTCTCGGATCCTGCTGCGGTTCGATGAGATCGGCGGCGAGCATGAGCTGCAGTCGGTGCAGTACGGCAGCATGATCACCGACCGGCTGGATCGGAAGCCTCGGCCCAGCGAGTACGTGCCGACTCGGGTGATTCCAGGCCAGTGACCGAGATGTAGTCAAAACAAAAAAAAGACAGCTACCTCCATTGTCACCGCTTCGGCGGTGACTTTTTTGTTTACAGGGCAAGGTTCGTTAGTCGGGGAGGTCCATCTTTTTGCCGGCGAGATCGCAGGCGCGCCAGAGGTACCAGCTGGCGACGGAGCGCCAGGGCTGCCATTTTTTAGCGCGGCGCAACATGGCGTCTGGCTTGGCGAGCATGGAGGCGTCAAACGGTTTGTTCTTCGGCAGCCGGTTAAAAGTGAGCGCGAAACCTTTGCGGACGCCGTAGTCGGTGACGGGGAAAACGTCGGGGCGGCCGAGGCGAAAGATGAGGAGCATTTCGACGGTCCACGTGCCGATGCCGCGGACTTCAGTGAGGCGCCGAACGATTTCTTCGTTGGGCATGCGCCGGATGGCGGTGAGGGTGGGAACGGTGCCGTCGAGGGTCTTCGCTGCGAGGTCGCGGAGGGCTTTGGTTTTCGAGGCGGAAAGGCCGCAGGCGCGGAGCACGTCGTCGGGCGCCTGGAGCAGGTGTTCGGGGGCGGGATGCAACTCGCCGAATGCGGTGAGGAGCCTTTTGAGTATGGCCGCGGCAGCCTTGCCGTGGAGCTGCTGATAGATGATGGATTCGAGCAGGGCCTCGAAAGGCGAGTGCTGGCTCTTGAGCTTGAGGGTAAAGGGGCCGGCGCGGCGCATGAGGTCGCCGAGTTTGGGGTCGGCGGCAGCGAGGTCGCGGCAGGCTTGGCGGGGGTCGTAGCGGACGGCGCGTCTTCCGTCGGTCATGGTGACCACAGGGTACAGGGTGCGGGGTACAGGGTACAGGGGCGGAGAGAGGTTACAGGTTGCAGGGCGCAGGACCCCGGGGACCGACCTTCGCGGGATAAGGCATCGGTACAGTTACAGATGAGGAGGACGAGAAGGGTGGCTCTGCTGCCCGGGCGCGCCTTCAAAGGGCCCGCGCGAGGGTTTGCAAGCGAATGGAGCGCGGAGGGGATGGGGATTTTTGCAGGTTCGGATCAGGATTTTTTTTGCACCTGGTGGTGGTCGGCTTGCAGAGGGCGGCAATCTGCCGCTATAGTTCTTCTTTCGCTATGTTTTTGTGATGCAGATCACAATCGGGTGTGATCCAGAAGACAAACCAACCTCTTCCAGAGCCCAGGGGCCGACCCGAGCGGTGAGTTACTGTGCGCTGGATCAGCAGGTCCATCGGTGACATCTCGCGGGATTACGTCTAAGGCCGCTTCTCTGCTCCACAGTGGCGCGGTTCTGAGACAAAGGGGATGATCGCCGGCAACTGCAAGCCCTCACCTTGTTGCGATTCACCAGGAGAAGCAGGACGCATTCATGCCGCAGATTTTTGACCGCAGCTCGAACGCGCTGGCCCGGATGAGCCTGATTTTGACGGGGCTGATCATCATCAGCCTGGGGCTGACACTCGATGAACTGCAGCGGTCGCCGTGGGTGACGCGGCAGGGCCAGCGGGCAGATCAGCCGGTGCCGTTCAGTCACAAGCATCACGTGGAAGGCCTGGGACTGCAGTGCCAGTACTGTCACACGTCGGTGGAGGAATCGAGCTACGCGGGAATTCCGCCGACCAAGACGTGCATGAACTGCCACGCGCAGATCTGGACGGACGCGGACCTGCTGAAGCCGGTGCGGGACAGCTGGGCGACGGGGCAGTCGATTCCGTGGACGCGGGTGCACGACCTGCCGGACTACGTGTTCTTCAACCATGAAATTCACGTGAACAAGGGGATAGGGTGCTCGACGTGTCATGGGCGGGTGGACGAGATGCCCATCATGTACATGCAAAACTCGCTACAGATGGAGTGGTGCCTGAACTGCCACCGAAATCCGGCGAAGAATCTGCGGCCGACGAGCGAGATCTACAACATGGCGTGGACGGGGGCGTCGGAGCTGAAGCCGGTGTGGTGCGCGGCGCAGGACATAACCAAAGGGACGCCGACGGCGGAGAGCGTGACCTGCACGGAGGCGAACCCGGGAGCTGGCGGGATTCAGATGGCGGCGCTCAGCCGACCGCCGACAGGGATGGCGGCGCAGGTGGCCGGAACGGGGATTGGCAGCGAGGATACGGCGCCGGAGAAGCTGCCGGCGGGGATGCATTACGTGAAGTTTACGAATCAGGACGAGCTGGGTAAGTTTCTGCTCCAGCACTACGACATTCGACCGCCGCGTGAGCTGACGAGCTGCGAGGTTTGCCACCGATGAACAAGAGCGAGGGTACGGGGTACAGGGTGCAGGGCACAGAAGAGCAGTCAGCGACCGGCTTACCGGGAACGGAACGGCAGATGGCGGACAGCGGAAACGAGAACACCCTGGTGCAGATTGAGCAGGCGAAGAAGCCGACGCTGGAGCAGGTGCGGGCGAAGCTGGCGAATGAGAAGGGGCCGCGGTTCTGGCGATCGATTGACGAGCTGGCGGAAACGCCGGAGTTTGCCGAGCAGGTGGCGCAGGAGTTTCCGTCGCAGGCATCGGAGTGGATCGATCCGGTAACGCGGCGCAGCTTTTTGAAGGTGATGGGCGCGTCGATGGCGCTGGCGGGGCTGGCGGGCTGCACCAAGCAGCCGGACGAAGCCATCATGCCTTACGTGGCGGCTCCGGAAGATCTGATTCTGGGCAAGCCGGTGTATTTTGCGAGCGCGTTTCCGTTCACGACGGGCGCGGTGCCGGTGCTGATCAAGAGCGATGCGTACCGTCCGATCAAGGTGGACGGGAATCCGGAGCATCCGTACAACCGGGGCGGGTCGGATCCGATCACGCAGGCGACGCTGCTGGATCTGTACGATCCGGACCGGTCGCAACACATTCTTTACCGGGGCGAGACGCGCTCGTGGCCGGCGTTTCTGGCGTCGTTTCGGTCGATGCTGGCGGACAAGAAGGCGGTGGGCGGGCAGGGGCTGTATTTCCTGAGCGCGACGGTGACTTCGCCGACGATGGCGGCGCAGTGGCAGCAGGGGCAGAAGAATTATCCGCAGGCAAAGTTCATCCAGTACGACCCGCTGAACCGCGACAGCCACTACACGGCGGCGAAGCAGGCCTTCGGGCAATATGTGGATGCGCAGTACCGGCTGGATCAGGCGGACGTGATTGTGTCGCTCGATGCGGATTTTCTGGGCGGCGCGCAGCACCCGGGTTTCCACCGGCTGACGCAGGATTACGCGAACAAGCGGAAGCTCGCGGGAACCGACGACGCGATGAACCGCCTGTACACGATTGAGACCGGGACGACGCTGACGGGATTCAAGGCAGAGCATCGGCTGGCGGTGCGGCCGAGCCAGATAGCGGCGTTTGCGCAGGCGCTTGCGGCGGCGGTGGGCGCGGGCAGCGGTCAGGGCGGGAACTGGACGGATCACGAGGCGAAATACCTGGCCGGTGTGGCTGCGGACCTGCAGGCGAGCGGCGGCAAATGCGTGGTGATCCCGGGCGATATGGCTCCGCCGGAGGTGCATCAGGCGGCGTTCGCGATCAACGAGAAGCTGGGGAACGTGGGCAAGACGGTGGTGTACACCGACTCCGTGAACCCGATGCCGTCGATCCAGATGGCGGACCTGAAGGCGCTGGTCGCGGATATGAATGCCGGCAAGGTGGAGTGGCTGGTGATTCTGAACGCGAATCCTGTATACGCGGCGCCGGCCGATCTGGAATTCGAGAGCGCGCTGGGCAAGGTGGGGACCGTTGTCCATCTCGGCTCGCATGTGGACGAGACGGGGGAGATTGCGCACTGGCACATCAACAATGCGCACTACCTCGAGATGTGGTCGGATGCGCGGGCGTATGACGGCACGGTGAGCATTGTTCAGCCAATGATCGAGCCGCTGTACGGCGGGCACAACGCGCACGAGATTCTGCAGTCGCTGCTGGATCATCCGGACGTGTCGGCGTACGACGCGGTGCGGTCGACGTGGATGCAGAACGGCGGACCGCTGGCGAAAGGCGATGGGGAGTTCAACTGGCGCAAGGTGCTGCACGACGGGTGGATTGCCGATACCGCATTTGCTGCGAAGACGGTAGCGGCGAAGGGCGGAGTGGGCGCGGCGTCTGCTGTTGCGGCAGCGGGCAATGGGGTGGAATTGCTGTTCCGGCCGGATCCGCATGTTTATGACGGGCGGTTTGCGAACGTGGGGTGGATGCAGGAAATTCCGCGGCCCATCACCAACCTGTCGTGGGATAACGCAGCGCAGATGAGCTTTGCGACGATAGAGAAGTACGGGCTGTCAGAGGACGATGCGGTCGAGATCAGCGTGGGCGGGCGGAAGATCATCGCCGGGGCGCTGGCGGTTCCCGGGCAGGCGGACGGCGTGGTGGTGGTGACGCTGGGGCAGGGCCGGCGGGTGGGCCGGGTGGCCGGGGGCGTGGGCTACAACGGCTATCTGATTCAGTCCTCCGAGATGCCGTATATGCAGACCGGCGCGACGCTGCGGCGGACGGGCGAAATCTACGATCTGTGCGTAACGAAGAGCCACCACATCGATCAGCGCAGCGTGTCGGCTGGTGGCGACGGCAGCGGAACGCATTCGCTCGAGGGTGACGAGGCACTGGACCGGGGCATTATCCGATTCGCGACACTGACCGAGTACAGAGCCGATCCGGAGTTTGCGCACGAAGGCGTGGCGCGCTGGTCGCCGAAGCCGGACGAGAGCATGTTCCCGGGCTATCGCTATGACAAGAACGCCTGGGGCATGTCGATCGACCTGAATTCCTGCGTAGGGTGCAACGCGTGCGTCGCGTCGTGCTACGCAGAGAACAATATTCCGGTGGTAGGGCGGCTGCAGACGAAGATCGGCCGCATCATGCAGTGGATCCGGATCGATACGTACTACGAAGGCGATCTGGCGGCGCCGCGGGCGCACTTCCAGCCCATGACCTGCCACCAGTGCGAGAACGCTCCGTGCGAGCAGGTGTGCCCGGTGGGGGCGACGGTGCATTCGCCCGAGGGCCTGAACATGATGGTCTACAACCGCTGCGTGGGGACGCGCTACTGCTCCAACAACTGTCCCTATAAGGTGCGGCGGTTCAATTTCCTGCTGTACTCCGATTTCGAGACGGAGAGCCTGAAGCTGATGCGGAATCCCGACGTCAGTGTCCGCAGCCGCGGGGTGATGGAAAAGTGCAGCTACTGCGTGCAGCGGATTGAGGCGGTAAAGATTGAGGCGGACAAGGAAAACCGCCCGATTCGCGACGGAGAGATCCGGACGGCCTGCCAGCAGGCTTGCCCAACCAACGCAATCATCTTTGGGAACATCAACGACAAGACCAGCCAGGTGGCGAAGATCAAGACGAACGAACGGACCTACGGGGTGCTGGCGGATATCAACACACGGCCGCGCACGACGTATGTGGCCGGGGTACTGAACATCAACGAGGATCTGGCGAAGGCGCTGGGAGAGTATCAGAGTTAGGCGGCAGAGTAGCGGTCAGCAGTCAGCGAGCCGGCAGAACAGGGAAGCAGCAGGACAGCGAAAATTCAGCGGGGAATACGGATCGAATGGCAACAAAAGACGTACCCGTCAACAATCCGATGGTGGATCCGGTCACCGGAGAATACCGGGTCATCGCGCCGGGGCACACCTTCAAGTCGGTCACTGAGAAGGTCTCCCGCATTGTGCTGACGAGTCACACGCCGCTGGGCTGGTGGTTCGGGTTCATGCTGGCGGGCGGCTTTGTCATGATGCTGATGACGGCGGTGACCTGGCTGTTCCTGGAGGGGGTGGGGATCTGGGCGATCACCATTCCGGTGGCATGGGGCTTCGCGATCATCAATTTCGTGTGGTGGATCGGAATCGGCCACGCGGGGACGCTGATCTCGGCGATTCTGCTGCTGTTCAAGCAGAGCTGGCGGAACTCGATTAACCGGTTTGCCGAGGCGATGACGATTTTCGCCGTGGTGTGCGCCGGCTTGTTCCCGCTGATCCACGTAGGCCGGCCGTGGCTGGGGTACTGGCTGTTTCCGTATCCAAGCACGATGAACTACTGGCCGCAGTTCCGGTCGCCGCTGCTGTGGGACGTCTTCGCGGTATCGACGTACGCAACGATCTCGGTTGTGTTCTGGTACATGGGGATGATCCCCGATCTGGGAACGCTGCGCGACCGTTCACAGTCGAAGTTCGGGCAGTTTTTCTACGGGCTGCTGAGCGTGGGCTGGCGGGGATCGGTGCGGCACTGGGTGCGGTATGAGACGGCCTCGCTGCTGCTGGCCGGTCTGGCGACGCCGCTGGTGTTGTCGGTGCACAGCGTCATCAGCCTGGATTTCTCAGTAGCGCTGCTGCCGGGCTGGCACACAACGATCTTTCCGCCGTACTTCGTAGCCGGCGCGATTTACTCGGGATTCGCCATGGTGCTGACGCTGGCGATTCCGATTCGCAGGTTCTACCACCTGGAAGATCTGATCACGATCCGGCACATCGATAACTGCGGCAAGGTGATGCTGGCCACGGGCATGATCGTGGCGTACGGCTACTCCACCGAAGTATTCATGAGCTGGTACGCGGCGAGCCACTGGGAATACTTCATGATGTGGAACCGCATGTTCGGGCCGATGGGGTGGTCGTACTGGGTGCTGATCACGTGCAACATCGCGCTGCCGCAGCTGATGTGGATCCGGAAGTTCCGGAGCAACGTGGGGCTGATGTTCCTGATGTCGCTGATCGTGAATACGGGTATGTGGTTCGAGCGGTTCGTGATCGTTGTGACCAGCCTGACGCGCGATTATCTGCCGTCTTCGTGGGGCACGTATCGCGCCACCAAATGGGATTACATGACGTTTGCCGGAACGCTGGGGCTGTTTACGTTTCTGTTCTTCCTCTTCATACGTTTCCTGCCCATGATTCCGATGTCGGAGCTGCGGCTGATGCTGCCGCAGGCAAAGGTGCGGGAGAAAAAGGAACTTCTTCCGGAGGCAGGTGACTAATGCCACTTCCTGAGGGGCTGTACGGACTGATGGCGGAATTCGACACGCCCACCGAGCTGGTGCATGCGGCGCACGCGGCGTATGCGGCGGGATATCGGCGGATGGACTGCTACACGCCGTATCCGGTGGAAGAGGCGGCGGAGGCCATCGGCTTCCATCGCGACGAGGTTTCGCTGGTGTGCCTGGTCGGCGGATTGCTGGGCCTGGCGGCGATGTTCGGACTGGAGACGTGGATTTCGGTTTGGTCGTATCCGCTGAACATTGCGGGGCGTCCGTATTTTTCGTGGCCGGCGTTCGTGGTTCCGGCGTATGAGTGGACGATTCTGTGGTCGGGGCTGTCGGCGGCGTTCGGCATGCTGGCGCTGAGCGGTCTGCCCAAGCCATATCATCCGGTCTTCAACGCGCCGAATTTCCGGAACGGGGCGACCAGCGACAAGTTTTTCCTGTGCCTGGAGTCGACGGATCCGAAGTTCGAGACGGCGGAGACGAGGGGTTTTCTGGAAGCGCAGGCGCCGGTTTCGGTGGTGGAGGTGGAGTATTAGGACGCCAGGGAACAGGCAACGGGCAACAGGCAACAGGAGGGGCATTCGCTCCTCTGCGCTGCTGCGGCGAGGTCTGGGAATTGCAGGTGCGGCGGGACTGCTGCTGCTGGCGGCGGGTTGCCGGGAAGACATGCAGAACCAGCCGAGGATGTTTCCGCAGCGCGGCACCACTCTGTTTGCGGATGGGCGGTCGGTGCGGCCACAGGTGGAGCACACGGTGGCGCGCGGGCAGCTCTACGAGAACGGGTACTTCTATACGGGGTTGATGAACGGCAAGGAAGCGAACATGATGCCGTTTCCGGTGACCATGCAGGTGCTGGACCGGGGACAGGAGCGCTTCAATGTTTACTGCACACCGTGCCATTCGCGGGTGGGCAACGGCGCGGGCATGATTGTGGAGCGCGGCTACAAGCCGGCGGGGAACTTTCACGATGCGCGCCGGCTGGCAGAGCCGCTGAGCCACTATTTTTACGTGATGACCAACGGCTTCGGAGCGATGCCGGATTACAAGGCGCAGATTGCACCGGCGGACCGCTGGGCAATTGCGGCGTACATTCGCGCACTGCAGTTGAGCCAGAACGCCACGCTGGCCGATGTGCCGGCTGGAAACCAGGTGCAGAACCTGAAGGACGTGGCGCAGAGTCAGGGTGATCCGGCCAGCTATGCCGGGCCGTGGCCGATGCCGGCTACGGCGATATACGGCCATAACACAGTGGGAATCGTGGCGGGCGCGCCGGCCGAGGCCGTGCCGCCAGTGGCCACCCAGGCAAAGCAGCCGACGGGCGCCACGAAGAGTGAAACGAAGCAGCCGCCCGCGCGGCCCTCAGGAGCGCACGAATAGCGATGGCGAACGATTCATTCAGCAAAGGACTGCCGGCGACGCTGAGCGCTCCGGCATTCGTGGACGGGTGGCGGCGGCGCGCGCTGATAGCGGGGCTGGTGTTTTCAGCGATAGCCGTCCTCTTCGCGTTTCTCGGCCAGGCGGAAGACGGGCTGGGCTGGAACCATCTGCTGCGCGGCTGGCTGGACGGCTTTGTGATGTGCTTTGGGTTCTGCTTCGGCGGCATGGCGCTGCTGATGGTGCAGCACCTGTCCGGCGGCAAGTGGGGGCTGATCGTCCGGCGTCCGCTGGAAGCGATGTCACGGACCTGGCCGCTGATCGTGCTGTTGTGGATTCCGGTGGCGGTGTTTGGCGCGGCTTATGGCCAGCTCTATCCGTGGGCGAAGTACGAGAACTGGGCGGGGGCGGAGAAAGCCGGCGCAATCTCGCACGAACTGGCGCATGCGATCGAGTGGAAGTCGCCGATGCTGAACAAGACGAACTTCTGGGTTGTGTCGCTGGTGTGCTTCGCGATCTTCGCGTTCTACATCACGGTGCTGAACCGGTGGTCGCTGAAGCGGGACGCGGATCCGGAGCCGCACGTGGCGTACTGGCGGACGAGATTCGAAAACCTGAGCGGGTTTGGCGTGGTGCTGTTCGCGGCGCTGCTGTTCATCCTGTCGATTTACTGGGTGATGTCGCTGGATGTGACGTGGTACTCGACGATTTACGGCTTCCAGTACCTGGTGGGCGAGCCGTTCGTGGTGCTGCCGCTGGGGATTCTGACGCTGATCTGGCTGAGCAAGGCGGAGCCGATCAAGAGCACCTTCCGGGTGGTGGAACAGCACGATCTGGGCAAGCTGTGCTTCGCTTTGGTGATGCTGAACATCTACTTCGCTTTTGGAGCTTTCATCATCATCTGGTCGGGCAACTCGCCGGAAGAGATTCCGTGGTATCTGGACCGGATTCGCGGGAACTGGGGCGTGATCGCGACGCTGGATGTGATCTTCCACTGGCTGATTCCGTTCAGCCTGCTGCTCTCGCGGGACCTGAAGCGAATCAAGAGCCGGTTGTCAGTGACCTGCTGGATCATGATCTTCGCGGGATTCCTGGACATGTTCTGGCTGATCGAGCCGAACTTTAAGGACGCGGCGCGGAACCTGCATTTCAGCTGGGGGATTCTGGAGTACATCGCGGTGCCGGCAGCGCTGTTCTGCTTCTGGCTGGTGGCTTATTTCGGGCAACTGAAGAATCGGCCGCTGCTGGCGACCAACGATCCGCACCTGGCGGAGATTCTGGAGCATGACTATGTCCACGCATAACCCGCACGATCCGGGTCCGCTGGATCCGCAGGCGCACAGGAACGACCCCTCGGTGCGGGAGGGTTACGAAGTCACGGACGCGAGCACCGGCGGGATTGTGGTGTTTCTGATCGGGCTGGCAATTTCGGTGGGCGTGTTCTTTGTCTTCTGCTTCGTGATGGGCAAGGTCATCAATACGGCCCTGGATCGCGAAGACGGACCGACGACCAAATGGAAGGCGGCGAACCAGATTGCGCCGACGAAGGAACTCCGGTCGAATCCGCAGCTGGAGCAGGAGCAGCTGGCCAAGCTGACGCAGCAGTTTCCCTCGCCCCGGGTGCAGCTGGACAACGGCAATCAGGACGTGGCGAATCTGCACGAGCGCGAGGACCTGCTGCTGAACTATTACAGCTGGATCGACCGCGGGCAGGGCAAGGTGCGAATCCCGATTGAGCAGGCGATGCAGCTGATTGCGCAGCGGGGATTGCCGGTAGCTCCGGCGGAGCAGCGCCAGGCGCTGATGATGGGCGACAGCACGCCCACCGTACAGATGCCGCTGACGAATGGATTCGCGCCGACGGGCTACGAGCAGGAACTGCACGGGCGCCCCGAGGAAGCCGGAGAGCAGTCGTCGAGCAAAGCGGATAACAAGTAAAGCAGGGTACAGGGTTCAGGGTGCAGAAAACGATGCGATGCGGTGGGACAAGGCGACGGCTCAATGTGGCGATGGCAATCGCTGCCTGGGGTCTGCTGCTCGCCGGGGTGCTGCCGATGCATGCGCAGAGCCAGTGGTTTGGCTTCAAGAAGCCGGGGACGCCAGCCGACCAGCAGCCGCTGCTGCTGAAGAAGATCAGCGTCCAGCAGAAGCTGAACACGCAGCTGCCGCTGAACCTGCCGTTTGTCGATGAGACGGGCAAGGCGGTGCATCTGGGCGATTATTTCGGCAAGCGGCCGGTGATTCTGTCGCTGGTGTACTACCAGTGCAAGATTCTTTGCCCGGAGGAAATCGACGGGCTGGTGGGCGCACTGGAGATGCTGCAGCTGCAGCCGGGGCGGGACTTCGATGTAGTGCTGGTGAGCATCGACGCGCGAGAGACGCCGGCGATTGCGGCACGCGAGAAGGCTTTCTACATGAAGCGCTACGGGCGGCCGCAGGACAACGGCGGGTGGCACTTCCTGACCGGGCAGGCGCCCGCCATTCGGGCGCTGGCGAGCACGGTGGGATTCGGATACGTACCGATGGCAGGGCCGGACGGCAAGATGACGCAGTTTGCTCATGCCAGCGCGGTCGAGCTGGTGACGCCGGAAGGGCGGCTGGCGCAGTATTACCTGGGCGTGGAGTTTTCGCCGAAAGATTTGCAGCTGGGTCTGGTGGAGGCTTCGCACGGGCAGATCGGCTCGCTGGTGGAAAACCTGCTGACCTATTGCTACCGCTACGATCCGACGCTGAACCGGCACACGCTGATGTACATCCGGTTGTACCAGGCGGGCGGGATGCTGACGGTGCTGCTGCTGGGCGGTTTCCTGATCATCAATTTCAGGCGGGATCTGCGGGAAGCGCGAGTGCAGAAAACAACTTTGGTGAACGGATAAAAAGCGACGATGCAGCATTTCATCAGTCCGGTACTTTGGCAATTTCTGATTAAGTGGCTCACGAACTTCGCGATCTTTCCGCCGGAGGCGTCGACCATTGCGCCGTACGCGGACGCTCTGTATTTCTTCCTGATCTTTATCTCGGTGGTGGGCCTGGCGGCGGTCGCCCTTCTGGTGGTCACGTTCTCGATCCGGTACCGGAAGGATCGGAATCCGCAGGCTACGCCGATTGAAGGATCGACGCTGCTGGAAGCTACGTGGACGATTATTCCGCTCATCCTGTTCATGATCTGCTTCGTGTGGGGCGCGCTGCTGTACTTCCGCATCTACAGCCCGCCGCCGAACGCCATGAACATTTATGTGGTGGGCAAGCAGTGGATGTGGAAGGCGGAGCATCCGGGCGGTCAGCATGAGATCAACGCGCTGCACATCCCCATCAACCAGCCGATTCAACTGACGCTGATTTCCCAGGATGTGTTCCACAGCTTTTCGGTGCCGGCGTTCCGGGTCAAGCGCGAGGTGATTCCGGGGCGGTACAACACGGTCTGGTTCGAGGCGACCAAGCCGGGGGTCTACCACCTGTTCTGCACGCAGTATTGCGGCACGCTGCACTCGCAGATGATCGGCTGGGTATATGCGATGACGCCGGAGGATTACCAGGCGTGGGCGGCGGGCTCGACCAGCGGCGACTCGCTGGCGCAGAACGGGGAGCGGCTGTTCGCAAGCCTGGGCTGCAACTCGTGCCACAACAGCGGGCCGAACGCCCATGGTCCGAATCTGGCGCACATCTACGGGGGGCACATCCAGCTGAAGGACGGGCAATTTGTCACCGCGGACGATGCATTTCTGCGGGACACGATTCTGAATCCGACGCTGCACGAAGTGGCGGGCTATGCGCCGATTATGCCGACGTATCAGGGGCAGGTAAGCGAAGAAGGCCTGATCGATCTGGTGGAGTACATCCGGAGACTCGACTCGCAATATCGGATCGAGCAGACGATTGAAAACAGCGAAGCGCAACCCGTACAGACGGGGGCGGCGCCGCCGGGGACTTCAGCCCCGGTGATGGCGCCAGGGACGGTGAAGCCATGAGCACAATCGTAACGCTACCCGATCAGTCGACGGCCCAGCTGCCGAAGGTGTCGTACCTGAATCAGGAGTACGGCCTGAAGAGCTGGCTGCTGACGGGCGACCACAAGCGGATCGCGATGCTGTACCTGATCTCGATCACGTTCTTCTTCTTTATCGGCGGGGCGATGGCGGCGCTGATCCGGATGGAGCTGCTGACGCCGGTGAGCGACCTGCTGGCGGCCGACACCTATAACAAGGTGTTCACCGCGCACGGCATCATCATGGTGTTCTTCTTCCTGGTGCCGTCGGTACCGGCGACGATCGGAAACTTCTGTATCCCCATCATGGTGGGCGCCAAAGATCTTGCGTTCCCGAAGATCAATCTGCTGAGCTGGTACATCTACATCGCGGCCGGAATCATGATGATCTGCGTGCTGGTCTTCGGTGGAGTGGACACCGGATGGACCTTCACCACGCCGCTGAGCACCCATTACCTGAACACGAACGTGGTGACCGCGGGACTGGCGGTCTTTCTTGCCGGATTCAGTTCCATCTTTACCGGCCTGAACTTTATTGTGACCATCCACCGCATGCGGGCGCCGGGCATGACCTGGTTCCGGCTGCCGCTGTTCGTGTGGTCGCACTATGCGGCGTCGATTCTGATGGTGCTGGGCACGCCGGTACTGGCCATCACCCTGGTGCTGGTGGTGCTGGAGCGGACAATCGGGATCGGAGTCTTCGATCCGACCAAGGGCGGCGATCCGCTGCTCTTCCAGCATTTGTTCTGGTTCTACTCGCACCCCGCCGTGTACATCATGATTTTGCCGGGCATGGGCGTGATCTCCGAGGTGATGAGCACTTTCTCGCGCAAGCGGGTGTTCGGGTATACCGCGGTCGCGTTCTCGTCAGTGGCGATTGCGGTGTTTGGGTTCTTTGTCTGGGCCCATCACATGTTCATCATGGGGATCTCGAACTACTCGGCGCTGGTGTTTTCGCTGCTGACCATGCTGGTGGCGGTGCCGTCGGCGATCAAGATCTTCAACTGGTCGGCGACGCTTTACAAGGGATCGATCACCTTTGAGACGCCGATGCTGTACGCATTCGGATTCATCGGGCTGTTCACCATCGGCGGACTGACGGGGGTCTTCCTCGGATCGATGGGTATGGACATCCACCTGACCGAGACGTACTTCATCGTGGCGCACTTTCACTTCGTGATGGTGGGCGGGATGCTGATGGCCTATCTGTCGGGGGTGCACTTCTGGTGGCCGAAGATGACGGGCCGGATGTATCCGGAGGGGGTGTCGAAGCTGGCGGCAGTGATCACCTTTGTCGGATTCATCCTGACCTTCTTCCCGCAGTTCATTCTGGGATATCTGGGCATGCCGCGGCGGTATGCGGCGTATCCGCCGGAATTCCAGGTGCTGAACGTTTTCTCGAGCGCAGGAGCAAGCGTGCTGGGCGTGGGCTATCTGCTGCCGCTGCTGTATCTGACGTGGTCGCTGAAGTATGGCAAGATCGCGGGCGCCAATCCGTGGCAGGCTACCGGGCTGGAGTGGCAGATCCAGTCGCCGCCGCTGACCGAGAACTTTGCCGAGACGCCGATCGTGACGCACGAGGCTTACGATTACGAGTGGCTGGAAAGCAAGAAAGCCAGAGAGGTGCCGACCGTTGGATAGCCACACTGTTGCCGCGCAGACTGCGATCACGCCGCACGACGAACAGGCGCATCCGCCATTTCTGCGCCACCACTTTGCGAACGTCGCCCAGCAGCGCGAGACGGCCACGTTCGGCATGTGGCTGTTCCTGCTGACAGAAATCATGTTTTTCGGCGGCATGTTCTGCGCCTATCTGATTTACCGGAACTGGTACTACCCGGCGTTTGTGGCGGGCAGCCACACGCTGCACATCTGGGCCGGCACGCTGAACACGACGCTGCTCATCATTTCCAGCTTCACCATGGCCATGGCGGTCCACGCGGCGGAGACGCGGCAGAGGAAGCCGCTGCTGCGGTGGATGGTCCTGACCATGATCCTGGGCATCGGATTTCTGTGCGTGAAGGCGTACGAGTGGCACGACGAGTGGGTGGAGCATCACGTTCCGGGGCTGAACTTCAGTCCGGCCGAGTTTCAGAACGGGAGCAAGGCGTATCCGGACGATAAGCTGCCGCTGGATATGGCGGAAAAGGCGCAGGTGTATTTCTCTCTGTATTTCGCCATGACCGGCATGCACGCTCTGCACATGATCATCGGGGTTTCGCTGCTTGCGTTTCTGTTTGTAAAGGCCTGGGGAGGGGCGTACACCACAGGCCATGTTGCACCGATAGAGAATTTCGGTTTGTACTGGCACTTCGTCGATATTGTGTGGATTTTTTTATATCCGCTTCTCTACCTGATCAGTCGACATCAGTGACGGGGAGCGGGGATCAGAGTTTAGTGTTCAGGAATCGATCGGAGCGGGAGCTGCAATGGAGCACCACGAGCACCATCTACATCTGACGGCATCGGAGCCGACCCATCACGAGGAGCACATTGTCTCGCCGACGGTGTATCTGATTATCGGTACCTGTCTTCTGATCCTCACCGCGTCCACGGCGGCCATCTCCTATGTGGATCTGGGGGTCTTTAATGCGGTGGTGGCGCTGGCCATTGCGTGCCTGAAGGGTTCGCTGGTGGTGTTGTTCTTCATGCACATCAAGTACAGCTCGAAGCTGACTAAGCTGACGGTGGCGGCGGGCTTCTTCACATTCCTTGTGCTGCTTACCATGACCATGACCGATTACCTCAGCCGGGCATGGGGACGCTGGTGAGTACATCAGGGGTTAGGGATTAGGAATCAGGGATTAGAAAAAACTGGATCAACCAGGGAGCGGCTTCGGCTGCTCCCTTTGTTTTGGTGGTGACTCACAGCGGCGAAGACTGGAAGCCAACTACTGTCCATTCCCGAACAACCGCCGACCGTTGTGAACACCCTGAATGCTCGGATGTTCGGGGCAAGTCACTGATTCTCCGTCCTTCGCCGCGGGCCGGTTGCGGAAGCCTGCGTGCTCTGCACCTTGTGCGTCCTGTGCCGATGCAGGCATGATGATCCAATAGCTGCGGCGCCCCCACGCTGCGGAAGTGTTTTCTCCCCGGGTTTTCTCGACGATGTGACGGACGGGCTGCGGCGGCGCCGCCGGCGAATCTGATGGCCTGTTCGCATCTGGGAGGGTTCAGCGTATGTGGAAGAATGTCCAGCTTGCCGCCCGTGTCCTGCGCAGGAGTCCGGCGTTCACGGTGATCGCGATCATGACCATTGCTCTGGGAGTTGGCGCGAGCACCGCTATCTTCAGCGTGACGGATGCCGTCCTGCTGCGGCCGCTGCCCTACAAAGATCCGGGGCAGATAGTCGTTGGGGGGATGGACCTGACGAAGCGCAACGTGCATGGGCTGCCTTTCTCCAACGCGGATTATCTGGACCTGAAGAACGGCACGCGACAGCAGTTCTCTGACATGGCGGGGGTATTCAGCTTTCCGGTGGTGGCGGAGAAGACCGATGGGACGCCCGAGCCATTTGTGCTCGCGGTGGTCACGACAAACTTCTTCGATCTGATGGGCGCGAAGATCGTCGCCGGGCGCGACTTCGACGCGCAGGATGGAATTCCGCAGCCGGCGACCGGAGCGGCGCAGGGCGGGCAGGCGCAGGGGGCCGCGCCGCAGCCGCCACCTCTCCCGCAGATGGCGATCATCAGCCACGAGTATTTTGTGAAGCGGTATGGCGGCAATCCCGCGATCCTGGGGCACCCCCTGGGAAACGCAGGCGGACCGAACGGGGTGATCGTGGGGGTATTGGCGCCTGGATTCAAGCTCTACTTCCCGCCGGAGGACCAGATTGAGCCGGCACCAGACGTGTGGGTGGCGAACCGGCTGGATTACGATGCGGCGAACCGCAATAGCTTTGGCATAACTCCGGTGGGGAGGCTGCGCCAGGGAGTCACGTTCCAGCAGGCGCAGAGCGCGGCGAATGGAGTGGCCGCGGAAAGCCGCCGGACCATTCCGATGGCCGAATCGATTGGGTATCAGATCAGCATGGCGCCGATGCGTCAGCATCTGGTAGCGGCGGTGCGGCCGGCGATTCTGGCGCTGATGGGGTCGGTGATCTTTCTGCTGCTGATCGCGTGCGCGAATGTCGCGAATCTGCTGCTGGTGCGGGCCTCACTGCGGGAGCATGAATTTGCTGTGCGGGCGGCGATGGGCGCGAATCGGCGGAGGCTGATCGCGCCACTGTTTTCGGAAGCGTGCCTGCTGGCGGCGGCGGGTACGGTGGTGGGCCTGGGCCTGGCCTGGGCGGGGATCCGCGAACTGCGGGCATTGGCGCCGGAGAATCTGCCGCGGCTGGACAACGTCGGCATCGATGGGAAGGTACTGGTCTTCACGGCCCTGGCGGGGCTGGTCGCGGCCCTGTTGTTCGGGCTGCTGCCCGCGTGGCGCGCCGCGCAGCCGCAGCTGATGAATGTGCTGCGGGGGACCAGCCGGATTTCAGGGCTGGCGAGCGGGGCGTTCCTGCGCAATGGCGTGGTGATGGCGGAGGTGGCGGCTTCGTTCGTGCTGCTCATCGGCTCGGGGCTCATGTTCCGGAGTTTTCTGGATCTGCAGCGAATTGACCCGGGCTTCGATGCCCACAATCTGCTGACGTTTCGTTTGCAGGGGGCGGCGGGAACGAACGGGAAGACCCCGGCAGAGCGCGTTGCCAAAAGGCGGGCGATTGAGGACCGGCTGCGGGCGATTCCGGGAGTTGAAAGCGTAACAGCGTCCGATCCTTTTCCGCTGACGGGAGGGTATAGCCCGATCCGCTGGGGGACAGCGGAGGCGCAGGCGGATCCGAGCCGGTTCCAGGCAACGGATCCTCAGTTTGTGATTCCGGGATATTTCGAGGCGATGCGCACACCGCTGCTGGCCGGGAGGACGTTCACCGAGGATGACGAGCAGCCGGACAGAAATTATGTCGTGGTGGACGAGGATCTGGCGAAAAAGGCGTTTCCCGGGCAATCGGCCGTGGGGAAACGCATTCTGACGCGCATCCGGACTCCACAGGCGGAGTTTGTGCAGATTGTCGGGGTGATTCGGCATCAGCGAGAGGAGTCGCTGGCCGTGCCGGGCCGGGAGCAAATTTACTTTGCCGATGGGTTTCTGGGCGGCTTTACCCCCCGCGGGTGGGCCATTCGAACTAAGAGCGATCCGGCGAGCTACGAGAGCCAGGTCCGCGCAGCGCTTGAGGGCATCAGCCAGAGTTATCTGATCACGAAAGTGGAGCCGGCTGAAACGGTGGTGCGGACGGCACAGGCGAGCACGCGCTTTTCTCTGCTGCTGATTGGGCTGTTCGCCGTGATTGCCGGCGTGCTGGCGGGTGTGGGGCTGTATGGCGTGTTGGCGACGGCGGTGCGTCAGCGCACTCCGGAGATCGGTGTGCGCATGGCGATGGGCGCCGACCGCAGCCACATCATGCGGCTGGTGGTGATGCAGGGAATGCGGCTGAGCGTGATCGGGATCGCGGTGGGCTTTGCCGCGGCGCTGGTGCTGGGCCGGGTGATGACGGCGATGCTGGTGGGGGTGAAGGCGACTGATCCGCTGACCTACGCGAGCATGATTGTCATCTTCCTGGTGATTGCGGCGCTGGCATCGTGGCTGCCGGCGTGGCGGGCGGCGGGACTGGATCCGAAGACCGCGCTGCACGAGAACTAGCGGTTCAGGCAGACGGCGCTTCGCGCCAAAAACTTATGGCGGACTTTGCCTGACGAAATCACGGCCGGGCGAAGGCGTAATAGCCGGAGCGGGCGGTAATGTGCGCGCCGGGGACGGGGCACTGCACGCGAATGCGGTGAAACGAGCTGTCGGCTTTGAAGTTCGTTGGCTTATAGACGAGCCGGTACTGGTTGCGCTGCTCCGATTCCATGATGCGGAGATCGGTGAGGATCTGGCTGCCGCGGGGGTTGAGGAAGAGCCGTCCGCCGGTCTGCTCGGTCAGGTTCTGGAGTGTGCGATAGCCGTCGGAAAACTGCCCGCGGCGTCCGCGCACGATGGCATAGATCGCGGTGCGCGTTCGCTGGCACATGTCGACGGCTTCGCTCAGGTAGGAATGGCTGGCGTCGTCGATGCCATCGCTGAAAAGCAGGATGAAATTGCCTGTCGGCTGATCCGGGCCGGGATTCCACTGGTTGCGGCAGGTGGTGTAGAGCGAGTCAAAGATGGCAGTCAGCGGATCGTAGCGGTCGGGTGTATTGCCCACGAGCGCGGCTCCGGCGGCAATCGCGGCATCGCTGTCGGTCCAGTCATGGCGGATGAAGGTCTTCGTGTCGAACTGCTCGACGAAGGCGCGGTCGTAGCCCTTGCGCAGGAGCTGCGAGGCATACGCGTGGATGACGGCGCGGTTGAAGGGGAGATCTTCCAGCATGGAGGCGCTGGTGTCGAAGAGGAAGCCGGCGCGGATCGGAAGGTCGTCATAGTTCTGGAGGAAGACGATCTGCGGCTGGCGGCGGCCGTTGTCGGTGAGGATCAGATCCCGGCGGGTGAGATGCGTGAGCGGGGTGCCATTGGGAGCCGCGGCATGGAAGGTGAGCGCGATCTCGTTGACGGGAACCTGCAGGGTATAGGGAGTGGATTGAGGAGCCGCGGCGCAGGAGAAGAAGAGCGCGGTGAGCACGAGCGAGGGCGCGCGTCGCAGCATATCTGTTTACCATAGCGGAAACCGTTTGGGGATGGCTGGGGATGATGCGAATCGCTGTGGCGGGGTGCGTGGCTGGTTGGATGGCAATGGCATTCGCGGCCGGACTGGCTGATGCGAAGGGCGCCGGGCCCGAGGTCAGGGTCGAGAGCGGGATCGTACGCGGGGTTTCCGTGGCGAGTTTGCCGCGGGGCGGAGCCTTCCTGGGGATTCCCTATGCGGCGCAGCCGGTGGGGCGGCTGCGGTGGCACGCGCCGGAGCCGGCGCCGCGGTGGGCTGGCGTGCGGAGGGCGTCGTCCTGGGGGCCAGCCTGTCCGCAGGCGCCGAGCCCGTGGCTGCCGGAGATGCTGGGCATCCAGAAGATGCAGACCGACGAGGCGTGTCTTTATGTGAATGTGTGGACGCCGGAGCTGCATCCTGCGAAGCGGCTGCCGGTGCTGGTGTGGGTGCATGGCGGCGGGAATGTGGAGGGATCGGGAGAGTGGCCGCCGCTGGGCGTGCCGCTGGCGGAGCAGGGCATTGTGGTGGTGAGCCTGAACTACCGGCTTGGCGTGTTCGGGTTCTATGTGGACCCGGCGCTGGATGCGGAGTCAGGGCGGCATGTTGCGGGAAACTATGGGCATCTCGACCAGATAGCGGCGCTGCGCTGGGTACGGCAGAATATCGCGGCGTTTGGGGGCGATGCGGCCAAGGTGACGATTGCCGGGGAATCGTCAGGGGCGCTGGACGTCTGCAACCTGATGGCTTCGCCGCTGGCGGCGGGGCTGTTTCGGGGCGCGGTGATGGAGAGCGGCGTATGTGTGGACTCGGTATATCCGAAGCTGCCGGAGCTGGAAACCAACAATGCGAAGCTGGCGAAGGATCTGGGTGTAGCGGAGGGGCGGAACGATCTGGCGTCGTTGCGGGCGGTGCCAGCCGAGCGCGTGTATGCGGTGGCGGCCAAAGACGATGCTCTGGATTTCGAGCCGGCGGTGGATGGATGGGTGCTGCCGCAACAGCCTGCCGTGGCGTTCGAGAAGGGCGAGCAGGCGAAGGTGCCGGTGCTGGTGGGCAGCAATGACAGCGAGGTGTCGATCTTCGCCAGTCCGATCGTGGGCGGCCACGCGTATCGACCGAAGACGGTGGCGGCGTATCGCGCATGGCTGGAAAAGGAGTTTGGGCCGCTGGCGAATCGAGTGCTGGCGGAGTATCCGGCGCAAAGCGATGCGGAGGCGCCGGGGGCATTCCGAAAGATGTTCACAGACTACGATTTTGGATTTGGCGCGTGGCTGCTGGCGCAGGACACAGACAAGGTGGGGAAGAATGCATACCTGTACCACTTCACCTATGTGGGTCAGGGTCCGTTTGCGGAGCTGGGCGCGTTCCACAGCGAAGAGGAGATGTTTCTGAGCCGGCATTACTGGACGAGTTGGGTGACACGTCCGGAGGATGAAGTGCTGTCACGAGCGATCATCGGCTACTGGGCGAACTTTGTGAAGACGGAGAATCCGAATGGCCGGGCGCTACCGGAATGGCCGGCGTTGCAGGCGAGCGGCGAGGCGGAGGAGCTTGGGAAGCGGGTGAAGCCGGAGGCTGTCCCGCGAGTGAAGAAGTTTGCCGTATTTCAGGAGTATCTGACGTCGCGACTGCAGAAGCTGCATTGACCGCAGGTGCGGATCAGGCGCGGGGAGCGTTGGGGGCAGGAAGATCGCGGCGGGGATCGGGGCGTTTCTCCGATTCGCGGAGGGCGATGGGCTGGACCATCGAATGCGCGTCGAGGACGGGAGCGACATTCGCCGTTCGCTGATATGTGTACAGGATGCGATGAATGACGGTAATGGTGGAGATCACCGCCAGCAGCCAGAGAACGGGCGCCATCACGCCCCAGCGGTTGAACAGCGCGCCCAGGATGATGAGGACCACACGCTCCGGCCGCTCCATGAAGCCGACCTTGCAACTGCCGATGAGGGCTTCGGCGCGAGCGCGGGTGTAGCTGACCATCAGCGACGTGACCATGACAAAGGCGGCGAGGAAGACGTAGAAGAGGCGATTGCCGCGCGCGTAGAAGACCAGCAGCCCGAAGAAGAGGACGACGTCGGAGTAGCGGTCGATGACCGAGTCAAAAAAAGCGCCGAAGACGGTGACTTGTTGAGTCTGGCGGGCGACGCGGCCGTCCACCATGTCGAAGATGCCGGCGCCGATGATCACGAGGCCGGCATACAGGAACATGCGAACGTAATTGTGCTGGTTGGCGAAGCCGAAGAGCACCGCCGCAGCAGTATTGATAAGGAGGCCGATGAAGGTGAGGACGTTGGGCGAAATGCGGGTGAGCGAGAGGCCGTCCACGATCGCCTGCAGGAGGACACCGCAGGTGTTGCCAAAGGCCCGGGTCCACGTCAGGTGCGGTTTTTCCTCCGCCATGGGGCCTCTACTTTCCGGCTTCCGCTTCTTGTGCTGCCGCTTCGTCGTGGATGGTGGCCAGCTTGAGCACTTCCATCTCACGCTTGCCATTGGGCGTATGCACCACGGCCATATCGCCGACCTGTTTGCCCACCAGAGCCTGGCCGATGGGGGAGGTGGTGGAGATGAGGCCTTTGTTCACGTCCGACTCTTCGCTGGTCACCAGCTTGTACTCGATTTTCTCATCCTTGGAAGTGTCGTAGACGAGGACGGTGGAGCCGAAGGCGGCGCGGTCATGCGGGATATTGGCGAGATTGACGAGGGCCAGATCGCCCATGCGCTTTTTCAGCTGGCCCAGGCGCGCATTCACGAACTCCTGGCGCTGTTTGGCCATGTGGTACTCGGCGTTTTCGCTGAGGTCGCCCATGGCGACAGCTTTCTTGATTTCGGCGGGGAGCTCGTGCGTCAACTCATGCTCCAGCTGCCGAATTTCTTCCTGAAGCTTTTTCTTGATGTGTTCGGGCATGCTTCAATATCCGTCAGGGCTGGTTCGGTCCTTAGTGCGGCAATGGCAATGCCGGGCGGAGCGGAAACTGCGTGATCCGGTTCGCGCTGGAGAGAAACCCACCCTTGCTAAGGGAAATGTTTGAAGGCAGCGGTACTGCCTCAACCCTCATTATACGATGCCGGCACGGGGCGATGCGCGTCGAGGAAGCTCTGCAGTATCAATACGGCAGCCACCTGATCGACCACCTCGCGATGCCCGGAAAGGGGGCGGCCGGCGGCGTGGAGGTGGCGATGGGCCTCGGCCGAAGTCAGGCGCTCGTCCCACAGGTGGACGGGCAGCGAGAAGGTGGCGCGCAGGGCGTCGGCGAACGCCTGGGTCTTCGTGGCCTGGGGGCTGACGTCGCCTGACATATACAACGGGTTGCCGAGAACGATGGCGGTGCACCCGTATTTGCGGAGAAGGCGACCGAGAGACTTCAGGTCGGATTTAACATTTTTGCGGACGAGGGTTAAAACCGGCTGGGCGGTGAGTCCCAGCTCATCGGACACGGCCACGCCGATGCGGCGATCACCGAAATCGAGGCCGAGCAGGCGGGGTGGCACAGGGTCATAGTAGCGCGGCGGATATGGGCAGACCGGAGAAAGAACGGCATCTTACAATGAGTTAGAGAATCCAAAGGGTCAGACCCCCAGGAGCTGAACTTCCCCTTCGTGCGACGCTTTTTCCTCCTCGTTGTGCTTGCCGCCCTTGTGGCGGCCGGAGCCATTGCTTTTGCGCTGCTGGTGCCCGCGGGCCCGGAGACAGCGACCTATGTGGACATTCTGCCCGGAACGCCCAGCGCTCAAATCGCGGGACTCCTGAAGCGGCAGGGGATTATCCGCAGCAAATACGTTTTTCTCGGGTTGCGCCTGGCCCGGGGCGGGACGCTGAAGGCCGGGGAATACCGCTTCGACCACCCACTGCCTATGAGGGATGTCTGGGAGATGATTCGGCGAGGCGAGGTGTACACAGTCGAAGTGACGATCCCGGAAGGGTCGAACCTCTTTGACATCGCGACGCGGGTCCAGGCGGCGGGACTGGGCTCGAAGGATGCTTTTGTGGCAGCGGCGAAGCAGGACGCTTCGCTGGTGCAGGACCTGGATCCGACGGCGCCGAGTCTGGAAGGATACCTCTTCCCGGATACTTACCGATTTGCGCTGCACACCGATCCGCAGGAGATGATGATCGCGATGGTGAAGCGATTCCGGGCGGCGGCGGCCCGGATTGGATTGACCACCGATATGCACCGCACCGTCATACTGGCCTCTCTGGTGGAGAAGGAGACGCCGATGGACGCGGAGCGGCCGCTGGTAGCCAGCGTTTTCGACAATCGACTGGCCAAAAGCATGCCTTTGATGACGGATCCCTCGGTCATCTACGCGGCGTTACTGGATGGACGCTACCGGGGAACGATTTATCAGTCTGACCTGCAGGCGGACTCGCCCTACAACACGTATCGTCATCCGGGGCTGCCGCCGGGACCCATCTGCAACCCGGGATTGAAGTCGCTGCAGGCGGCGATGCACCCGGCTGTTACGGATTACCTGTATTTTGTGGCGGCCAGCGCCGACCCTTCCGGGAAGTCGCGCTTTTCCGCGACCATTGAAGAGCACGCAAAAGACGTGCAGGCGTACCGACGCGCAGTGCGCCAGACAGACCAGCCGCAATAGAGAAGCAAAGAGAGCGGCGAGAGCGCCGTCGAAGCAGTGCATTTGATTGGGAGGATCACCCGCTGAAAGGAACGCACCGGATCGGGACCCGTTTTTCGCTCGCGCTGCTGCTGGCACTGCCGGCGCTGAACGGGTGTCTCTGGCATACGCGCAGGGTGCCCCAGGCAAGGCCGCCAGCCACGGTGCTGACAGCCACGCCGCAAAAGCTGGTGGACATCATCAACTCGCGCTACGAAGCTATCCAGTCGATGAGCGCGGCGGTGACGTTCACGGCGACTTCGGGCGGCGTACTGAACGGCAAGGAAAAGACCATTACGCCGTTCAGCGGCTATATCCTGCTGCGCAAACCGGAATCGCTGCGGGTGATTGGCTATCTGCCGGTGGTGCATTCGCCCGCCTTCGATATGGCGAACAACGGCGATACCTTCAAACTGCTCATTCCGCCTAAAAGCGAAGCGATCGAAGGGCCCAACACACTTACACAGCCCTCGCA
Source organism: Acidobacteriaceae bacterium (assembly GCA_035656855.1). Lineage (GTDB taxonomy): Bacteria > Acidobacteriota > Terriglobia > Terriglobales > Acidobacteriaceae > Palsa-343. The sequence continues at coordinate 19,024 of DASRRO010000127.1, read as the reverse complement.
GAATGCCATCGAGAACCTGCGTCCTTACATGTTTTTCGATTCGATGGTGATCCCGAAGATTGACGCGGATGAGGTTCTTTCGGTGACCGCGGACAGCAACAACCTGGTTGTCAATTCCAAAACCAGAAAGCTGGAGATCCGCCCGGAATACCTTTTAACCGTGCAGGTCCGCCAGCCGAATACCCGGTTTACCCAGGTGCATCGGGTGATTCACATCAGCCGGATCGATCTGCGGCCCGTGGAGCAGGACATCTACGACGATAACGGCCAGGTGCAGACCCAGGCCGTGTATGGGTCGCTGCAGACTTTCGGGACCGAGCGTTTCCCTGGGACGATCACCATCAAGTGGCCGCAGCAGCAGGAGCAGATCCTGATCACGATCGGGAAGCTGCGAGTGAACCTGCCGCTGGCCAACGATCAGTTCGAGCTGAAGATCCCCGAGGGTACGAAGCTCAAGGAGCTGCACTGACGGATCGCAGCGGCCGGTCGGTGTAGAGGGTTTTGTCGGAGAGTGTCTGCACCTCAATCAGACGCTTTCCCAGCAGCTTTTCCACGTGCTGATGAAAATCATCGGGGACAAAGAGGAACCTGCGCGGCCCGCTTCCCCACAGGCGCAGCAGGTCAGCATCGCTGAGAAAGATGTGGGGGGCATCGGGATAATCGGAACCCCAGATCATGGAGGAGCCGAAGAGCTTGCCCTGATCCTCATCCTTGTCGGGCTGGAAATACCAGGTCCGGCCGTGGACGAGAAGCGCCTGACGGCGCGTATAAAAGATGATCGACGAGCCGTCGGACTGGTCGCCATAGAGCATCAGCTGAGCATCGGCATTGGCCGGCTCGGCGGTCAGGCGGTTGATGGTGTTGGCCATGGCCTTCGACGAGAGCATGGGCTGGAAACGAACGAGCGCAAGGTGCGCGGCAATGAGGATGACCGCGAGGGTAAAGGCCACGGTGACGGTGGACTCGAGAGCGTGGCCGCGACGGCGCAGGCGCCAGGCGGCAAGGGGTCCAAAGAAGAAGGCCGCGGCGGCCAGCACGGCGGGCAGGCGCAGCGCGGCGAACGAGGGCCCGGTGAGATCGAAGAAGTGCGACATGGACAGCGTGTAATCGCCCACGCCGCGATGCGCCATCAGTGTGCCGATGTCCGCTATGAAGGGAAGGTGGCGGGACTGCCAAAGGCCGTAGGCGAGCAGCGCAGCGGCCAGCATTCCGAGGAAGACCAGAAACACATGAGCACCGGCGATCCAGGCATCGTTATCGCGGCGCCGATCCTCCGGAGCCTGCTCGACGGTGGCGAGTGAGCCGGCGATCAGCATGAGCACGGCCGGGTAGATCGGCCAGGTGTAGTATTCCTGGTTCGTGGACAACGCGAAAAAGACCAGAATGAAAACCGCGTAGATCGTGAGCAGAAGCGCGGTGCGGGCGCGAAAGCGAAGCTGCGCGGCCAGCGCGGAAGATTCCCACGCGGTCATCTTTGGATCGAGAAAGTGGATGGTATTGGTGACCTCGTACCGCATGTCGGCGGCGAAGAGGCGGCGATTGCGCCAGGCGCGGCGGAGCGCCGCGGGCAGAAACAGGCTCCATGGAAAGAGCCAGATAAGCTGGCCGAACCAGAAGACCCACCATGGCTGGCGGTTGTAATCGTGGGGATAGCGCTTGCCGAGAAAGCGCAGGAAATGCTCGTTGATGAAGTAGAAGTAGAAGAACCCATGCACATGGCCTGGGGAGGGAACGTTGCCGGAGGGGTTGCCGTAATCGGGATTGCGCAGGCCGGCGAGGATGTGCCATGGAGCGCCGATGGCCAGGAAGAGGAGCAATCCGGTGAAGAGATGGAATTGCCGCCAGCGCCGCCATTCTCCGGTGATGATGAGATACGGCACAACGGCGGCGACGAAGAAGACCGGAGCGATGAGGCCCTTGGAAAGAAGTGCGATGGCGATCGAAGCGTAAGCAAGATAGAAGCGGGACGGTTTGCGGTCTTCCACGCCGGTGAGAAAGCTGTAGAGGGCCAGGATGAGGAAAAAAGTGAGGATGGATTCCGGGATGAGCGTGCGCGTGAAGAGGAACGTCCCCACTGAGGTGAGGATGGCGAGCGCTGCGTAGAAGGCGGCGCGGTCGCCCCAGGCGCGGCGGCTCCACAACCAGGCGATCCAGGCGCAGCCGAGCACGGCCAGGGCCATGGGCAGATGAGTAGCGAAAACGTTGAAGCCGAACAGGTGGAAGTCGACGGCGACCATCCAGTCGGGGAGCGGCGGTTTTTCGAGGTAGCGGATGCCGTTCACATACATCGTGACCCAGTCGCCGCTGGTGACGATGTGCTGGGCGGCCTGGGCGTGGGTGGCATCGGCATCGTCGAGCAGCGCGGGAGAGAAAAGGGCGGCAAAATAGACGGCCAGAAACACGAGCGACAGCAGCGTCCAGGCCCGCGTGGGCGTGGAATAGAGCGACGGAGAGCCGGGAGCGGTCGAGGGAGCTGCTGGAGCATGGGAAAATGTCATTTGTTCGAAGCCTTGCAGAAAGTTCAGAATATCAGTGTGAAGCCACTGGGTTGTGGGGTGGAAGCATGACGCACGATCTGCAGACAATCCAGAAACTGAACGCAGCGCTGCGCGAGAATTTGGCGAAGTGCGCCGGTGATCCGGATGTGGATCCGGTGCACGACACGCGCACCGGCACGCGCCGGCTGCAGGCGACCCTGGAAAACATTGTGCGCGAGCTGCCGGGCGGTGCTGACGGCGAGCCGGTCCGCGCGGCCGCCAATGCCACGATGCGCCTGCTGAAGCGCGTTCGACACGAAGCCGGACCGGTGCGAGATCTGGATGTGCACCGCAAGCTGCTGGAGAAGCTGATGAAGCGCGCCGTTCAGCCGGAGAGCGGAAAGTATGGCGGGGGAAAAAAACAGGGGGCCGAGCCGCCCCTGATTCCCGACCAGCCGCGCATTCTGGAGAAGCCGGAAGTGGGTCTCCGAGTGACTTCTGTGGAGCGGCAGGCGGATGACCTCGACAGCTGGCTGAAGCATCGTCGCAGGGAAGTGGCAGAGGAGCTGCAGTCGGAGGCGAACGGTCTGGCGGCGAAATTCGACAGACGGATGTCGGAACTGGATGGCGCCCTGCGGGCGAAACCCAAACGGAAAGCCAGAAAGAAGGCTCCTGGGATGATTGCGCTGGAGAGCTTCGCGCGGCTGGCCACGGAGATGCAGCTGCTGGACGCGAGCAATCTGCACGATTTCCGCAAAGGGGCGAAGAAGGCGCGATATGTCGCCGAGCTGGCGGCGCAGGGCGATCAGGAAGCGGAGAAAATCGGCGCGACCCTGAAGAAGCTGCAGGACGAAATTGGCGACTGGCACGACTGGCTGGTGCTTGCCGATGAAGCGCACCTGGCGTTGGGCGATCAGGCGACGGAGCTGATCGGGCTGCTGGAGGCCGAGCGGGAAAAGCACTTTGTGGCGGCGATGAAGACGGCGGCAAAGCTGCGCGGGCGGCTGATGGGGGAGTGGCAGGCCGTTTCGCGCCGGCCGGCGCAGAGGGCCACGCCCTTCAGGTCGAACGGCCAGCGGCAGAGTGCGGGGCGGTGACTTTGCTCGTGTATCGTGCTGAGTGAACGCTTTCGGCGGGTAATCGGGATTTCGGGAGACCATGCAGACCTTTGCGGCGATCGATATCGGATCGAACTCGTGCCGGCTGAAGATCGGTCGCGTGGTGAAGCATCAGCTGCGCACCGTTCACGAGGATCGCGAGGTGACGCGGCTGGGAGCCAGTGTTTTTGAGACGGGCATTGTTTCTCCGGAGTCGATGGCCGCGACGCTGCGGACACTGAAGCGGTTCTATAAGGCGGTGCAGCAGCACGGGGCCGATCGCGTGCGTGCGGTGGCGACCTCGGCCATGCGCGATGCCCGGAACTCGCGGGCATTCCTGGCCTGGGTTCAGGATGAGACGGGCTGGAAGGTCGAGATCATTTCGGGCCTGGAGGAAGGACGCCTCATCCATCGCGGGGTCGTGGAGAACGAGTCCGGCGCCGGCGGCCGCTGCGTGCTGATCGATGTGGGCGGGGGCAGCTGCGAAATCACGCTCTCCGAGCACAAGAGCATTCGGGAGACGGTCAGTTTGCCGCTCGGCGCGGTGCGGCTCACTCAGGAGTTCCTGCAGAGCGAGGTCCCGCAAAAAGACGAGATTCGCCGTTTGCGGCAGTTCATCGATCGCGAACTGCGCCGGGCCTGCCGTCGCATCGATGCCAGTGGCGTGCGCCTGGTCGTGGGCACCTCCGGAACGGCGGCTGCCCTGTCGGATGCGGCGAGAGCGATCGGCAAAAAGCGGACGAGCAAGGATCGTGCAGGCAAGGATCAAACGCCCGTCGAAGCAGTGCGGCGTTTGACCGCGAAGCTGGCGAAGATGACGAACAACCAACGCGCCATGGTGCCGGGAATCGGGCCAAAGCGGTCGGAGATCATCGTGGCCGGCGCGCATGTATTCGCGCATATCCTGGAGGAGTTTGGGCTGCAGGGTTTCCGTTATTCGCCCATGGGCCTGCGCGACGGAATCCTGGCGCAGATGCTGGCGGAGCAGGATCCGCGGGCGTCCGTCCATCAACAGTTCGAGCGCGAGCGGTGGCAGGGTGTGCTGGAGGCGTGTCGCCGCTATGGGACCGATCCGCGATCGGCGGAGCCCGTCCGGCAGCATGCGGAGCAGCTGTTTCGCGATCTGGCCGCCGTGCACGAGTTGCCGGATGAGTATCAGACCTGGCTGCAGGCGGCGGCCCTGCTGCGCGACATCGGAAAATTCCTGAACCATCAGGGCTACCACCGTCATGCGCAGTACATCATCGCCAATTCCGAGCTGTACGGATTTACGCCGCAGCAGCGTGTCGTCACCTCCGCGATCGCCCGCTATCTGGGCAAAAGCCGGCCTTCGCCGGAAGGCCGTACCATGCGGGAGGTTCCCCCGGACGAGTACGAGCATGTGCGGCGCGCAGTGGTGCTGCTGCGGCTGGCGGTAGCTCTGAACCAGGATCGTGCCAGCGACGTGTTGCGGGTGCGGGTGCGGGTTTATCCCAAACGGGTGCTGCTGGAGCTGGCGCCTGGACGCACCGGCGCGGAGCTGGAGCTTTGGTCGCTGCGCAAAGAGGCAGTCTACTTCCGCGAGGTCTTCGGACGCGATCTCTTTGTGGCCTTGCTGTAAAGGCCGCGCAGGATGCGGGGATCCACCAGCCAGTGCAGCGTACCCGGCAGGCGCGTGCAGTCGATGCGGGCGACGGCGCCTTTGCGCAGGCGCGTGCTCATGCGGCCGGAGGGTGAGAGCAGCGATCCGAAGAAAACTGCCAGGTTCGGATTGTGTCCTACGACCAGCACATTGTCGTACTGCTCCAGGGTGCGCACCAGATCGCGAAACTTCTGCACGCCGGCGTCCGGCGCGAGTGCGTCGCTGATTTCGATCTTGCTGTCGTAGCCGGTCTCATTTGCCACCAGCGAGGCAGTTTGCAGTGCACGCTTCAGCCCGCTGGATACCACGCGGTCGAACTGGATATTCAGGCTGTTGAGAAAGCCGCCCACCAGGAGACTTTGCTGCTTGCCCTCTTTATCGAGGGGTCTTTTCACGTCAATTTTAGGATTAGCGCGGCGTGTGCCGGCGCTGGCATGGCGGAGGATATAGAGATTCATGGGTGAGAAGGGCGGATTGTGCCGCGTTTAACGTGATTGTAACAATGGAGTTGAGCCTCGAATGTTAATTTCGCGGGGCTTTGCCAGGGCCTCAGCAACGCCCGCCAGGCGGAGTTTTCGCCTTCCTGCAGCTGCGTCAGGCGGTCCGCGTGACCGGCTGTGGCGCCGGGATGGGACCGGGATACGGTTCGGGGTCAGGGTCGGGTGGAGGTCCTGGGGCAGGCTTCGGCTCGGGGACGGCCGGAGGACCCGGCGCAGGCTCGGGGCCAGGATCGATACCGGGAAGCGGACCCGGTGTCGTGACGAGTTCCATAGGGAATGACATCTTCTGGTGGGAGCCATCAGGCGCAAGCGCGGTTGCCTCGGCCCGTTGCCAGACCTCGGTGACCAGAAGGCCGCCGAGGAAGGACTGGGACGCTTCGCAGGTGAAACCGGAGGCTGCGAGAAGTCTGCGCCAGGGAGGAATGCGGCGCGTGCGCAGGCCGGTCAGGAGGCGGAAGCCGGCATAAAGACTGGCGATGAGCGCGCGGGCGAAGGCAGCTCGGGTGCGGCTGCCGGAGGGGATCTGAAATTCCGAAACCACCCAGCGCGCGTCCCCAGCCAGATGGGGAAGCAGTCGCAGGATGAGGGCTTCCGTCTCGGATTCAGTCAGGCAGTCGAGGAAGAAATGAGTCGCGACCAGATCGTATTCGCATGCGGAAGGCGTAAAACTGCGCGCGTCCGTACAGACGGTCGTGAGTCGACGCTCTGTGCCCTGATTTGCGGCTCGGGCTTCCAGCAGCCGCAACATCGCTGGGCTGGCATCCACCGCCTCGGCAGAAATCTCAGGACATGCCACGAGCAGCCGCGCGAGAAAGCGGCCGTCGCCGTCGCCGAGCACCAGGGCTCTTTTGAAGTCTCCGGTAGCCAGAGATTGCAGGTGATGGAAGCGGCAGCGCTCCAGCATCGGCCCGAACGACAGGTATTCCGCGACGCGGTAGAGAGGCGCCACTCGGTCAAAGCGCGGCGGCTGATTGCTTATCGCCACAGCACCACAAAGAGCAGAGGGGTCAGCAGGGCGGCATCGGCGGCGACCCTCAGGAGGAGCAGCCAGCGCGTGGCCTCATCGGGCGCGGCATCGTCAGCGGAGCGTCGCCGGTGCAGATGATCGAGAAACAGAAGAACCATGGCGGAGATTCCGGCACAGAGGACGAGCGCGCTGTCTGCCGACCCATGAGCGCCGGTCCCGAGCAGGATGGCTACGGCGCAGGCGGCCAGCACTCCCGCGGCCCGGGAAACGGAAAAGCGGCGACCGCCGCCGGACTGCTCCCAGACCTCGATGGCAATGGTGTTCAGGCAACACAGCGCGGCGAACAGCAGGATCAGGAGGGCCATCTGCGTTCGCGACTGATGTGCCTGCGACCACGCGGGAACGGCTGTGGCCAGGGCGAAGACTACGCCGACCATAATTTCCCGCGCAAACCAACGCCGGGTGCGCGGCACTGCGAGATGCACGCTGCCGAAATACAGCATGGCGACGGCAAACAGGATGGCATCGTTGCGCCGATCGATCGCCGGCATGCGGACGATCAGCCACAGCAAGGCGGCTGCCACCGGCGAAGCGACGGCAAACAGCGTCCTGCGATGGCGCGCATGGAAGAAATGCCGCTCATGGAGGTCCGTCCTCGACGCAACGGAGCTTCGAGACGGCCGCGCATCGAGCAGGCGATCGGCTACATAGATCAGCCAGGTCCCCACGCCGAGAACGGCAAGCGCGCTGACGGAAATGTGGACCCTGGCCGCGCGCTCGAAACTCCATGCCCAGAGAACGGCCACCGTGGGCGCATCCAGGCTGAGAAGGTGCCAATAGAGAGCGCCTCGGAGCAGGCGAGAACGCGGCCGTTCGCAGACCCTGGGGATTTGGACGGCAAACGCCACACTCTCATTCTAAAAGTGAAATCGGTACTTCAACTGGCCGTAGATCTGGCGTGGATCATTTTCATGGAAGCCGCCGAAGGTGAGGCTGTTATCCAGCAGAACGCGCTTGTTGGCGACATTGGTGGACTGCGCGCTCAGGCTCCAGTTCTCCCCGAACGATTTGCCGGCTGCCAGATCGAAGGTCGTGTGGCCGGGCAGATAATCGCCCGTGTACGGCGAGGGCGGATCGGTGAAGCCGTTGGAGAATCCGGAGCCGTAGTAGACGTTCACCGAGGCCCAGGCGCTCTTCGGCAAGTTCGCGTCGAAACCTGCATTCAGGGTATTGCGCTGATCGTGGTCGAGTGCGGAGTAGCCGGGCGGCACAGCGCAGGCCGCGGAATCGGGCGGATAGCAGATAAGGCCGCCGGTTACTGCGCCCCGCTGCTGGGCGATCTGATTGGAATAGGCGAGGTGGGCTTCACCCAGATGCGCCAGACGCGGCGAGCGCAGGGTCAGCTCCCACCCCTGAATCAATGCGCCGTCGACGGTGATCGGGATGAAGACGCTGGATTCGCCGATGTTGCTGTGATCGAGGAAATTGTTGGCCCGAGTCTGGAAAGTGTCAGCGTCGATCAGCCAGCCACGCCACGGAATCTGCAGTCCGAACTGATGCTCCTCATCGCGCTCACCGCGCAGCGGAACGAAGCTGGTGTTGTTCCCCTGTGCGTACGCGAGGGCCGGCCCGGACAGGCTGGTGAGCGGCGGCGGCTGATAGAAGTGGCCGTAAAAGCCGCGCAGCACCCAGCCCAGCCGAGGAATGCGGATGGCCATGCCGATGCGCGGATACACCGCATTCTCGGTTATCGCTGCCTGGAAGTGGGTTTGCCGCTCTCCTCCGATCAGAGTGAGCCATGAGGTCGGCCGGAAATTGTCTTCGACAAAGGCCTCCTCCACGCCGCCGGCAACCGCGGAAGTTTGGGAGAAGTTGGATGCGCTGCCATCGTTGAACACGGTGCTGAAGAGATCGTTCTCGTGCTGCCCGTAACCGTAGAGGCCGGCCTTGAATGTGTTCCACCGGCTGGTCGTGGAGTAGTAAGCCTGCGCGCCCGTGTACTGGCCGATCTGCCGGGCCCGCGTGGCGGTGGGCCTGTCGTCGGCCCGGGGCTGATAGTCGGCGTTGTTGTAATGATAAAAGGGCGAGATTTCAAAAAGCGAAGCGGGATTGAAGGTGTGAATCCACGAAAACGTGGTCAGGCCGTCGTTTTCGTGTTGCCCGTCGCGCTGGCCGGAAGAATCGTAGAGCTGGTTCTCCCAGTCACTCGGATTCGGGTCGTACGGAATCTGATAGTAGTCGGCGCGCAGCTGACCGACATACCGCAGCTGATCGTGGGGATCGTGATTGAAGATAAGCGATCCGAAACCTCCGTAGCCGTTCTCCGCGCCGTGCACGGGATTTTCGATGGGCGCCTCCAGACCATAGTTGCTGCGATTGCCATTCACGGCCGTAAACCAGGCAAAGCGTTCGGTATGGTCGCCGAAGCTGAGCTGATCGTCGGTCTGGTCGGAACTGCCCAGGGTGGTGACAAGTTCCGCTTCGCGGTTCAACTCAAAGCCGGTGCGCGGCACAACGTCGAACATGCCATAGGTGCGATCGCCCAGATCGGCCTGATAGCTGCCACGATCGATCTCGATCGTGTCGATATCCCGGGGATCGATCTGGGGGCCGACGTTGCTGGCGATATTGGTGTTGGGGATGGGCACGCCGTCGATCATCCAGCTCAGCTCGTGGCCGCCGCGCATGTGCAGCATGTCATGCGTCATATAAGCGCCGGGCGTGTAGTCGGTGATCATGGACATGCTGTTGGTGAGGTCGGCGCCGGGCGTGTGCGTGATATCGGAGCGGCTGAGGAGCGTGGTGGGCGTCACACTGTCCACGTTGGCCGTGTCGGACTCCGCCTGGACAACCGCAGTCTGATGCACGGAGGCGACGTCCAGCGGAAAGTGCAGGATCTCCTCGCCTCCGGTAGTCACGGTCAGGGTCTGCTGCAGCGTGGTGAACCCCGAACTCGAGACGGTAATGACGTAAATGCCGGGCGGTACAGCGGGGATCGAGAATGCGCCCTCGGGATCGCTCGTCGCGGTGAAAGACAGGCCAGTATGCGCGGCGCGCAGCGTGATCTGGGCCCCCTGAATCGGGCGGTGCTGAGGGTCGTGCACGATGCCCTGCACGCGCCCGAGAACGGCGGCAGAGAGCAGCGGCGCTGCCAGCAGGCAGACGAGATACAGCGATAGGTTACGCAGCATTGTGGCTCCTGAGGAAAAGCTCGCAATTGTAACGGTGATGAAGACAAACGGGCGCACGCCGACGGCGAGAGACCGCTTGCTGATGTTGCGTTACAGGGCGAGGAGCCGGGGAGGTCCGCGCTTGTGGCGGGCCCGGTCAGCCGAAATGCGGTAACCGGCCTCAACCGCGCGAACGTTCAGGGCCGGTCCCGGGGTGGGACCTGCGACGGTACTGCGGGCCGATGGCGCGAAGGAATGCGGCAGCATCAGGGGGCAGCGCGTGAACGGCGCATACGGGCATTTTTCCGTGAGGGTAACAGGGAGCGAGGAGGCTTCGCCCATCGCCGTTTCCGCCACCATCGCGCAGTGATGCTTACCGTTGCGGCGGCAGCAGGCGGGCAGCTGGGCGTCTTCAGGGACGGAGGCAAAAGCGGGCGCAATCAGCGGAAAGCTGAAGAGCACAACCAGGAAGGCTGCCCATGCGCGTCGCATTGCTGGATCATCGTAACAGGGAGCCCGGAGCCGGAGCCAGCGCAGGTGGCGTTATTGCCCACTGGATGCTGCGCCGGCTAATTGCACGGATGTTGTGTAACTCTGCTGAATGATCGCCCAGGTTTCGTTCTTCTTCGAGGTCAGGCTCAGGTGGTGCGAGACAGTGTCAGTGGTGTCGGGCGTGTACGTCAGCGTGTACTGGTACTTCAACAACGCGGCGACTTTCGTGTAGGCTTCGTCGGCGTGGTCGCGCCGGCCTTCGACCACATAGCCGCCGGTAGCGTTGCAAATGTGCTCGAGGATCTTCATGCCGTCCACATGCGGTTCCGACGACGGCCCCTGGCCGCCTCCGCGTTGGCCGCCTCCGCCACCCCCCGGATAGCCGCCTCCGCCACCTGGATACCCGCCCGGATAACCGCCGCCACCGCCCGGATAGTTGCCGCCCATGCCTCCCCGGCGATTGTTGCCGCGATTGTTATTGTTCGGCTGCGTTTCTTCACTCTTGTAATAAATGGCGAAGACCTGGGCGTGGGCATCCTGTGCGGCTTCTTCGGCCTCTGCCTGCGTCTCTTTGCTGCCGCGATCGACGCCGTCACTGACGACGATAATCACGTGGTGCCCGGGTGCCTTTTGCAGCACCTCGAGCGATGCCAGATAGATAGCGTCGTAGAGATTGTTGTCGTGGCTGGTTGTGAGGTTGCGGTTCTGATCGTCGCCGCTGCCATTGCTGAAGTTGGTTGAGCCCAGATGGTCGATCGCGTCGTGCAGCTTATTGCTGTTGGCGGTCGGATCCTCCAGCAGATCGACTTCGCTGCCGAACTGCTCCACGAAAGCCTGATCGTCAGTGCCGGGCAATGTGTGATCGGCAAAGTGCTCCGTGGCCAGGCGCATGTCCCCCAGCTCCATGCGCAGGGCGGAATTCGCCTGACCCAGCAGGCCAAAGGTGATGGGGGAGGGCTGCGCCACAGCAAAGGAGCCGATCTTCTGGACGCGCCCGTTGTCGGTGAAGGTGAGATCTGCCGGCGTGAGGTCCTTGACCGGGTCACCTTTTTTGTCGACCACCGTCACCCAAAGATGAACGGGCAGAGCTGTGGATGGCGGCGCAGGCTGAGCTGCGGGCGGAGCCGTGGCGGTTCCCCCTGCCGGCTTGTCGGTTTGAGCCACAGCGGGCGTGGAAAGCACGGGCAACAGGGCCGCGCAGGCGGCGGTCCACAGAATGGGGCGAAGACGATTCGTCATAGGGCGCCTGGATGTCTATTAAACCACCCATTAGACGCGCGGATCGAGTAACGGGTTATGTCAGGGCTCACTTCAGCAGTCGCAACGGCGCCAGATCAGGTAATCCAGGGAGAATCGCCCGGCGCCGAAGATCATGACAATTAGCGAAGCAATCAGGAAGGTGTAGGCGGCATCGCTGTAGAACTTGTCAGGATCGCTGAGGATGGAGGCCAGCGCGGACAGGTCCGTCGTGATGTAGGCGACGATCATGTCGACGGCCAGCAGCAGGCCCACGAAGCGCGTGCCAATGCCCAGGATCAGGAGGATGCCCCCAACGAATTCCAGCCCGGAGACGAACGCCGCGTTGAATCCCGGCAGCGGAATGCCCAGGCTGGAGAAAAACTGGGTCACGTGCGCCAGGTGGTTCAGTTTGCCCCAGCCGGTCTGCGCGAATTGCCATCCCCAGTACAGGCGGACCAGCAACAGGAAGGGCGACTCCAGGGCTGCGGAGCCATGCTGGAAGCGGCGGTAGAGAGAGGAAATCAAGCCGGAAGGCTTTTCCTGCGCGGATCCGGCGGCCGTAGCGTTCATCGTTTGCCCTTTCTTGCGGGGGTGAGCATGGAGGTTCGACCGGTCAAATGGTAAACCAGCCCAGCGCCGACCAGGAGGCAAAGGCCTCCTGCAGGAAGGCGGCACGTTCCTCATCGGGCAAGGCGCTGCCGAGCAGCGCAAGGTCAATGGCTTCGCCGAGCGTCTTGCCGGCCAGCAGGTTCGAGAGCAGCCGGAATTCTTCCACCGTCAGAGGTTTATACCAGACCGTATTCTCGTGGCGATGGACGGCCAGGTGGATGGCTTTAGGCGCGAGCGCCGCCGTGCGCCGAACATGGCGGCGCTTGCGAGTCGCGCTGGCGTTGTTCGTCGATGAGGCACTGCTGCCGTTCTCGTTCCGCACTTCGAGCAGCAGATCCTCGACGGGATAGGAAAGGGAAAGAACCCGCAGATACGGCTGCAGGTGGAGAACAGAACCCTCGTTGATGGAGGCCAGTCCTTCGGCGTTCAGCCGCGGCCGCTCCTCGCCATCGAAGGCCTCGATGTGAGCCCACTCCAGACGCACCATGTCCAGAGCCAGTGTCGCGTGCGGCTCGATCCATTCCGGGTGTTGCCTGAGCCAGGATTCCAGCCGCGATCCAAGATTGCGCAGCGTGAACGACTCCGAGGGGCATTCGGTCAGATAAGCGCGCATGAGCGTATCGAAGCGAGCGCGGCCCAGGATCGCCTGCAGGCCCGGGAAATCGTCCTCAAAGCAGGTGTAGAGCCGGAACCAGTACTGCCGGTTGTAGATTTCGAGGCGCTCAAACGAAGTCAGCCGGTCGTTGGGGCGGATGATCGCGTCGGCCTCGCTCAGATTCGATTGGCCGTCGTGGCGGCGGCGCGGCATCGTCTCGCCGCGGGTGAGTGGGTGCATCACGGCGGCGGCCATGCGGCGCTGGATCTCGAGAAGCTGGCCGGCGGGCTGGCTCATCGCGTCGCCCCTGACTCCGCCATCGCGGGCTGCGGCAGCGTGGCGGCCGCGGCCTGGACGGCGGCGGTGGCGCTCTCCGGCGCAGCTTCCGCTGCCGCCTTCAGAAACCTGGTTGCCTTCAGCGCCTCGGCGTGTACTTCCTCGAAGCTGGGAATATTGTCGTCCCACTCCAGCAGCGTGGCCGTTGGACCGCAGCGCTCGATGGCCCGCGCGTAGAGCCGCCACACCGCCGGCAATACCGGATGATCGTGGGTGTCGAGGATGTACTTCTCAAACTTGCTGTGCCCCGCGATGTGGATCTGCGCGACGCGATGCGCGGGGACGAAGTTCACATATTCGAATGGGTCGAAAGTGTGGTTCTTTGACGAAACGTAAATGTTGTTTACGTCCAGCAGAATGCCGCAGTCCGCCTTCTCCACGACTTCGGTCAGGAACTCCCACTCCGTCATCTCCGACGCGTGGAACTCCGCGTAGCTGGACACGTTCTCGACCACGACCGGCACTTCGACAAAATCCTGCACCTGTCGGATCTTCTGCGCGGTGACTTCGACCGCCTCCCACGTGTAGGGCATAGGCAGCAGGTCGTGCGTGTAGCGGCCGTCCACCGACCCCCAGCAGAGGTGGTCGCTCAGCCAGGGCGTGTTGGTCCGGCGCACCAGCTGCTTCAGCCGTTTCAGATGTTCGCGGCTAAGCGGATCCACCGATCCGAAGTACATCGAAACGCCGTGCTGCACGACTTTGTACTGCTCGAGGATCTGGTCAAGAATCTCCAGCGGGCGTCCGCCGTCGATCATGTAGTTCTCAGAAATGATCTCGAACCAGTCCACGACCGGCTTGCGGCTCAGGATGTGCTGGTAATGGGGGATGCGCAGACCGATGCCGACGCCGTACTCGGTATGGCCATTGAAGCGGTTGGCAGGCACGTCAAAACCCCCTGGAAAAGAAATCAGCGCTGACGATTCGATTCGGGAGGCACGCGCGACGATTCTGGCTGCGCGGCGATCGGCGCCCTCTCGGCAATCGGACGCGCCGGGGAAATGGGAAATCGTCACTCCCGGAACAGAGCGAAAGGGCCGCGAACAGCGGCCCCGTCGCAGAGGGCCGGATTAGTCGGGCATCTTGGAGCCGTCAGTCGCGCAGCCCCCCTTGCCTTTGCAACTGTTCTTGGCTTTGCAGCCGTTGTCGCTGCTCTTGCAGCCACCCTGGCCTTTGCAGTCGTTTTTGCCCTTACAGGAATGCTTGGGCGGCTTGGCCTGCTCGACGCCGCTGAACGACGCCTTGCCCGCCTTCAGAATGGGCGTTGCGCCGGACGAGCTGAGAACGGACGCGTGCATCACAGTTGCGCCCGTGAGCAGGCCCGAAACGGCTGCAGCACACATCAGGGTCTTCATGGATTGCTTCATTGTCATTCCTCCATCGATTTCCGCTGGACCAGACCGGGCACGACCGAGAAACTGAGGGCCCTTCCTGGAGAGCCGAGGTTTTCGACTCAGGAGCGGGCCGGTTTTGGGGAGCGCCGGGCGGGGGACCTCGCGGTGCGGATTAGACTACATAAACTACTACGCGTTGTGCCACTCCGCCGGATTGTTTTTTGGCAGTTTTCTGAACGGCCCCGGAAGGCTGTCCGCAACCGGACAGAAATTGCGCAAATATTTCCCGACTGTTAACGCCTGCACGCTCTTTGGTGCAAAAACCGGCTATGCCGGCACGCTCCGCAATTCATCTCACAGGAGAATTCCAGAGGAGCTCGGCGGCGATGCCCAATCTACCGTCGACTTCGACCCGCAGGAAGGTGTTCAGCGGCCCGTAACATTAAGTCCCGAGCGATGGCCCGGGTAGTCCAGATAGCCGATGCCCACCCGCATGTGATGGTGCAGGGAATTCGGCACGCTTACTGCCAGACACATGCCCAGCATCCCGTGCGCAATGGCCAGCGGGTAGAGATTGCGGCAGCGGAGATACAGCAGGCACGAAACCGCGCCCCAGAGCACCACGGCCGGAACCAGTACCGGGTTCGGGATGTGCACGATGGCAAACAGCACTGTCGCCAGCGCCACAGCGGACGTGCGGCCCATCCCCAGCCGCAGCAGCCGCAGCAGAACGTAGACCTGGAGAATGTACTGCTGCATCAGCGCCCACAGCGAGTATTCAAAGATGTGCACCCCGAACGGGAGCGGCCCATACAGCTTGTGGAGTGAATGCACACGCGCGGCAATTCCCAGCCCGAGGAAGAGCAGAGCCGTCGCAACGGCCACGACCCACAGCGATCGCGCCAGACCCTGAAGCCCGAGGCCAATCGGACGGCTGCGTTTGCGACTCAGCCAGCCGGTCATGGCGATCCACGCAAACGCCGACCAGTAGAAGAAGCGCTGCTCGGGGTTGCGCGTCCACACCGTGATCAGGATGAGGCCGTAGCCGATCGCCAGCTCGACGATCTCGCGGGCTCGGGATGAGGGGGATGGATTCACGGCAAAAAACAAAGGGCATCCACGCGGGATGCCCTTATTATGATGGCCCGCCGCTTACTGCAGCAGCGTGCCCGTTTCCGGCTCGATCTTGGCTTCTTCCGGCGGAATCACCACGGCTGCCGCCACCTTGTCGCCTTCCTCCAGGTTGAGCAGCTTCACGCCCTGGGTGGAGCGCCCCGCCGCGCGCACGGTGTTGGTGTCAATGCGGATGATCTTGCCGTACTGGCTGATCACGATGAGCTCCGATGTGTCATCGACGAGCTGAATGCCAACCACCTTACCGTTCCTCGTGGTGGTCTTCACGTTGATCACGCCCTTGCCGCCGCGCGTCTGCAGGCGGTACTCCTCCACATCCGTCCGCTTGCCAAAGCCGTGCTCGGTGACCGAGAGGATGCGGTGGACGATGCCGTTCTTCTTCGGCGTGACCGCGATCCCGACGACGTAATCGTTTTTACCGATGTCGATGCCACGAACGCCATAGGCGGGACGGCCCATGGAGCGGACATCTTCTTCACCAAAGCGGATGGCCATGCCGTCGTGCGTAGCCAGGAAGAGGATCTGCTGCCCATCGGTGATCCGTACGCCGATCAACTCATCGTCTTCGTCAATGCCGATGGCGATGATGCCGCGCGCCATCACGTTGCTGAAGTCCTTCAGCGGCGTTTTCTTCACGGTGCCGTTGCGCGTGGCGAAGAAGATGAACTTGCCCTCTTCTTCCAGATTGCGCACCGGCAGGATGTTCCGCACCGTCTCGCCGGGCTGCAGGCTGAGCAGGCTGGCAATCGACTTGCCCTTGCCGGCCGCGCCCACGTCAGGCACCTCGTAGACCTTGAGCCAGTAGACGCGCCCCTTGTTGGTAAAGCAGAGCAGATAGGCATGCGTCGAATCCACGATGAGCTGGGAGACAAAGTCCTCTTCCCGAGTCTTCATGCCGAGCCGGCCCGTTCCGCCGCGCCGCTGCTGCCGGTAGGTGGAGATCGGCGTCCGCTTCAGGTAGCCGGAATGCGAAACCGTGACCGCCACCTGTTCATCGGCGATCAGGTCCTCCAGCTGCAGTTCGGCAGTCTCATCGACGATCTGTGTCCGCCGCTCATCACCGTAGTCTTTGCGGACGGCCTCCAGCTCCTTGACGATGACCTGGCGCAGCTTCTTCTCTGAGGCCAGGATGGATTCGTATTCCGCGATATTGTCGCGGACCTCCTTCATCTCGTTCAGCAATTCATCGATGGAGAGCTGGGTCAGGCGATAGAGCTGCAGTTCGAGGATCGCGTCGATCTGACGATAGCTGAGCGTCAGCGTGGGGGTGATGAGCTGCGTTGGATCGATGCCGTACTTTGCCGGATCGAGCTTCACGCCCTTCAGGGCCTGATCGCGAACGGTGATCGTCTTGTTCGAGAAGTACTGGAAGAGGTTCTCGCGGGCATCCACGCGCGAGGACGACCCACGGATGATTTTGATCACGGTGTCGAGATGGTCGAGCGCGATCTGGTAGCCGAGCAGTACGTGCTCGCGCTCGCGCGCCTTGCGCAGCAGGAAGTCGGTCCGCCGCCGCACCACGTCCATGCGGTGGTCGATGAAGACCCGGATCGCCTCCGGCAGCGAAAGCTCGCGGGGCTGGCCGTTGACCACGGCCAGGAAGATCATCGAGAAGCTCTCCTGCATCTGCGAGTGCTTGTAGAGCTGGTTCAGGACGATCTGCGCTTCGGCGCCCCGCTTCAGCTCGATCACGATGCGCATGCCGTCGCGGTCGCTCTCGTCGCGCACGTCGCCGATGTCGTCAATCACCTTGTCGTTGACCAGTTCGGCGATGCGCTTGATGAGCGTGTTCTTGTTGACCTGGTAAGGAATCTCGCTGACGATGATCGACTGGCGTCCCTGGCTCAGGTTCTCGGTCGCGCACTTCGCGCGTATCAGGAACCGTCCTCGTCCCGTCTTATAGGCCTGGGCGATCCCTCCCTTGCCATAAAGAAAGCCGCCGGTCGGGAAGTCCGGTCCGTGCACGTGCTTCAGCACCTCGGCCAGCCCGGCGTGCGGGTTGTTCACCATCTCGATCGCCGCGTCCACCACCTCAGTGAGATTGTGCGGCGGGATATTCGTCGCCATGCCGACCGCGATGCCGTTCGACCCGTTGACGATCAGGTTTGGAACGCGCGTCGGCAGCACCACCGGCTCAAACGTCGACTCGTCGAAATTCGGCACCATGTCGACGGTCTGCATCTCGATGTCCGCCAGCATCTCGCCGGCGATCTTCGTCATGCGGCACTCGGTATACCGGTAGGCGGCTGGCGGGTCGCCGTCCACGGAGCCAAAGTTTCCCTGCCCGTCCACCAGCGGATAGCGCATCGACCAGGGCTGCGCCATGCGCACCAGCGCGTCGTACACCGCAGAGTCGCCGTGCGGATGGTACTTCTTCAGACACTCACCCACCACGCCGGCGCATTTCGAATAGCGCTTGTTGTGCTGCAGCCCCTCGCGCTCCATGGCCACCAGAATGCGGCGATGCACGGGCTTCAGTCCGTCGCGGGCATCGGGCAGCGCGCGCCCAATGATGACCGACATCGAGTAGTCGAGATACGACCGGCGCATCTCCTCTTCAATGTTGATGGGGATGAGATTTGCGGCGCCGGGACCGGTCGGGCCGTCGCCGGAGTTGCCGCCAAGAGGAAGCTGGGGGTTCTGATCGTCTGCCATAATTTTTTGGGGCCGGGGGTCACGCCGGGAGGGCTGACTGCGAGGAGTGACCGTAGACTTATCTTTATGATAAAGGAAGAGTTAGGTAACGGCAAGGCGGGTTAGGCTAATGGATTCAGGGGGTTGCAGTGGCACGATCTGAGACTTCCCTGATGGTATGCTGACACGCGAACCAGCAAACAAAAGGCACCCAACGCGGAAACCCAAAACATGCCCCTTCTTCCCCGGCAATTGATTCTTCGGTACATCAGCCGCGCGAGCTTGGCTTTGGCCTTTGCCCTGGTCCAGAGCCACATCATCGCTGTCGAGTTTCCACCCGATAAATATAGGGCATCGGTCGCAGGCGCCTTCGGAGTTGTCACGGGCCATCCTTACTGGAAGGAATTCCAAAGTCGGGTTTTGAGCCCCTACATCGTGTTGTGGATCAGCCGGATAACACACAACTATCTGACGGCACATTTCATTTTCGGACTTCTGGCACTTACTGCCGCTGGGTACCTTGCCTGGGAACTGGGCCTGCGGGTCGGGGGGATATCAAGTCCGCAGTGATCACCTTTCTCGGTTATCAGTTCGGATTCTGTTACCTCCTGTCGCCACCATGGCTTTATGCGTGGGATTACCTCGGCGTGGTGGCCTTCTTTGTGTTCGTTATCATGGTGGTCGCGCGAAAGACCTGGCCCTGGTTCGTGGTTTTGTTTGCGGTCGCTATCTTGAATCGCGAGAGCGCGGAGTTCATTGCACTCTGGATGGTCATTGATCCCTTTGTACAGACCTACACCGGCAACCCGAACTATGAGGGAC
>DASRRO010000126.1:0-16184 GCA_035656855.1 Acidobacteriaceae bacterium | reverse complement strand
AGCCGGGTGAGGGCGGGCAGCGCGTCACTGAGAGAGCCGGTGGCATTGTGAAGGAAGAGGATGGTGTCGGTGGCGAAGCGGGCACGAGGCGAGGCAGGAATCCACCAGGCGTCGAGGCGGGGCTGGCCGGCGTTGGTGACGTCGAAGTGGATTTCCTGGTAGGCGAGGCCGGTGGAGGCGGGGGTGGCGGTGATGGTGTGGCCGGGGTGAAAGAGGAGCTGCCACTGGCCCTGGTAGAAGAGGAGTCCGAGGGCTGCGTATCCACAGAGGACGGCTAGGAGGAAGGTGAGGGCGAAACCGGAGAGGAGCCAGCGGGCGCTGACGGTGGGCGGCGGCTCGGGGATGGGAGTTTTGCGAGGATGATGCCGGGGTGTGGATCTATGGGCAGGGGACATAAAAAGCAGGTCCCTCGGCTCTACGCCTGCGGCGTTTCGCTCGGGGTGACCATCGCTATTGTACGGTTCAGCCGAAGGCGAGTTCGTCGGGGGATTCGAGGGGGGTGCCGCAGACGCGGCATATGACGGCGGAGCAGTCGCCGCAGACGAGGGGGTCGTCGACGGAGCGGGCACAGGCGGGACACCAGAGGCGGATGGGCTCCTTGAGAGGAGGCGAGGGATCAGGAGTGGAGAGAGAGTCGGGCATGCAGAAAGGAGCGTAGCATCTTCGCAGCGGCGGGGCGAAAAGAGGGAACCCCAGGAATGAACGCCCTGGCGGAGTTGCAACCGAGGTACGTGCCGAATTTTGTTCAGGTTGGAAAAAAGGATTCGGTTTTCCCCGCAACTGGTTGTTTACTATGGCTTAAAGGGAAGGGTGCGGATCTCTATGCGCGTGCGGATCGCGTATGGGGGCTCTGAGGACGCCGCGGGATTGTGGTGACCGCGGTCCGGGGTGAAGTCCGACCCGCTTGAGGAGGGCGAAGCGATGGCGACGGCTGGCCTGGATCATGGGATGTTGTGGACCGACCTGGAAGGTCGTGAGCTGAACGGACGCTGGAAGCTGAACCGACTGGTGCGGCCGGAAGGACGAACGGCCTGGTTCGAGGCGACGGGTCCGGAGGGCAGGCCCGCGATGCTGAGCATCACGGAGACGCTGAACGACGAAGAGGATCTGCTGGAGCGGCTGTGGGCGGCGGGGCAGATTCGGCACCCGAACGTGGTAGCGATTCGCGAGGCGGCGGTGGCGCACGTCGATGACACGCCGCTGGTGATCGCGGTGATGGAGCCGACGGAGGAGAATCTGTCGGACGTGCTGCGGGAGCGTTCGCTGAATGCGATGGAGGCGCGGCAGGTTCTGGACGCGCTGATCGCAGGGCTGGGCGCTATACATGCGCGAGGCCTGGTGCACGGGCGAGTGGAAGCGGCGAGCGTGCTGGCCATGGGCGAAACGATTAAGCTGCGAAGCGACTGCGTGCACCTGGCCGGCACGGTGGCGATGAGCGCCAGCGAAGATGTGCGCTGTGCAGGCCGCGTCGTGACGCAGGCGATGACGAGGCGGCTGCCCTCGGGCGAGAACGATCCGGTGCTGCAGTTGCTGCCGGAGCCGATGGCGCGGGCGGTGCGGCGCGCGCTGAGCGGGAACGCGAGCGCGACGGAGATTGCAGCACTGGCCGGGACAAGGCTGGAAGTAATTTCGGAAAGGCGCGAAGAGATTCGAATCGATCCGGTGTCAAAGACGGCGCCGCGGGCGACGGCTCCGGATGTGGTGATCCCGAAGCCGCAAACCGCGGTGGGGACGAAGAGCGCGGTGGAGGGGACGCTTCCGGCGGATCGGGATCTTCCGCGGGGCGCGGAGAAGCCGGAAGCAGCGATAAGGGCGGAGGCGAAGGCCCAGGCAGCGCGGCGGGTTCTTCCGATGCGGCCTGCGGATGTGCGGGCGGAGACGATGTTCCTGTTTGAGGAAGAAGAAGTGGCGACGCTGCCTGCTTCGACGCGGCTGACGGAAGAGAAGGAGCCGGAGTGGGGGCGCTGGCCAACGGCGCCCTACATCGTTGTTTCCGCGGTGGCATTGATACTGGTGACAGTCTTTACGCTGTATGGGATTCTGCACCGCAAGCCTGCAGCGGCGAAGGCTCCCGCGGCGCCGACGGTGGTGGTGGAGCGGCCGACCGCTCCCGCGAAGGCAGCCGCGGGTGTAGCGGCGACCTCTCAGGCAGGTGCGGGATGGCGGGTGATCGCATACACCTACGTTCGCCGGGAAGACGCGGAGAAGAAGGCGGCAGAACTGGCGAGGCGGTATCCGGAGCTGCGGCCGACGGCGTACTCGCCGCGAGAGGGGCGGTATCTGGTATCGCTGGGGGGCGTGATGAGCCGTTCCGATGCCATTACCCTGCGGGCCAGGGCACTGACAATGGGCTTCCCGGGCGACACGTACGCGCGCAATTACAAATAGGATTCCCGGGATTCCGGCCTGCACTGACGTAAGAGACGGCCCGTAATCCGGTTGTCGAACTCACTGCACAGGCGTAGGATGGAGGTTCCCCAGGGGGCCGCACCGACGGTGTGGACCGCTCCGACGCTCTCGATGGAATAAAGCCAGAGTTCCAGTCAGCAGTGGAGATTGTGTGGACGGCAGAACTTCCGTAGTGATCATTGACGACGATCCGACCCATCTGCGGATCTACGGATGGATCATTGGAGCCGCGGGATATGAGGCGATGCCGGCGCTGGTGACCGGCGACCGGATCGATTTCCCCGAGAGTCAGGCGGACGTGGTGGTGATGGACTACCGGCTGTCGGGTCAACTGACGGCGGTGCAGGCCGCGCAGGAAACACAGCGGCGCTATCCGCAGGCTCCGATCATCGTGCTTTCGGACATGTATGACCTGCCGGCGGACATTGCTCCGTACGCGCAGGCGTTCGTGCGGAAGGGCGAGCCGGCGAAACTGGTGGAGACGCTGGCAGCTCTGACAGGGGCGGCCGGTGCGGCGCGGCCGAACAGCGTCGCATAATTCTCGACGACAGATCCCTCTTTCCAGGAAACCTGGGGTCAGTGAACCGGCATCTGAGCGCAGGCACAACGCTGCAGCTCCGACAATTGCGATGGTTGATGAAGACTCCCTGGTTCGAACCAGGGACAAGCGTGCGCAGCCCGCAGGGGAACGCCGGACAGGGGCGCGGAAATCCGGCGCAGCGTCTATGCTGGGCTGCAGTGATGAAGGTGAGACGAGGCAAAGGAATCCGGGCACGAGCGCCATGGAACTGAGGGCCGGACCAATGAGAGGGAAAGCCGGGGCGCGGAGGCACCGTTGGTGTCTGAGCGGGCTGCTGCTGGCTGTCGCGGGCGTGGCATCGGCCGATCTTTCGTGGCAAAGCGCGCTGGCGCAGCGTCCGTCGCGAGATGAAGTGCAAGCGGCCTATCTCTATAACTTTGGAAAGTTCGTACGCTGGCCGGCAGGGGCGGCACGGGGTCCTCTGACAATCTGCGTGGCGGCGCCGGATTCCTTTGGCCACGCGATCAGCGCTTTAACGGCAGGAGAGCAGATCGATCAGCGGCCGCTGCAGGTGAAAACTGTGGATGGCGCCGGGGGAGTCGGGGGCTGTTCGATCCTTTTTATTGGTGCGATGGAACCGAAGCGGGTGAATGAGTTGCTCGCGGCGGCTGCGGGAAAGCCGGTTCTGACGGTGGGAGACGCACCGGATTTTCTGGCACGGGGCGGAACCATCCAGTTCGTTGAGATGGAGGACCATGTTCGTTTTTCCGTAAATCTGGATGCCGCGAACCGTGGCGGTCTGGGGATGAGCTCGGAGCTGTTGAAGGTGGCTGTGAGCGTGACCGGCAAGCCGGGAACGGGAGGGGCGCGATGATGCCAGGCAGCTCTCTCTCGGACAAGCTGATGAAACCCGGATCGCGATCGGTTTCAGCGCGCCTGATGTGGATGAATGTGTTGGTGAGCGGTACGGTTCTGGTGCTGGCGGTGATTGCGTTTTTCAGCTACGACCTGATCTCGTTCCGGCAAAATCTGATCCGGAATATCGAGACATCGGCACAAATTGTGGGGGCGAACAGCGTGTCGGCGCTGCTGTTTGACGATCCGCAGAGCGCGGCGACGACGCTGGAGGCGCTGCGCAACTCGCCGGATGTGGTGAACGCGACACTGGTGGCCAGCGACGGGCAGGTGTTTGCGGAGTATCGGCGGAATGGGCAAACAGGGTCGGCGGACCCATCACTCCCGGAGATGACGCCGGGTCGGGTGGACCAGGAGTGGGTGAAGGGCAGGCATGTGCTGCTGGCGCACCGGATCGTGTTCCAGGGGAAGACTGACGGGACGGTCTATATTGCCGCCGAGCTGACGGAGACGGGGAGGCGGGCGCGGCAATACCTGATCATCGCGCTGGCGGTGCTGCTGATCTGCATGATGGCGGGAATCCTGATCGGGTCGAGGGTGCGGAAGATGGTAGCGCGACCGATTGGGGCGCTGGCGGAGACGGCTCGACAGGTCTCGCGGGAGAGGGATTATTCGGTGCGCGCGGAGCCACACACCGATAACGGCGAGATTGCGGTGCTGATCGAGTCGTTCAACGAGATGCTGGTGCAGATTCAGGAGCGGGACACGGCGCTGCGCGGTGCACGCGACCAGCTGGAGACACGCGTGCAGGAGCGGACGGCGGCACTGCGAGCGGCGAATCGGGAGCTGGAGGCCTTCTCGTATACGGTGGCGCACGACCTGCGCGGGCCGCTGGATGCGGTACAGGGGATGGTGTACATCCTGGAGGCTTTGGATCGGGAGAAGCGCGACAGCGATCGCGGCGAGATTCTGGAGCAGCTGCAGCAGGCGACGCGGAACATGACGCTGCTGATCGACGACCTGCTGAACCTGTCGCGCGCGAGCACGACGACGATGAAGCGGGAGCCGGTGCGTCTGACAGACCTGGCGTGGCAGATTGCCGGTGACCTGAATCGCAGCGATCCGAAGCGGGCGGTGGAGTTCCGGATCGAGAAGGTGCCGGAGATCGAGGCAGACGGCGGGTTGATGCGGGTGGTGCTGGACAATCTGATTCGCAATGCGTGGAAGTACACGTCGAGGCATGAGCACGCCTGCATCGAGTTCGGTGTGGTTCGGCAGCGGGGGGAGACGATCTTCTACGTTCGGGACGACGGGGCGGGGTTCGATCCAAAGATGAACGATCAGCTCTTCCAGCCGTTCCGCCGTCTGCACAGCCGGAGCGAGTTTCCGGGAACGGGGATTGGGCTGGCGACGGTGCAGCGGATCCTGGAGCGGCACGGGGGACGCATCTGGGCAGAAGGATCGGTGGAGAAGGGGGCGACCTTCTGGTTCACGGTGAGGAGCGGGGCGGCGGCGGTAGCCTGAGGCGCGGCGAGTGAGGGGTACCGGTCCGGGGCGGGCCGGTTTCTGAGAAGTTTCTAATCTGAGTGTCTTCTTTTGGGTCGTTGGTTCGCAGGGACTGCGAGCGATGGGACCCAATCCTGAGAACAGACTGACGGTATCGACCGGAGGGCAAGGGGCGCCGGAGACGGCGCTGGTGACTCCGGCGGCGCAGGGAGGCGCGGGCGCTTTAGCCAGCCCGACGCAACCGGTGTCGGCGCACGAGGAACGTGTGGGCCGGATGGGCATGCGCCTGGACGTGATGGTGAAGGTGCCTTCGTTCTACGTCCGGGACCTGCTGGCGCTGGAAAGAGGGACGGTGGTGGAGACCGAGCACGATCACACCCAGGACATCCCGGTGCAGAGCGGGGGTGCTCTGCTGGCGTGGGCAGAGTTCGAGGTGGTGAACGAGGGGCTGGCAGTACGGCTCACGAGGCTGGCATAAAGAAATGGCGACGGCGACGCAATGGACGGTGACGCGGCAGGAAGGCTGGGCGGGAGCCTTGCTGCGCTGGATGCGCGGCCTGGCGAAAGCGCGGGCCGGAGCTGACGCTCCGCTGCGGGTGGAGGGGCGGATCAGCCTGGGTCCGAAGAAGTCGCTGGTGCTGGTGGATTGCCGGGGACGGCAGGTGCTGCTGGCAGTGAGCGGGGATGCAGTGACGCCGGTGATGGAATTGCCGCGGCGGGCACGGAAGGCGAAGCCGTGAACAGCGCTCTGCTGCTGGTGTCCAGGGCGCCGGTGGGCCTGCCATTGCCAGCGGGGCTGGTGAATAACAACACGATTCCGTGGACCATCGTTTTCTCGCTGACCCTGCTCACGCTGCTGCCCGCAATACTGCTGGCGATGACGCCGATGGTGCGTCTGCTGATCGTATTTCACTTTCTGCGCCAGGCGCTGGGGACGCAGACGGCGCCGTCGAACCAGGTGCTCATGGGGCTGGCGCTGATGATGAGCTGGTTTCTGATGCAGCCGGTTCTGGTGCAGGTGGATCAGCAGGCGGTGGAGCCCTTCCGGGCGGGAACGATCTCCGGATGGGAGGCGATCGAACGAGGCTCGGGACCGCCGAAGACGTACATGCTGAAGTACGCGCGCGAGAAGGACCTGGCGCTGTTTGTTTCGGCGTCGATGACCGCGCGCCCGGCAAACGCCGGGGAACTGCCCCTGCAGGTCGTGATCCCGGCGTACATGCTGAGCGAACTGAAGGCGGGGTTCGAGATTGGGGCGGTGCTGTTCCTCCCCTTTCTTCTGGTGGACATGGTGGTGGCTTCGATTACGACTTCGATCGGCATGTATCAGCTGCCGCCGGTGGTGATATCGACGCCCCTGAAGATATTGCTGTTCGTGATGGTCGACGGGTGGAATCTGCTGGCCGGCTCGCTGCTGAAGAGTTTCTGAACGGGGCAGGTGAAAGATGCGGGCCAGCGCCTGGGACGAGGGCGGCCCGGTACGAACTGACCGGACCTTCGATGGCGAACGGAGTGGGGCAACGAAGGCGGAGTCGGGCCGGTGACAGAAGGAGGGACGAATGGGACCGGATCAGGCGGCGGAACTGATGCGAGATCTTCTGCGGCAGGCGTTGATCCTGGGAGCGCCGGTGCTGCTGGCCGCCTGTTTGACCAGCTTTGTCATCAGCCTGGTGCAGACGCTGACGTCATTGCAGGATCAGACGATCGCGACCGTGCCGCGGCTGCTGGTGGTGGCGGGACTTCTGATGGCGGGGCTGCCCTGGTTTCTGGAGCGGCTGATGCGCTACACCTTCGGCCTGTTCTCCGACTTCCATCGTTTTCTGGGGCTGGGATGAGTATGGCGTGGACCGAGCGGGAGTGGGAAAGCGTCCTGAGCGCCATGACTTTGGTGCTGGTACGGGTGAGCGGGCTGATGGTCTTTGCTCCGGTGTTTTCATCGGCGGCGATTCCAGTGCGGGTGAAGACGGTGTTTGTGCTGGCGGTTTCATTCCTGCTGGCTCCGGTGGTGGGCGCCTTTCCGCGGGCGCATGTGGAGCTGGGAATCGTGCCGGTGCTGGGCGAGCTGAGCGTGGGCCTGGTGCTGGGGCTGACGCTGTCGCTGCTGGACGAGGCGCTGCGCTTTGCCGGGCAGGTGATGGGGTTCCAGTTCAGCTTCTCGCTGGTGAATCTGCTCGATCCCAATTCGACCGTGGAGACGCCGTTGATGGGGCAGATGTTCGGTTGGCTGGGAACGCTGGTGATTCTGGGGGCAGGGCTGCACCGCACCCTGCTGGCCGCTCTGATGCGGACTTTTGCCACGGCTCCGGTAGGCACGGTGACCCTGGATCCGCGGGTGGGGCTGGCGCTGGTGCCGATGGCGGCAGGAATCTTTGCGGCGGCCCTGCAGCTGGCGGCTCCGGTGCTGACCGCCACCCTGCTGGCGGAAACGGCGGTGGCGCTGGCGGGGAAGCTGGCGCCGCAGCTGCCGGTGATGGCCATCGACGTTCCGGCCAAGACGCTGCTGGGCTATGGAGTGCTGATTGGATCGCTGGCGCTGTGGCCGCACTGGATCGAGGCGCGCTTTGCGCTGCTGCTGGACGAGGCCGGGCGGCTGCTGGCCGGCGCAGCGCGGGGAGCCTGAGAGATGCCCGGCGATCGCACCGAACAGGCCACTGCGCACCATCGCCAGCAGGCGGCGGAGAAGGGAGATCGCGCGCGGAGCCGCGATCTGATGGCGGCGGCGGCGATGCTGGGCGGCGTGTTCGCCCTGGGCAGCGCGGCGGGAAAATGGATTGGCGCGTGGGCGGCGGCGTACCGTGCGTGCATGGCGCTGGGGGAGCCCGGGTTCTGGGAGCGATCCACGCCCGAGCAGGCGGCGGTGGCTCTGCGGGGAGTGGTTCTGCATTGCCTGAGCCCGCTGGGGATCGTCTTTGCCGCGTCGCTGGCCGCCGCGCTGCTGGCAGGAGTGGCGCAGGGCGGGGGATGGACGCTGCAGGCGGACGCGCTCTCTCCGAAGCTGGAAAGGCTGAATCCGGCCGAGAACCTGAAAAATGTCTTTTCGCTGCGCGGCGCGGTGCGTCTGGGCAAATCGCTGGTGCCGGTCGTGGCTTTGGGTTTTTGCGCGGAGCATGCGATTGCGGCCCAGAGCGCTCTGCCTCCGCTGAGCGTCGAGCGCTATCCCGACACCTTTGCCTGGCTTTATACGCTGCTGCTGGACGGTGCATGGATCTTTCTCGGCTGGGCGGGGATCGACTATGTGATGGAGTGGCGCAGCCGGGAGGGCCGCCTGCGCATGTCGAAGCAGGAGTTGCGCGACGAGTTCAAGGAGACCGAGGGCAGCCCCCAGGTGAAGGCGCGCATTCGCGGTTTACGCCGGCAGATGCGGCGCCGTCAGATGAAGGCGGACATGGCGCGGGCGACGGTGGTGATCACCAACCCGACGCATTATGCGGTAGCTCTCAGCTTCGACTTCGAAACCATGGAGCCGCCGCGGGTAGTGGCCAAAGGACGGGATCTGCTGGCGGCGCAGATCCGCGAGGAAGCGCAGTGGGCGGGCGTGCCCATGGTTGAGAACCCGCCGCTGGCGCGCTCGCTCTACCGCCAGGTGGAGACCGGGCAGACGATTCCCTACGAGTTGTATGCGGCGGTGGCGGCGATTCTGGCGTGGCTCTACCGGCGGCAGGTGGAGGAGCGCCTGCGCCGCGAGCAGGCAGAAGCGGCGGATCGGCGCAGGACAACGAAGCGGCCGAAGGCGGCAGGAGCAACGTCATGAGGAGACAGCAATGAGCGCGGGAGCGATCACGATGGGGCCGGCGAGCCCCGGGGGTCAGGGTCTGGGCAGGATGCTGCGCACGATGGCGCTGCCGGCAGCGGCGATCAGCGTGTTGTTCGTCATGGTGGTTCCAGTGCCGGCGTGGACGATGGATCTGCTGCTGGCCTGTTCGATGGCGGCCTCGATCCTGGTGTTTCTGACGGCGGTGCAGCTGCGCCGGGCGGTGGATTTCTCCGTGTTTCCGACGCTGCTGCTGCTGCTGACCCTGTTCCGGCTGTCGCTGAATATCGCTTCCAGCCGGCGCATTCTGCTGCATGGCAACGAGGGAACGGCGGCCGCGGGGAAGGTAATTGAGTCGTTCGGGCAGTTCGTGGTGGGCGGCAACTACGTTGTGGGTTTTGTGCTGTTCCTCGCTCTGATCGCGATCCAGTTTCTGGTGGTCAGCCACGGAGCGGTGCGCACGGCGGAAGTCACGGCGCGCTTTACGCTCGACGCGCTTCCGGGCAAGCAGATGGCGATTGACGCCGACATGAATGCCGGCCTGATCGACGAGGCAACCGCCCGCCGGCGTCGGCAGGCGATCGCGCAGGAAGCGGAATTCTATGGCGCGATGGACGGCGCGGCGCGATTCAACCAGAGGGATTCTCTGGCGACGATTCTGATCACCGCCATCAATATCGTGGCCGGACTGCTGATCGGAACATTGCAACAGGGAATTGCGCTGAGCGAGGCGGTGCGCACGTATACGATCCTGACCGTCGGTGACGGGCTGGTGACCATGATTCCATCGCTGCTGGTCTCGGTGGCCGGCGGCATGGTGCTGACGCGGGCCTCTTCGTCGGGACAGCTGACCACCGAGCTGGGGACACAGCTGCTGGGACGCGGGACAACGCTGTACGTCGCCAGTGCGGTGCTTGGGGCGCTGTGCCTGATACCGGGGCTGCCGAAGCTGGCCTTTCTGATGCCGGCGGTCGTGCTGGGCTACGCGGGCTCCCGGGCGGCGAAGCGGGAGGCAATGGCGCCCGAGGCCGAGGCGGGGAAGAAGCCGGTGGCAAAGGCGGAAGCGCTGGCATTGCCGCCGCGTCTGGACGAGCTGAGTCTCGAAATTGGCTTCCAGCTGATTCCCCTGGTGGATGAAAAGCAGGGCGGCCAGATGCTGGAGCGGGTGCGGACGCTGCGGCGGCATCTGGCCGGAGAACTCGGATTCCTGATTCCTCCGATTCACATTTCCGACAATCTGCGCCTGAAGGCGCGCGAGTACGTTGTGGCGCTGCGCGGGATGGAGGTTGGCCGATGGCAGACGGAGGGAAACTGTCTGCTGGCGGTGAACGCGGACCTGAAGGCGCGCCCTCTTCCCGGGCGGGAGACGCGGGAACCGGCCTACGGGGTGCCAGCGCGCTGGATCCAGCCCAATATCGAGGAGGAGGCGCTGGCCGCCGGCTATTCGGTCGTGGATGTGGGAACGGTGATCAGCACACACGTCGCGGAGCTGATCCGGCGACACGCCTGGGAGTTGCTGGGACGGGCCGAGACCAAGCGGCTGCTCGATGCGCTGGGGGAGACCCATCCCAAGCTGGTGGAGGAACTGGTGCCGAAGCTGCTTTCCCTCGGCGAGGTACAGAAGGTTCTGCAGCAGCTGCTGAGGGAAAGAGTCTCGATTCGGGATCTGGGGACGATTCTGGAGGCGCTGGTGGAGGCCTCGGCACAGAGCCGGGCTTTGCCCCAGCTGGTGGAGACGGCGCGCCAGGCGCTGGGGCGGCGGCTGACCCAGCCGCTGCTGGAAACCGACGGCTCCCTGCACGTCATCGCTCTGGAGCCGGCGCTGGAGGAGGAGCTGATGGCCCTGGTGTCGCCGTCTGAATCCGCGCGACTGCCGGGGGGCGGGGGAAACACGCCGATTCTGCGCCGGATCGCCGACTCTGTGAAATCTCTAATCGGCGCGGGCTCGGATTCGGCCTTGCCCGTGCTGCTTTGTGCGAGTCCGGCGCGGTATCACCTGTGGCGCTGGCTGGAGCCGGCACTGCCGAAACTGACCGTGCTTGCGCCGGCGGAGATTGCACCGGGAGTTCCGGTACGTGCGGTGGGCTTGGTCCGGCAGCGATAGCAGCCGGCATTGCGGAGGAGACGCCATGGAATACGCGGGCGGGGCAGCAGAAGC
This sequence comes from Acidobacteriaceae bacterium, assembly GCA_035656855.1. Lineage (GTDB taxonomy): Bacteria > Acidobacteriota > Terriglobia > Terriglobales > Acidobacteriaceae > Palsa-343. The sequence continues at coordinate 4,985 of DASRRO010000126.1, read as the reverse complement.
GCCAGGAAAGATATGGGGGAGAACCGACGGGGGACGCGGAGGGAGTCGGCCGCAGGTCCCGCCGTGCAGAGAGGCCGGCGCGGCGATACCGGACAGCCGGAGGCCTTTGGCTCCGGAAAACCCGATGCCTGGCAACGACGCCGAGCGGGAGCAGCTGATGCTCGAACACATGAAGACGGTGCGATGGATGGCACGGCGTATTCACGAACGGCTGCCGCAGCACGTCGACATGGAAGACCTGGTGAGCGCCGGGACCCTGGGGCTGCTGGATGCTTTCCGAAAATTCGATCCCGGGAAGAAAGTGCAGTTCCGCAGCTACGCGCAGTTCCGCATTCGCGGCGCGATTCTCGACAGCCTGCGGATGCTGGACTGGAGCCCGCGCGATCTGCGGCGCAAGGGGCGCGCGGTGGAGGAAGCCATCCGGCGGCTGACGGCGCAATACGGGCGGGCGCCCTCCGAGCCGGAGGTGGCGCGGGAAATGCATCTGGAACTTGAGGAGTATCAGCAGCTGCTGGGTGAGCTGAAAGGACTGGAGATCGGGACCCTGCATCTGGAGCGCTCAGAGGATTCCGGCGAAGAAGAGCTGGCCTACATCCCCAACCGCCCGGAAGACGATCCTTTGTTTCACTGTTTGCGGGGCGAGATGCGGGAGCGGCTGGCGGCGGCCATCGATCAGCTGCCGGAGCGGGAGCGTCTGGTGGTGACTCTCTACTACTACGAGGAGATGACGATGAAAGAGATCGGCCTGGCCCTGGGCGTGGTCGAGTCCCGGGTATCGCAGATTCATTCCTCGGCGGTCCTGCACATGCGGGGGCGTCTGGCGGAATTCGGAAGACGGAAATAGGCGATGACCATCGAGAAGGAACTCGGGCAGGAGGAAATCGACGCGCTGTTTCAGGCGGCACGAGCCGGTACCCAGGAGATGCCGGAGACGTCGCGCAGCCGGGTTCTGCCGTGGAGCTTCATGCGCAGCGGCCAGATCAGCAACGAGCAGCTGCGGGCCATCAGCATGCTGAACGACATCTTCGCGCGCAACCTGACCCACCATCTGGGCGCATGGTTCCGCAGCCGGGTACAGGTGAGCCTGGTTTCGGCCGAGCAGATCCTGTTCAGCGAATTTCTGGGACGGATTCCCGAGCTGGCCTATGTCTGCTCGGTACGTCTGGAGCCGCTGCATACGGTATGTGTGCTGCAGATGGATCTGACGACGGCGCCGCCCATGATCGATCTGCTGCTGGGTGGAGAAGGCCGGGCTGCGGAGCCGCGGGAGCTGACCGACATCGAAGAGGCCATCCTGGCCGGGGTGGTGGAGGCGGTGTGCCGGGAACTGACCACCGCCTGGCAGCCCGTTGGACTGACGTTCCGATTCGAAAAGCGGCAGATGCAGACACAGACGCCACGCCTGATTCCGGTTTCGGAAAAGACACTCTGCCTGAGCTTCGAGCTGCGGCTGGCCGAGGTGAGCGGGCTCCTGAATCTGGCCTTTCCCGCCGTGGTGTCGAATGCCATCCTGCGGCAGCTCGCCGGGGAAAAAGCCCGGCGCAGGGGACATGGCCCGGAGGTTCGGCAGCGCATGCGCGAACTGGCCGGGGCCTGCCGGAAGGAGGTATCTCTCGAGCTGCCGCCGGTTCGGGTGGGTTCGGCCCGGTGCGGCGACCTCGAGCCCGGTAAAGTCCTCCGCCTCAGCCTTCCGGCACGCACGCAAGCCCGACTTTTGGCCGAGGGAGTTGTCCTGTTTCCTGCAGTAGCGGTCAACCAGGCAGATACGCGCGCCGCGCATTTGATGCCGGCCCGGGGAGAGAAGCAGTGATCGAGATCGGCTCCTGGATCGCACGCTTTGAGACGGAACTGGCCCGCGAACTGGGTCAGCCGGTAAGCGTTTCGCCCGGTGGCGAGGCTCCGGAGCCAGCCCATAGCTACGTCAACGTACTGGAGGTGGCTGGCGCGCGGATGGTGCTGGCAGCCGAGCGGAACGATGTTGCCGGGCTGCTGGTCGAGGGACGGGTGATTGAGCCCGATTCCGCGAACGAGGGAATGGTCGGCGAGTTGTGGACCGGCATTCTCGCAAGCGTCGCCGCCCGGATGGGCGGCATAGCGGGGACGGATGGGGCAGGGGGGGCGGAGCCGCCGTTCCCGTCGCATCCCTGCCGGGTGGGACTGGGAGAAGCCATGGTCCGGATGACTCTGGATGTGGTGGAGAAAGAAAGCGTCGGACGGCCCGTGGAGACAGAGCGGAGTCGGGAAGAACCCGGGCGGGTTCCTCCGGCCGGCGGCGAAGAGAAGAGGAACGGCACCGGCGGCCGCTACGATCTGCTGCTGGAAGTCGAACTGGAGGCGGTCGTGCGCTTTGGCTCGCGTTCCCTCGAGCTGCGGGAGCTGCTGGAACTGGGGCCCGGCGACGTTGTGGAACTGGATCGTCAGGTCACCGACCCGGTGGATCTGATTGTCGGCGACAAAATCGTGGCCCGGGGCGAGGTGGTCCTGGTCGACGGGAACTTTGGTCTGCGGGTGACCGAGGTAGCGGAACCGGTGCGCCGGCTGGAGAGCATTCGATGTACGGGTTAGAGTGGCGCGGACGCGAGAGAGCGGGAGAGCACAGAATCCCGGAACCAATTTCGCCGAACCAGGCTGCGCGGAAGGGGGTCTCGCAGGACCGGCTCGGAGCCGCCCGGCTGGCTCGGATGTTTCCTCGCTGCGGCCACCCGCGCTGCAGCAGCGGACGGATCCGCTTGTGGAGGAGCCCGCGGGTCCCGGTTTTCGAGGGGCGATGGGCCTGCTCCCCACAGTGTCTGCAGGCGATGGTGGAAGCGGCCATCGGTCGGGAGGGGCGGGGTGAAAGCCAGGATAGCGGGACGTGGATGCCTCGAATCCCTCTTGGCCTGATGCTGCTGGAACAGGGCCGCCTCAGCGAACAGCAGTTGCGAGAGGCGATCGAAAGCCGGAAGCGCAATGCCGAGGCCACCGGCGAAGCTGTCCGGCTGGAAGACTGGCTCCTGAGCAGCGGCATCCTGAACGAAACGGCTCTGACCCGGGCGATCAGCGCCCAATGGAATTGTCCGGTGTTCTCCCTTTCCGCAAACCGCCAGGAGGAGGTGGGCGCGACCCTCCCTCCCTTTCTGGCAGAAGCGCTGGGAGCTTTGCCGGTTCGGGTCTGCGGAGGAAAATTGTTGTGTCTGGCCTTCTCCGAACGGATCGACCGCAGCCTGAGTTACGCCGTAGAGCACATCACCGGTCTCCAGGTCGCGGCCGGGATGGCCCGGGAATCGGAGTTTCGCCGGGAACAGGCACGATTCCTGTCCAGTGAGTCCCCCCAAACGCGGTTTCTTGAGGCCGAAGACCGCCACGCTCTGGCGCGGGAAATGGCTGCCTGGATGGAGAAAGAGCAGCCCATCGATGCGCGGCTGGCGCGGGTTCACGAGATGTGGTGGCTGCGGATCTGGCCAGGTGCGCCACGGGGCGCCGCCCTGCCTGTCTGCGGCGGGATCAGGGATCTGCTGGCGACCGTAGAGTGCAGCAGGCGGGTGGAGGGCAACCAGGCTGTATCGACATAGAGGGCCGGCCGGCGTTGGGAGCGAAAGGACGGATGAGCGAATCGCCAGACTCAGTGCTGTTTTTCGCTCCGCAACCCTGCGGGACGGAGGCTTTTGCCCATTTCTTCGTCGCTCGTCGCTAAGACAGGCCCGATATCTGCCACTCCTCGCTCCGCGAACCAGGCAAAAATGCCCTCCGTCGCCAGCCACCCCTCTATGTCGATACAGCCTAGGGAAAGATGGGGTTCTGCCGATAAGGAAGGCGGAGGGCAACGGCGCATCATGTCCGGAATAACCGTGCTGATTGTCGATGATTCGTCGGTGATGCGGAAGATTGTCGAACGAGCTCTGCGGCAGGCGGGGTTGAATCTGACGCGGGTGGTGGAGGCCGGCAGCGGGCGGGAAGGACTGGAGGCGCTGCGCCGGGAGAAGGCGGATCTGATTGTCTCCGATATCAACATGCCGAATATGGACGGCCTGGAGTTCCTGCGGCAGATTCGGGTCGAGGGACTGGCAGCAGGGGCGCCGGTGGTGATGATCACCACGGAAAGCGGCGAAGAACATGTGCGCGAGGCTCTGGCGGCAGGTGCGCAGGGGTACATCCGCAAGCCGTTCACGCCGGATCAGGTGCGGGATCGAGTGCTGCCGCTGCTGGTTCGGACCTAGTCGATTCGGGCGGACAGGTCGAGGGAAGGCACAGAGTCCGTGTCAGCAGCAGCGCTGGTGAAAGATCAGAAACGGAAGCGAGGAAGGGGCCGATGATCACGGTGGCCGAAACCGAGAAAAAGTTCAGCGAACAATCCGCGAATCTGGACCGCTCGGTGGACGAGGTTTTCCGTACGATGCTGGGCGTCGCGTGCGAACCGGCAGGGGAGGCGCAGGAGGCCGAGAGCGGCACCATCTCGGCGGTGATCGGCCTGGCGGGCGCTGTGAGCGGCTCACTTGTGCTGCAGAGCGGCGAAGCGGCGGCGCGGCACATGGCCGGCCGGATGACAGGCGCCGAACCCGATGAGGTCGATGCCATGGTGCGGGACGCAATTGGGGAAATTGCCAATATGCTGGCCGGTGCCTGGAAGGGATTCGATCCAAAGCTCTCCTGCGGCTGTCTGCTCTCGACGCCGACCGTGGTAGCCGGGAGCAGTTATCAGCTCTTCAGCCAGCGTGCGCCGATGAGGCTGGAGCGGAGCTACCGCTTCGAGGACAGGCGATTCACCGTGTCGCTGTTCTGCGACTGGCCGGCGTGAGATTCTTCTAATCATTTTGAGTTCCCCGGGGTACCTCTCGTGCACAGGATTGTGGACGAGGGGAGACCGATGAACAGCGGATATTACGCGGCGTTCTCCGGATGGCTGGCGCGCAGTCAGGCGCTGGATGTGGCCGCCGGCAACCTGGCGAACGCTGGTACTGCCGGTTACCGCGCTGAGCGAGACTATTTCCGCTCGGCGATCCTGGGGC
>DASRRO010000125.1:0-63446 GCA_035656855.1 Acidobacteriaceae bacterium | reverse complement strand
GGGCTATCTGAAGATTGAGGGGTTTGTTACCGAGTTCGGGATGCAGTCAACACCAGTCCCGGCGACAGTTCGAGCATTCACCGATCCCGCCGACCGCCAGGATATTCTTTCGCCGGCTATGCGTTATCATGAACTGGATGGCAGCGGACGCGGCCTTGAGATCATCATGCGCTATACGGAGGCAAACTTCGGCAGGGCGCCGGCGACCTTCGACGACAAATTATGGCTTACGAATCTTAACCAGGCCTGGATGATTGGCTACGCCGTGGAACACTGGAGACGCGATATGCCGCGATCTATGGCTGCCGTGATCTGGCAGTTCAACGATTGCTGGCCCTGCTCCAGCTGGTCCATGGTGGACTATTTTCGGCGAGCGAAGCCGCTTCTCTATAAGTCCAAACACTTCTTTGCTCCTGTCCTGGTGAGCGGCCTGCCGGATGCGCAGAGTGGGCAGGCGGATATCTGGGTGACGAGCGATTCTCAGAATCAGGTCACGGGTGAATTGCGCTGGAACGTCACCACAGTTGACGGCGAGGAGCTGCGCGAGGGCAAAAAGGAGATTGACATTCCTGCGCGGACCAGCTGGTGCGCCGAACGGCTCGATCTGTCGGATCTTGTTCAGGCTCGCGGCGCGAATAATCTGCTGATATGGCCCGAGGTCCTCGTCAATGGACGGACGGTGGCGCGAAATACTCTTATCTTTGGCCGGCCGAGGGAGCTAAAGCTGACGAAGCCGGATCTGCGCGTGAGCGTGTCCGGGGGAGAGAATCGCTATTCCGTCATTCTCGAAACCGATGTTCCCGCGCTGTGGGTATGGCTGGATGTGCCAGACAGTGAGGCTTCCTTCTCCGACAATTTCGTCGATTTGCGCCGGGACAAAGGCGCAGAAATTGAGATTGTGCTCGACGCTCCTGTAACCCCGTTTGATTTCCGACGAGAGCTGCTGGTCCGCAGTGTTTACGATGTTGCACCGGAGATGCGGCGATGAAGTCAGGAGCCCGATCTGAGGAGGATCGCTAGTGCCGCGGAATGTCTGGCTTTCAGGTGGTGCAGGGATCAGACAACAGCCGGCAGAGCCCTCGGGGAGCGATGATCCGGAAGCGGATTTCCCACTCAGCAGCTTCGCCGACTCCGAGCTCAACGGCTGAGCCCATCTGTTGCGCTTCGGCGAGCGTATTGCAACCGCAAGTGGTCGGCTCAAGAGCGACGGCATATTGCCGTGGGCCGTGGGACTGATCCGGCCACCCACCATGACAAATCCAGAGACCGAGATAAGGGAGGCTGGCAGTGTCGAATGAGACTTCGAGCACTTCTCCTGTCGCCTTGCGCCAGATTCCGCAAAGCCCTTCGTTAAGACGCGGGGTGTAGAACATCTCCGCATTACCCGTCTCCGGTCCCCCGGTTACGTCCAGACAAACGCCCGAAGCTGTGACCGGCCATGTGACGATCGCTCCGCGCTGACCGATCCGATCGTTGCGCGAGTAATTGAGCGCGAGCTCACGCACTCCGGGAGGCAGAAGAATGCGGTCGCCTGCGGAAATGGCGAAGAGAGGATGGCAGGCATAGAGGAACGATTGCACGGCTGTTCCAATGTTCTCGATGCGATATCGGACGCGCAGGATACCGCCCTCCAGAGCGAGTTCTTTCGTGAAGCGGAAGGTCCGGCTGAAACCACGGGCGGATACCCGCAGTTGATTGTCTGAACTTGCCTCCACATCCCAGGGGAGTTGCCAGAAGTCGCCATGGTCGGGGGCAAAACCACCCTGGGCGGGACCGGGGCCAACGGTAGGAAGGCATTCCTCGATGCCGGCGCATGGTCCATGCTGGAAAAGTGCATCGACGCGGGGCTGCTCAGAGAGGCCGCTGCGAGTCGACCGCGTCAGGAACTCAAGCCCGGTAAGACGGCTGCGGAGCGAAGAAATGCGGCCGCCTTCAGAAGGGATGAGTTCAACGGTCAGGTCGTCGTTCTGCAGAGAAAGAGTATGCGAGTGGGGCATAGCGTTCAGAGCAGTGCAGGTTCTGCGAGTCCCGGTAACGTACACACGAAGACATCTTCAGGAAAAGAAGCAGGGGTTGTCAAATGGGTCAGGCGGAGAGCGGCGTCGGTCAAAGGGACAAAGCAGAACAGGGCGCGGCTGGAGGGAAAAATAGGGCTATGGTGGCGAATCGAACGGGGAGGGGGTGGAGGCACTTTTGCGCACGATCTTGACAACCCTTATGAGCGGAGGTTACCGTCATTCGCGTTAACGTACACATAAGTTTTGTCACTGAACTCGTTAACGTACACGGCGGCCTGCACCTGCCTGCCCGAATGGCGAGCCGCCGCAAGGGAGACAAGAGATATGCTTAGGAGCGGTTTTTTGAGGCCGGGAAGATACAACGCAGCGCCTTCGACACTCCTGATGTCTGTGGTGGTCGCAGCGACGCTTCTGTTCACGGCGGACTCTTACGCGCAGACCGATCAGGGGGCGATCACCGGCATCGTGCAGGACACGTCCGGAGCCATGATCCCCAACGCCCAGATCAACGTCACAGATGTCGATACAGGTCTGGCCCTGCAGGGCAAGACCAATGCCGGCGGTGTGTTCATCTTTTCGCCTCTTAAGATCGGCAACTACACGGTGACCGCATCCTCGCCGGGTTTTAAGAAGGTGACTCGTGAGAACCTTCATCTGGATATTCAGCAGCGTCTGAATGTGATTCTTGCGCTTCCGCCGGGTTCGGTTACGGAGACAGTGACAGTGACCACCGGAGCTCCGCTGCTGCAGACGCAGGATGCAGCCGTCGGGCAGGTGATCAGCACGCGGGCGATCAACGATACACCCCTGAACGGCCGGAACTGGGTGTACATCGCACAGCTGACGGCTGGCGTTGCGCCGCCGTTCGGCAACACGCGCGGATCGGGGAGCGGCGATTTTGTTGCCAATGGACAGCGCGCGGAGCAGAACAACTTCATCCTCGACGGCGTGGACAACAACACCAATCTGGTGGATTTTCTGAATGGCTCGAGCTACATCATGCGGCCTCCGCCCGATGCACTCTCGGAGTTCAGCCTGCAGACGAGCAACTTCAGCGCGGAATTTGGACATTCGGCGGGCGCGGTTCTGCAGGCTAACATCAAATCGGGAACAAATCAGATTCATGGCGATGTGTGGGAGTACTTCCGCAACACCAATCTGGACGCGATCAACTGGAACGCGGGGCCGAAAGCGGTGGTTCCTCCGTACCACGAGAATCAGTTCGGCGGGACGCTCGGCTTTCCAATATGGAGAAATCGCCTGTTCTACTTCGGCGACATTGAGGCCAACCGGATTTCGATCAGCAACCCAACGCCGATCAACGTGCCCTCGGCTCTCGAGCGGCAGGGGAACTTTTCCGAGCTGCTGAACGGGAACCTGACGGGAGTGGGGGCACCCACCCGGCTCTACGAGCCGAACTCCGCCGATCCGACCATGCCGCTGATCTGCAACGGGCAGCAGAACGTGTTTTGCCAGGGGCAGATCAACCCGGTAGCGCAGAAGATCCTGAACCTGTATCCAGCGCCGAACGCTAATGGCGGCAAGCTCTACAACAACTACCTGGCGAACCTGGGAAATACCGATAACACCGTTCAGTGGGATCAGCGTCTGGACTGGAATCCCAGCGCGAAGGATCAGACCTACGCGCGCTATAGCTATCTGCATGAGATCAAAACCAACGGACTGCCGCTGGGCCCCGCCCTCGATGGCAGCGGTTATGGTGGGGAATACGACACCAACCTGGCGATGAACTTTATGGGCAGCGAGACGCACATCTTCACGCCGACGCTGACCAATGAATTGCGCTTTGGCTACAACTGGGGGGTGTTCAACTTCCAGCAGCCAAATGCCTACAACCCCACGCTCAACAGCTCGCTGGGGCTGGGGCCGCAGCCGTCCGACCTGAAGCCTGGGCAATACGGATTGCCCTCAGGCTATGTGAACGGGGCAATTCAGCAGTGGGGATCGACCGGGATCAGCCGCGAATCGCAGAATGTGTATCAGATCCTGGATAACGTAACGAAGATTTGGGGCAATCACTCTCTGAAGTTCGGGGTGTCATTCCAGGCGGTCCGCTTCTACTACATTTATGCGCCCGCCGACCTGGGTCAATATCACTGGGACGGTCAATATACGGGGCTGGTGGGAGTGGCGAATACCGGAAACGCTGTGGCGGACATGCTGGCCGACCAGGAGAACTACGCATCGATCTCGGTTTCGCCGAATGTGAATGACGCGGAGTGGTACGACGCCGGCTATGTACAGGACGACTGGAGAGTGACGCCAAAGCTTACGCTGAATTTGGGCGTGCGCTACGACTACTTCCAGCCGTATAAGGAGAACAGCGGGCGGCAGGCCAACTTTGTCGTGACCGGGCCCCTGGGCATTGGCACCGGGTCAGGTGTGTTGCAGTTCCCAAGCAGTCAGCGGAATATCGTGCTTGGAGCGCCTTTCCTGGATGCGCTGGCCAGGGACAATGTGACGGTGCAATTCGTGAACAACGATCGTCTGGTGACTTCGCAGAAGACGGATATCGCGCCGCGGGTGGGCATTGCCTTTACTCCGCGGCCAAGCACGGTGGTGCGGGCGGGATTCGGAACCTTCTATGGAGGGCTGCAGTCGGAGGGCAACGGGAACCTCGGCGCCAATTTCCCCTGGTCGAACCAGGCAAGCTTCTACGCCCCAACCTGCGTCACGGGGAACTGCCCGTCGCTGGCCGCGCAGGGTGTCTCGCTGCAGGCAGGCTTGCTGCCGGCGACCAACGGCGGACAGCTGCAGACGTTCATCTCGCAGCCCGGCTTCCACTCGATCGATCCGGTAATCAAGCCGACCTATACGATGACGTTCAGTCTGGGAGTTGAGCAGCAGTTCACCGCCAATCTCGCCAGCACAATCACTTATGTAGGCAATCTGTCGCGCCACCTGGAACTTTACGGGGCGCCCAACACCGCTCCCGGGTTGTGGAGGCCGGGAACGAACACGAATCCATTTGATCCATTTCCGGATCTGGGCGGCATCGGCGAGGTTCACTTTGGCGGGGTAAGCACCTACAACGCGCTGCAGACGAAGCTGGAGAAGCACTACTCGCACGGGCTGTCGTTTCTGGCGACCTATACGTGGTCGCACGCACTGGATGATGCCAGCGATGCAGGCGGCCTGTTCACGGCGATTGGAAATCGCCAGCCCGCGCTGATTCCATATATCGACGAGTTCACGAATTCGGTTTTCGACATTCGCAATCGATTCACGATCAACGGCAACTACGAGTTGCCGTTTGGGAGAGGCCGGGAGTTCCTCAGCACCGCACCACGCTGGGCAGATGAGGTGGCCGGCGGATGGTCTTCGAGCCTGACCTGGGCAGCGCAGACGGGAACGCCCTTCACGGTGAGCCCGAACATCAGCACAGCCTCGGGGGGCGGTGCGCGCGCTTATCCGGTGAAGGACCCGTTCTCGGGAGGCGGCGAGCCCGACTCGAGCAATCCGAGTCTGAGCTCCTGTCCTGGACAGGTGAAGACGAAGCTGAATTACTTCAATCCCTGCGCCTTTCGCAATCCGTTGCCGGGCGAGACAATCTCCGATGCGACGCATCCGGTCGGTTCGGCTAACCCGGACGGCGTTCCGGTCCTGTTCCAGGCGCCGGTGACCGATCGCGCCAAAGCGATTGCTCTGCTCGGCAGTCCGCAGAACAACATTTATGGACCCGGCTACTACCAGGTGAATATGTCTCTGTTTAAGACCTTCCCCACCTGGCGCGAGCAGAACGTGCAGTTCAGGGCAGATGCTTTCAACGTTCTGAACCATCCGACGCTGGGCACGCCGAACGGATCAATGAACGCGAATGGAGGGCTGATCTCCGGCCCCAAATTTTTTCAGAACAACACACCGGATGCCCGATTCTTCCAGCTCGCGCTGAAGTACATTTTCTGACGTGGAAGAGATCTTCGGGCAGAGGCGGCTTCTTTTCGCGGGAAGCCGCTTCGTGATGCAGGCCAAATCCGCGACCGCGCCTGGTGACGGGACGTCTCGCTCTCACTTTCGAGGAGAATCGATGTTGCGATGGAAGTCTGCTGTTTGGAGTCTTGTTTCTGTTCTGGTCCTCACCGGCGCGGCGCGCAGTCACGCGCAGACCAACGCGCTCGAAGTCACCTCGCCCGATCATGCGATCACCATGCGCTTTGCGGTGAAGCCGGGCAGCTATGCGGGCACCGTAGCGAATGGTCAACTGGTCTATTCGGTCGAGTTTCATGGCAAGCCGGCTTTTGAAGATTCGGCGCTGCGGCTGGAGCTTGTGAACCAGCCTCCTCTGGGAGCAGCCGTTCACATCACAGGGACGACAACCGGCTCCGGCGTGGACAATTACCGGCTGGTGGCCGGAAAGACCTCCGCCGTCGATGACTCCTGGAACAGCCTGAACGTACATGTAGCGGAAACAGCCGCGCCGGGGCGCACCTTTGACGTCGAAGCGCGTGTCTACAACAGCGGTGTAGCGTTTCGCTATCACGTTCCGCAGCAGGCATCTCTGACCCGATACGAGCTCATGCAGGAAGACACCGAGTTTAGACCCGTCATGGATGCGGATTCCTGGGCGCTGCGACTGCCCAACTATCAGAGCGGCTACGAGAGCGAGTACGTGCCGGCGGTGCTTAGTGCGCTGAGCAATCAGGGCGGGGTGTCGAGCTATATCCTCAACGGCGCACCGATGCTGATGCATATGCCCGGCGTGGCCTGGGCAGCGGTGGGCGAAGCTGATCTCGAAGGCAATGCTGCGATGTACCTCGAGAATCCTACGGGAAACTGGACCGGGCACTTTATTGTCACGAAGATTTCGCCATCGGTGGACGGCCAGGGTCCGGCCGTCGATGCGCCTCTTCCCCACGACAGCGCCTGGCGGGTCATTTTCCTTGGCGATACGCCGGGCCAACTGATCGAGTCGAATCTCATCACCGATCTCAATCCACCGAATCGCGTCGCGGACACCAGCTGGATCCGGCCCGGCAAAGCCTCCTGGAACTGGTGGGACGGCGACCTGGCACCCGACGGCCAACCGGCCTACACCACCCAAAACATGGAGTACTACGTGGATTTCGCCGCTGCCTCGGGATTCCCGTACATGATGCTCGATGCCGGCTGGTCCGGCAAAGACATCACGAAGATGCGTGGCAATGTCGATGTGCCCGAGCTGGTGCGCTACGCCGCGAAGAAAAATGTGAAGGTCTGGATCTGGTTGTATTCGAAATCGGTCGCCGCACAGATGCAGGAAGCGTTTCCGCTCTATGAGAAGTGGGGAGTGGCAGGAGTGAAAATCGACTTCATTCTCCGCAACGATCAGGAAGGTATCCGCTGGTACTATGCGGTGGCAAAGCTGGCGGCCGAGCATCACCTCATGGTGGACTTTCACGGCGCCACCCAGCCATGGGGAATCCGGCGTACTTACCCCAACGTTCTGGACTATGAAGCGGTACTCGGCCTTGAAAACAACAAGGCCGGGCGGCGCGACGGGCCCGTGAACCGCACCACCTTTCCTTTCACGCGCATGCTCAGCGGACCGATGGATTACACGCCCGGCGGCTTCGACAATGTGACACGAGAGCAATTCGTAGCTCGCGACAAGAGTCCCATGGTGATGGGAACGCGCGCGCAGCAACTGGCGCTGTATGTGGTCTTCGACGCTCCGCTGGCCATGGTTTCGGATGCGCCGTCGGCCTATGCTGATCAGCCCAGCTTTCAGTTCATCCGCGACGTCCCTACATCGTGGGACGCAACACGAGTGCTCAATGGGGAGCCCGGCGAATTTGTCACTATCGCACGCCGGCACGGCAGCAATTGGTATCTGGGTAGCGTCACGAACTGGAGCGCTCGCGATCTGCGCGTGCCGCTCGATTTCCTCGGGGGCGGAAAATACACCGCCGTGATCTATGAGGACGCGCCTGATGCCACGGACTACCCAAAGCACGTAGCCATCCGTCATCAGGCGGTGCGGAAGGGAGAAACGCTCACGCTGCATCTGGTGAGCGGCGGCGGGTGTGCCATCCGCTTTGTTCCGGGGGCTTAAGCCGTGCGTTTAGCCAGGAGCAGTCGCTGTCGCCGGGGTCAGCCGGCTGACGAAGAGCGAAAGGTTGCTGCGCAGGATAATGTGGGGAGCGAAGCGGTGCGTCCTGACCGGCTTGTCCCTGTCCGTCAAGTGAGCGATCAGCCTCTCAAATGCGAGTTTGCCCTGGGCTTCCGGCCGCTGATACAGCGTCGCCAGTACTCTGCCGGACTCGAGCAGGGGCACAAGCTCGTGAAACAGGTCGGTTGTGATCACCTGAACCTTGCCGAGAAGCTTGTTTTCTTCCAGCGCGCGCAACACGGGCACGCTGTTCGCGGTGCTGATGTAGATCGCGTCGGGGCGCATCCTGCTGTGCAGCAGAGACACCGCCTGCCGATACGCGTCTTCCGGGCTCTCATGAGTCTCCACCACCGGCAGAAGCGTGAGATGCGGAGCGAGCAGGGCAAGGGTGGCGGCAAATCCGCGCAGCTTTTCGGCGTGATCAAAGGTGGCCAGTTCCCCGGTAATGGTGGCGACACGCGAAGGCGTCTGGAGCTTGTGCGAGAGCAACTCGGCGGCGAGCGCACCGCTTGTGTAGGCATCCACGGTCACACAACCAATCCGGCCGCTGTCCGGCGCGTCGCTGGCGACGCAGAACATGGGAATACCCAGTCCTGCGATGCGCCGCATCGCGTCAGCCAGATCGCGCGGGCGAAAGGGAACGAAGAGAATGCCATCGTACCGTTTGGCGGCAGCGCTCTCCAGCGCTGCGCGGTCGCCGGAACCCAGGCGCGGGTAGTCGATGAAGTCCAGAGTCAGCTGGGTGCCGACCGTCTCATCAGCGGCTGCACGGATGCCGGCGCGCAGCGGATCGAAGAAGGCGGCAATTTCGCGGGGGAGCACCGCGGCGATTCGCAGGCTGCGGTTCAGCTTCAGGGACCGGGCGGCGATGTTGGGCTTATAGCCGAGCTGCTCCGCCATTCGCAGGACGCGCGCTTTGGTGCGGGGGCTGACCCCGCTGCGTCCGTGCAGCGCCCGGTCGACTGTGCCGATCGAGGTGCCGAGCGCCTTCGCGATGTCGCGGATGCCGGCAGCCTTCTCGTTCCTGCTGGTGTTTTTCATAACCCGCATGGGGTTTGCCGAAAACCAGTGTCGCACATGCAGGCAGCTGCAGGAGCAACTTTGCCGGTGAGCCGGAGCGAGCTACACCGCGGTTAGCGTTAACGTACACACTATGAGAAGTTTCACTCTCCACTGCTCATCACGCGTTTCCCCCTTCCACGGTTCGGCCGAAGAAATCGGCGTGAAAACCGCTCGCCGCAGCTTTCGGCTGCGTGGCCAGCGCAGCGCCGCGGCGCGCCCATGCCACTCAGCCACTCCAAACAGACGTGCCCATGTGGAACAGCAAGCCGGCCGAGTTCTGGCTGCAGGCGCTCCGCTGGGTAACCTCGTGAATGACTGCGCGCGGCTTCTCGACGGCGATGCGGCGTACCATCACCTGGTGGGGCTCATCGCGCACGCTGCCGGCGACTCGCTGCTTACCCATTCCCGTGCGGATGTGGCAGGAGCGGAGAGTAAAATCTTCGCGCTCGATGGCAACACTCGTGGGGCAGCGGGGCGTGGCCGAGATCTTCCTCCGGTCGCAGGGAAACAAGCTTCATCTTCTGCCGGCGCTGCCGCCCGCGTGGTCGGCGGGATCGGTGCGGGGACTCAGAGCTCGTGGCGGCATCACCGTCTCGATCTTCTGGCACAACGGCGCGCTGACCCGTGCGATGCTCACCGCAGCGCACGGACGCGGCTGTGCAGTGCGGATCTGACAGGACAAGCATGCAGTTACCGGCGGCCAGGCGAGTGCGCCTCGTCTCCGCGATCTTCCAAAAACAGGAAGGCTGATGGTTTTGAGAATTCGGTGTGGGAGAAGAAGGATGACACGATCACGTTGCAGAAATCGCGCCGGTGCACCCGGCCTTTCCCTCCGCTGGTGGCTAACGGCCACTGCCTGTGCTCTCACCATTGCTGCGCCGTGGCCGGTGAAGGCCCAGAGCACCGCCGACATTCGCTATGACCAGGCCGCACGAACCTTTCGTGTGGAGGCCGCAGACGTCTCGTATATTCTCGGCGTCAACCAGGAGGGTGAGCTGCAGTCGCTCTACTGGGGTAAGCGGCTGCGCTCGGCCGATCCAATTCCTGCAGCCCAGGCGGACAAGGGGAGCTCCTCGTTCGACTTGCCGGTCAATGCAACGCCACAGGAATATGTGGGATGGGGCGGCGGCCTGGTGATCGTCCCCGACGTCAAGATCACCTTCCCCGACGGCGATCGCGACCTGGTGCTGCGATACGTCTCGCACAGCATTCAGAGCAATACGCTGTCGATCGCCATGAAGGACATCAGCCGCAACGTCGGTGTAACGCTGCTCTATAAGATTGATCCTGCGACGGGAATCCTGGCGCGGTCCGCGCGTATTGACAATCACACCAGTGACCCTCTCACGGTGGAGGAGGCCTTCGCAGCGACGTGGAATCTCCCCGCAAGCACCGACTATCAACTCCGCTATCTCACCGGACGCTGGGCCGGCGAGTGGCGTCTGCAGCAGGGCCCGCTCCATCCTGGCAAAGTGGTCCTCGAGAGCCGGCGCGGATCCACGGGCGACGAGGTCAATCCGTGGTTCGCGATCGAGCGCGGTAACGAGCCCGATCAGGATACCGGCAACGTGTGGTTTGGTGCGCTTGGCTGGAGTGGCTCCTGGCAGATCAACGTTGAGCAGGACTGGCAGCACCGCGTGCGGGTGACCGGAGGCTACACGCCCTTCGACTTCGCCTACCGGCTCGCACCCGGAGAGTCGCTGGAGACACCAAAGTTCTACGGCGGCTATTCCGCCGGCGGCATCGGCGGAGCATCGCGCCTGTTGCATCGCTTCGAGATGGATTCCGTTATCCCGCAGCCGCATCGCCTGCGGCCCGTGCTGTACAACTCCTGGGAGGCAACGGGCTTTGACGTCAGCGAAGCTGGCCAGGAGGCCCTGGCCGAAAAAGCCGCGAGCCTCGGCGTAGAGCGCTTTGTCATGGATGACGGCTGGTTCGGGGAGCGCAAAGACGACCATGCCGGACTGGGCGACTGGTACGTCAATCCGCAGAAGTTTCCGCACGGGCTGAAGCCGCTGATCGATAAGGTGCATGCGCTCGGCATGGACTTCGGCCTCTGGGTCGAGCCGGAGATGGTCAACCCGGACAGCGAACTCTACCGCAAGCATCCCGACTGGGTGCTGAATTTCGCCGGTCGCCCGCGCACCGAAGGCCGCCATCAACTGGTGCTGAATCTCGCGCGACCCGATGTTCGAGCGTATGTCTATGGGTTCCTCGACAAATTGCTCACGGAAAACGATATTGCATTTCTGAAGTGGGACTACAACCGCAACTGGGCCGAGCCGGGCTGGCCCGCGGCGCCGCTCGACGAACAAAAAGAGGTCTACGTCAAATTCGTCGAAAACCTCTATGGCATTCTTGGCGAGCTGCGGCAAAAACATCCGCATGTGGAGATCGAATCGTGCTCCGGCGGCGGCGCGCGCGTTGATCCTGGAATCCTGCGCTATGTCGACGAAGTCTGGCCCTCGGACAACACCGATCCTTTCGATCGCCTCAGCATCCAAAATGGCTTCACCTACGCCTATGCGCCAGGGTTGATGATGGCGTGGGTCACCGACTCGCCGAACTGGATGAACAACCGCTCGACCTCACTCGAGTATCGCTTCTTGTCGTCGATGCAGGGCGGCCTCGGCATCGGGGCCAACCTCAATAAGTGGACGCCCGCAGATTTCGCCACTGCGAAGCAGTTAGTCGCCGAATACAAGGCAGTGCGCGAGACCGTCCAGGAGGGCGCGCTCTATCGGCTGATTTCGCCGATCGAGAGCGAGTACGCGGCCACCGAGTCGGTCGCCCGCGACCGCCATGAGGCTGCGGTCTTTGCCTTCCTCCACTCCAGTCAGGAAGGCCAGCCGTTTCCGCAACTATACCTCCGCGGCCTTGATCCGGATGCAACCTACACACTCCATCTCCAGACGGGCCAGCTCGCTGATGGCTCGGTCGAGCGGGCCAGCGGCGATTACTGGATGCAGCACGGGGTAGCGGTCTCACTGCGCGGCGACTTTCAGGCTGACTTCTTCACGCTCGAGCGAGAAGCACACTAACGCGGGGGGAGTAACACGGATTGGGCTGGAAGCGCAAAGGCGCCTGATAACCGCAGTTACGCCAGTTCGGCATCGACGCGGGTCGTCTGCGCTTCGATTTCTTCCAGCGTCCGACCTTTCGTCTCGGGAACAAAAATGTAGACGAAGACGGCGCCCACGGCGCAGATGGCTCCATAGGTGAAGAAAGTGCCGGCGCTCCCCAGCGCGCGATTCATAAACGGGAAAGAGTAGGTGAGTGCGAAGGAAGAGATCCAGAGTGCCGACACTGCAGCCGAGACGCCGGCCGAGCGCAAGCGATTAGGGAAGATTTCCGCGATCAGCACCCAGGTGAGGGGTGCCAGGGTCATGGCGTAGCAGGCAATAGCACAAAGAGTCAGCACAAGTACGGGGATCCCGTGCCAGCCTGTGCGGTACGCGAGTCCGGCAAGCAGGTGGGAGACCGCGATGCCGCAACAGCCGATGAGCATCAGGGGGCGGCGCCCCAGTCGATCGACGAGCGCCATCGCCACCAGCGTGAAGATCAGGTTGATGGCGCCGGTGATCACGATGTCAAGCAGGATCTGGCTGACGCCGAGTCCCGCCGCGCGATAAACCTCCTCGGCATAGTTGAAGAGGATGTTGATGCCGCTCCACTGTTGCAGCACGGCGAGCACCACCCCAACCAGCAGCACACGACGCACGCCAGGTTGCAGAAGTCCGCTCCAGCCTGAAACATTGGCTTCCTCCTGAGGAAGCGCTGAAAGTATGGCTCCAGCCTCCCGAGTCGCCTCCTCTGCTGTGCCCGTCACCCGGCGCAGCACTTTCATCGCTTCGTCCCTGCGATTGCCGATGAGCAGCCAGCGTGGGCTTTCCGGAATGGTCAGGGCGGCGCCGAGAAAGATGATGGCGGGGACCGCGACGATGGTGAACATCCACCGCCAGCCGAATTGCACGTTCCACGAAACCAGCGCCGCTGCCGGCGACAAGTGGTCCGGTACCGGCGCGGCGACCAGCCAGTTCACGATCTGCGCGACAAGAATGCCGATCACGACCGCGAATTGGTTCAGGCTCACAAGACGTCCGCGATGCGCAGCCGGGCTGACCTCGGCAATGTAGAGCGGCGAGATGTTGGAGCTGAGTCCAATGGCCACGCCGCCGGTGATACGCCACAGGATGAAGGCCGTGAAGTCCGGCGCCCATCCGGTGAGAACCGAAGAGACGGCGAACAGGAGCGCCGAGGCAAGCAGCACGGGCTTGCGTCCATAGCGGTCGGCGAGAGTTCCAGCGACGAGCGAGCCAAGGAAACAACCGGCCAGAGCGCAGCTATTGGCCCAACCGACTGCGGCAGCGCTGTGCAGATGGAAGTAGATCTCGAAGAACTGACGAGCCCCCCCGATAACCACCCAGTCGTAGCCGAAGAGCAAGCCGCCGAGGGCGGCGACCACCGCAATACCCCAGACATAGATCGTCGAGGGAACAGAATGCGGCGCGGGTACTGCGCGACCGGCCTGCACGCCACGGACGATCAGCGGGCTCCTTCCGTGGTCACGTTGTCCGCGAGAAGATCGCGCGCGGCCGCGTGAGAGCCATCCAGACGGAGCACCTCGTTGAGGGCAGCCTGCGCTTCACTATGGCGGCTCAGTCCCAACAGCGCCTGGGCGCGCAAAAATACCACCGTGATGTGCTGGCGTTTCCCGGGGTCTTCGTCGAAAAGGAGCATCATCGGCAATGAAGTCGCAAAGTAGTCTATGGTCGGCGCTCTTTTTTCCAGCGCCTCGGCGTGAGCAAGAATGGCAGCGAAAAGTTCATCAGCGTCTTGATTGCGTCCGAGGCGGCGCAGGGCCAGCGCGCTCCAGTATGTCATTTCCGAACAGCCTCGCACCTGCATCTGCTGGAAGTCGCCCCGCTGGCGCTCCGCGCGTTGCCAGTGCCGCGCAGCGCGGTCCGGCTCACCCACGGCCACCCAGGCCTCGCCCAGCCAGAACTCGATATTGCTGCTGTTCGCCAGCAGATGCCGTGCTTCGTTGAGCGATTGCGGCGGTTGAGCGGCTGCCTCGAAGCACTCGACCGCGCGCCGCGCTTCGTTCCTCGCAAGCAGCGCGCGTCCCAGCAAGAGCTGCGCGCGAACGTATTCCCCCAGAACAAGGCCTTCGCCGCCCTCCCATGGCTGGAATTGCCGCGAGTTCAGCAGCTCCAGGGCATCCGATGGGCGCCCGACGTGGTTGTACAGCGCGGCAAGCTCCACCGAGAGATCATCCCGCCGGCTGACCAGCTCGGCGCGCTCTTCCAGAACAGCCAGCCGGTCGCCTGGCTCATCACCGAGCCGCTTGCGCAGCTGATCCTCTTCATACAGGATGCGGGCGTCCTGGGGCGCAGCCGCGCGGGCAAGTCGGAAGGCCTCGCGCGATTTCTGCGGGTCGTGCTCCACGTTGTAAAAGGCGATGCCCAGGTTGCGCCAGACGGTGGGGAAATTCGGTTCGAGCGCGGCGGCTCTTTCCCACCGCGCGATCGCTTCGCCATATCGGCGGCGATCGTAAAGAAAGTTGCCGATATAGTAAGATGCGCGCGCGTCTGCTGGGTTCGCCGTTATGGCGGCCTCGAGTATCCTCATCTCGTCCAGCCGTCCTGGGAAGACATAGGTCGAGTCCGCAACCGCAGCCTGCGCATAGAGTGCGGCACTGGCATTCGCATCGCTCCGCAGGTGTGCGATAAAGGCGCCGGTGTACAGCTCGATTGCCCCGTCGCCCGGCGCAAGAAGCCGGTCCGCAGCGTCGAGCAAACCGGCGCGCATGCAGTCGAAGGCGACATCCAGCCGCCTGCCGGCGTCGGCTGGCCGCACGTCGGTTCGCTGGAAACGGCTCCACGCATCCAGAGGATCAAGGGCCAGAATCGTGTCCAGTTCGACCTCCGCCTCAGCCGGGCGGTCGAGCCGGCGCAGAACGGCGGCCCGAAGATTGCGCGCGTTCGTGTTATCAGCATCGGCCCGCAGCGAGCGGTCAAGGCGATCTAAGGCAGCCGCGAGGCGCCCCTCGCGAATGTCGATTTCCGCCAGACGATGATAGCCGGGTCCGCGCCATGCTGCCGACCAGGTCGCCTTGGAGAATGCGTCGGAGGCTTCGTCTGTGCGGTCCTGAAACAGCAGAGCCATGCCGAGGTTGTAGTATGGCTCGCTGTCGTACGGGTTCGGATTGCGCGCCGTCAGACGTGCGATGGCGGAGCGAAAGTGGCTTTCGGCCTGTCCGAATTCGCCGCGCCGCAGGTGCAGGCGTCCAAGAGCGTTGTTGGCGCGGCTGTCGCCCGGATCCCGCCGTGCAGCTTCGCGCCAATATGGTTCGGGCGAGCGCGTGGCGTGGCGGTATTGCTCCAGGTGAAGGCCGGTCAGATAAAGCTCATCGACAGTTGCAATGTCCTGAGGAGCAGGAGGTTCAGCAGCCGCCAGCGGCTCCGGTGCAGGCTGAACCTCGGCAGGCGCGTAGCGCAGCAGAATCCTACCAGCCGATTCCAGTTCCAGCAACCAGGGATTGCCCCCGGCCGGAAGCGGCAGCGTGATCGTTGCGGAATTCTCCGGCTGCAGAGCGCCCCTCCAGAAAACCGGTTCCTGATCGACAACGATGATGCGCACCGTCGCCGCCTGCAGCGCCCGGGTGACGAGCAGGTGAATCTGCACCTCGTCGTTCTCGCAGACCACGCGCACCGCGGCGTGCAGGTTGGCGGTGTCAGGAACTCCGATTTCGCGAATGGGATACCAGTACTGCCTGAACGTCTTTGTTTCGCCGGGAGCGAGAAAGGAGAAGTCAGGCTGATTGTCGGTGTAGACGCCGGCCATCAGTTCGATGTACGGCCCATCTCTCTCCGTCAGGCTGCGGTCCCAGGCGTATCCAAATTCGTGGTTGCCCCACGTCCACTGCTTCTTCCCCGGAGCGATCCGATGATCCGCCACGTGAACCATCCCGGCACGAGCCGCGTGATCATAGCCGCCAAAGAAATCCTCGCGCGAGTTGACGATCATGTAGCTGGTAGGAACGGGAATGTTGGCATACCATCTCAGGTCGTTCACGGGATAAGAGCCGTCAGGGATGAAGTTGTGCGGCATCTGGTCGGGGGGAACGCCGTGGAGGGCGCGCTCGCCGTAGGGGATGCCGTAGTAAGTGTGGAAGCTGCGGGGGAATTCCGTGATGGCGCGACGGGCGTGGTCGGCGACAAAGCGCGCGTCCCGCGGGAAGAAGGACTGATAGTGTTCGTGGACCCGCACTGCCGCGTTTGCCCACCACAGAAACGTCTGCGTATCCCAGGTGCGGTTGAAGAGACGGACTCTGAGTTCGATAAATGCGCACCCCGGCCGCAGGCAGACGCCGTGCATGCCTTTCATCCGGGAGATTGGATCATGGTCACTGCACCATGCGATGACGGCGCCATCGTCCTCGCGCTCGATGGCAACCTCGACGGGCAGAAACGTCGCGGGACGGTGATGTTGCGGCCAGTTGAATTCCACGCCGCCCGAAATCCATGGGCCGGCCAAACCCACCAGCGCCGGCTTGATCACGTTCTGTCGATAAAAGAAGTCGTAGCCATTGATCTTGTCGCAGCCCACGTGGATACGCCCACCGATCTCCGGCAGGATCATGATGCGCAGATATTCGTTTTCAAGATGCACCGCCTGCCAGGCGCGTTCGCAGGGCTCAGTCGCGATACGGTCGATGACGGGCAGGGGATAGACCTTGCCGCTGCTTCCCTGGTAGACACGCTTTTCAAGGAAAAGGGGATTGGGATCGGGCGCGGCGGGGAGGTAAGTCTTCATGACTACCGGCTCTTGCCAGGCTTTGACCGCGCCGATTTCGCCGGCGGGTGCATCGGGCAACACCAGCAGGGACTCTGCGGTTGCATGCGAATTCATGGCATGGCTGGACATAAGGACAGGCAGGTCAGTTCGCCTCGTTAACGTTAACGCCGCAGTGGGGATATTGGCAATATCTTTTGTTGCAGCAGAGCGACCTTTGTCACCCTCAATCGCCCAGGGCGGACGGGATGCGGCGCCGGAATGAACAAGGCGACCTGGCAGCCGATATTTGGAGAAAATCGCCCGCCGGCTTGACAAGCGAATCAGGGCGGCTTTAGAGTGCGGGTGTTTTTTGCTGACATCGAAAACGTGAACGTTACCGTTGATTCAGCCGCTCAGCAGTTCGAAGGAGAAGTCTACGATGATCCCCTACATCGCTCTGCACTCCAATGTTGAATTGCAGGTTCAGCGCTTCCTTTCCCGGACTTTTCGGAACTGGGGCCAGGTGAAAAGTCTGACAGGAATTCTTCTTTTCACTTTCAGTCTTGTCGCAGCAGCCCAGGTGAATGAAGGGGAGCCACGGCCCTATCTCGGCTGGAGTACCTTCAGCGAGCAGACCATCAACTCGGGATTCCTCACCCAGGCCAATGTTGCCGCCGAATCGGACGCACTGGCGGCTTCCGGCCTCCAGAGCCACGGCTATCAGTACATCAACATCGACTCCGGCTGGCAGGGCAGTTTTGATGCATACGGGCGGCCGATCCCCAACAGCACCACCTTCCCCGACATCAAAGCGCTCATCGATCACATTCACCGGAACGGGCAGAAAGCCGGTATCTACTGGATCCCAGGTGTGGAGTACCCCGCGGTAGCGGACAATTCGCCGATTCTCGGAACGACGTATCACATTCAGGACATTCTGACAGTGCCGTACACGGCGGGCAATGCCTTCGGCGCCCCGGGAACATCGCCATATCACTACAAAATTGATTTCACGAAGCCGGGCGCGCAACAGTACATGAATTCCGTGGTAGCACTGTTTGCCTCGTGGGGCGTGGATATGATCAAGCTGGACGGGGTCACACCGGGCTCAGACAGTTACGATCTATCCATCGACAACAGGTCCGACGTGGCAGCGTGGGCAAAAGCGATTGCCGCCAGCGGCCGCCCCATCTGGCTCACGATTTCCTGGGCCCTCGATCAGGACTATCTGGGCGTCTGGCAGCAATACGCCAATGCTCGCCGCATCGATCAGGACGTGGAGTGTGAAGGTGGTTGTGGCACGCTCACGGACTGGCCGCGTATCTACGAGCGCTTTCGCGACCTTCCTGGCTGGGAGAATGCCTCGGGTCCTGCCGTCGGCTGGAACGATCTGGACTCGCTCGACATTGGCGACGGTACGCTCGATGGGCTGAGCAACGATGAGAAGCAATCGGCACTCTCTCTGTGGGCGCTCGCGAACGCGCCCATTTATCTCGGCGGCGATCTGACCAAAATCGACGATTTCGGCAAGCAGCTGGCCGCCAATGATGAGGTTCTGGCCGTGGACCAGAGCGGCCGGCCGGCCAGGCAGGTGCTCGACGGCGACCTGGAGGTGTGGGTCAGCCAGCTCCGCGACGGCAGCTTCTATGTGGGCATTTTCAATATGAACGCAGCCGTTACAGATGCACGGATTCCCTGGAGTCTGCTGGGCTTTGCCAACGCTGTTACCGTGCGCGACCTGTGGGCCCACCGCGATCTTGGTCCTTCCATCGGGGTGTACTCTACCGTCCTCAGTGGACATGCTTCAAGTTTGTTGCGCGTCTGGGGCATTGGCCGCTCGGCTCCGTCGCGGTCCACCAGTTATGACGCCGCCTCTGCAATTCTGGGCGGCACTGCCGCCATCGCATCGTGCCCGGCCTGCTCCGGCGGACAAAAAGTCGGCGGCCTGGGCCTCGGAGCTGGCAATACCGTGACTTTCAACAATGTGTTTGCACCCCGCGCCGGCGAATACCTCATGCAGGTAGACTCCATGACTCAGGGGCTTCGATCGTACCTTTACAGCGTCAATGGTGGAGCATTCCAGACGCTGAACTGTGGTGGCGGCAGCTTCTTTCTGCCCGCGAGCACCACCGTGCCTGTGTATCTGGCAAAAGGAATGAACACGGTCCAGTTCGGAAGCCCGGTGAGCTACCCCCCGGACCTCGATCGCATCGTCGTCACCGGTAACGGGGATTTTCCAGTTCCCGAATCCACAACGTATGAGGCGGAGGTTGCCACGCTGAGTGGTAGTGTGGTCGGCGAGTTCAGCAATTATTCATCCGGTCTGGGAAAGGCGGGAAACATTGGTGGAGGGGCAGGGAACTCGGTGACGTTCTCAAGCGTCGTCGTCCCCGCAGGTGGCACGTATCAGCTGGAGATTGACTATCAGGCCAGTGGTCCTCGATCGTATTTCATGAGCGTGAACGATGCTGCGCCTGTGGAACTGGATCTGAATGGCAGTACCTTCAGCGATCCGGTGCCGCGGATTGTGCAGGTGCAGTTGCATGAGGGGACGAATACCATCAGCATCGGGAATCCGACCGGCTATGCACCCGATCTGGACCGTATCGTGGTCGCTCCAGTCGTCGCGGCGAGTTCAGTGTCGCACGGTAGAGGCGAATAACCAGCGCGGGTGATTCGGTGTTGCACTGAAATGACTCACGCCAAATCCAATTTCACGAGTGTTCGCAACGCTGCGACGGCTACCGTTGGTTGTGTGTGTCCAGCGTCAGCCTCCTCGCCAATACGCTCGCTGCTTTGGCGTATTTGGGTTGAGCCTGGTCCGTTAGCAAAACCGAGACCTCGACCGACTCGTGGAACCCACACCACCCTCACCAGGCGTTTGGCGACCAGGCTATCCACCCGTGCCGCATAGGGACCTGTGGCAAGACTGCCCGATGATCCCAAAGTCGATTCCGCGGCGCGAAATGATCAGAGAGTTATCGCCTTTGTACCGGAAAAGGGGCTGCTTGCTTTCTGGTCTCTTTGAATGATCCTCTGCCATCAGGGAGAATGGATTCCGGTTTTCCGCTGGCAGACGGCGCCTGGACGCCCACAGGTCCGATTGAAAGATGCCGATAGGTCAACAGGCGATATGTCACGCTTTGTGAAGCCCGATGCGCTTTCGCACCATAAACACCGGTCGCCTCTGCGCTCTCCCTTCTATCGACGAAGACCGCAGCCGTTCCCGCTGAGCGGCCGAGAGCCGCTCGCCGCATTACCATAAAGGCAGATACTGATCAGACCGGACGTTTTGAAGATCGACGGGGGAGCATGACAACGACCAAGCCCAGAGGTACGCGGGATCTGAAGCCGAAGCGCGAGCACGGCAGCAGTGTTTTGACGGCCGTGCACCAGGTTCGGCAATTGATTGTGGAAGGAAAGCTCTCGCCGGGTACGTGGATCGTGGAAGGCGAGCTTGTCAAACGGCTGAACCTGAGCCGCACGCCCGCGCGCGCCGCGCTGCAGTGGCTGCAGCAGGAAGGTTATGTCCAGGTCCATCGCACCGCAAATAAGTCGCGCATGATCGTGAGCCCGCTGACCAAGGAAGACGCCAACGAGCTCTACGCCATCATTGGCCGTCTCGAAGGGCTGGCCGCGCGCTTCACCGCACAGCTGCCGAAGGCGGACCGCGTGGGCATGGCGGAGCAGCTGAAGCGGCTTAACCAGAAGCTGGCGGACATTAAGAACCATCCCGCCGAGCAGGGCGCCATCTTCGACATCGACCGGAGTTTCCATCGCACTGTCATTGAATCCGGGGCAGGGCCGCGGCTGAAGAGTCTGCACACTACGGTCGAGCCGCAGGTAGAGCGCTACTGGAGGCTCTATGCCAGCTCGATCATCGGCAACCTGCAACTCTCCATCGACGAGCACGACGCTATCATCGCCGCCCTGGTCGCCGGCGATCCCGATCGTATGGAGCGCGCTCTGCAGGTGAACTGGGAGAATGGCCGCGCCCGGCTCGGCCAGGTGATCGACATCTTCGGAGAGCGCGGCAGCTGGTAATTCCTGCCGCGCCTCTTGTGTCGATTAACTCTCGATCGTGCGCAGGTACACAGAGTAGCGCTCGTCCAGGATCTGGTTCAGGGGCACCAGCGTATGCGTCGGCCCGCGTCCTTTGGTGTGGAAACGCAGCGGATACTGCGGCGAAGCTTCGGCCGGCTCGAACCAGATGCCGTCGTCGCTAACGGTGGCCACCGGGACGAGTTGACCATTGGCATCGCGATGCATGCGCGGCCTCCTGTCGATCGCCGGCATCGGATAGCCGTCATCGTAACCCCGCGGGCCGGAGCCGCCGTAGATCATCGAGGTGGTCAGGCCGTCGGTACCCAGCAGAGCCGCGAGCACCAGCGGGCCGTACATCGCCGCCTGTACGTTCTTGTCGTCGGGCGTCGTGTCGACGTGCAGCGGCAGTGGAATGTCCACAGTCACTACGTCGCCGGATTTCCAGTCGTGCTCCACTCGCGCGTAGCTCGACGGCGTGGCCGCGATCTGCTGTTGCTGCCCGTTGATGGCAACCGCAAATCCCTTCGTAGCCCAGTAGGGCACGCGTATCTGCAGTGGGGTCGGCGCTGAGGGAGCGTCATCGATCGTCAGAGTGATGCGCTCGTCGTGCGGGAACTTCGTTGTCTGTCGCAGCTTCAGCCCGCGCTCCTTCCAGTCCAGTGTCGAAGGAATGAACAGATTCACGAACACGGCTTCGTTGTCGTGGAAATAAATCGAGTCATTCAGCTTTGAATACTCTTCGGAGCCCGTTCCGGTGCAGCACCAGAACGCGTCAAACGGCGTACCGAAGGTCTTGTACATGCCGGGCTGCAGAGGAACGTAATACATCAGCATGCCGTTACGATCCTGCGTGCCATAGCGGACGTTATAGAGCAGCCGCTCATAGTAATCGAAATAATGGGCGTCCGGCTGCTGGCCGAAAAGGTGCCGCGAGAGCTTCATCATGTTGTACGAGCAGCAGCACTCTTCGGCAGCGGGGCCGAGTTCCGTCGCGATGGCATCCGGCGCATGCCACATTTCGCCGTTACTCGTACCTCCGGTGCAGTACGCGTGATGGTCCGAAACCATGTGGTAGAAGTTATCCGCGATGTCGCGGTATCGGGTGTCGCCGGTCAACTCGTATCCACGGGCGGCGCCGATGACTTTAGGGATGTTGGTGTTGGCGTGATTGTGATCGAGGATGTCCTGGTTGGCTGCCAGCGAATCGAAGATCTTGTGGTGTTCGAATCGATAGCCCAGATCGCGCCATTTTGTATCTCCGGTGATGGCGTACAGGTTGAATGAAGCTTCGTTCATACCGCCCTGTTCCACCAGCAGAACGCGCTGCCAGTCATCGGGGGCGAAACTGCGCGAGTAAGTATCGGCCCACGCTGCCATGCGCAGGGCCATATCGAGCGCCTGCTTGTTGCCGGTGTGCTGGTACATGTCGATCAGCCCAGCCATGATCTTGTGGTACGTGTAAAAGGGCGCCCAGACCCGCTCGTGCCGCCGCAGGCGATCGTAAAAAGTCGTGGGATACGCGCCCAGATAGCCATCCTTCGCCTGGCACTCGGCCAGCATGCTCACCAGCTCATCGGCCTTCATCCTGATGAAGGCGTCGCCGGTGCTGGCGTGCATCAACGCGCAGGAAGACAGATAGTGACCGACATAGTGCCCTCGCAGCTCGCATTCCGGGGCCTCCCATCCGCCCAGCGGGTCGGCGTCGGTCGGAATTCCAGCCGTTACGCGGAAGTTATAGGCGAGGCGCTCGTTCGGCAGCGAATACAGCCAACTGCGGTTCAGCTCGGACATTTCCTTCCAGAAGCCAGGCAACAGGCGCACTTCGGTCATCGAAAACGGGCGCGCTTTCCAGGCCACCTTCTCAACACTCGAATCGGTCAGCGTGCGATTAGCCGTGTCCTCTACCGCTCCGGTCGCCGAGCGCGATGACTTCTGGCTGGCAACAGCGGCAGCCGGCAGCAAGGCCGATGCCCCCGCTGCAGCGGCTGCGCCGAGGAACTTTCTGCGACTGAAATTACGATCCATCGATACCACCTTTGTCTGAAATCTCGCCAATCCCGCTGCGGCGCAGGGTTGTATTCCACATATTCCGTTTCGAGCTTAGCTCATTGTCGCGACTACCTCGAAGCTGCGCTCGCCGTCGGGCGAAAAAAGGGCTGCATCCTTATGACGGCCGCCCGGGGAAAGCGGTCTGCCGTTGACAGCCAGGTTGGCAAGAGATTTCCCTTCAGAGATCCGGAATGTAACGCGCACGTTCTGCGGCCGCCGATTTGGTTCCAAAAATGTTACCGCCGCCACGACTTGATTTTCACCTCTATGGCTGAGCCGGTAATTGACCCGCCCCCAGCGCGTTGGCGCCTCGTCGATCGCGATGGGCCGGCCAGAGGCGATCCATTTCTGCGGCAGCGCCCGGCCAAAGCACAGCGTCTCATCGTCTTCCGACACCAGCATCCAGCGCACCAGCAGCGGAATCGTCTGCTGCGCGGGGATGCAGAACAGGGCGTTGTCGCCGGTAATACCGGCCACCTCCCCAGCCGTCCAGCTGCCGCGCGAGTGATCGTGATAGCGGTGCGAGTATAGAAAAAGCAGGTACTCCTCGATGCGGTCCAGCCGCAGCAGCGCTTCCGCGTAACCATAGGAAATAAAACCCAGGATGTCCCGTCCGCCTGGATGTGGTCGTTCCATGTTCGCCACCACGCCAAGAGTCGTGCCTCCGTTGGCGCGCATGCAGTCGACCAACACATTCGCCTGTTCGTCGGGGATGACGCCGGACTGCAGCAGTTCCGCGTAGCAGCGGTGCGCCCACTGCTGCTCGCTGGGGCGCTCCTGGACGAGCGATTCCCAGACAGTGAGTTTTGTACCCGGCAGCGGACCAATGTAAGGCGGAGTCTGATCGCGACGGATATTCCCATCGATGCTTTGCGCCAGCGCGGCACGCAACTTGTCGCTCCTCCGCCGCCACCGCGCCGGAGCGTCGCCCCCTGCACCAAGCGCAGGCCACACGCGGGCCAGGTCACCCCAGCCGCGCACGGCCCAGGCGCTGTTAGCGAAGTACGGCTTCCACCACACCGACGGATCGGGCATCAGACACGAATCCGATTCGCACCAGCCATGAATCAGTCCGCAGCCGCGGTCGGACGATGGCAGCAGCAGGGATTCATCGTGCAGCTCTTCCAGCAGGGCGGCGGTGGCCTCGATTTTCACGAGGTGCTTCCGCAGCAGCGCCGCGTCGCCGGTGTACTCGAAGTAGCGCGCCAGCAGGGAGAGCGTGAGCCCGTACTGCCCCGTTTCCGGCCCTCGCATGTTCACGAGGCCCTGCGCGTCCGCCATGCTGGTGAAATACTCGTCCAGTACTTCCTGCGCCTGGGTAAACCGCCCGCATTCCAGATTCGCGTAGAGCGACATCGTGAAGATGTCCTGGAATCCATCGTATTCCGGGCCGTAGTAGTCGCGATCCACCGCGCCGTATTTGGGATAAACGCCGCCCGGCCGCACCATCTGCTCCTTCACAAACGCATGGCGCACCATGTTGCTCCATGCCGCGTCCGGCAGCGTGATGGGAACGACATCGTGCATCAGGCGCTCCCAGTACTCGGCAAGCTCCAGCCAACCTCGATAGAACGCTTCGGCGGCGGGCGGTTGGCGCCGGTGCGTGTAGGCGGGATAGCTGTAACCGTACTCGACGCGCACGATAGCGCCGTCGCGGATCTGTGCAGTTCGGTGCCAGGTTTGCACGATGAATCGATCGTGCGCCAGCACATCACCGAAGACAAGCGCCTCGAACCATGATCCGTCGTCGCCGGGAAAGACCTTTCGCACGGCAGGCATCCACCCGCCGACCAGACCTTCTTGCCGCTGGCGTGCGCTCTCCGACGTGAGTTCGTGAAAATACTGAGCCGGATGGTAAGTGCGGGTATTTCCGGCGGGAAACACCGGCATCGTATCGCTGCATTCCCGCGTGCCAACGAAGGTGTTCCAGGGTAATCGCCAGCCAGGTTCGCGCCGTACCGCTGAATCCATCGGGGGAGCCGCGCGTCTCACTTCCTGCTCGTCGGGATCGCCGTGGGCCAGCAGTTTGTCGGCGAGCAGATCGCGCCCGGTCGTGCCGATGGTCTTCAGGTCGAGCCCCAGGTATGGCGGTTCCTCATCGGCGAAAACGGCCTCCGCTGATTTCGCCAGCACGCGTGCCTTGCCCGCCGTCGAGACGAAGGTGATGGATCCATCCCGCGCTCGCAGGTCCTCGTAAACCTTCCATGACTCGGACCCGCGTACGAACGAGCAGAGCAGGGTGTGTCCGTCCGTTGAAACGTGGTCGGCCGCCACGGCTCCCGGCGCCAGGGGAGGAGGAGCGTCTTCGCCCGGTCGGACAGCGGCAAAATCCAGGCCGCGGATCGCGATGGTACCGGCTGCCAGGCTCTGAAGGAACCGTCTCCTCTGCATTCTCCACCCTGGCCGAAAGGCCGACGCAATTTCCGCCGGATAGCTGGCGGAGAGATGATCGGAGTTATACCGCAAAGACACGGTTGTATACAACTCCGTATCCGCAACGGGTTGGATATCCGTGGCAGAAGTGGCTTGGGTCCATGAGATTTCCCCGCCTACAATGGCCGCATGCGCCGGCAAACGTCCTGGCTTTTGGAACTGGTTGCGGCCCTGACGATCGCTGCCGCAACCGCTGCCTGGTCCCAAGGCTTGCCGAATGCGGCCCCGGGGCCAGCTGCTCCGGCAAATCCCTCTAAAGACGATCGTTTTCGACATGACGCGCGGGATGAACTCCTGACCGGCACCCGGCTCACGCGCTCCGGCGCCCTTCGCGAAGCGATCCCCCATCTGCTGGCCGCGCGGGCAGCCGGAGAGGATCCATATGCCACCGGCGTGAATCTGGCCATTTGCTACGTAGGCACTGGCGCGAACGCCCAGGCTGTCCAGCTGCTTGAGTCGCTGCGCGCCTCCGGATACCGCACGCCGGCAACCGCAACGCTGCTTATCCAGGCTTACATTGCCACAAACCGCCCATCCGACGCGTATAGGCTTCTCAATGCCGTCTCCAGTGCCGCCCCGGAAG
Source organism: Acidobacteriaceae bacterium (assembly GCA_035656855.1). Classification (GTDB taxonomy): domain Bacteria; phylum Acidobacteriota; class Terriglobia; order Terriglobales; family Acidobacteriaceae; genus Palsa-343. The sequence goes on along the minus strand of DASRRO010000125.1, from coordinate 37,369 downwards.
ACGAGACGATTTTCGCCTACGCAGCCGACGCCTGCACCGATTATCGACAATTCGATCTTGGGTTGCGCATGATGGACCTTGGACTCGCGAAGCTTCCCTCCTCGGCACGCCTGCACTATGAAAAGGCGTTGTTTCTGGCCCAACTGGGCAGCATCGAAGAGGCGCGCCCCGAGTTCGACCGCGCGGCGCAAATCGATGGCGATGGCTACATCGGCTATCTCTCCCGCGTGCAGAAGGACCTCTATAACGACGATCTCAAGGGCGCCAATCTGCTCCTGGAGCAGGCGATCCACTCCGGCCGCAATGATTACCGCATGCTCTCTTTGCTGGGAACTGTGTTGCTGCAGGAGGGTGCGGCGCCGGGTGATCCGCGCTTCGCGGAAGCGCAGTCCGCACTCGAAGAATCCGCCCGGGAGCGGCCCGATTTCTCCGCAACCCAGATAGCTCTGGGCAAGATCGACCTGATGCTGGCTCGCTATGGTGATGCTGTGGTGCACCTTGAAATCGCGCGCGCTATCGAGCCCGAGAATCCGGCCGTTTACACCAGCCTCGCCGTGGCCTATCGGCGCCTGGGCGAGCGGCAGAAGGCTTCTCAGGTCTCAGCGGAACTGGGCCGCCTGCTCAACCGCCAGTCCCCGAAGGCTCCGCCGCCAGCCGGACCGGCACGGCACTGAGTCCCGGGTCGCAGTTACGCCTGTGGAACCGTTGCGCTTGACAATGAATACAATTTCACATACAAGATGAAGCTCTATACGGTGTTTTCCCGGATCGCTGCATTTCTTTGCACCGTAGAAGCACTTCCAGGACGGAAGTTCCCCAGGGCTGCTCCTTCCGGAAGAAAAAAACATTCGACGAGAAAACGCTTTATCAAATTCAGGAGGCGAATCTATGTGGACAAAATATAACCGGAGAACCCTTCTCGCCGTTCCATTAGTGGTCCTTCTTTTGCTCCTGCCCCATGCCGCGCTTGCCCAGTCCGGCACGCAAGGCAAGGTGGTCATCACCGTCGAAGACGCTTCGGGGGCCGTTGTCCCCGGTGCGTCGCTTAAGATCGTCGAGCATCAAACGAACGATACCTATACCGCCAGCACGAACGGCAGTGGCTCTTACACGTTCGTGAATCTGCCTATCGGCGTTTATGAACTCACCATCGGCCGTGCCGGGTATGCCACCAGGATCTATTCCGCGGTCATTGTCGAGGCATCCCAGGCTACCGACCTTACCGCGCAACTTTCCGTCGGTACGGCCACCCAGACCGTGCAGGTTGCCGGGCAGACTTCTCCCGTGCTGCAGACGACCTCCAACGAAATCGGTTCGGTGATCGATGTGAAGCAGATCCAGGATCTGCCCCTCAATGGCCGTGATATCACTGCTCTGGCGACGATTGTGCCGGGATTCAGCGGTGCGGGCGGTCAGGGCACGTTCAATGGCCTGCCCATCATGGACGAGGGCAGCAACCTTGACGGAATGGTCGGCAGTGCGAGCCGCATGAAGTTCGACGCCAATATCGCGCCGGCCGTCTCGCCCCGTCTGGAAGACATCGAGCAGATGAGTGTGCAGACGGACCAGTTGGGCCTGAATTCCGGTTTCGGGCAGGCCACTACCCAGGTAAATTTCGTTTCCCGTCGCGGCAGCAATAAGTTCCACGGAAATGCCTTTGAGGACTTCCGCAACAGCGGCCTGAACGCCAACACATGGCTGAACGATGCTCTGGGCGTCCGTAAAAACAAGCAAATCGAGAATGACTTCGGCGTCAGCGTCGGCGGCCCCGTCCTGCACAACAAGCTGTTCTTTTTCGGGACCTATGCCATGCGCAAGATCCCGGGCAGTTTCACCGCCACGAACTATGCTTTCACAAGCGCGGCTCAGGCCGGGACTTTCACGTATGTGGGAGCGGATGGCGCGACCCACACCGCTAACCTTCTGACCATCGCGCAAAATCACGGCCTTCCGTCTGCAATCAATGCCGAGGTTGCCAAGCAGTTCTCGGCCATCAACACCGCCATCGCCTCCGGACACCTGGGCACGACGTCGGATCCCAATTACAGCGAGGTTGGCTGGACTCAGCCTTCGCCGGAAACCGATTACTTTCCGGTCGCCCGTATCGACTACAACGCCTCCCAAAAGGCCAGGATGTATCTCTCCTGGATGATGTCGCAGTACAACCAGCCCGGCATCACGGCGCCCACCTTTCCCGGCACTGGGTTTGCCAATCAGGAAGCCGGGAACCAGACGAAGAACTTTACGGGTTCCTATGGCTTCGATTACATCTTTTCGCCCCGGCTGATTAATCAGTTTAAGGCGGGGTACCTTTACGACGTCACTCTCTTCGCATACAACGCCGCGCCTCTCTATACAAGCGAGCCCACGGTGAACTGGAACTATCCAGGCCTTACAAATGGCCCCGCGATTTCGGGGCAGAACTATCAGCTACCGATTGACACCTATTACCCCATCTGGGACTTTTCCGACTCCATGACGCTGCAGCGCGGAAAGCACGCATTCCAGTACGGCGTTTCCTGGTACAAGGAACAGGACCACTATTGGAATGCTCCGGGAGGTTTCTATAACTATAACTTCGGGCTGGCGAGCGGCGATCCCGCGATCAACGCCTTCACGAATTCCGGAACGACTCCGACATTGCCCGATGCGAGCAATGCCGAGTTGACGAAGGCGGATGCGCTGTACGCGATCCTGGCCGGCAGACTCAGCGGCGTCACCGGAGAAAACTCTTATAACATCAAGACGAAGCAATACGCCCAGACCGGTACCATGAGCGAGTATCCCCTGGATGAGGTGTCCTCGGCATGGAGCTTCTTTGCGGAGGATTCCTGGCGGATAACCCAGACATTAACCCTCAATTACGGCCTGCGCTGGGATATCTTCGGCGCCGAAAAGGACATCACCGGTTTCTACCATTCCGCGGATGAGTCTTCCCTTTATGGTCCCACCGCTGTTGGCGACCTCTTCGATCCCGGCTCACTTAAGGGCAATCTCAATCCGACGATCGCGGTTCACCCCCAGCCGTACGCGCCCTGGAAGGTCACGCCACAGCCGGCGTTTGGCTTTGCCTGGAATCCGCACGTTACCTCCGGCCCCCTGAAAGGCCTGCTGGGCGAGGATAAGACAGTGATCCGCGGAGGTTACGCGCTGCGCCGCTTTACTGAGCCGTACCAGTATTTCTGGGATTACGCGACAGATTACGGACAGTTCTACTATCAGCAGTTCAACCTGCTCGCCAACAACACAGGACAGCCGGGAACGTTCGCTCCGGGAAGCCTCGCGATCGGAGACACGCTGCCTGGATTCATTCTGTCGCCCCCTACCTACCAGGCGACGGCGCCCGAAGCAGAGTTCACGTACACGGGTGGGCCGGGTGTCAACGGCATCCAGCCCAACCTCAGGGAGCCCACTGCCGAGTCCTGGAACATCGGCATTCAGCGCGGGCTTGGCCGTTCTATGGCGCTGGAAGTCCGCTACAACGGCAACCACACCCTCCACCAGTGGATCGCCATCGATCCCAACGAAGTGAATATCTTCGAAAACGGCTTCCTGAAGGATTTCCAAAACGCTCAGGCTAACCTGGCTGCGTCCGGAGGCAACTCCTTTTCCAGCAGCTTTGGCAGCCCGACGCCCATTCTCGATGCAGCCTTCGGCGGTCCCAATGCCTCCGATTACACGAATACTCAGTTCATCAATTATTTGAACACGGGGCAGGCGGGAGCGATGGCTGGCGTTCTTGCCGGAATCAACGGCACCGTGCCGTACTTCTGTAATCTGGTCGGCGCCGGCTTCTCGCCTTGCGCCACAAACGCAGGCTATACAGGCGCGGGCGCGGGCTACCCGATTAACTTCTTCCAGGCCAATCCCTACTCTGGCGGCTCTTCAACCGGAGAGCTGTATTCCGAAGGCTACTCCAACTACAACGGTCTGCAGGTAGATCTTCGCCAGGGATCATGGCATGGCCTGCAGTACGATGCGAACTACACCTGGAGCAAAACTCTGGGAGTTGAGTCCGCCAATTCGTGGACGGGTTCCTTCAACGCCTTCACCCTGCGCAATCTTCGCCAAAGCTACGGGCCCACAGCATTCGATATACGGAACGTCTTCCATGCCAATGGGACGTACGATATCCCGGTTGGTCACGGCCGAGCCCATTTGGCCAACAACCGCGCGGTAGACGCTGTTTTGGGCGGATACACGGTGGGCACCATTGTGACGTGGCAGGGCGGCGCGCCGGCACAACTCGGCGGCGGGTACTACACCTTCAACGACTACGGGGATGGCGGCGTCCGCCTGCACGGAGTCACTCCGTCTCAGTTGCAGAGTTCCATCGGCGTTCGGGAGACTCCGGGGCAGCCTTTCGCCAACCTGATCGACCCAAAATATCTGGTTAGCCCGACAGGCGGCGGCGCTAACTCGACTTACATCACGCCCAACGTTACGCCTGGGTCTTTCGGTCAGATACTCTACCTCCACGGGCCGCCACAGTTCTATCAGGACATGGAGTTGACGAAGGTATTCCCGATTCACGAGGAGATGAATTTTAGTCTCCAGGCCTCCTTCCTCAACGTCTGGAATCATCCGGTCTTTGGAAACGGGGATGGCTTTGGGCCCTATGTCGCCGGCACAGGTGCCAATTCATTCGATTCCGGTATTCAGGATTTCGGGTTCGGTGAAGGTGCTCCCACTAACGAAAGCCAAAATGGCGGCTTTGGACGAGTGATCGAGCTTCGTGGGAAATTTGTCTTTTGACGCTGTGAGCCTCCCATGCCGGACGCCTCCCACGCGTCCGGCAGTTTTTTCTCGAATGCGTGCATGAGGCATGGCACCTGCGAGGATGAACCACCAGGAAGGGATCGGGAAGGTTTGAAAACTTACGGGTGTCCAACTGTGTTCCTTTTGCCCTTAAGGCGAATCGGGCAATCGGTGCGCCGCCGTAAATCTCTGGTTTGTGGCCTATCCGTTCTTTGGATGGCATCGCTCCTTCCAGGAGCCTCCGCCCAGAGCCAGGAGCCGCTGAAGCCGCCGGTTCCTGGGCCGATGCTCAGCCAGGGATACGTCACCTTCGATACGCCGCATTTGATGGTCAAGCTGGTCCGGTCATCCCAGACCGTCGCTGCGCTGCTGCCTAAAGGGGCCGCAGGGTTCGACTTCACGCCTGGCGATCGTCTCGCGCAGCGCTCCTACGACGGCTACTACCACCTCGGCGACCTTGATATCCGGCTGCGCATCCCAGGGGGAGACTGGCGGGGTTACTCCACCGCGTTCGAGCGCCATCCGGTCAAAGCGCTACCCGCATCCGGCAAGGTACTGGCTTCAGCTGATCTGGGTCCAGCATTCCCTGCCGGGATTCCGCTGCAGGTGACGCGGACCTGGCTGCTGAGTGACGGCGAACTCACGCTCCGTTTCACCCTCAGCAACACCAGCAAGGCACCTGTGGAGATCGGAGGACTCGGCATTCCGATGATCTTCAACAACGATATGACCGGTCGCACCCTGGAGGAATCGCATGAGAAGTGCAGCTTCGACGACCCATACATCGGAGAAGATGCCGGCTACGTCCAGGTTACGCGCCTGAACGGCCAGGGACCGGCCCTGGTCGTCATTCCTGATGGGCAAACGCCCTTCGAAGCGTGGCGTCCGATTCTGGACGTTCACCATTGGAAAGAGCACACCCCGCCCACGCCGGAACTCTTCCATGACCTCACACCGCGCGGCATCACCTTCGAGGGCTTCTACGACTGGATGGTCGCGAGCAGCGCCTGGCAGGAAAATGAGTGGAAGAAAGCGCAGCCGTGGAACCCGCCAACCAGCATCACCCTGCAACCGGGCGAGTCACGAAGTTTTGGGGTTCGCTTCCTGCTGTCGGATTCCATCCGCAACATCGAAAAAACGCTCACTCAGCATCAGCGACCTGTGGCGGTTGGTGTGCCCGGATATATCCTTCCCACCGATCTCGACGCACATCTCTTTCTTAGTTATCGCGAGCCGGTGGATTCGATGAGTGTTGATCCGCAGGGCGCGATCGCCATCCATCCGAACGGCCATACGTCCGGCGGTTGGCGCGACTATCGCCTGCGGGGCATTACCTGGGGACGAGCCCGGGTCACGATCCGCTATCGCGATGGCCTGGTGCAGACCATCGCCTATCGAATAATCAAGCCCGAGGATCAGGCGGTGACTGACCTCGGTCACTTTTTAACGACAAAGCAGTGGTTTACCGACCCCGCCGATCCCTTCCACCGCAGCCCATCGGCCATTACCTACGACCGCCAGGCAAACGCCCAGGTGACGCAGGACAGCCGCGTCTGGATCGCAGGCCTGAGCGATGAAGCCGGGGCCGACTCCTGGCTGGCGCTCGCTATGAAGGAATACCTCGAGCCTGACCCGGAGGAGGTCGTCAAACTGGAGCAGTTCGTTGATGGAGTCCTGTGGGGCGGAATCCAATATAAAGACGGCCCGGAGAAGTTCGGTGTCCGCAAAAGCCTCTTCTACTACCAGCCCGATCAGCTCCCGCCCGGCTTTTACCGCGGCGACCTGAACTGGACCTCCTGGACCAGCTGGAACCGCAAAGCCAGTGAAGCGGTGGACCGCTCTTTCAATTACCCGCACGTCGCGTCGGCCTACTGGGCGCTCTACAGGCTGGCCCGCAATCACCCCGGCCTGGTAACAGACCATCCGTGGCAGTGGTACCTGCGCCAGGCCTGCGAGACAGCGCTCGCCATGACGCGCTACGCTCCCTATTACTCGCGGTTTGGCCAGATGGAAGGAGACGTCTACGTCTACATCCTCAACGACCTGAAACGCGAGAGCATGACGGCTGAGGCGGATCAGCTTGAAGCTGCCATGCGCAAGCGTGCCGACCGCTGGCAGAGCGAGAAGTATCCCTTCGCCAGCGAGATGCCGTGGGACTCGACTGGCCAGGAGGAAGTCTATGCCTGGACGCGATACTTCCACGACGACGAGAAGGCGGAGGTGACGATCGACGCCATCCTGGGTTATGATCCGGCAATTCCCAGCTGGGGTTATAACGGGAGTGCGCGGCGGTACTGGGACTTTATCTTTGGAGGAAAAATCCAGCGGCTGGAGCGGCAACTCCACCACTACGGCTCGGGCATCAACGCCGTCCCGCTGCTCTCCGAATACCGTGAACATCCCGGCGATCTTTACCTCCTGCGCGTCGGCTACGGGGGCACCATGGGCGAGCTGAGCAATATCGATCAGGATGGATTCGCGTCGGCGGCCTTCCACGCCTTCCCTGACATGCTGGCTTTCGATCCCTATTCCGGCGATTACGGCAGCGGCTTCTGGGGATTTGCCGCCAACACCGCAACCTATCTCACCCACGATCCCGCACTGGGATGGCTCTGCTTCGGCGGCAATCTGGAGCAGCGGAGCAACTCCATCCGCGTGATTCCGCTCGATGCCTCCCGCAGCCGGCTCTACATCGCACCCGCCGGCCTGTGGATCACCCTCGACGCAGGCCGCATCCGTGAGGCGTCGTTCGATGAGAAATCCGGCGAAGTGCGGCTTACGCTGGATGCTGCGACAAGAGATACGCCTGTGGCCTGCGTGCGCATCGCCCAGCCCGCCCCCGTTGGCGGCGTTGGCGCTTATCGTCCCGTTGAACCGTTTCGCCAGGATCGGGGTGGCTATGCCGTGCCTTTGCGCGACAGGCCGCTGCTAATTCACCTGCGCGCCGAGCGGTTCCAGCTGACCAGGAGTGAATGAATGCGACTGCGGTCTGCCCTCGGCGTCCTCCTGTTCTGCAGCGCACCAGTCGCCTGTCTGCTTGCGCAGGCAAAGCCGGATTCTGCGGCGGCCATCCAGCGGGGCATCAAGCTGGTGGAAGGCGGCCGTTGCCACGAAGCCCTTCCGCTGCTGAAGCGCACGCTCCCGGCGGTCAGCGACAAAGCACAGCGCTACGAAGGGGGCATGGCAGAAGTGCGCTGCGCTATGGCGCTCGACGACACTCAAACGGCCGTGGACACTTTGCTCATGCTCCAGCGCCTCGTGCCCAACGATCCCGAGGTGCTCTACATGGCGGCGCACATCTTCTCGGAGCTGGGCTCGCGGTCCGCTAATCGGCTCCAGACGAACGCTCCGGATTCCATACAGGGGCGCCGCATGCAGGCCGAAGCGCTGGAATCGCAGGGTAAGAATGCCGAAGCAGCCGCCATCTACCGTAGGATTCTCGCCGATAATCCAAACACTCCGGACATGCATTACCGGCTGGGCCAGATAGACCTGGCGCTGGCTGGCGACACCGGCTCAACCGATGACGCGCGCAAAGAATTCGAGGCAGAGACGCGGGTCGACCCAACCAACGCATCCGCCGAGTTTGTGCTGGGCGAACTTGACCGCCGCGCCGGCAACTGGGATCCCGCCATTCGCCACTTCACACGAGCCGCGCAGCTGGATGAGGGCTTTTCGGAGGCGCGCCTTGCACTCGGCATGACGCTCACCGCCGCTGATAAATACGCCGAGGCCCTGGCACCCCTCAAAGCCTACGTAAAGATGGAACCCGAAGATCCCGCTGGTCATTATCAACTCGCGATGGCCTATGCACATACCGGCAATCAGCAGGGTGCGGCGCGCGAAATGGCGCTGCAGGCGCAGGCGGCACGTGCGAAAGGCGTCACCGATAATGCCGAGGGACACGCCGTGCACCCATGACCCGACGGATCGGCCCCATCTGCTCGCGGCGCAGCTTTCTTCGCGGAGCCACTGGCTCGGCCGTATCGCTGGCCTGCGCGCGCGCCCCTGGCTCTCCCACCGCAGGCTCGTACTTTGAAGAAATCCCCGCCTCGCGCAGCGGGATTCTGTGGACCCACACTGCCGGTCTTTCGCCGGAGATGTATCTGCCGGAAACCGTCGGTCCCGGCTGTGCCTTTCTTGATTACGATAACGATGGCTGGATGGACCTCTATCTCGTCAACAGCGGCCCCTGTGACTTCTATCAGCCTGCCAGGCCGCTGCGCAACGCCCTCTACCGCAACAACCGCGACGGCACGTTTACTGACGTCACGCTGAAGGCCGGCGTTGGCGGCAACGCCTACGGCATGGGCGTGGCTGTAGGAGACTACGACGGCGACGGTCTGCCGGATCTGTACGTGACCCAGTATCCGAACAGCATTCTCTACCACAACAATGGCGATGGCACCTTCACAGACGTTACAGCGAAAGCGGGCGTGAGCGCGCCCGGATGGTCCACCAGCGCCGTCTGGTTTGACTACGACAATGACGGCCGCCTCGACCTCTTCGTCTGCCGCTTCGCCGACTTCAGCAAAGAGAAGAACATCTTCTGCGGTGGACACGGACCGGGAGAGCGCTATTACTGCAAACCGAATGCTTTTTCGCCGTTGCCCAGCCGCCTTTTCCACAACAACGGAGACGGCACCTTTACCGATGTCAGTCGCGAGTCCGGGATCGCCGGAGTGATGGCCAAGGCATGGGGCGTGGTGGCCGCCGATGTGAACAACGATGGCCATATGGATTTGTTTGTCAGCAGCGACACAGCGCCCAACGCCCTCTTTATGAACCAGGGCAACGGCCGTTTCACCAACAATGGATTCCTTGCCGGCATAGCCTACAACCCCTTCGGCGTAGCGCGTTCCGGTATGGGAGTCGATGCCGCCGATTACGACCAGGACGGCTGGCCCGATCTGTTCGTGGACAACGTGGACCACGAGATGTACTCGCTCTATCGCAACAACCGCGACGGCAGCTTTGAGGACGTATCTGTTCAATCTATGATCGGCTCGACCACGCGCCTGATGAGCGGCTGGGGCGTTAAGTTCTTCGACTATGACAATGACGGCGACCTCGAACTGATCATCGCGAACGGCCATCCTGACCTGATGATTCAGGAGCACCACGCCGAGCTTCGTTATCTGGAGCCACTCCTCCTGTTCGAGCGCCGCCGCGGCGACTGGCGCGACGTAAGCAACCAGGGTGGCCCCGCTTTCTCGCGGCAACTTGCCGGCCGGGGGCTGGCCCTCGGCGACTTCGACAACGATGGAGCGATGGATGTGCTCGTTGCAACTAACAATGGCGCACCGCTGCTGTTACGCAACGTCATCGGCCGCCAGAATCACTGGCTCGGAGTGCGGCTCGTCGGTACCCGCTCCAACATCGACGCCGTCGGCGCGAAGGTGACCTGGCAAAGCGGCGACCTGAGGCGTCACCGAACGAAGGTCGGAGGCGGCAGTTACATGTCCTCGCATGACCCGCGCATCGTGCTCGGCCTCGGCCCGCGTGCGCACATCGATTGGCTCGAAGTGCAGTGGCCGCACCCGGGCGGCGGTACCGAGCGCTTCTCGAATCTGCCCATCGACCGGTACATCACCATCACCGAAGGCAAACCGGCCTGGAAGTAAGCACTAGTCCGCTCGCTTTTCTGAGTAGTTGCTATTGCGTCGCGGCTGGCTCCGCGACTGGCCGCGCATTCCAGTCGGGAAGATTTTCGTTGAGGAGGTTGCGGACGAAGTAGTCGAGCAAATTGCGCGTCGTATAGCGAGCCCAGGGGCCGCGGGTTCCATGGTCGGCGCCCGGCACTACAAGGAGGTTGAAGGTCTTGTTGGCGTGGATGAGGCGATCGACGACCTGAAAGGTGGAAGAGGGATCGACGTTGTGGTCCATTTCACCAACGACCAGCATGAGCTTGCCCTGGAGGCGCCAGGCATTGTCGACGTTGGAAGAGGCGGAATACTGCGGGCCGATGGGCCAGCCCATCCACTGCTCGTTCCACCAGATCTTGTCCATGCGGTTGTCATGACAGCCGCTGTTGGAGACCGCGACCTTATAGAACTCCGGATGAAAGAGGAGGGCACCCATAGCGCTTTGGCCGCCTGCGGAAGTGCCGAAGATGCCCACCCGGGAGATGTCGTACCAGGAATATTTGGCCGCGACGGCTTTGTGCCAGAGGATGCGATCGGGGAATCCGGCGTCTTTGAGATCGTGCCATGCCACGTCGTGGAAAGCCCTGGAACGATTGTTGGTGCCCATACCATCGATCTGGACAACAACGAAACCAAGCTGGGTAAGCGGCTCGACGCGGGTGGTGAAGGACTTGGGTACGAATGAGCCCTGCGGTCCGGCGTAGATATCTTCGACGACGGGGTATTTTTTGTGGGGATCGAAGTTCGCCGGGCGTTCGATGATGCCCCAGATATCAGTGGTGCCATCGCGGCCTTTGGCTTTGAAGACCTCGAGTGCGTGCCACCCTGCAGCGACTAACTTGCTGATGTCCGCGTGCTCGAGGACCATGAGCTGCTTGTTATCTTCCGTGCTGTAAAGGGCAAGCGTAGGGGGCAGGTCGATGCGGGACCAGAGGTCAACGTAGTACTTGCCGTCGGAGGAGAACTCGACATGGTGATTCGCCTCGTCGGGTGTGAGCGGAGTGAGGCCCGAGCCGTCGAAGTTGATGCGGTAGGCGTGAACGAAATAGGGATCCTCGCCGGGGTTCATGCCGCTGGCTTCAAACCAGATCTGGCGCTTCTGTTCGTCGACGTGATTGACTGCCCGAACAACCCAGTTTCCTTTGGTGATCTGATTTTCGAGTGCACCAGTGCGGCCGTTGAGCAGGTAGAGGTGCTCCCATCCGTCGCGCTCCGAGGCCCAGATGATCTCTTTGCCGTCGTCGATGTCATACCGGTATTTTTTGCCCGTGTCGAACTGGTTCATGACAAGCGGCTCGTAATTGATGAAGGTGTTGCTTTGTTCTGTGATGAGTGCACGCGCGGCGCCGGTATGGGCGTCCACTTCTATGACGCGGTAGATCTGATGACCGCGCTGGTTGTACTCGAAGGTGAAGCCGCGACTGTTTTTCCACCAGGCGGGGGGAGTGAGATCGAAGGGATTGGGGAACAGGGCACTGTCGATAGGAAATTCGCGATGATCGGCGACGGAGAAGAGAACAGGCTGATCGAGTGTCAGGACGTCGCCGGGCTTAGGGTAGACCATGGAAAAGGATTCGGGCTGGAGTTGGTCCTCGGGCGAGGATTCTACATAGTGAACGAGGCGACGATATCCAGGACGGATGCGGTAGGCCGCGAGGTGCTTCGAGTCGGGGGACCAGACGATGGTGTGAACAGCGTAATAGTTATCCGCAGATCCGTCCTGGCTGAGAACGAAGGTCTGCCTGCCGTCTTTGGAGCGAATCTCAACGTTGTAGTTAGTGACAAACGCGAGCCACTGGCCGTCGGGCGAAGCAACGGTTTTGCTGCGGTCGTTGTCGGGCTTGGGGGTATTGTCGTAGCCCCAGCTGTCCGGGTCATCGGGGGCATCAGATTCCTCGCCATTGCGGCCGGGAAGGCGGTTGCAGGTCCAGGCGTGCAAGTCACAGTGCCAGCGGATGTTTTCAACGCGAAACTCAATGGCAGAGCCATCCTCCACGAAGCGAAACTCCGAAAAGGGCAGTGTGGTGGCTTTGTAGTCCGCGCCGCTGGCGGCTGAAAGTGCCGCGGCGAGGCGGGCGTGGTCAAAGGCGGGCTGTTTGGTTCGGGTGGCCGCGTCCACAAGGACAAACTGGTGGCCGCCTTCGACGGTCTTGCGATAGATGAGGGTATCGGACTTTTCCTGCCAGACGGGGGCATCGGGGAGATCGATCACGAGGGCGTCGTAGTTCTTCTGGAGATCGAGGGCACGATCGAAATCGGCGGCGGTGAGTTGGGCGCAGGCGGTTAGCGAGAGGCCGAGGCAGGCCAGCGGGAGGACAAAGCGAACAAACCATCGCTGCATCGTTCTTCTCCTTGGAAACGGAGCGTGGACCGGCCTCAGAGGCATCGGCCCACGTTGTCGGGAGTGCTCCCGCCTGGGTGGCGAGATCTTCATCAGAACTGTAACTGTACCCGGAACTGAATGTCGCGGGCACCACCTGAGCCGAGGCCTTCGGGATTGGTCTGCGCTCCAACGGCCACAGGTGTGCTGGCTACGTTGGCATATTGCGCAGGGTTATTAGTTCCGCCGGAGTAGCCGTCCACGATGGACCAGGCGGGGTGGTTGAAAAGATTCAGCATCTCCGCCTGTATGTTCAGGCTGAGCTGCTCAAAGATGGGGAACACCTTCGTGACAGCAAAGTCAGTGTTAATGAACTGAGGACCATGGAGAAAGACGAACTGGCCGAGCTGCCCGGGGGCGGTCTGCGGGGTGACCTTGCCGCTGGTGAAGACGCTCGGGTCCATTAGCAGGCGCGGGGTCGAGGTGTTAGGGCCGGAGTAGTAACCGACCTTCTTCTGCAGCTGCGAGACAGTGACGCCATTGAGGACAACACCGGAATCACTGACGTCGGGCTGGTTCGAATAGTTATCGTAGTAGTTATAAGTGTTCGTGCCGCCTAATAACTTGAAATTGCGCCCCTGCTGCCATTCGAAGATGGGTGATAATGTCCAGCCCCCGGTGGCCTCGTTGAGCCAGCGGTTTGCGGAGTGAGATGGCAGCTTATAGGTGGCGAAGAAGCGGAAGGTGTGACGCAGATCATAGGGGGACGGGGAACGGCTGAGCCTCCGGTCGCGGAGCGTGGTGAAGTTGGTGATGGCCGCGTCGGACGTATAGTAGTCACCGATGTAACGATTTGTAAATGAGTGGCTGTATGCGTAGTTGGCCATCAGCATCAGGCCGTGCCCGGCGGGATGCTTTACCTGAGCCTGGAGGCCATTATACGATTCGCTGCCGGGATCGCTGAGGAGCATGATGGGTTCGCCGCTTGCATAGGGGTTGGCCTGGAAGATGTTAATAGGATATGCCGTGGGTGAGTTGTAGCCGAGGCCGGCGCAGGGAGTGAAGGCGCCGCTCCCGTTACCTACGAGGTTGCAAAAGTAAGTGGAACTGGTGGCGATAGCATTGGCGAGAGCGCCCGCCTGGCCGGTCTGGAGCATGCTGAGGTAGCTGGGATTCGTGAAGGCAGAGCCACCCGGACCAAATGCCTGGTCCATCATGGGAAGAGCGCTGACGCCGGAAGCCCCGGTGTTATCGGCGAACGAGACTCCTCCATTGGCGGCGAGGTTGGCCTGCGCCGTCTTGAACTCGCTGAGGAATCCGTTCTCGAAGACATTCACTTCGTTCAGGTCGTAGTTCATCCACATGTGAATGGAGTGGTTGCCGACATAATTGACTTCGACGACGGTGTTGCCGGGGATCTGACGCTGGATGCCGAAGTACCAGTTCTCGATGTAGGGCGTGCGCAGGTTGGGATCGACAGTGGCGAAAGGCTGTCCGCCAAAGGTGAAATCGGATTCTGGAACGGGGAAGCTGAAGGTCGAGGGGAAGGTATTGAGCGTAGGCGTGGAACCCAGAGTTAACGATCCGGCGGGGAACTCGCCCGGCGGCGTATTGGTGGGCGGCCCGGCATTGAGATAGTTGAGCTGGGTGGCGCCGGGATTGGAGTAGAGGGTCGCCTGTTCAAAGGTGATCCAGCCCTCGTCGTAGTGGGTAATCGCGGCGCCGCCGCGAATGACAAGCTTCGTGCCACCGGCGAGCTTGCCCAGAAAGCCATCGGTGACGTCGGGGTTCCAGGCGAAACCAAAGTTGGGCGATGGCTCCTTGAGATCCGCCGAGTAAGGCGAGGGCCGCAGGTAGACCTGGGGGTTCTGCACACCATTGAGCTGGCCGGGATGAAAGAGCTGCGTCGACGGACCCACCAGGTCAGCGTAGGTTGGATTGGTGTAGGTGTCGTTGGTGTTATGAATGGCTCCGGAGAATTGCCACCGGAAGCCATAGTTAAAGGCAAGGTGCGGTGTAGCGCGCCAGGCGTCCTGGAAGTAGAAGCCGCCAACACTTTGGGCCTCAGGCTGCTTCATGACGCCAAGGATCTTGAATTGATGCGTGGCAGAGTCGACGTAGTTGGTGCCGTAAATGTTATTGACCCGGCCGACCAGCGAGGCATAAAGATTCTCAGCGTTGAGCAGATCCTGCTGATTGGTCTGGTTGAAGTTCATGTCGGGAAAGTTGGTGGAGTTGAACATGTTCACGGCTGGATCAAGGCTGTTGATCCCGAGGTAGTAGCCGGGCGGGTCGTTGACGCCGGTATCGTAATCGGTGGAGTATCGGAAGTCGCCGCCAAAGGAGAAAGTGTGGGTTTTATGCGTCCAGGTGAGAATGTCGTTGAAGTCACGAACTGGGTTATTACGCGGCTCGGGAAGATCGTAGTTGGGGACCCATGGCGAAACCGTCGTGCCGCCGTTTACGAAGGCCGGTGACTGGATGATGATGTTGTTTTCCGAGGTGAACGGATCCCAGGAATGACCGACGTTATATTCCTCTTGGGTATTCAGAAGGCCGACACTGATCTCATTGACCAGGGTCGGGGTGATCGTCCACTGCAGGCCAGTCGTCCAGGTTTGGTAACTCGAGTTAAAGCTGGTGTTGCCGTTTGGATCGCCTGGATAGATCTCGCTGTCGGGAATGGTCCGCCACTCGAGATCATAGGCGGCGTGCCATTCAATCCCGGGTGTGATCTGGTAGTCGACACGGAGTGTGGGGTAGATATTATCGGTGTTGAAAGGATATTGCCAGACGAGCTGGTTCTGATAAGGCAATGTGGTGGCGATGTTCTGAAGAGCTTTGCCGGCCGAGGGATTAATCTGAGCGAGCTGACTGGCGATCAGGGGATTCACCGTTGAGGGAAACCCGTTGGTCGCGGCAACACTAAGTACATTGACGGTATGTTGGGTGCCATCGGTGCCGGTATAGCTGAAGTCCCCGGTTTGCGCAGCGGGAGTCAGGACGTTGGCATACCCGGTCTGGTGTCCGGGGACGTACTCCTGCTCGTAGTTGCCGAAGAAGAAGATTTTGTTCTTCCAGATTGGGCCGCCCAGGGCACCGCCGAAATCGCTGATGTGATACGGCGGCTTCTTTACTCCCTGAGCATTATTGAGGAACGTGTTGGCATTGAAAGCGCTGTTCTGGGTCTGCCAGAAGGCGTTGCCGTGGAATTTGTTGGTGCCGCGCTTGAGCTCGAAGCGAAGAGTAGCTCCGCCTTCAGCGCCTGCATCGGCCGTCAAGTCATTGGTGGAGACGGTAACCTCATCGATAGCGCCGATGCGCAGCGGCGCGGCGTCGTAGAAACCTGTCGTGGAGGTGCGGTAGCGCTGAAAATTGTCATTCATGCCGTCAACGGTGATGTTCAGCGCCGCGTTGGGCATGCCGTTGAAAGTCGTGAAGCGCTGATCGCCCCCGCTCTGAGCACCGGAGACGAGTTGGGCGAAGGGAAGGGCGTCGCGGCCGTTGAGCGGCAAGTCCTGGACCGCGTCGGGATTGATGGTGGTTGCGAGGGTGTTGGTGGTGGTTTCGAGGGTCTGGGGCTGACTGGAAACTTCGACGGTCTGGGTCGAAGTTCCGACCGCCATTTTGACTTTTAGGTTGATGGTACGGCCGGTGAAGATGGTGACGCCGTTGTACAGGGCGTCAGAGAAGCCTTTCGCGACGGCTCTTAGGGTATAGTCCCCCGGCTGTAGGTCGGGGATGTCAAAGGAGCCATCGCCATTTGCGGAGACGGAACGGCTAAACCCCGTGGAGGGCCGCGAAATGGTAAGGGCGGCGCCGGGGATGACGGCTCCTGTGGGATCAGTAACCGTGCCCGACAACTCTCCTGCGGTGGTCGCCTGACCGCGGAGAATGGGAGAAGCTGCGCAGAGCAGGGCTGGCAGCAGCAAAGAAATAATCGTCCTCGCGTATGTCATCGGTCCTCCAAAGGGCATAGCTGCCGGTACGTTCGGTACTCTCGTTTAGTCCTGGAGACGAACCCATGCGGCCCGGGGAAAAACAGCTTCGACGCAGCAGAGTGGTGCACAACTCCTGTGGTTAGATTGTGTACAATACCGAATGCTAAAATGTCAAGAACGGCATTGTCCGGAACGGAGCCGAGGCCAGCGATGAATTAGTTCAGCCGGTCAGAAGGCGGGCGCTACCAGCTGCCGCGCTCGCCGAAGATGTCGATGACGCGGGCGAGGCGGTCACACCCGTTTTCCCAGTTCGCCTGAAGGCCCCGTTCGACCCGATCGGCATCGCCGGCGTTGATCGAGGCAATAATCTCGTCGTGCTCGGCGACAGAAAGGTGCAGGTCGTTGATGATGGAACTGGCATAAAGCCGCCAATAGCGCTCCGCCTGCGGCTCGATGGACTTATGGAGGGCGAGGAGACGCGGCCCGGCGCCGGAATCGATGATGGTGCGATGGAAACTTCGGTCAAGATCGAAAATGCCGGCTGCCCGAGAGTCTTTCGCCGAGAGGATTTCGCGAAGCTGGTTGTTGAAGCCTTTCAGCCGAGTGCTGATTTCAAGACGGCGTGGCTTGGCAAGCTGAGCCGTGCGCCGGCCGGCGAGGCCTTCGACGTGACCAATGATCGAATAGAGCTCGTCGGCGTCCTCTTTGGTGAGGGGTGCAACCACCATGCGGGACTTACGGGCATTCTTGTGCTCGATGACATAGCCTTCTCGCTGCAGCCAGTGGAGGGCACTACGCACCGGGGTGCGGCTCATGGAGAGATAGCGAGCGAGATCGGCTTCGACAATCCAGGAGCCTGGAGAGAGGCGCCCGTGGACGATTAGTTCCCGGATCTCGTAAAACGCCTTGCGGAGGCTGTTGCCGTCGTGATCCCCTTTGGCGCGAGTAGTGGGCTTAGGACTTGCTGTTTGGATTGGCATAATACCAGTCGCTCCAACCGCGATCGCACAGGGTGAGTGGGGAAGACTAGCTCCGCCTGCTGTCGCAGTTCATTGTAAGGCTGCAGGGTAGTATTCACGATTGTAGACAATTGCGTATAGTGATCGAGGTATGAACGCGATAGAGGTGATCGATTCGCACACGGAAGGGGAGCCCACACGCGTGGTGCTGGCGGGGGGGCCGGACCTGGGCAAGGGATCGCTGGCCGAGCGGCTGGCGCTGCTGGCGCGGGATCACGACTGGTTCCGGTCGACCGTCGTGAATGAGCCACGGGGATCCGACGTGGTGGTGGGGTCGATGCTGGTGGAACCGGTCGATCCGGCTTGCGTGGTCGGGGTGATCTTCTTTAATAACGTTGGGTATCTCGGCATGTGCGGTCACGGAACGATCGGGGTGATGGCGACGCTGGAGCACATGGGGCGAGTCGGCCCGGGAGAGCACCGCATCGAGACGCCGGTGGGCGTGGTGCGAGCGACGCTGCATGGGGCGGGCCGGGTGACGGTGGAGAACGTAGCGAGTTATCGGCACAGGAAAGGCGTGCTGGTGGAGGTGCCGGGATTTGGTGCTGTGACCGGCGACGTGGCCTGGGGCGGAAATTGGTTCTTTCTGGCGGAACGCCCGCCAATGGCTTTGACGGTTGAGAATCGCGATGCATTGACCGAGTACACGTGGGCGATTCGGCAGGCGCTGCGAGCGCAGGGGATCATGGGTGCCGAGGGACAGGAGATCGATCACGTGGAGGTGTTTGCGGCGACGAATTCCGCAGGAGGGGCGGAAGCGGGAAGCCGGAATTTCGTGTTGTGTCCAGGCAAGGCCTATGACCGGTCGCCCTGCGGAACCGGGACGAGCGCGAAACTCGCGTGTCTGGCGGAGGACGGCAAACTGGCGCCCGGAGCGGTGTGGCGGCAGGAGGGGATTCTTGGGACTTACTTCGAAGGCTCGTACCAGCGTGCGAACGGCGCCGGAAGCGCGGTGATTCCGAGCATTACGGGCAGGGCTTTCATCACTGCGGAGAGCCGGCTGCTGCTGGATCCCGAGGATCCGTTCCGCACGGGCATTTCTTCATGAGCGATGTCGCCGACGTTGTGGTGGTGGGCGCGGGGATTGTGGGCGCGGCCTGCGCTCGCGCGTGTGCCCGGCGGGGACTGCGGACGGTGGTGGTGGATGCGGCGGGAGTCGGCGCCGACGCGACCGCGGCAGGGATGGGTCACATAGTGGCGATGGATGACTCGCCGGCCCAACTGGCGCTGACAGCGTATTCGCAGAGGCTGTGGCGGGAGTTGGCGCCGGAGCTGCCGGCGGAGGCCGAGTTCGACGCGTGCGGGACGCTGTGGATCGCGGTCGATGAGGACGAAATGGCAGAGGTGCGAAGGAAGCAGGGAGTGTACGCGGCGGCAGGGATTGCGACCGAGATTCTGGATGGGCTGGCACTGGCGGAGGCGGAGCCACAACTGCGGTACGGCCTGGCGGGTGCGTTGCGCGTGCCGAGTGATGCAGTGCTCTATCCGCCATGCGCGGCGGCGTATTTGATCCGCGAAGCGGAGCGGGCCGGTGCGGACGTGCAGTTGGGGCAGCGGGTGCTGGCCGCTGGGCGTGGGCAGGTGCGGCTGGAGAACGGGTCGGAGCTGGCCACACCACGGATTGTGTTGGCGACCGGCGCGGATTCGACGCGGATGCTGCCGGGGCTGCCGATCCGCCCACGGCGCGGGCATCTGGTAATCACTGACCGGTATCCCGGGTATGTATCGCACCAGCTGGTGGAGCTCGGATATCTGAAGAGCGCGCATTCGGTGAGCACGGATTCGGTAGCGTTCAACGTGCAGCCGCGCAGAACGGGACAGCTCTTGATCGGGTCGTCGCGAGAGTATGGCTCGGCAAGTACGGAGGTGAATCGCTCACTGCTGGCGGCGATGCTTTCGCGGGCCGAGAGCTATCTGCCGGGGATCGGCGCCCTGCAGGCGATTCGCGTGTGGACGGGATTTCGCGCGGCGACCCCGGATAAGCTGCCCCTGATCGGCCCGTGGCCGGAGGACCCCACCCTTTGGCTGGCGACAGGTCACGAAGGGCTGGGGATCACGACGTCGCTGGCGACGGCGGAAGTGCTGGTTGCGGGAATGCTGAGCGAGACGCCGGAGATTTCACCGGAACCCTATCTGCCGGGCCGATTCACAACCGGCAGGGTGGAGGCCGAGCGCGCTGGTGTGCCGGAGAAATCGCATGCCTGAGAGCAGGTCCGTCTCGCTGACAGTGAACGGGGCGACGGTGATGGTGGCTTCGGGAACAATAGTAGCGGCCGCGGTGCTTGCGGCCGGGGTGGCGACCCGGATTTCGGTGACCGGCGAACCCCGCGCGCCGTTGTGCGGGATGGGTATCTGTTTTGAATGCAGGGTTACGATCGATGGCGTGGCGCACCAGCGCAGCTGTCAAATCGTCTGCGCTCCAGGAATGGATGTGCGGACCGGGAGCGCGGAGATGACGGCAGGAGCACGGAACGCGTGAAGCACCACTTCGACATTCTGGTGGTGGGTGCCGGTCCGGCGGGCGTAGCGGCCGCGGTGACGGCCGCCGAGTGCGGGCGGCGCGTGGGGCTGGTGGATGACAATCCGGCGGCGGGCGGACAGATCTGGCGCAGCGGCGCGCCCTTGCCGCAGGCGGCGCGATCGTGGATGGCGCGGCTGGAACCATCGGGCATAATGCGGCTGCAGGGTTGGCGAGTGTTCGATGCTTCCGGGCCGGCTGCCTTACTGGCGGAGCGGAATGGCACGGGCGCACCGGTGCCGGGAGACAATATCGCGGAGTTGCAGGCGGAGAAGCTGATTCTGACAACGGGAGCTCGGGAGCGGTTCCTGCCATTCCCAGGCTGGACGCTGCCCAACGTGGCGGGCGCCGGCGGCCTGGACGCTCTGGTGCGTGGTGGTTTGCCCATTGCGGGAAAGCGCGTAGTGGTGGCCGGGACCGGCCCGCTCCTGCTGGCAGTCGCGGCGCATCTGGCGGAAAAGGGAGCACAGATCGCCGCGGTGTGCGAGCAGGCTCCGCTCGGGCGGCTGGTTCGCTTTGGACTGCAGGTGCTGCGCGAGCCGGCGAAGTTATGGCAGGGGGCGCACTACCGTATGGCAATGCGTACGCGGCTTCTGACCGGGTGCTGGGTGACGGCTGCGCGCGGCGATCACCGCTTGCGCAGCGTGACGCTGCGGCAGGGAAAGAAACACTGGGACGTCGCCTGCGATTTTCTCGCGTGCGGATACCACCTGATCCCAAATACTGAACTCGCCGCGCTGCTGGGATGCCGGATTGAAGAGGGATTCGTCACAACA
This sequence comes from Acidobacteriaceae bacterium, assembly GCA_035656855.1. Lineage (GTDB taxonomy): Bacteria > Acidobacteriota > Terriglobia > Terriglobales > Acidobacteriaceae > Palsa-343. The sequence continues at coordinate 16,392 of DASRRO010000125.1, read as the reverse complement.
GACGAACAGATGTGCACTTCACTGAAAAATGTGTCCTGCGCCGGAGAGCCGACCGGAATAGGCGGCGTGGAACTGTCGCTGCTGGAGGGACAGATCGCCGCGCTGTCGGCCTGCGGGCGCACCGATGAGGCGCGGACGCTGGCGATCCAGCGCCGGGGGAAGCTCGGGTTTGTGCGAGCGCTCGCCGCGGCAAGCCGGCTGGATCCGGCACTGCGCAGCCTGGCGACAAAAGAGACGATTGTTTGCCGCTGTGAGGATGTTGCCATGGGAGCTCTGCGCGCGCGCGCGAACTGGCGCGACGCAAAGTTGCATACGCGGTGCGGGATGGGCCCCTGCCAGGGGCGCATTTGCGGCTCCGCGACGGAGTTTTTGTTTGGATGGTCTTCTGATTCGGTGCGCCCGCCGATCTTCCCAGCCTCGGTGGCAAGCCTGACTTCTGTGAGCGCCGCCGAGAAGCCCCTTGCGGTTACCCCAATCTCTCAACACGCGAAGGAGACAGTATGAATTGGACCGGTGTGATGCCTGCCCTGACGACTTGTTTTGATGAGTCGCTGCAGATCGATTATGGATTCACAAAGCGGCATGTTGAGTGGCTGCTCGGCAACGGGTGCACCGGGATTGTCACGCTGGGGTCGCTGGGCGAAGCAGCGACATTGACCTTTGCCGAGAAAGAGACCCTTCTGCGCAATGTGGTGACTGCTGCGAAGGGAGCGCCAGTGGTGGGGGCGATATCGGCCCTCTCTACCGAAGAGGCCGTAACCCTGGCAAAAGCGGCAGAGAAGGCAGGGTGTTCCGGGCTGATGGTGCTGCCGCCATACGTATATCGCGGAGACTGGCGAGAGATGAAAGCGCACGTGGCGGCCATTTTTCGCGCTACATCGCTGGAATGCATGCTCTACAACAATCCGGTTTCATACGGCACGGACTTCCTGCCGGAGCAGGTGGCGGAGCTGGCCGAGGAGCACGGCAACCTGGCAGCCGTGAAGGAGTCGAGCACCGACGTGCGGCGGGTGACAGGGATCCGCGCACTGACGAGCGACCGGCTGCGGATTTTTGTCGGCGTGGACGACGCCATTGTCGAAGGCATCGCGGCAGGCGCAGTGGGCTGGGTAGCCGGATTGGTGAATGCATTTCCAGCGGAGTCGGTGGCGCTCTTCGATGCCGCATTGGCGGCGCGGACGGATGAGGTGTTCGCGCTCTATCGGTGGTTCCTCCCCCTGTTGCGAATGGACACGGTGCCGAAATTCATTCAGCTGATCAAGCAGGTGCAGCAGGAGACGGGGACGGGCAACGCGCGGGTGCGCCCCCCACGGCTGCAGGTGGGGGGCGCAGAGCTGGAGGAGACGCGGCGGGCCGTGGCTGCGGCCATGAAAGATCACCCGAAGGCGCGGAGCACGCCGTTTCCCGCCTGATTGACGACAGAAGTTGTTCGGAGAGCGCATATCGACAGGGGGAGAGCCTTTCCATGCGAAGAACACGGGTCTTTGCTGCAGGAACGATGCTGGCGGGTGCGGTATTGTGGTCCGGAGTCGCCGTGTCGCAGTCTGCGGCACAGCACGTTCCAGACGCCGCAGACTGGCAGGCGGGGCGGACGATTGTAAATCCGTCGGTGCGACACGATATCTCTGCGCCGTTGCCAGAGATGGTGAAGACGTATCAGGTGCCCCCGCGGCCGGAACATCCCCACGCCCACAGCAGGACCGCGGAGCCGGAGAAGCCGGCAGAATTGCCGCCTGTGACCATCGGCACGGAGAGCGCCGCGGTGGAGCAGACCGAACCGGGTTCACGTCCAGCGGCCACCCTGGTGGCGAGCTTCGACGGGCTGGGAGTCGGCTTCACAGGGCCGCAGGGTAACGCCGAAGCGCGGAATCCGTCGGACAATAGCCTGGCGGCCGGCCCGAGTGAGATTGTGCAGATCGTGAATTCGCACATGGCGATCTTCAGCAAAAAGAGTGAGCGCTATCCGGAGACAGGGAAGGCGCTGCTGGGCCCGGTGGTCACGAACACGCTGTTTGCCGGCTTTGGAGGACCCTGCGAGAAACTGATCAGCGGAGACGCGGTGGTGCGCTACGACCAGCTGGCTAACCGCTGGTTGTTCGTCCTGCCAATATTCCGCAAACCCACCGATGATCCGAAGGCTCCCTATGCAATGTGCTATGCGGTGAGCGCAGGACCGGATCCTATGGGTGCCTATTACCGTTATGAATTCAGCCGGCCGCTGTTCCCTGATTATCCGCGGCCTGCCATCTGGACCGACGGATACTACCTGCCCACCAGCACCGGCGACACGGTGATCCAGAAGCATGTGTGTGCGGCTGATCGCGAAAAGATGCTGGCGGGTTTGCCGGCAACCGAGCAGTGCGAGGTGGTCGACGCTGTTAACTTCCTGAATGTCGCGGACATCGATGGGCAGCGGAGGCCGCGCGCGGGCATGCCCGAGCTGGTGATGGCGACGGGTGGGACTCAACTGCACGAGCACTACGAAGACGACGGCATCTACGTCTACCGGTTTCACGTGGACTGGAATGATCCGGCGGAGACGAAGCTGAGCGGACCGGAGAAAATCACTGTCGCACCTTATCACTATCTGTGCAATGGACAGCTCAGCCACTGCGTGCCGCAGAAGGGAACCGACGTCCGGGTGGACGCCCAGGGCGACAAGCTCATGCAGCGGCTGGTTTATCGTAACTTCGGTCGTTACCAATCAATCGTAGCGACGCATTCCGTAGACACGAAGGCGGGCGGCGGAGGTGTGCGCTGGTACGAATTCCGGTTGGAGAAGGATGGGACGCCGAAGCTGTACCAGCAGGGCACGTACGCGCCGGGTGGCGATTATCGCTGGCTGCCGAGCATCGCAATGGACCGCAAAGGCAATATCGGCGTCGGGTACTCCTGGGGTGCGAAGGACGGCTATCCAGGCCAGCGTTTCGCGGCGCGGCTGGCGAAGGACCCCAAAGGACAGATGACGCTGCGCGAGTCCGTTCTGGCAGAAGGGGCGGCGGCGCAGACGAACACAATGCGCTGGGAGGATTACACAACGCTCGCTCTGGATCCCAGCGACGACTGCACCTTCTGGTACGTGGGAGACTATCTGAAGTCCGGCGAGGCAGATTACTCGACGCGCATCGGGGCGTACCGGCTGCCCGGCTGCAGCGCGCGTCACAAGGTGCCGGAGCAGTTCTGAAGTCCGCTCGCCCCCGCAATCCGCACACGGGCCTGAGCAGGTCGGGGCTCTTGGCGGTGCCGCGCAGCGACACCGCCAGGGTAATTCTCTATTCGTCGTCCGACTCCGGTGGTGGCCCGCTGGCCGGGGCGCCAGTGGAGACTACAGGCGTAACACTGTGCTCGGTGAGCGTCCGATTGAAGGCCGGCACTTCTTTCGTCATGAGCTGGTTATAGTCGCCTTCAGCTTTGGCAAGCTTCTGCTCGAGATCGTGGGTCAGCTCGACCTCGGTGTCGGTGGGTCCGGAATCGAGCCCGCCGGCCACATCGCCGGCGCCGGGGCCGATTTCAGCACTCAGCCACAGCAGGTTGTAGTAAATCTTCCACGCGGAAATGTAGGTCTTGTCGTCGCTCGCGGCCAGCGGTTTAGAAAGCATTTCGTATTCGACGTCCTGCATCTTCTGGTCCATTTGCTCGACACTTTGGTGGAGCGCCTTATCCTCGGGATGAGCATCGGCCATCCTTTCGACGACGGCCAGCTGTTCGCGCATCCACTCGATGCGATTCACCATGTCCGCGACTTTGGTGACGTCGTCATTGATGCGCACCTGAAGCTTCACGGAAGCCTCAAGGTCGGCCGTGCTGGTCGAAACCTTGGGATCCGCGAGAATCGCGACCGGTTGCGTGTACGTCTTCCCGTCGATGGTGATGCGCGCCTCGTACTTGCCGGGCGCGGCCAGCGGACTTGGTGGCCGCTCCATGCCCCAGTGCGTGACCGGGCGCACGTCCATACCCCGGAAACGTTCTTCTTCCCAGATGTGCGGATCCTCGGGCGGGATTGTGCGCAGGGCGATCAAATGCGGCAGGTCGTAATGCATATCCCAGCGAATCCGATTGATCCCGTCATGGCCCGGTGTGGTGAGGTGACGGATGGTTGTGCCCGTCGAGTCGAGAACGTCCACCTCGATAGGCTTTGCCGGTTTGGCTTTGAGTGTGACGTTCAGGAAGACGCCCGCGCCGCGAGTGAGCCGATAGGTTGGACGCGGCGCGAAGAAGCGCACGTCTTCCGACGTCGGGTGCTCGGCCATCTGCTCGAGCGGCGTGATGTCGTCGAGGATGTAGAACCCTCGGCCATAGGTCGAGACCACCAGATCGTGAAAGCGCTTCTGAACAACAGTCCAGGTGACGGGCGATGGCGGCAGCCCTTTGTCGAAATGGGTCCAGGTCCCGCCGTTGTCGAGTGAATAGTAGAGGGCGTTGCCGGTTCCGGCGAACAGCAGCCCTTTGCAGTTGGGATCTTCCGAGATATTGCGGACATAGGCTAGAGGGCCTTTGGGGAGATTGCCGACGATGCTGGTCCAGGTCTTACCGTAATCGGTGGTCTTGTAGACAAACGGATCGCGGTTGTCGACCAGATGAAGGTCGACGCTGATGTAGGCAGTCCCGGCGTCGAAGAACGACGGCTGAATGCTGGTAATGGTGCCGAGCGGCGGCAGACCCGGGACATTGGCCGTGACGTCATGCCAGTGCTGGCCGCCATCGCGCGTGTTCCAGACTTTGCCGTCGTCGGTCCCTGCCCAAAGCAAACCCTTTTCGGCAGTGGAGGGCGCGATAGCAAAGACGACCTCTCCGTAAAACTGGCCGAGGTTGTCGCCAATCAGGCCGCCTGAAGAAGTATTGTGAGCCGGGTCCTGCGTCGTGAGGTCTGGACTGATGACCGACCAGCTCTGGCCCGCGTTGCTGGTCTTAAAGACGACCTGGCAGCCGTAGTAGACAGTGTTGTGGTCGAAGGGATCGATGGCGAGCGGCGGCGTCCAGTGACAACGATACTTCACCTGATTGGGTATGGCGTCGAGGGTATGCATCCAGGGGCTGACAGAACGTGCAGTATGGGTGCGTGCATCCCAGCGCGTGACCTCATCGCCATAACAGGACGCCCAGACAATGTTGGGATCGGTGGGGTCAGGCAGGGTAAAGCCCGATTCGCAGCCGCCCATGTGGTGATCCCAGCCGACGCCGGGCTCATAGGAGAGCGGCACGCTGGGACCGCGCATGGTGGAATCGTCCTGCATATTGCCGTAAACGTCGTAGGGGATTTGATCATCGACGGCGACATGATACATCTGCCCGATCGGCAGCCGCACGTCATGAAAGCCGCGCCCCCCCGTGGTGGTGATGGCGAGGCCGCCATCGAACGAGATGGCAAACGTCTTCGGATTCTTCGGGTCCATCCAGATGTCGTGGTTGTCGCCACCCCACGGCATGTCCTGGAATGTGCTGCCGCCGTCGAGGGAGACGAGAAAGCTGCTGTTGGACACGAGGACCTTGTTCTCATCGTCGGGAGCGACTGCGATGCGGATGTAATAGCCGGCCCGGCCAATGAGAGTGCGGTCCCAGCTCACAACATGCCAGTCGCCGCCGCCGTCGTCGGAGCGCCACAGGGATCCCTGCTTATCTGTCTCAATCAGGGCGTAGACGCGGTTCGAATTGGTGGGCGCCACCGCCACGTCGATCTTGCCGACAGGGGAATGGGGCAGCCCGTGGCCTTCGATGCGAGTCCACGTGGTGCCGCGGTCATGCGAGACATAGACGCCGGAGCCAGGGCCACCGCTGTAATCGCCCCATGTGTGCATGGCAACCTGCCACATGCCCGCGAAGAGCGTGCGGGGATTATTGGGATCCATGCCGATGCCGGAGCAGCCGGTGTTCTCATCTACAAAAAGGACGCGCTGCCAGGTTTTACCGCCGTCTTCGGTGCGGTAGATGCCGCGTTCCTGCTGGGGGCCGCTGAGCCGGCCGAGAGCGCAGACGAACACTCTGTTCTCGTCCTGCGGGTCGATGACGATGCGTCCGATGCGGCCGGTTGGATCGAGGCCCATGTGTTGCCAGGTCTTGCCGCCATCCGTGGACTTGTAGACGCCGTCGCCGGTGACATCGATATCGCGGATGGCCCAGGCCTCCCCCGTGCCGGCCCACACAACATTGGGGTCGGCCGGCGCGACTGCGAGAGCGCCGATCGCGGCGACCGGCTCATGATCGAAGATCGGTGTCCAGCGATTGCCGCCGTCGGTGGATTTCCAGACCCCGCCGGAGGATGCTCCCGCATACCAGGTGGATGGATCGCCGGAAACTCCGGCCACGGCCGCCACGCGATTGCCGTTGGCGGGCCCCAGAAAGCGAAATTCCATCTCATCGCTGCTGCCGCGGCGCATGCGCTGAGCCAGCAGAGACGCGCACGGCACGGTGAGCAGTAATGTGCACACGAGGAACCGAAGGGCAGTCATTGACCTGATTTGCATGGAAAGGAGGGCTCCGTTAGGGAATCGGCAAAGCGGGAAAATTGTACACCAAATAAAATGCAATCTGAGCGATGGCATAATGGCATCCGCGCCTTCTGTGCAAATGAAGTTGACAACACGCCGATCTCATAAGGTGGGAAAAGCCAGGAACCTTGTATCGCGCGTTGTATACATTACTCCCGGGAGGATGGCTCAATGCGGCGTGATATCAGGACAGACGCGGTGCATGTTCGGCGGATGGCACGCTTCGGTTGTGCTCTGCTGCTCGCAGTCGGAATGCGCGGACAGACGGCGGCTCCGCCCAGTGCCGCATTGCCGCTGGCGCCACAGGCGACCGTGACTGACCTCACGCCGCAGCCCGGATATTTCACCGAACCGGCGATCGCCATTGATCCCAACAACGCGCAGAATGTTGCCGCGGCGTTTCAGGATAACGCGCATGCAGGGTTTTCAGCCGACGGCGGAAACACTTGGACGGTGGCGACGGGAACCGAGTCGACGCGGTTCCGCGTCTCGGGCGATGTTTCCATCGCCTGGGACACGCATGGCCACGCGATCCTCTGCTACATGGCGTTCGACAAGCTGGGCACCTTCAACTACTGGGGGCACAATGCGTCGGAGAACGGCCTGTTTGTCCGGCGTTCGCTCGATGGAGGGCGCACCTGGGAGGCACAGGATGTTCCGATCATCCAGCACGCCGACGGCCCGGCGATTCCGTGGGAGGACAAACCCTATCTGGTCGCCGATGACTCCCACAGCCGCTATGGCGGAAATCTCTACGTGGGCTGGACGCGGTGGACGCTGACGGATTCCGAAATCTGGTTCGTCCGCTCGACCGACGATGGGCTCACGTGGTCGAAGCCCATCGAGATCGATCACAACCCAGGATTGCCGCGCGACGATAACGGCGCCCTGGAGGGCTTTGCGGGAACGGTGGGCCCGGATGGAACGCTGTATGTGACTTGGGCTGCCGACGGATGGCTACAGTTTGCTGTGTCGCACGACGGCGGGAGAACATTCTCGGTCCCCCGCAACATCGTGAAAACCGCGCCAATCATGTTTCAGGTGGAAGACGTCGCGCGTTCGAACGGGTTTCCCCAGATCGGCATCGATGCGCGACCGGGAAGAAAGCCTCGGCTGTACGTCTCATGGAGCGACTACCGCAACGGCGACACGGATGTCTTTCTATCGTCGTCGGCCGACTTCGGACGGACCTGGGAACCGGCCGCCCGCGTGAACGACGATCCCGTGCACGACGGCGCCGACCAGTTTTTTCAGTGGATGGCGGTTGATCCGGTGGATGGCTCGGTGAATGTTCTGTATTACGACCGCCGCGGCGATCCACGGAATCGCGACGCGACGGTGACGCTTGCACGATCATCGGACGACGGCCGTCGTTTCCGGAACTATGCCTGGACAACGCAGGCGTTCAATCCGCAACGGGCATTCCTGGGCGACTACACCGGGATTGCTGCGCGCGACGGGCGCGTCTACGGCATCTGGACGGTCAAGACTCCAGGAACCGGTCCACGCAGTTCGATCATCCAGATCGGGCGAGCGGATTTCGAGCACACGCGCTGAGACAGCGAGGACGGCAGGTGAGGTTAATCTCTCCGCCACGATCCAGCCCCGCGATCAAGGTTCCGCCGCGCGGGGTAGCTCGCAGGACCTGGCCGATCACAGGGTCCTTTGTGCCTGATCAAGAAGGCTCTGCCAGCAGACCGTCCTGCCGGTCAGCCCCAGTCCCTCCAGGTATGCTCCGTCTATCGTAGTCTTTTCGCCGTCATTACTGACGAGATGCACCAGCGCATCGGCGCTGTGCACTGCGGTGAGCGTAGAGAACTCGGATTCGATTGCCTGCGAGGGCCGATGGTGAAACGCCACCGCCTGTACCAGCGACGTCGGCAGTCCCCAGATGCTCATCAGATAGCCGCCTAGCTGGGCATGAGAGCAACCGAGAAGGTCGCTTTCCACATCCTCGACGGAACCTCCGTCTGCCTTCAGCCGGTTTCGAATCTCGCTGTATTCTTTCGGTCGCTCGCTCAGCAGAATCACCTTGCCGACATCATGCAACAGGCCGGCCGCAAAACACTCCTCTGCCAGTGCTTTGTTGCTGGTTTCCATCGCCGCGATCCTCTGCGCCAGCGAACCCACTTCAACGCTGTGCTCCCACAGAGACGCCACCTCTGTGGCGATCGCTGAACGCCGGTCAAAGTGCGAGAACACATGGATGGACAAAGTTAGCGTACGCACGGTGTCGAGCCCGATCAGCGATACCGCCTGACGCAGGCTGGTGACACTTCCGTGCACACCAATGAACGCGGAGTTCGCCAGTTGCAGTATCTTGGTCGCCATCCCGACATCCCGAGCCACGATCTCTTCGATCTGTGCCAGAGAGGTCGTCTCGGATCGAAGCGCCGTCGTCAGCTCGTTGTAGATCGCCGGCAGGCTGGGAATTGACCGGAGCCGGGCCACGGCCGCCGCGATGCCCGGATTCCGCACCAGGTCGCGCGAGGCAAAGGCCTGGGTAAGCCGCAGCTTCAGCTCGCGAAGATCGCAGGGCTTGGCGAGGTACTGGTGGGCCGGCGCAATCGAGCGCAGCATCGCTTCCTTTTCCGATTGTCCGGAGAGAACGATGCGAATTACCTCCGGATAACGGTCCTTGATGCGATCCAGCAGCTCGGCCCCGTCCATGCCGGGCATGCGCATATCGGTCACAACCGCGTCGAAGGCAGTCTTCCTCATTGCCTCCAGCGCTTCCTGCCCGCTGGCCGCAAACTCCATCTCCCATGCTTCGCGCATCTCATGCAGCGCTCGCCTCAGCCCGGCCAGCACCATCCGATCGTCATCCACAAACAGCAGTCGTTTCGCGCTCATGCGTCCTCCTGCTCCCTGCCGGCGTCGATGGGCAGCTGGACGAAAAACGTCGTGCCCCGCCCGGCTTCGGTTTCGAACCAGATTTTTCCTCCGTGTTTGCGAACGATCACGCTGTGGGCAAGCGCCAGACCCTGTCCGGTTCCCGATCCGACTTCCCGGGTCGTGAAGAACGGCTCGAAAATGCGACCCTGAATTTCTTCGGGAATGCCCACACCCGTATCGCTCACCGCGATCTCGGCCAGCTCGCCGCGTCGGCGCGTGCGCACCGTGATTTGCCCTTTCCCAGGCTTTTCCGCCCGGTCCCGGATGGCCCAGGCCGCATTCACGATCAGGTTCAGCACTACCTGGTTGATGTCACCCGGATAGCAAACCACCGGCGGCAAACCCGGATCGAAGTCCGTGGCCATCTCCGCCACGTATTTCCATTCATTGCGGGAGATGGTGATGGTGGACTCGATCCCCTGATGCAGATCGAACCGCCGTTTGCCGGTCAGGTCGGGATGGGAGAATTCCTTCATCGCGCGCACAATCGTCGCCACGCGCCGCGTGCCGTCCAGGCTCTGATCGAGGGCACGAGGCACCTCTTCACGCAGGAACGCCAGATCGCACCGCGCCGCCGACGCATCCAGCTCCGCGGCTGCTTCGCTCGACACCGCGCGCAACGCCGTCATCGAGGACTCCAGCATCGGGAAGACTGAGGAACAGGCCTCCTGCAGAAATGTGAGATTGTCCGACACAAACTGAATCGGTGTGTTGATCTCGTGCGCGATGCCGGCAGCCAGCTGTCCGATCGCCTCCAGTTTTTGTGCCTGCCGAAGTTCGGCCTCCAGGGCACGGCGCTTGGTGATGTCTTCCTTTACGGCAAGAAAATGGCAGATCTTGCCGTCGGCATCGAGGATCGGCGACAGGGTCGCCGCCTCCCAGAAGAGCTGCCCGTCTTTTCTGCGGTTGTGGAACTCGCCGCGCCACTCCCGGCCGTCACAAAGGGTCTCCCACAAATTTGCGTAGACTTCCGGCGGCGAGTATCCCGACTTCAGGATCTTCGGATTCTTTCCCAGCACCTCTGCCGCGCTGTAACCCGTCAATTCGGTGAATTTCCGGTTTACATAACTGATGTCGCCTTTCGCATCGGTGATGACCACGGAAACCGGACTTTGTTCCACCGCCGCGGAAAGCTGGCGCAGCTGATCCTCGTTCCGTCTGCGCTCCGTGATGTCCCGAAACGTCCAGATCCGGCCGTAGTAGTGTCCCCCGGTTCCGTACACCGCAGTCGAGTAGCGATCCAGAAAAGTTCCATTCACCAGTTCGATTTCATCCCGGCTGGTCGCTTCCGGATGGGTATAGAGGTACAGGACCCTCTCCAGGAACGCCGCCGGATCCTTCGCCTGTCGAACTACATGATCCAGAACCGGTGCGTCCTCAGCGTCGTCGAACAGTTTCCGGGGAACGGCGAAGATCTCGTTGAAGCGCCGGTTCTGCAGAATCCGCTTCCCGTTCGCGTCCACCACCAGGAGGCCGTCGATAGTCGCATTCGTCTGCGCTTCCAGAAAGGCGGTCTTCTCCTGAAGCTCCACTTCCGCCTGCTTGCGCCGCGAAATGTCGCTCAGAACCCCATCGGCGAAAGCAGAGCCATTCAATTGATACGAAACGGCGCGGCTTTGCAGCCAGATCCAGCTGCCGTCCCGGCGTCGCCAGCGGAACTCCTCATCGAAAGAACGGCCAGGCAGAAAGAGGTCCCTGAGCGCATTCTGAACACGACCGAGTTCCTCCGGATGAATCCGGTCTTCAAAGAAGGTGATTCCCCCCGCGCAGATCTCCTTCTTGGTCCATCCCAGCACGGTTTCCGCCCTGGGGCTGATGTAGACCACGCGCCCTTTCGCATCAACAGTCCAGGCAATATCCGGCAGATTGGACAGGATACGGCGAAATTTCGCCTCGCTCTGCTTCAGCAGATCGTGGGCGTGGCGGGTGGCCGCGCGACTGGACCCGGCCCACGCGCCTGCCACGGCGCTCAACAGAAACGGGAGAATGTAAGGGCGCGCCTCCGCACTGATCCCCAGGGTATGAAACGGTGACAGATAGAAGTAGTCGAAGACAAACGGGGCAAGCATCGCTGCCACCAGGCCAGGGCGCCATCCCCCCAGCCACGCGGTCGCCACCACAGCGGCGATAAGGATGTACTGCTCCCCGTAGGGCAGGATGGGATGCAGAGCCTGCGATAGAGCCAGCCCCAGCCCCAGCAACACCGGCGCCATGCCGTAGCGCCCCCACTTGTGCTCCACGATCGAGCGTCCCCAGGTTTTCGCTGTCTGACTCATCCGACTCTGTTATCGACGCGACTGAGGTCAGGGATCAGGAACTGCTGCCCTCTTGCCGGTGGCCATTCTGCCGATGGAGAGAGAAGGTGCGCCGCGCCCGCCCAGGCAACCGCGAAGCGCAGGGGGGTGCCCCCCTTCAGGAGGTGTTTGTGAGCGAAAAGATCCTGTTTGTCGACGACGAGTCCTCCGTACTGGAAGCCGTGCAGAGAATGCTGCACTCGTCTTTCGATATCCGTACGGCGACCAGCGGCGGCGCGGGGCTGCAGACGATAGACCGCGACGGCCCGTTCGCGGTGGTCATCTCGGACATGCAGATGCCGGGCATGAACGGCGCCGAATTCCTCGCTCGGGTCCGTCAGAAAGCCCCGGGCACGACGCGCATGCTGCTGACCGGCCATGCCGACCTGCATACGGCCATCGACGCGGTGAATCGCGGGCAGATCCTCCATTTTCTGACCAAACCCTGTTCCAGGTCGGTGCTGGTGGCCGCCATTAACAGCGGTCTCGATCAGTACCGCAGTGCGCTTGAGGAGAAAGAGCTGAGTAGCCAGGCGCGGGCCATGCAGCGCAGCCAGATCGACTGGTCTGCCGCTGCCCCGGCCGACTGGGAGCAGTTTCACAGCCCGATCGGCCTGCCTGGGCCCGCGGAGGCCAAAGCCTGCCTGGAGCCCGCCATCGGCAAAGACGCGAATACCTATACGGTTCTGCTGCGCCTGTGCGTTCTGGACACCGTGGAACAGCGCTACGGGGAAAGTGCCACCGCCGCTTACCTGAGCACCGTGACCGGCTTCCTGCAGAACACAATTGCGCCCGGAGACCGTCTTTTCCACTGGCGCCGCGACATTCTGCTCGCCGTCCTTCAACGCCATATCTCGCTCGCTGCCGTACAAATGGAGATGGAGCGCATCATCGCCGATACCCGCGGCTACGTGATCGAGGTGCAGGGGAAAGCCACCATGGTCGCGTGCCTCATTACCTTCGAAGTTCTTTCGGCTGCCCGGTTTTCGGGTTTCCCCGAGTGGCTCGCAGCATTCGACGTCCGATGCGAGGGCCGGGCAACCGCAAGTGCCGGGACGCCGTGAAAGACATTTCTCTCGCGGGGGCGGCACCCGCTTCGCTCCATGACGGAGCCGCGCCTGCGGGCTCTTCGCCGGGGGCCGCCGCCTGCGCCGGTTGCAAAGGAGACGCACCTGGGCTGTCCTTGTCCTCGCTCTCCGCCGACGGCCCTCCCTCCGGTCTGCAGCAGGAGCTCCTCCAGATGCGCGACCGGCTCCAGGCCCTCTTTGAAGGCGTCGAGACCGGGATCATGGTCATCGACCCGGAAACCCATCGCATCGTCGACGCCAATCCCGTCGCGCTCTCCCTGGTGGGCCTCCCCGCGGAGAAGATCGTTGGCGCCGTATGCCATCGCTTCGTTTGCCCTGCGGAAACCGGGCGCTGTCCGGTCACCGATCTCGGTCAGACCGTCGACAACTCCGAGCGCGTGCTGCTCACCGTCTCCGGAGAAAAGCGCGCCATCATCAAGACGGTCCGTCCCGTGGTCATCGCCGGCCGCTCTTATCTGCTCGAAAGCTTCCTCGATATTACGGATCGCAAGCGTGCGGAACAGAGCCTTGCCGAGCACACCGCCTACCTCAACACGCTCGTCGAGGTGAGCCCTATGGGGATCGCTGTGCTGGATGAGGCAGGCCGCGTCCGACTCTCCAATACGGCCCTGGAACGCCTCTTCCTGTACTCCCATCAGGATCTGGATGGCGCTTTTCTGCACGACCTTGTCGTTCCCGAAGAGATGGACCGCGACTCTCGCGGCCACATGAGCGCCTGTCTGGCCGGGCAGAGCGTCCACTTCACCACCCGCCGCCGTCGTCACGACGGCGCGCTCCTTGAGGTCGAGATATACGCTGTTCCTCTCGATGTTCCCGGAGAGCCCCGGGAGGTCCTCGCTCTCTACCACGACATCACCGAGCGCCGGCAAATCGAAGCGGAGATGGAGGAGCGCCATCGCCTGGCAACGCTGGCCGGTGAAATCGGCATCGCCCTCACCGGCGCGGAAAGTCTCGAGCGCGGCCTCCAATCCTGCGCCGAAGTCCTCATCCGGCACATGCACCTCGCCTGCGTCCGTATCTGGACCCTGTCGGAGCAGGAGGGCGGCCTTCGGCTTCAGGCGGCCGCCGGAACGCTCTCCGGCGACGATGACGCCCGCCTGCGCGATGCCTTCGAGATCACCCGGATCGCCGCCGGCGGCGATCCGCAGTTCATCAGCCTCTCCGGCCATGCGCTTTGCTTCGGCGATCCGGATTGCCCCGGCGGCGCGCATCTCGCCTCACTCGCAGTCTGCCCGCTCAAGGTCAGCGAAGACGTCCTCGGAGTGGTCGCTGCCTTCTCCCGCACATCGCTCACCGATGCCGCGCGCCAGACCTTCATCTCCGTTGCCCATAACATCGCCCAGTTTGTCGAACGCAAACGGGGCGAGGCCTCGCTCCGCGAAAGCGAGGATCGCTTTCGAACGGCCTTCGAGGACGCTCCCTACGGCATGTGTATGGTCGCTCTCGATGGCCGATTCCTGCATGCCAATGCGGCGCTCTGTCAGATGCTCGGCTACTCCCAGGGGGATCTCCTCTCCGGAGCATGGCCGAAGATTACCCATCCTGATGATCTCCAGCGCTCCCGCCAGGCTCAGATGCGGTTCACTTTGGGCGAAGTCAGAACCGTCGAGATGGAGAAGCGATACATTCGCAAAGACGGCCAGGTTTTGTGGGCGCGCGTCAGGATCCTCGCGGCCCAGGACAACGGCGGCCACCTCTCCCACTACATCACCCAGGTTGAGGATGTAACCCTCCGCAAGCTGGCCGAGGATCGTCTGCGCGCGTCCGAAGAACGCTATCGCGAGCTCTTCGAAAACGCCAGCGACCTCGTCTACACTTTCGATCTCGATCTTCACATCACCTCAATCAACCGCCTCGCCGAACAGACGATGGGCTATTCCCGCGAAGAAGCAACCCGGATGAATCTGTGTCATCTGGTCGAAGCTGCTCAGTGCGAGTCCATCCGCGTCCTCGTCAACCGTATGGTGGCCGGCGCTGCGCCCGCCAAGATCGAATTCGACATCCGCACCAAAGATGATCGTCGCGTCACGCTGGAAGTCAGCCCCCGCCTCATCTACCGCGATGGCAACGCGGTGGGCATTCAGGCGATTGCACGCGACATCACCGGTCGCGATCTGGCCGAAATGGAACTGCGCCAGGCACAGAAGCTCGAGTCCGTCGGCCGGCTGGCCTCCGGCATTGCCCACGAAATCAATACGCCGCTGCAGTTCGTGGGCGATAACGTGCGCTTCTTGCAGGACTCCTTCCAGCAGATTCAGGAACTGCTCTCCGCCCTCCGTGCCTTTTGCGGGCAATCCGGCCCCGCTTTCGCCGCCGAGCTCCGGCAGCTCGAAGAAAAACTCGACACCGGTTACCTCGTGCGCGAAATTCCCGAGGCCCTGGCCCAGACCCGGGAAGGCGTCGAGCGCGTCGTGACCATCGTTCGCGCTATGAAGGAATTCGCCCACCCCGACAGCCGGGATCACGTCCGCGCCGATCTCAACAAGGCTCTGCTCAACACTCTTGCCGTCGCGCGCAACGAACTCAAGTATGTCGCTGACGTCGAAACCGACTTCGGTGAGCTGCCCATGGTGGTCTGCAGTGTCAGCGATCTGAACCAGGTGTTTCTCAATCTGCTGGTCAACGCAGCCCATGCCATCGCTGACGTCTTCCAGCACACCGGCCAGAAAGGCAAAATTCGCGTGCGCACCGAAGCCCAGGGCAATCAGGTGCTCATTGCCATCGCCGACAATGGCGCCGGCATTCCCGAAGGCATTCGGGACCGCATCTTCGATCCCTTCTTTACCACCAAGGAGGTCGGCCGCGGAACCGGGCAGGGCCTCGCGATTGCCCGCGCCGTGGTCGACCGCCACAAGGGCAGCCTGACGTTCCAGAGCGAGGTTGGCCGCGGGACGACATTCTTCATTTCCCTCCCCGTCGAGAATTCCTGACTCAGGGAACGGAGAGCCAATTCCGCGGCACGCTCGCCTCACTGCTGGCTGAGTCTTCGCAATATTGGTGGAGACCATCGAACCGTCACCCCGAAGGATCCCCGCCTTTAAGCGCCGAATTCAGTTGAGAATTCTGCGAATTGCCACCAGGGATGTCGTACCAGGAACTGCGTTTTCAACGGTCGTGGTGAGCAGCGCCTGAAAATAAGGCGGGATCGTCCTGCGATCGGGAGAAGCTGCCATGAGAGCCTTACGCAGGACCGTCATGCGTTCCGGGTCCATCAGGTACTCGATGGCCGCCTGAGACCCCTGGGTGTAGATGCCGTAGATGAGCAGAACGCGGTTCTCCTTCTCCTGATTGGGGAGCATGAGGACAAGCGCGTAGTCGCGGGTTAGCTGATTAGTAACCGGGTCGAATTCCGGTTTGTACTCTGATCTCTCGCCCGGCTGGGGGTTGCGGTTCAGGATGATGCCGCCCTGGAGATGAAATCCCTCCGCATCGAGAAAGACGCGGCCGCTCCACGCCTGGCTGCCGCCCAGCAGGATAGCGTTGCCATTGCGGATCTCCTCAAAGTTGACCAGCCGGGAGGGCTGGACGCGGCAGCTATCCCCGGCGCGAAAGAACATATCACACAGGCGGACGACGCCAAGGGTCTCGCCGACGGCGGTGAAGTCGGTAAGCGATGGAACGAAAATGAAG
>DASRRO010000124.1:0-1646 GCA_035656855.1 Acidobacteriaceae bacterium | reverse complement strand
TCGCCGTCCCCCGCCGCGACGCCGGCATCCACCGCAAAGAGCTGACTCACCGCCGCGCGCAGACGCCGAATGCGTTTTGCGCATCTGATTCCAACGCATGCTGTTGACTTCGGCGTAATGGTGACAGAGGTACTGACACAGATGTCGCAGAGGACAGTGATACACAACATTTGCAGGGGTGCGTTATCATCCATCGCATGAAATGTAATCGCTCACTCCACGGGGCAAAAGACACGGCTTCCGAGGGGGGCAGGACCTTTATGCGTAACGTAGGCCTGGTTTCAGCCGGGATAACCGTGCTGGCCATCGGGGTCGTCGTCGGAAGAGAGCTTCGGGCTCGTTACAAGTTCCACCGCCGCACACCGTACGACATTTATGCCCATTCGGGCGACCAGCAGGAACTGGAGTTCGGCGTCGGTATCTAAAGCATTTCTCCTGATGCCGTGGCGTTGGTCACATTTGCGAACGCCGTTTTCCTCGCAGGAAAACGGCCGAACGGTTTCCGCTTCGCTATACGCCTTCAGGAGCAATGCTCCAGGCGGATCTCCAGTCACACTTCGCTGCACCGAACGTCAGGTCATCCGGAACGCTCGGCCGTCAGGCCACACCCGAGCGAATGACCCGCGGCGAGGCCTGCAGCAGCCGGATCAGGTCCTCCACCGTAACCAGCGGAACCGGCTGAAGCCCTGGGCTGTACTCCCGTCGCAGCCCGATAGAAAGATCGCGCACACTCTGATCGATCTCTTCCGGACTCAATCCCAAATCCTTATCCAGGTCGTCGCCCGGAAGCACCGGGAACGGAACCAATTGCACCTCCCGCATATAGCGGAAGATCGCAGACGTAATCACAGGGTCAAACCCGTACTGCTCAAGCTGTGCGGTGAAGGTCTCCTGCGTAATGCCACGCCGTTTCCGGCGGATGGCTCTCTCCCGCAGCCAGGCGGAGATTCGTAGCAGAAAAATGCAGCTCAGAATGGCTGCTAACAGCAGCCAGAGCGGCCAGGCGTGATGGCCCAGCCATGCCGGGATGGATGTCGTCCGCACAGGCAAAGCACCTCATGGAAGGGAATACAGCCGACCGCCGGGGGTGCGGGCCCTGGAAGCTATCTCCCATAGAGTGGCCCCAGTATGCCACGAGAAGCCCCGAAAGGCTTCCAGAAACTGCATCCGAAGCAGTAATGTTGCCTTATGGCCGCCGTATTGCCGCCCATTCTCGACGCCGCGCCCGTCCTCGATCCTGAGGTCTGGACGGCCGATCTGGGTACCGATGTGGGCGCCGCGACGCGGCTGCGGGACAAACACGGGCGCGCCATCACCGACCTTCGCCTCTCCGTTACCGACCGCTGTAACTACAAATGCGTCTATTGCCGGACCGGCAACGAAGGCGCTGTTTATGCCGAGCTCCCGATCGAGGATTACGCGCGCATCGTTCGGCTGTTCGTCTCGCTGGGCGTTGAGAAGGTGCGCCTCACCGGCGGCGAACCCCTGCTGCGCCGCGGCCTGCTGGACCTTATCCGTGAGGTCGCCGCCACACGTCCAGCGTTCAGCGCCGAGCCGCTCGATATCGCCCTGACCACGAACGGCCATCTTCTGGCGCCGATGGCCCACGACCTGAAGCGCTCCGGACTGAACCGCGTCACGGTGAG
>DASRRO010000123.1:0-16118 GCA_035656855.1 Acidobacteriaceae bacterium | reverse complement strand
CGGATGTTCTGGTTCGCGTGGTTAAGCGTTGCCGCGTTGTCGCTGGTTGCGACGTCCTTTGCGCAGGGTCCAGCACGCCGCGCCGATGTCATTTTCGAGCAACTGGATCGCAACAACGGTTTGCCCAGCCCGATCGTCCAGGCCCTGGCGCAGGACGGCGACGGCTTTCTGTGGGTGGGCACCGGCAGCGGAGTTTCTCGCTGGGACGGTTATCGCTTCCGCAATTATCAGTTTCAGGTGGGTGTTGCGGGCGCGTTGCCCGACAACGATATCTATTCCATGTACACCGATCCTCGGCGGACGCTCTGGATTGGAACCCGGTCGCGCGGCGTGGCGCGCTACGACGCAGTGCACGACCGCTTTCAGACTTTTGCGCCGCCTGGGAAAAACCAGGAGTTTCCTACCGTCTACGCCATGGTCAGCGACGGCGCCGGCGGCCTATTGGTGGGATCGCGCAGGGGGATCGATCATCTCGACCCGGTTACGGGCACGTTCACTCCCGTGACGCTGGAGGGAACCACGGGCCAGGTACCGGTGATGGGCCTTGCGCGAGACCGTACCGGCCGGATGCCGGATATGGGTGGGGACACCGCTGGGCGTCTTTCGCAGCGACTCTCAAGGCGCACATTTCACCCGGCAGGAGATCTTCGGCCAGGCGACCGTTCGGGTTTGGAGGTTGCTGTTCGACCACGCCGGCCGGCTGTGGATCGGAACGACTGCGGGGGCCTGGGTGATGGAGCCTTCCGCGCAGCAGGCAAGCCAGATTCATGAAAGCGGGACAGGCGCCTCGCTCCTGGACCAGGAATCGATCGACACGCTCTGCGAGGCGGAACCGGGAGTGGTCTGGCTGGGCACGCTGGGTGGGGGCATCGTGGCTGTGGATGCACGCACGCTGCAGACGCATCGCATCGCGCATGACGCCGCGTATCCCAGCAGCCTCCCCAGCGATTCGGTGGTTGCGTTATTGACGGACGCGGCCGGCTCAGTGTGGGTGGGCACAACCCAGGGCGTGGGGCGCGCGCATCCGGGGGGCGGCATTCTCACTTTTTTTGGCGGAACCGGCGTTGCCGGGCAATCCGGACGCATCCCGGACACGGGCATCACCGCGGTGCTGCCGGTTGCTGCTGGACGCCTGTGGCTGGGGCTGAATGCGGGTGGCGTCGAGCTTGTCTCGCTTGCGGATGCGAATATCGAGCCGCTGCGGCATATCGCCGCCGGTACCGGCGCGCCGCTGCCGGGAGGCCAGATCAATGCACTGGCGGCCGCGCCCGACGGCACTGTGTACGTGGGCACAGCCAACTGGGTCTTTCGCATGGATCCTGAGGGGCAGCACCTGAGCGCTCTTCCAGGGCCGCAGGGCGCGCCGGTGCGCGTGGATGCTTTACTCGCCGACAACGACACTCTTTGGATTGGCTCCCATAGCGGCCTTTGGAGTGCGGATGCGTCGCACGGCGCGCGTACCGCGCCGCAGCCCGTTTCTTTACCGCTGACGACTCCGGAGATTACGGTTCTGGCGCGGGGGGCCGGCAACGACCTCTGGATCGGGACTGCCAACGAGCTGGTTCGCTACGATACGGCGACTCAGGTTTCGGAGCGGATGCCTGTGAATCCGGCAGACTCCAGCGGACTGCGGGCGCCGGTCACCTCTCTGCTGCTCGATCGCCAGCATCGGCTTTGGGCCACCACCTGGGGTGCCGGCGTTTGTCTTCTCGAAGGCCGCGATGCGAAGGGCGAGGCTCGATTCCGCACCCTTTTGCAGGGGCTGCCGAACACCAATGCGGACGATATTCTCGAGGCAGCCGACGGAGCACTCTGGGTCAGTACGGACGACGGGTTTGCGGTCATCGATCCGCGAACCTTTGCGGTCACGCCGCTGCGCCAGGCCGATGGTGTTGCGATTCCTGCTTACTGGGTCAAATCCGGCAGCAATAGCCAGGATGCGCGGCTGATCTTTGGCGGCGATGGCGGGGTGACGGTTGTCGATCCGACGGAGGTTCGCCCCTGGCGTTACGCGGCGCCGGTGGTGGTCACGGATATCCTGGCGGGCGGCGCGCCCGTCGCTGCGGATCTCTTTAATCAAACTGGCGCGACGCCGGTCCTGAGTATCCGGCACGATGCCAATCGGGTGGAGGTCGGGTTCGCCGCTCTTGACTACACAGGGCCGGGTCGCGAGCTTTACGCCTACAAGCTGGATGGCTTCGACAAGGACTGGATCACAGCAGCGGCCACGCGCCGGACTGCCAGCTATACCAATCTGCCGCCGGGAAGCTACACGCTTGAGCTGCGCGGTTCCAATCGCGATGGGGTTTGGGGACCGGTACGGCGGCTCGACATGCGCGTGATTCCTGCGTGGTTTCAGACGGCATGGGCCAGAATCGGAGGCTTGCTGCTGCTGTTGTTCATCCTCACCGTCGCTTACCGATCCAGCACGGCTTACCTGAGGGCGCGGCAGCATGAGCTGGAGCGGCGCGTGGAGGAACGGACGGCCGAGATAAGAAAGACCACCGAGGAGCTGGAGGAGAGCCGGCGCCAGCTCGAGCAGATGGCCCATTCCGACGCGCTCACCGGCCTGCCCAACCGCCGGATGTTCACCGACTATTTCCGCCGCCTGTTGGCCTCGGTCCAGCGCCATGAGAGGGGCTCTTTTACGCTTCTGCTCTTCGACCTCGACAAATTCAAGGAGATCAATGACGCATGGGGGCACGACGCCGGCGATGCGTGGCTGAAGGCCGTAGCGCTGCGCGTGAATGCGGCGATGCGCCAGTCGGATTTCGTCGCGAGGGTGGGCGGCGATGAATTTGCAGTGCTGGTCGCCGATGCTATCGACCAGGACGGCATCGCCGCGCTCTGCTCCAGACTGGCCGGCAGCGTTCGCGACCCGCTCCCGGTCAATGGGGCGATCCTGGCCACAACTCTCAGCATCGGCACAGCGAGTTACCCGCAGGACGGTGTGGATGAGGCGACGTTGTTTAAAGCTGCCGATGTCGCCCTCTACCGGGTGAAGCACGCTGGAGGCAACGGATGGGAGCGCTACTCAGAAGCAAATGAGGCGGCTCCCGCGTTCACAGCTCAGTGACGGTGGCCCGGCCTGAGCATCCCTGAGAGTGTCTGCCAGGAATGGTCGGTTGGCGCAGCGAATGGGTGCACGGTATAGTCAAGCTATATGGGCTTTGTGGGAGCCAGACGCGGGCGGTGGTCCTCCTGGGTATCAATCCTGGGGATCGTCTGCATTGCGCTGGTGCTGTTCACCGGGGTTGTTCACGTTGCCCATTCCCACCCCAACGGCCAGGTCGATCAGGATTGCGCGCTTTGCGTGACGGCGCACCAGGCGGTGCAGGTAGTCGCCGTGGTCGCAGTAATTCTGAGTTCCCAGCCGGTGGTGCACCGGGTCGCGGAGCGGGTGGCACCGACTCCGCGGCAACGCTTCGTTCTTAAGCTGGCCAATCGACCTCCGCCTGTCCCAGTCTTCGCCTGAAGACGGTTGTAACCCCAGGGACAATCCACATTTCCAATGGAGGTCGTGTATGCGCACGTGTCTGCGTGGCGTGGTTCTTTCTCTTTCTCTTCTTTTTAGTGCAGTTGGGTTGAGTGTGCCGGCGGCAGCTCAGGCGGGAGCGACGTCGGGAACGATCATCGGGACGGTGACGGATCCGACGGGCGCGGTTCTGCCGGGGGCTGCGGTGACCATTGAGAATCCGGTAAGCCAGCATCAACAGACGACAACGACGGACAGCGCGGGGCATTTTCAGTTCACGAACGTGCCGTATAACTCCTACCACCTGAGCGTGAGCATGACCGGCTTTACGTCGGTGGCGAAGGATGTTGAGGTGCGCTCGGCCACTCCTGTGGCGGTTCCGCTGAGCCTGAGCCTTGGGGCGGCGGCGACGACGGTACAGGTGAACGCACAGGATCTGGTGAACAGCGCGGCGAACATGAACACGGACATTGACCGGAAGTCGTTTGGGGAGATTCCGCTGGAAAGCCAGTCGTCGGGATTGAGCTCGCTGGTGACGCTGTCGACGCCGGGCGTGACGGCGGATTCCAACGGGATGTTTCACGGGCTGGGCGATCACGCGGAGAACTCCTTTTCGGTGGACGGGCAGCCGATCACGGATCAGCAGAGCAAGGCGTTTTCGAACCAGCTGCCGGATACGGCGGTGCAGTCGATGCAGGTGATCGAAGGAGCGCCACCGGCGGAGTACGGCGACAAGACGAGCCTGGTGATCCAGGTGACGACGCGGTCGGGGCAGGGAGACATGAAGCCAATGGGGCAGGTGACCACGTCGTATGGATCTTTCGGGTCGGCGACGGGCGGCCTGGACCTTGGCTATGGGAAGCAGAACTGGGGGAACTTTCTCTCCACGAACGGGCTGAACACGGGACGGTTTCTGGATGCGCCGGAGTTCACGATCTTCCATGACAAGGGGAACGAGCAGAACGTGTTCGACCGGGTGGACTGGACGATGAATCCGGTGAACTCGCTGCATTTGAACCTGAACTATTCGCGGTCGTGGTTCCAGACGCCGAACACGTATGACAACGGGAACGCGGGCGGGGTGAATCCGGCGGGCGCGGCGGTGACAGGAGCGACGGATCAGCGGTCGAAGATCGGGACGATCGACATTTCACCGACGTACACGCGGGTGATCAACTCAACATCGGTGTGGAACCTTGGCGCCTATCTGCGGAAGGACAATTATCACTACTACGGGAGCCAGGATCCGCTGGCGGATCTGGGACCAGTGCAGCAGCAGAGCATCCGGCAGGATCGGAGCCTGACGAATGAAGGGGTGCACACGGATTTGTCGTGGGTGAAGGGCGCGCACAACGTGAAGTTCGGCGCGATGTACGAACAGACGCCGCTGGATGAGAGCGACGTGCTGGGGATCGTGTCTCCGAGCTATTTGAATTCGCTGGGCTGCATGGCGGGCAATGTGCCGACGGGTCCGCCGTGCACGACGCTGCTGCCGTACGATCTGACGCGGGGCGGAGGGTTCTATAACTTTCGCGGGCATACGGATGTGAAGGAGCTGGCGCTGTACGTCGAGGATCAGATCACGGCGGGGCACTGGCACTTCAATGTGGGGATCCGCGGCGACATCTACAACGGGCTGACGGATGCGACGCAGGCGGAGCCGCGGCTGGGCGGCTCGTACACGTTCACGCGGACGAATACGGTGCTGCGGGCATCGTATGCGCGGACGCTGGAGACGCCATTCAACGAGAATCTGGTGTTGGCGAGCCAGGGGTGCCTGGATGCGGTGGTGAATCCGCTGCTGGGCTGCCAGGCGGGGAACTCAGGAGCGCTGGCGCCGGGGTATCGCAACGAATATCACATGGGGTTTCAGCAAGTGGCGGGGCGGCACTTTGTGGTGAGCGGGGAGTACATCTGGAAGTACACAAACAACGCGTACGACTTCAGCGTGCTGGGGAATACGCCGATTACGTTTCCGATCGAGTGGGATAAATCGAAGATACCTGGGTTCGCGCTGCGGGCGAATGTGACGCCGATGCACGGATTCAGCGCGTATGTGGTGATGTCGTCGGTGGCGGCGCGATTCTTTCCGCCGCAGGTGGGGGGCGCGGGGGCGACGGTGGGGCAGACGGGGTTGCCGTTCCGCATCGACCACGATGAACGGTTCAACCAGACGTCGCATCTGCAGTATCAGCTGCCGTGGAAACATATGCCCTGGTACAGCTTTAACTGGAGATATGACAGCGGGCTGGTGGCGGGGTCGGTGCCGTGCTACAACCCAGTGTCGAACGATCCCAACAGCGCGTGCGGCGACACGTCGACAATGCTGAACGGGCAGCCGGCGGTGGACCTGAGCGGTCTGGATGCGGATGAGGAATTCGAGGCTGGGCTGTCGTGCAACGGAGTGCAGGCGACGCCGGGACATCCGCTGCCGGCAGAGTGTCTGGCGTCGGAGTACGGGTCCGATCTGGTGAATATTCCGGCGCCGGGGACGGGGGACAACGACAGGAACCCGCCGCGGACTGCACCACGGAGTTTGTTCGACATGGCGCTGGGCGAGGACAACCTGTTCCACGGGGATCGGTATAAGTGGGGCGCGCAGATTACGGCGATCAACGTGACCAATGACTATGCGCTGTATAACTTCCTGTCGACGTTCAGCGGGACGCATTATGTGACGCCGCGTGCGGTGACGGGGACGATCACGTTTTCGTTTTAGGGGCGAGCAAGGGGTGACGGGCTCGAGGTCATTCAGGCTTCAGCCCGGAGCCCGGGGCTAAAGCCCTTTCTCAAGAGGGATGCGTGGTTCCACGGGTTAAAACCCGTGGCTTTCTCCGCACGCGCCTGCGGCGCGCCGGGGCTGAAGGGCGGTTCATTTCTGAGGGATCTGCGGCACGACTGAAGTCATGCCCTGATACAAACGCGCCGGGGCTGAAGGCCTTTCTCAAGAGGGATGCGTGGTTCCACGGGCTTTCTCCGCAAGGGGCTCAGGGCGACAATTCCGGCGGATCAGTAGATCAATTTCAGAGAGAACTGAATCTGGCGGGAGGTTCCGGCGGTTTTGCTGATGATGCCAAAGCCGGAGCCCTTGATGGTGTTGGCGGGCAGGCCCATGTTGACGATGTTGAAGATGTTGAAGAACTCGGCGCGGAACTGGAGGTCGGTGCGCTCGACGCCACTGGCGCGACGGCCGAAGGGCGTGCTCTTGATGAGGGCGTAATCGAAGTCGTAGTAGGCGGGGCCGCGGAAGGTATTGCGGCCGAGGGTGCCGAAGCGTCCGGAGTTGGGGCCGGTGCCGCCAGGGATATCGATGGGGATGGAGAAGAAGGAGGCGTTATCGGCGCCGCGGCCGAAGTAGTCCTCGCGGGGGCGGGTGGCGCTGTGGGCGGTAGAGAGCTGCGGCTTCGCGACCTGGTCGGGACGGTCGCTGCCGTTGGTGCCGGCGCCGGTCTGCTGGATACCTGAATAGACAGTAAAGGGCGAGCCGGTGTTGATGCTGGAGATGCTGAGCAGTTCCCACCCATTGGTGGCGGCAGCGGGCGCGGCGTGGAAGAGGGAGCGGAAAGGAAGCGCCTGAGCGGCGCTGACGCTGAAGCCGTGGGTGATGTCGAAAGTGGAAGGGCCCTTCTCGGGGTGGTTGTCGAAAGGGTTCTGCGGAATGGGCAGGGCGATGGCGCCGGTGGATCCTGTGCCGCCGACCACCGAGCTGGTGTCGTCAATGGATTTGGACCAGGTGTAGCCGGCCTGAAGGCCCGGGCCGCCGTGGCGGATGGTGCCGGCGAGCGAAGTCTGCAGAGCGTGGTAAGAGGAGTGGGCGGTATCGGTAATGACGTTTTCAAGACCGAAGCCGCCAGTAACGTTGCCGCTGGAGTCGAACCGGGTATAGGGGGCGAAGCCGGGGTCGGCGCCGGGGAAGCCGTTGGGGTAGGAGGCGCGCGGGAGGCGGAAGGATTCGGTGCCAACGTAGGCGGCGTCGGCGGTGAGGCCAGCGAATACGCGTTCCAGGCCGAGGGTCCAGGTCTGGAGGAAGCCATCGCCGAAGCGGGGATCGATGGCGCTGAGGGTGAGCAGGGAAAGCTGGTGGCTGGGTGAGAGGTTGGCCAGGTCCTGCTGGTAGCGGTTGACGTCCATGACGGTGTTAGCGGGGACTTTTTTCGGATTGTCGCCGGCGGTGGCGAAGACATCCTGGCCTGCGGTGTTGTAGGTGCGGGGCAGCTCGGCGGGGGTGATCTGAAAGCCGTAGGGAATCTCGGCATTGCGGGCGGCGTTGATTCGGGGATAGACGGCGAAGGGGGTTGAGCCGGTGAGGAAATTGTCCTGCCAGATGTTGGGCGGGATGACGGTGATGCCGCCACCGAGGTGAACCAGGAGCTGGTGAGGCGCACGCCAGCTCAACTGGACGCGGGGTCCCCAGCCGTTCCATCCGTTGCGATAACCGGGCTGGGGATTGATGAGGTACTGCTGTTCCTGGCCAGCGGGGGGGTGGACCTCGCGGAAGCTGGAGGTGCGGTGGGCGCGCTCGGTGATGGGCGAGTAGTACTCAAAGCGCAGGCCGTAGTCGAGAGTGAGGCGCGGGGTCATCTTCCAGGTGTCCTGGAGGTAGAAATTGAAATCGTTACGGCTGATGGCAGCAGGGCCGGTGTGGGGTCCGCTGGAAAAGTAGGGTGGGGCGACGGCGACGGTGTAGCCGTAGGGGTAGCCGATGAGGAGGCTGGAGAGGGTGTCGGGGAGCGGGTCACCGGGGTTGATGTTATGGAGGCCGCTCTGCGAGGGGATGAAGATGGGCGAGTAGACGGTGCCACCGCCGAAATCGTATTCGCCGTTGGGGCTGATGCCGAAGTAGGTGGTGTCGCGGTTGAGGCGCGCTTCCGCGCCGAATTTGAAACTGTGCGCGCCGTGGATCCAGGTAAAGTTCTGCTGGCCCTGGAAAACGTTCCCGTAAGCCTGCATGACGGAGCCGCCTGCGGTGTTGAAGCCTTCAAAGAGGCCGTCGACGAACTTGACCGCGGGATCGGTGCGGTTGGGGGTGGGAAATCCGGGCGTGGTGCGGATGATGCTGAAGGCGGAAGTCCACGTGAGGTGGGGCGAGGCAGTGCGCGTATAGCTGAAGGCGACGTTGCGCTGGCGGTCGATGTACTGGACGCCAAAGCTGGGATCGATGGTGGTTTGATCGGGATTGGTAGTGGGTCCGGTCAGGTTGTCCTCGGTAAGGCGGGCGAAGAACTGGCCTTTATTGCCGAGTTGCTGATCGATGCGGATGGAGAACTGATCGGCGTCGGTGACAACGTTGCTGTGGGTAGCGTAGGTGCGCGCGCCATACGCGCCGCTGGGGTGGTTGGGAACGGGATAGCGGGCGAGGACAGCGGCAATCTGCGGATTGACGGGGACGTCGAGGGTGTCGGTGGAGCCGTCAGAGAAGGTGAGTGTGTCAAAGCCCTGGCGTTCGGGAGGGGTGGGCATGGGCAGGACCTGGGTGGTGCCGAGGACCTGGCGAAATCCCTGATATTGGCCGAAGTACCAGGTGCGGCCGTGGCCGTCGTAGAGATGGGGAATGAAAACGGGGCCGCCGTTGGTGAAGCCAAACTCGTTGCGATGGAAGGGCGGGATGCGCTCGTTGCTGCCGGGTGGAGGAAAGTCGAAGTAGTTGCGGGCGTCGAGGGCGGAGTTGCGGATGAACTCGAAGAAGGAGCCGTGGAAGCCATCTTTGCCGGAGCGGGTGACGATGTTGGTGAAGCCGGCTGCGCCGCGGCCGATTTCGGCGGGCATCCAGCCGGAGGAGGACTGGATCTCCTGGATGGCGTCGACGTTGAAGTTGCTGAAGGCGGCGCCGCCCATCTCGGGGTCAGTGGTGTCGGCGCCATCCATGGCGAAGACGGCCCCGACGCCGCGCTGGCCGTTGATGGCGAACTGCTGGGTGAAGTTGGTGGCTCCGTTGGCGTCAGTCATGGTGCCGGCAGCGAGCAGCAGGAGGGTGCTGAAGTCGCGGCCGTTGAGGGGCAGCTGGCTGACTGCCTGGCTGGAGAGCTGTTCGCCTCCTGTGGCGTCGCGGGATGTCTGGTCCGGCGTGGAGTTGGCGGGCAGGGGAACCGCAGCCAGAGAGAGCGTATTGCCGGGCGAGAGGGTGAGAGCGGCGGCGGGGCCGGGAATCTGAACGGTCATGCCGGCGGTGGCGGGCCGATGAGGCAGGCGGACGGAGAGGGTCCAGGCGCCGGACAGAGGATGGAGAAAGCGGAAGCTGCCGTCTGCGGCGGTGGTGATGCTGAGGGTGGACGGTCCGGCGAGGGTGATGGTGGCTCCGGAGATGGGCAGGCCTGTGCCGCTGCGGAGGACGCCTCCCCACCCGGGCATGGCGGGCGCAGCAGAGGATTGCGCGGGGAGGGAGGGGGCGAGAAGGACCAGGAGCATGCCACCGAGGAGAGCCAGGGGCGACGCAAAGTTGAGGGCGGAACGGTATCGATGGAGCCGGGGGGGAAATCGCATGCCGTTCCAAACGATATCATGGCCGAGAACTTCTAGTAAAACGTTTGATCGACGCAAAACGCGGAGGTACCGTGGGCCAGGAATCGGCTGCCCGGAGCGGCCAACTGCGGTCGCCGGGTTACGAAAGGCGTCCCGCGCTCGGGCGAGGGCGATACCGCTGAGGGGGAATCGCGCTGGGGGTCGAAGCATGAGTATGTTAAGACGGGGAAGCCCATCTTGATCCCCGTCACGACATGCGCGTGGGTCCGGAACGGTACGAGGGATCGGAGCGCGGGAGAACGTACCATGTTTCTGCGAATCATCGCCGGAGTCCTGATCGGGCTGGCCGTGGGGCTGCTGATGAAGCAGTACCGGCGCTCACGCAGTTTGTGGCAGTAGGCCAGGTTCCGACAGTCTTGTGAGGTTGTGCTGGGTTGCGGGGCGTCCCGATGGGAGGGACGTGTGCCTGCGCCGCCGTGGCCGGCTTGAGTAGGATGGGGACGGCCATGAGATTGAGTCGGAAGTTCTCTGTTTTTTCCCTTTCTCTCTTCCTGATCGCTGGTTTTTCACCGGGGCTCGGCACGGCGCAGTCGCAGACAGCGTCCATTTCCTGGATGGAAACCTGGGCTGCATCGCAGCAGGCCCCGGAGCCGTGGAATGCAATGCGTCCGGAGGACACGCAGGACGCGACGATCCGACAGGTATTTCATCTTTCAGTTGGCGGTTCCATGGTGCGGATTCGGCTTTCGAACGCCTGGGGATCCAATCCTATGACGTTTGGAGCGATTCATCTGGCGAGGCCGGTATCGTCGGCATCAGGAACGATTGTGGCTGGAACGGATACGGCAGTTACTTTTTTTGGGGCGACGTCGGTCACAGTGCCACCTGGGGCGGAGTACTGGTCGGATCCGGTGGCATTCCCAGTGATGGCGTTGTCGAACGTGGCGGTGAGTTTCTATCTGCGCTGGGGAATCGGGCTGGATCAGACAGGGCATCCAGGGTCGCGTGCCACAAGCTATTACGTGCATGGAAATCAAGTGGCGGCTCTGGATTTGCCGGGCGCGCAACCTATTGATCACTGGTATCAGGTTTCAGGAATCGAAGTGCCGGCGCCGAAGCACGGGGGCGACGTGGTGGCGCTGGGTGACTCAATTACGGACGGGCACGCGACGACGACGAATGGGAATGACCGGTGGACGGACGATCTGGCGGAGCGGCTGCAGGCCTCACCGGCGACGCGGAAAATCGGTGTGCTAAACGAGGGGATTGGCGGAAACCAGCTGCTGGACTATGGGCTGGGTCCGGATGTGCTGGCGCGCTTCGATCGCGATGTGCTGGCGCAGGCGGGGGCGCGGTGGGTGATTGTGCTGGAAGGGATCAACGATGTGGGAGGGCTGACACGGCTCGGCGCAGTGCCGGCGACAGAGCACCAGGATCTGGTCCATCGGGTGCTTGGGACATATGAGCAGATTGTGTTGCGCGCGCACGAGCATGGGCTGAAGGTGATTGGGGGGACGCTGACACCGTTTGCGGGGTCGGGGTATTACCATCCCGGGCCGGAGAGCGAGGAGGATCGGGAGGCGATCAACGCGTGGATTCGGACGCCGGGACATTTCGACGCGGTGGTGGATTTCGACAAGGTAATCCGCGATCCCGAGCATCCGCAGCGGATGCTGGCGAAGTACGATTCGGGGGATCATCTGCATCCATCGGTGGCGGGATATCGGGCGATGGCGGATGCGATTCCGCTGAGGCTGTTTCGGTAATGGGGTGGGGAGGCTGATGTGAGGAGACTGCTGACGGGTATCCGCCTGGGAATTTTTGTTCTGCGATCCGGACGTGGACGGACAGGCGGCCGGGATCGCCGGCGTTGAGGAGATGGGCTACGCGGATGGGCGGTGGACGGCAACCCGGGAGCTGAACGGGGACCAGAGCGATCAGGGGCGGGCCCTGCTGATGGATGCGCACGCGTTCCGGGTCTACCGGGTGCGGCTGTACGCATATCCGCGCGGGCAGGCGAAGCCGCAGGGAGGCGGGGGGCCGCGGCCGGTGCCCGTTGTGGGATCAGTGGCCCTTGATGGCGGCGGTCAGCGGCAGCACGAATCCGACGACAGCAGTGACCATGCAGGTGGCGGCGAGGATCGCCAGGACGTTGATCTCGGTAACCAGCCTGACAGTGGTAGATGAGGCGGCTGCGGCCACGGTGAGGAGCAGGGCGACCGCGATGAGGCCGTACTCGATAAGATCTGCGCCGCAGGTGTCGTGCAGCAGATGGCTGAGAAGCAGTTGGTTTCGGTTCATGGCGTCTCCTCCAGGGCGACGCGACCAGGGGAGCGGAGGCTCTGGTGCGTTCTGTATAGCTGATTGTGCGAGGAGTACGGGGTTTCGACCATTCCCATTGGGTAACGGCGACAGAGATCAATGGGCAGGGCCAGGCGGTTACTGCGCAGCAGGCGTCCGGGTACTGCGCGGGGGGCCTGCAGCGGACAGCGTATAGCCGATAGCGGACAAGGATCGGGGATGGGCAACCATCTCTCGGCCGGCCAGGCCGGTTTTGGTCAGGGCTGGCCGGTGGGGGCAGGGTTCTCGGCGGTAAATCCGGAGCAGCAGGGTTTGGAGGCTGCGGTGAACTCCATGAGCTCGACGCGGGTGCCGTCGGGGTCATAGAGGTTGAATTGCCATTTGCCGTCGCGACCAATCTGGGGGCGGGGCGCTTCGCCGGCGAGACGGTCTTCGGCGTCGAGGGTGGTGACGGACTTCTCCATGTTGAGGACGCCGAGGGAGAAGTGGTTCAGAACACCGAGCTGCTTTTGGGAGACCTGCTCAGGGATGCCGCTGCCGGAGGGTCCGCTGGTGAGCATGTACTCGAGCCAGTCGTGGCCGTTAGGGACCTGCTGGGAGATCCAGTCGGTTTTGCCGGTCTGCATGCCTCCGTGCCAGTAGGGCTGGAAGCCGAGGAGGTCGCGGTAGAAGGCGTTCTCCTTTTCCGCGGAGTGGACGAGCATGCCGACGTGGATCATGCGGCGGCCGATGGGATTGGCGCCGGTCAGGGAGTAGAGCGAGTCAGTGGCTTTTTCAGAGAGCAGATGCGCGGGAGGCTGGACGAACTGGACGGTGTTGCCCTCGGGGTCTTTGACGTCGAACCAGAGGCTGCCGTCGGAGGCGTGCTCGACCTTGTCGGGGACGGTGACGCCTTTGGCGGCGAGATAGGTGCGGAGCTGGCCGGCGTTGGCCGTGATGTAGCCCAGGTGATCGAGGCGGTCGGTGCCAGTGTTCGCTGGCAGGGGCAGGACCTCGACGAATTGTTCCTGATTGACGTAGTAGCGGGTGCCCTGGGGATTCTCGGGGTCGGAGGCTTTTTTGAGGCCGATTTGCTGGACGTAGAAGTGCTCGGCCTGGGTGGCGTTGCTGGTATAGACGGCGATATGGGAGACGCCGAGGATAGGCGGGCGGGACTGGGCGGTGCAGGAGGCGGCCAGAAAAGCAGCGGCGGCGGCAAGCGACGAGAGACGCATGAACGTGAGCCCTCCGGAATGCGTATCAAGTCTAACGCCGGGTACGGGGGAGAGCGATTTCCACTCTGTCGAGCGGACCCGGGCGGGATACCATGTCCCCACGGATGAAACGACGGAAGAAAGACTTATCGCCGGGCGTACTGCGCTTCCTGATCGGTCTCTGGATTTTGGCGAGCCTGAGCTACTGGACGGCGGGGGTGGTGGACCTATGGCAGAACGAGGTGCACTGGGATCAGAGGGTGGATATTCCATTCCGGTTCGGATCGGATTCGCGCCAGATTTATGAAGGGGGACTGAAGCCCGAGGCGAAGGCTGTGGGTCTGGCCGCCGGGGACCGCGTTGAGCAACTGAATGGGGCGGATTACACGGGCACGGCGCAATGGGACACGATTCTGGCGGAAAGCCATCCGGGCGACATTCTCGATGTGGAGTATGCGCGGCCGAACGGCAGCACCGGGACCGGGACACTGACGCTGGCGCGCAATGAGCTGCTGCACGGCAGGATTTCGCCGGTGCTGGCTTTCTGGAGAGATTTTTTCATTACCGGCCTGCTGACGCTGGTGTGTCTGCTGATCGGGTACTGGGTGGTATTCACGCGGCCGTCGGATCGCAACGCATGGCTGCTGCTGGTACTGCTGACGTTTCCCAGCTGCGTGTTCATCAACAGCGGACTGGCGACGGGGGTGGGGCTGTTTCTGCGGGAGTTCTGGTATCAGACGATCCAGCTGGCGGGGGCTCCGGCGCTGCTGCTGTTCGGCGTATATTTCCCGGAGCGGTCACGGATCGATGCGAAGGCGCCGTGGGCGAAGTGGGTTCTGCTGGGCATCTTCGGCGTGAGCCTCGCGATTCTTTACCCGTCGATCTACATGGAGTATTACGGCGGGGGTGACGGGCGATGGCTGACGCATGCCAGCGACGCGGCGAGCGCGGTGGTGAATTCTCTAAACCTGCTGTGGGTGGGGCTGTTCCTGGTCCTGACGGTGGACAAGCTGCGGTCGGCCTCCACGCAGGACGCGCGGCGACGGCTGCGGGTGCTGCTGACGGGCATGAGCGTGGGCGTGGGATCTCTGCTGCTGGTGTTCGTATTGCTGCCGCACTTTGGGGTGACGAGCACGAGCTTCGAGCCGCGCTGGTACGTGGTGCGTTATCTGGGCGCGGTCGTCTTTATGCTCGCGCCGCTGACCCTGGCCTATGTGGTGGTGGTGCAGCGGGCCATGGACGTGCGGGCGCTGCTGCGCAGCGGCACCCGCTATGCGCTGGCGAAGGCGTCGCTGTGGGTGGTGCAGATCGTGCTGCTGGCGGTGATCGGGTTCCGGCTGTTTCTCCCCATGATCGAGCGACGCCAGCCGCAGGCATCGGATGTGTGGGCGGCGATGGTTTTTTTCGCGCTGATTCTGGCACTGCGCTTTGGAGTCAGCAACCGGTTGCAGCAGTGGCTGGACCGGCGGTTCTTCCGCGAGGCCTATAACGCGGAAGTGATGCTGAACGAGCTGTCAGACGAGGTGCGGCGCTTTACCGAAACCCAGCCGCTGCTGGAGACGGTGGCGCGGCGGATTTGCGAGACGCTGCACATCCGGCAAATTGCCATGCTGCTGCGGCGCGGCGATGTGTTCTATGTGGAGGAAGCGGTGGGAGTGGCGGCAGATGGATCGCTTACGCTGCCCGCGCAGGCATCGTCGATCCGATACCTTGCGAACTCGAATGAACCGGCGCGACTGTACCGGGAAGATCCGGACGCCTGGTACCTGATGGCGGGGACGGCGGAGCGGAAGGCGCTGGATGTGCTGAACGCGGAATTGCTGCTGCCGCTGCCGGGGCGGAACCGTCTGATGGGCGTTATGGCGCTGGGACCGAAGCGCTCGGAGGCGGCGTGGTCGCGCACGGATCTGCAGGTGTTGACGACGGTGGCGCGGCAAACGGGGCTGGCGCTGGAGGTGAGTGAACTGGCGCACTCCCTGGCGGCGGAGGCGGCACAGCGGGAGCGCGTGAATCGGGAGATGGAGATTGCGCGCGAGGTGCAGGAACGGCTGTTTCCGCAGCAGATGCCGGAGCTGAAAGGCGCGTCAGTGGCGGGCGCGTGCCGGGCGGCGCTGGGGGTGGGCGGCGATTATTACGACGTGATCGAGCTGGAGGACGGGCGCATCGGGCTGGCGGTGGGCGATGTGTCGGGCAAGGGCATCTCGGCGGCGCTGCTGATGGCCAGCCTGCGGGCGAGCCTGCGCGGGGTCACGCTGGATAATCCGCGGGATTTTGCGAAGCTGATGCACAAGGTGAACGTGCTGGTGTATGAGGCGTCGGCGTCGAACCGGTACGCGACCTTCTTCTTTGCGGCGTACGACCCGCGGACGCGTCGGCTGGAGTGTGTGAATGCGGGGCATAATCCGCCCGTACTGCTGCGGGGTGGGAAGGTGATCCGTCTGGAGGCGGACGGGCCGGTGGTGGGTCTGTTGCCGTTTGCGCCCTACACGGAGCAGTCGCTGACGCTGGAGGCGGGAGACTTGCTGGTGCTGTACACGGATGGCATCAGCGAGGCGATGACGCACGACGATGAGGAGTGGGGCGAGGAGCGGATGATCGCGGCGGCGCTGAAGGTCCGCGAGAAGCCGGCGGAAGCGGTGATGCGCGCGATGTTTACCGCGGCGGATGCATTTACGGCGGGGGCTCCGCAG
>DASRRO010000122.1:0-7742 GCA_035656855.1 Acidobacteriaceae bacterium | reverse complement strand
CACCATCAACGTCGTCTTCTCCCTCAATTAGCCCTGTCCTGTCCGGCGGATCCCCACCGCCGGACATGCAGGCCCAGCGCCTGCCAACGAAAATATGGCATCCCGCATCCTGACTTCCGTACCCTGAACTCTGTACGCTCTCCGCTGAACGATGAACTTGTTGCGATACGATGAAACCCGTGCAGGTCCTCGTTTACTCCGCCTCCTGGTGCCGCGATTGCCGTGAAGCCAAACGCTTCCTCGAAACCCACGCCATCCCCTACACCGAAATCGACATCGAGGACACACCCGACGCTGCCGCCGAAGTCTTTGCCCATGTCGGCAAGTACGCCATTCCCCAGTTCGTCATCGATGGCGAATGGGTCCAGCCCTACCGCCCCGGCCGCGGCTTCCTCTACGCCGAAATGTCCCAGCGCTTTGGCGTCGACGCCTCCTCCCATCGCCGCTGATTCGGCGTTGCTCAACCCGGCGCAGATCTGAAGCCCGCAAGGGCATACGCCTGGACGGCCAGTCGCATGGACGCCCAGTCCCGCATGGACGCCCAGTCCCGCATGGACGCCCAGTCCGGAACTAAATTCCCAGCCCATGCGTATCCTCTTGTGTCTCCTGGGAGACTCGGCCGAACGAGCGCCGCAGCACAGGCTCTGTGCCGTACTATCACTTGTTCAGTTCCGGGCGATCCCATGGCACCTTGAGGAGGTTTGCATGTTCCGCTCTCGCATCATTCCGTGGCTCACCCTCGCCGGCATCGCTGCCTGCCTGCCCGCGGCCGCCCTCGCCGCCGACGGCACCTTCGACAAGACCCTGCACGTCAATGGACAGGTCATGCTCACCGTCGCCACCGGCTCCGGCTACGTGCACGTTTCCCCCGGCTCCTCCAGCGAAGTCCATATCATCGGCCATGTTCACGCCAACGGATGGGGCCTCGGCGCCTCCGCCGACGATCGCGTTAAACAAGTCGTCGACAATCCCCCCATCGATCAGACCGGCAACATCGTCAACATCGGACGTCACCGCGACTGGATCCGCAACGTCTCCATCGATTACGACATCACCGCCCCGAAGGGCACGCAGCTCGAAGCCAGCTCCGGCTCCGGCGACCTCCGCCTTCAGGACCTGGGCGGTCCCGTCAAGGCCAATACCGGTTCTGGTTCCGTTGACGTCAGCGGCTTCACCGGCCGCGTCGATCTCGAGACCGGCTCCGGCGATATCCGCGCCGGCCTCCAGTCTGCCAACGATGTGAAGGCCACCACCGGCAGCGGCGGCATTCATCTCCAGGGCGCCGACGGCGCGCTCTTTGCCGAAACCGGCTCCGGCGACATCGAAATCGGCGGCCACCCCAACGCAGCCTGGAAGATTGAAACCGGCTCTGGTTCGGTCACCCTGAACACCGGCGGCGCCCGCTTCTCCCTCGACGCCAGCACCGGCTCCGGCACCGTCCACAGCGACCCGCCCCTCACCATGCACGGCAGCCTCGAGCGCCATCATGTCATGGGCGACATCAACGGCGGAGGCCCTACCGTCCGCATTGAAACCGGCTCCGGCGACGTCCGGATCCACTGAAGAGCGAAGAGGCGGTCAGCGATCGACCGGTCAGCCAAGTACCGGTTAGCGAAGGGCTCTAACCAGCGTATCTGGCTGACCGCTCCTGAGCGGACCGCCTCCTGGCTGACTGCTTTTCCGCTGATCGCTCCGTAGCTGCCCGCTCCGTCGCCGTCTTCCGGGTCTTTCCCCCCACCTCCCTCGTCTCTCAACGTGCGATGCTTCCGTCGCCGAAAAGTCGAGGACCTCCATGTCCAGATGTTTACGCTTTTTCCTGCTTCTCCCCGCCCTGGTCTGCGCCGCTCCCCTGCTCTTTGCTCAGGCCCCGCCGCCGCCCGCGCCCATCCCCGCGCCCATCCGCGCCGCGCACACCCTCTTCATCGCCAACGCCGGCATGGACGCCTTCTCCCTCCAGGCCTTCCAGGAACTCGGCCTTGCGAAAACCAATACCTACGACTCGCTCTATGCGGCCATCGAGAGCTGGAAAACCGTCCAGCTCGTCAGTTCGCCCGCTGACGCCGACCTCGTTCTCAACATCCGCTGCACCGCGCCTTTCATCGGCAATCACAATGGCTGGAACTTCCAGGACGTCCTCGCCACCACCACCTGGCAGTTTCAGTACGAGATCACCATCTACGACGCCAAAACCCACTTTCTCCTCTGGACCCTCACCGAACCGGTCCGCCCCGCCAATTTAACGGCCACCTGGCACAAGAACATCGCGAACGCCAACGCCATCCTTGCCGGCCAGCTCCAGGCGCTCCTCGCTCCGCCTCCGTCGCCAACCAACCCCTGACGCAGTCGCTGCGCGTCGCTCGCCCAAGCCCGTGGCCCGTGGCCTGTGGCCTGTGGCCCGTGCCCTGTTGCCCTGTGGCCCGTGGCCTGTGGCCAAGCCTGTGGCCTGTGCCGTGGCCTGTACCCTGTTGCCCTGTACCCTGTCCCACGAAACCTGTACCCTGTATTTCAAATTTCCAATGGAGCCCCTGATGCCCTCACGTCTCTCCCGGCTCGTTCCTCTCGCGCTCGCCGCTCTCTGCCTCGCCCCCTTCGCCTCCGCCCAGCACGACTCCATCACTCTCACCGTTGACGCCACCCACTCCCCCCAGCACATCCTCCACGTCCGCGAAGTGCTCCCCGTCCAGTCCGGCCCGATGACGATCTACTACCCCAAATGGATCCCCGGTGAGCATGGACCCGATGGCCCCATCGGCGCCCTCTCTGGCCTGCACTTCACCGCCGACGGCAAAGAAATCCCCTGGCAGCGCGACCTCCTCGACGTCTACACCTTCCACGTCGATGTCCCCGCCGGTGTCACCCACCTCGACGCCGCCTACGACGCCATCGAGCCCGAAGGCTACTCCGCCAGCGACAAGCTCATGGTCCTCGAGTGGAACGAAGTCACGCTCTACCCTGCCGGCAAACCCTCCCGCGATATCACCTACGACGCCACGCTCGTCCTGCCTGACGGCTGGAAGTACGGCACCTCTCTCCCCGTCGCGCACGACTCCGGCAATCGCGTCACCTTCAAGCCCATCTCCTTCAACCTCCTCGTCGATTCGCCCGTCATCAGCGGCCAGTACTTCAAAGTCGTCGATCTCACCCCTCCCGGTGAGCCCATCCACCATGAGCTCGACCTTGCCGCCGACAGTGAAGAGGCCCTCGCTATCCCGCCTGCAATCGTCACCGGCCTCACCAACGTCGTCGCTGAATCCGGCATCCTCTTCGGAACACGCCACTATCGCGATTACCATTTCATCCTCGCCCTTAGCGACCACGTGGCCCACTTCGGACTCGAGCATCACGAGTCCAACGACAGCCGCCTCCCCGAGCGCGTCTTCCTCGAGCCCGGCGCCGCCTTTATGGTCGGCAGCCTGCTCCCCCATGAATTTGTCCACTCGTGGAACGGCAAGTTCCGCCGCCCCGCCGACCTCACCACCCCCGACTTCGAAAAGCCCATGGAGACCGATCTGCTCTGGGGCTATGAAGGCCTCACCGACTACCTCGGGCCCATGCTCGCCGCGCGCAGCGGTCTCTGGACCCCCGAGGAGTACCACAACTTCCTCGCCAGCATCGCCGCTTCCCTCGGCCCGGGTCGCCCCGGCCGCACCTGGCGTCCCCTGCAGGACACCGCTACCGGCGAGCCCATGGGCGGTCCCGGCGGCGGCATCCGCGGCTGGAGCAACTGGCGCCGCGGCGTCGACTACTACGACGAAGGCGATCTGATGTGGCTTGAAGCCGCCACCATCATCCACAAGGTCACCAACGGCCAAAAATCCATCGATGACTTCTGCCACCTCTACCACGGCGGCCCCAACAACGGCCCCGAGACGAAGCCCTGGACCTTCGACGAGCTCGTCTCCGACCTCAATCAGATCGCGCCCTACGACTGGGCCGGTTTCTTCCACCAGCATCTCGATTCCAAAACGCCCGAAGCCCCCACCGGCGGCATCGAAAACGGCGGCTGGAAGCTCACCTGGGACGCGAAGCCTCTGGAACTGCCCGGCCGCCGCGGCAACATTGGCGACATCTACACCATCGGCCTCGAGCTCGGCCAGGAAGGCCAGGTCGGTGACTCCATCGTCGGCAGCCCGGCCTACAACGCCGGCATCACCTCCGGCATGAAAGTCATCGGTGTCGACGGCCGCGTCTACGCCCACGACCTCCTCGAAGACGCCATCAAAGGTTCGAAGGATTCCTCGCAACCCATCGTCCTCACCTACGTCGCCGACGACTACATCCACACCGCCAACGTGGATTACCACAACGGCGAACGCTATCCCCACCTAACTCGCGACGAAGCCCGGCCCGACTACCTCGACGAACTAATCAAAGCCCATCGCGCGAACCCGTAACAACGACTGTTTCAGAAAGAATCCGGGTGCCCCATCCTTGTCGCGCAGCTTTTAGCGCGACAGGGTGGGAGGCGACCGACCTCCGCACTTTTCTAATCCCTGATCCCTAACCCCCGCTTCACAGGCGCTCCGCGACGTCGTTTCGGAACGGCGCTCCCTCAATTAGCCAAACAATGTCTTCAAAGGCCCCCAATAGTGGGCCTGCCAACCACTCAGCAAATGGTCATAATCGCCTTCGGGAAAGCCACTGTGATCGAGAACCACAGTCGTGCCGGTGCCGTGCGCCTTCAACGCAAATCGCACCACTGAATACACGCCTGGCTCCCAATGGCTTGGGCGCCAGGCCTGCACAATGCGCGTCGTCGGAACGATCTCGACATTGCGTCCCACGATCAGTCCCCCAAACAGCGAGAACGCCCCGCCTTCCGTCGGATCGATGCTTGCCGCCAGTCCCGTGAATGCGCTGAACTGCTTCGAGCCCAGCAGCGTCGCTTCCACCGCCGTCGCCGGCGCCTTCAGATCGATTTCCTGGTGAAGAGCAGTTCGATGGTCGGGTGCCTCTCTCGTCCCTGACGTCTGCCCACCCAGAAACGGCTCGCAGGCAACAGTGCCAAGACCAAGAACAACCCCCCGCATGAGACTTCTGCGCGTTGGAGACCCCGTGCAGTTTCGATCGAGCAAGTCGCACCTCCCTTTTCGCCATGAGCAAACCATGCGGACAAGATATGTTCAAGATCATATTTCGCTTTACGGCTCAGTCGCTTCCCTCCATACTGGTGCCTCTTACGTGAGGAGGCAGAGATGGCCTATCCGGCGGGACATCGAGAGAATGTGCGGGCCACAATCGTCGACAGCGCCAGGCGCCTGTTCAACCAGCACGGGTTCGAGTGTGTCTCTGTGGATCAGATTATGGCCGGAGCCGGCCTTACCCGCGGTGGCTTCTACAGCTATTTCCACAGCAAGAGCGATCTCTATGCCGAAGTCCTTGGCTGTTTTTTCACTGACCCTGACTGGAAGAACTACTGGGAGGGCGTTGAGGTCGACCTGAAAGCGCCGGACGCGGGCGCGCAGGTTGTCCGCGCCTACCTGTCAAAACAGCATTTTGAAGATGTTGAGAATTCCTGTCCGATGGTGGCACTCCCCGGCGATGTCGCGCGAGGCGGAATCAAGGCTCGAGAAGCATTCGAAAAAGTGTTCCACGCCATGGTCAAAGTGCTGGAAACCAGCATGCCCGGGCGAAAACCTGAACAAGGAGCGAAAGCGCGCGCCGTCGCTGCCCTGTGCATCGGAGGCATGGTTGTTGCGCGGGCCATGGAGAACCGCCGTAAGGCCGATGAACTGCGCGCCGCTTGTATGCAATGCGCAATGAAGCTCGGGGGTTGGTGAAAACGTCAGCGAAATTTCGCTGCACAGGGTGGGAAGTCCCGCCATCAGTACCTGCCTTTACAGCAGATCCCGCACGGATGAGAAATCCCGCAACATCTGTAGCTCCCCTTACACAATTCATGTACGCTGACTGCCAGAGTTCTCGGAGGTGAAATATGAGTACTCTGCGCCTGACGTTTCTCGCCTACAGCTTCCCGAACAACCAGGTATTCTCGGGCTCGATGCTCTGGGATACCAACACCAATACCCTGTCGATGCTCACGCTGACGGGCTACGGTCCCTACCATGTCGCACCCGTCCTCGGACCACCCCGCTTCTCGCCGCCCCCTCCGCCGCCAACACCACCCAATCCCTATCCGCCGGGCTGTCTGACCTTCCTCAACATGGGAACAGCAGGCGCCACTGAGCTGCAGATCAATTACGCCGATCATCGCTACACAGATCAGCCGTTGCAACCGGTCCCCGGTATTTACTCGGCCCCATTTGATGTCTTTGGGCCAGGCTTGGGGAACCTTCCCGGCCGCGGCACGATCGTGGTGACCGATGCAGGCAATGCCCCCAATCCTCCAGGCAATTTGAAGGGCACAGTCAGTTAAATGATCTGAGGACGAGAACCTCCGCAAACCGATCCAGGCACATAGCGCAACCCCTGCACCCTGCCCCTACAGCCGCCCCCGAGCCGCCCGCTCATACACCTCCACATACTCCGCCGCCGACTGTCCCCACGAAAAATCCTTCCCCATAGCATTCCGCATCACTGTAGTCCACGCGGCTTTCTCGCGAAACACCTCCAGCGCCCGCCGCACCGCGCCCACAAAGTTCTCCACATCGAAGCCGTAAAATTTGAACCCTGTCCCCGTCCGCGCCTCCGCGTTCCACTCTTCGACGGTATCTTCCAGACCCCCCGTCCCATGCACCACCGGCACCGTCCCATACTTCATGGCGTGGAACTGCGTCAGCCCGCACGGCTCGTACCGCGACGGCATCACCAGCATGTCCGCCCCCGCCTTCACTTTGTGCGCCAGCGTCTCGTCGTACAGAATCCGCACCAGCACCCGCCCCGGATACCGCTCCGCCAGCCCCCGCATCAGGTTCTCGTAGTACTCCTCGCCGCTGCCCAGAATCGTCAGCACCACGTCTTCCCGCATCAGGCCGTCCACCGCCTCGGCCAGCAGATCGATCCCCTTTTGCGTGGTCAGCCGCGTCACCATGCCCAGCACCGCGGTGCTCTCGTTCACCGTCCCCGCGCCAAACGCGTGCAGCAGATCCTTGCGGCATACCGCCTTCCCCGCCAGATTCTCCGGCGTGTAGTGCGCCGCAATGTTCCCGTCCTTTGCGGGATTCCACTGCCGATAGTCCACCCCGTTCAGAATTCCCTTGAGTTCCGGTGCGCGCCTGCGAAACACCCCATCCAGCCCCGCCCCATACTCCGCGGTCTGGATCTCCTCCGCATAACGCGGGCTCACCGTCGTCACCATGTCGGAGTAGACGACGCCGCCCTTCAGAAAATTGAACTCGTTATAGAATTCCACCCTCTCCGCGGTGAAAATATCCCAGGGAAACAGCAGCTTCGCCACCGTCTCCGCTGGAAACCGCCCCTGGTGCTCCGCATTGTGCACCGTCTGCACCGCAGCGCGATTCCGCAGCACCGGATCGAAGTAGTAGAGCGTCCGCAGATACACCGGCAGCAGCGCCGCCTGCCAGTCATGCGCGTGGAAGACATCCGGCGCGCCCAGCTCCTTCGACGCCTCCAGAACTGCGCGGCAATACAGCGCATACCGCTCCCAGTTGTCCTGATACGGCCCCGCCGCCGTCCCATACAGGAACTCCCGATCGAACAGTTCCGGCGAGTTCACGAAGTAAACCTGCACCCCATCGTGCACGCCCCCGTCCAGGATCGCCGCAAACCGGCTGTAGTACTGGAACGGAATCGTGATGCTCCGGATCGCGTACTTCTTCTCC
>DASRRO010000121.1:0-48992 GCA_035656855.1 Acidobacteriaceae bacterium | reverse complement strand
CGCCCGCGCCGGATCCCCTCTCTCCGGGTCCACACCCAGCTCCGCCATTGCCGCCTGCGCCTTCTTCGCATCGAACTTCCCCTCGCGCGCCAGCTTCGATAAGGTCGCGGCCACCACCGCCTCGGCATTCACCTCAAAGTGCCGCCGCAGATGCTCACGGTTGTCGCTGCGCCCGAACCCATCTGTTCCCAGGCTCACCAGCCGCGTCGTCAGCCAGGGAGAAAGCTGGTCCGGCACCGCCTTCATGTAATCGGTCGCGGCGATGATTGGACCCGTCGTCTTTCCGATCACTGACGCGATATAGGGCGTCTTCTCTGGGTTGGCGGGATGCAGACGGTTCCACCGCTCCACGCTCAGCGCCTCGCGCCGCAGTTCGTTGTAGCTGGTCACGCTCCACACGTCAGTGGCCACGCCGTATTTGTCCCGCAGGATCGTCTGCGCGCGCAGCACCTCGTTCAGGATCGGCCCGCTGCCGAACAGCTGCGCCACCGCCTTGCCGCCCTCCGCAACCTTCAGCCTGTAGATGCCCCGCAGGATGCCTTCCTCCGCGCCCTGCGGCATCTCCGGCATCGCATAGTCCTCGTTGTACATGGTGATGTAGTAGAAGAGGTCCTCGCCCTTCTCGTACATCCGCTTCATGCCGTCCTGCAGGATCACCGCCATCTCGTACACATACGCCGGGTCGTAGCTCAGGCACGTCGGGATCACGCTCATCAGCACGTGACTGTGCCCATCCTGGTGCTGCAGCCCTTCGCCCGTCATCGTCGTGCGGCCGGCCGTGCCCGCCATCAGGAAGCCCTTGCCCCGCGCATCGGCGAACGCCCACATCATGTCGCCCACTCGCTGGAATCCAAACATCGAGTAGTACATGTAGAAGGGAATTGTCGGCACGAGGTAATTCGCGTAGCCCGTGCCCGCCGCGGTGAACGACGCCATCGACCCCGCTTCGGTGATGCCTTCCTCGAGGATCTGCCCGTCCTTCTCCTCGCGGTAGTACAGCAGCATGTCCACGTCGTGCGGCTTGTACTTCTGTCCCTCGCTCGCGTAAATGCCCACCTGCCGGATCGCCGACTCCAGTCCGAAGGTCCTGCCTTCGTCGGGAACAATCGGCACCACCAGCTTGCCGATCTTCTCGTCCTTCATCAGATGGCGCAGGATGCTCACAAACCCCATGGTCGTCGAAACCGCGCGTCCTCGCGATCCGCCTGTCCACTCCGCCAGCTCGTTCAGCTCCGGCGCTTTGAACTGGATCGCCGGCACATCGCGCTTCGGCATGTATCCGCCCAGCCCCAGCCGCCGCTCGTGCATGTACTGCATCTCCGGCGCGTCCTTCGGCGGCACGAACAGCTTGCCTGCCCGCGCATCCTTCTCCGGAATCGGCAGATCGTAACGCCGGATGAAGTCCACCAGCGCGTCGTCCGCCACCTTCTTCTCCTGATGCGACGCGTTGCGCGCCTGCGTGCTCCCCAGCCCGTAGCCCTTGACAGTCTTCGCCAGGATCACCGTCGGACCGCCCTTGTGCTCGGTGGCCCGCTTGTACGCGTTGTAGATCTTCCTCGCGTCATGTCCGCCGCGATGCAGGTGGAAGATTTCGTCGTCGGACATGTCCTTCACCAGCTCCAGCAGCTCCGGATACTTCCCGAAAAATTCGCTCCGGATATACGCGCCGCCCTTCGCCTTGAAGGCCTGATACTCGCCGTCCACGCACTCTTCCATGCGCTTCAGCAGCAGCCCCGTGTGGTCGCGCTCGAACAGCGCATCCCAGTCCGAGCCCCAGATCACCTTCAGCACGTTCCAGCCCGCGCCTCTGAAGACTGCCTCCAGCTCGTCGATGATCCGCCCGTTGCCGCGCACCGGCCCATCCAGCCGCTGCAGGTTGCAGTTGATCACGAAGATCAGATTGTCCAGCTTCTCGCGCTTGGCAATCGACAGCGCCCCCAGCGTGTCCACCTCGTCCGTCTCGCCGTCGCCGATAAACGCCCAGATCTTCCGCGGAGTCTTTTCGATCAGCCCGCGATTTTCCAGATACCGCATGAACCGCGCCTGATACACCGCATTCAGCGGGCCGATCCCCATCGACACCGTGGGGAAGCGCCAGAAATCCGGCATCAGCCACGGGTGTGGATACGAC
Organism: Acidobacteriaceae bacterium; assembly: GCA_035656855.1. Classification (GTDB taxonomy): domain Bacteria; phylum Acidobacteriota; class Terriglobia; order Terriglobales; family Acidobacteriaceae; genus Palsa-343. The sequence continues at coordinate 46,861 of DASRRO010000121.1, read as the reverse complement.
GACAGCCCCGGCGTCTCCCGCAGCTCGTGTCGGAAGTTCAGCACCCTCTGCTCATCGAGCCGCCCCAGCAGAAACGCGCGCGCGTAGATGCCCGGGCTCGCGTGTCCCTGGAAATAAATCAGGTCGCCAGGCTGCTCGCCATACTTCGCATGAAAGAAATGATTGAACCCCACCTCCAGCAGCGTTGCCAGCGAGGAGTAGGTCGCGATGTGTCCGCCGATGCCGGGGTCCTTCTTGTTCTGCCCATGCACCATGGCCATTGCGTTCCAGCGGATCAGCGCCTCAATCCGCCGCTCCTGTGCGCGATCGCCAGGGTATGGCACTTCTTCATGCTTCGGAATGGTGTTCACGTACGGCGTGGTCAGCTCGCTCGGCTGCGAGATGCCCGCTTCGCGCGCCCGCTGCTTCAGCGCCGCCAGCAGCTCCGCGCCCTGCTCCGGCCCCTCGGCCACCACCATGTCGTCAAACGCTTCGATCCACTCCCGAAGCTCCTGGTGAAAATCGCTCTGTACCGGATTGCTCACTTTCGTTGCCATAAACTCTCTCTTCTGCGCTCGGTCGCCTGGGCGAGGCGCAACTCCTGAATGTCCTCGGCGCCGTTGCCAGCCGATCCATGCCTGGCCTGCAGCTCGGCCAGAATCTCGCGCCGCCACGCCTGCGCCGGCAGCCCGCGCGCCGTCAGCCACTCTTCCAGATGTCCGACAGCGTCTCCGTTGTTGTCCGACGGCCACCGCATGCACTGGATGCGTGTCGGACCGCTGCCCTCGCGCGCTCGCGCCATCGACTCATGCGCCACCCGGTAGATCGCGATCACGTCCTCCGCATCCACCGGAATCGCCGGCATCGCGCCGATCTTCTGCGGCAAGGGAGGGGAGGTCTTCGTCGTTGCACCGTTCATCTTTCGCCGGTCTTCAACAAACAATACCGGCAGTTTCGCGTCATCGGCCAGCTGGTGCGCTTCGAGCAGAATTGGATCGCTGCCTGGTCCCCTGCACACAATCACCGTCAGGCGCCCGCTCTTTCGCAGTCGGTCCGCCACCGCTCCGCTCAGAGCCGTGATGACCTGCTCGTCGAACTCAGCAACACTCCCGCGCTCCTGGACCACCACTACATCGTCGCTGCGCAGATCCGCCGCCACGCTCGCCATCGCCGCGTTCAGTCCATCGCCGTCCGCGTGCTGCGCGCGCTCCAGCGCCAGCTCATAGAGCCGGCGGAATTTCGCATCGCTGATCAGGGTGTGCCCGTGCTTGCCGGACGCAACCCGGCTCCTCGCCTCATTGCCCATGTGTCTTTGTGATGTTCCTTTGCGACCGCCGGATTCGGGGGGTCGCTGCTCCGGAGCGCCCATCCATCTCACTGCGCTGCGTGGAGCAGAACCGGCTCTCTCAAAATTGTAGCGCAGCCGCTCGTCGCTCTTCTCGTCATCGGACCAGACGCGAGTGCGCGTCCGTCGCTTTCCAGGTTTTCAACAGTTTTGTGAATAACCCTGTGCATTTCCTGTCCGACGCTGCGTCGGACACAGAAACGATGCGCCCCTGAGCATTCTGCACTCCCTGCGATGCACTCGCCCGCACATCGATTCCTGAAGTCATCATCCTGTCCGCAGATGCCCGCCGCACAGGAAAGCAATCTGCGTTCACTACTCACTCGCTCGCGCGTCGTTACTGTTGTACGCTCGATCGCTGCACAGTGCGCCAACGCGAATCGAAATCGCTGGCCGCTCGTCAGCTGACCGCATTTCCGCTGACCGCCTCACCGCTGCGCGCCTCAATGCTGAGCGCTTCTCAGCTTCCCTCTACGTCGAGTAATCCGCATTAATGTGCACGTACTCGGTGGTCAGATCGCAGGTCCAGAATGTGCACCGCCCCGCGCCCGCGCCAACAACAATGCGAATCGCATACTCCCGCTGCGCGAGATAGGCATGCGCCGCCTTCTCGTCATACTGCGGCGCGCGTCCGCCCTTCGTGCAAATCGGCAACGTGCCAAACCAGATCGCAATCTGCTCCGGATCAAACTCCGCTCCCGAGTAGCCCACCGCCGCCATCAGGCGACCCCAGTTGGGATCCGCGCCCGCCCACGCCGTCTTCACCAGCGGCGAGTTGGCGATGGCCCTCGCAATCTTCACCGCGTCCGCGTCCGACGCTGCGCCTTCGATTTGCAACTCCACCACATGGGTCACGCCCTCGCCGTCCGACACGATCTGCTTCGCCAGCGAAGTGCATACCCCCGTCAGCGCCCGCGCAAAATCCGCGTCCTCGGCCCACACATCCGCCCCCGATGCCCCCGACGCCATCAGCAGTACCGTGTCGTTCGTCGAGGTGTCTCCATCGATCGAGATGCGGTTGAAGCTCGCCTCGACCGCGCCCCGCAGATAGCGCTCCAGCGCCGTCGGATGCACCGCCGCATCCGTGAACAGATAAACCAGCAGGGTTGCATGCAGCGGAGAAGCGCCTGTCGCGCTCGCCGGCGCCAGCTGCGGGTGGATCATCCCCGCGCCCTTGCACACGCCCGCAATCCGCACCGTTTTGTCGCCGGCCTGCATCGTCGCATGCGCCACTTTGGCCCGCGTGTCCGTCGTGAGAATCGCCTCCGCAAATTCCAGGAATCCCTTCGTGTCCGGCGCCAGCGCCTTCTTCACCTCCGGCAGCGCGGCCACCAGCTTCTCCGCCGGCAGCGGCACTCCGATAATCCCTGTCGAGGAAGGGAAGACCTCGTGCCCTTCGCAGCCAAACGTCTTCGCCGCCGCCGCGCATACCTGTTCGGCGGCTTTGAGTCCCGCAGCGCCGGTGGCGCAGTTCGCATTCCCGGCGTTTACAGCCACCACGCGCATCAGCCCCGCGTTGCGCTCCAGATGCCGGCGTCCGACAACGAGAGGCGCCGCCTGCACCCGATTCGCGGTGAACATGGCCGCAGCGCTCGCTGTCCGCTCCGCAACCGCCACCGCAAAGTCCGGCTTGCCGCTGGGCTTGATGCCCGCCTTCACCGCCGCGAACCGAAATCCGCGCGGCAGCGCTTCAGAAGAAATCAAAGTTACTTCATTCATGGGCAATGTCTCACTCTATCAACTCTCCGCTTTGCCATAATCGCTGCAGCGGCCATGACGAATCAAACCGAATTCCTCCTCATGCGCGACGTCAACGTCGCCCGCGGCGACAATGTCGTCCTTCATGACATCTCCCTCCGCATCGCCGGCGGCGAGCACGTTGCCATCCTCGGCCCCAACGGCTGCGGCAAGTCGACGCTCATCAAGACCATCACCTGCCAGTGCTACCCCATCGTCACGCCCACGACGGAGTTGCGCCTGCTGGGCCGCACTCGCTGGGACGTCTCCCAGCTCCGCTCCCACCTCGGCGTCGTCTCCGCCGAGCTCCCCGGCGAGCGCACCCCGGTCACCTCCGGCCTTGACGCCGTCATTGCCGGCTTTTTCTCCGCCTCCACCCTCTGGCCCAACCTCCACGTCACCCCGGAAATGCGCGAGCGCGCCCACCAGGCCCTCCACCTCATGCAGGCCACCCACCTCGAAAGCAAGCTTGTCGGACAAATGTCCGCCGGCGAACAGCGCCGCATCATGATCGCCCGCGCCCTCGTCCACCAGCCCGATATGCTCCTCCTCGACGAGCCCTCCAATGCCCTCGACCTTGCTGCCCAGCGTGAGCTGCGCGAAGCCCTCCGCCGCGTCGCCCGCCAGGGGGTCGGCATATTGATGGTCACCCACCACCTCGCCGACATCCTGCCGGAGATCGATCGCGTCATCATGATGCGCGACGGCCGCATCTTTGCCGACGGCGATAAACAGCAACTCCTCACCCCGGAAAAACTCCGCGCTCTCTTCGGCGTCGAAATGCATCTCCTCGAGCGCGACGGCTTCTGGCACTCCTGGTAGAGGAGGATGTCGCACGGCGTCCGGAGGCTGTCCGACAAGAATCGACGCGGCCGCGTGCCTTCGCGGATTCCCGCCCCCTTGCGCGATTCTCCGCCCCGGAGTTAAGTTAGCCGTACACGGGAAAGGAGGTTGATCCAGCTAATGACAAATTCCGATGGTAGTAGTACCCGCAGGACCCTACGTGAGGTGACTGAGGCTTAGAGCCGCTCCTGGCTCCAGTGAACTAAGTCCTGGCGTAACCCAAACGCCGAGGCCACTCCGAAAGCGGGGGCGCCTCAGGTCAATCTCAACAGTCAACCGGTGATCAAGGCCCGCTTGCGCAAGCCCGCAGCGGGCCTTTCACATTGCCCGACAAGCGTCTTCCGGCTCTTCTCATTTGCAGATGACCATGGGATAATGACCATAGTCATTGAGCGGAGCATTTTCCATGAAAACTATTGGCGCCGGCGCTTTCAAGGCAAAATGCCTTTCCATCATGGAAGAGGTCCACAATGGCGACGGAGAGGTGACCGTCACCAAACGTGGCAAGCCATTGGTAAAAATCGTGCCAATCAAGTCCCCCGAGCCGGAGAGCATCTTCGGATTTCTAAGGGGCCGCGCGAAAATCGTCGGGGACATCATGGAACCGGCCATGAGCGACGCAGATATAGCTCGTTGGGAGCGCGAATGGGATGATCTGAATCGATGATCCTGCTGGATACGCATGCTGCGATTTGGCTGGCTCTTGATCCGCGCCGCTTGTCACGTGCAGCGCATGCGTCCATCGAAGAACACGAGCCACGGGGATTGGCCCTCAGTGCACTCTCGCTGTATGAAATTGCCTGGTTGATCGTCCGACGGCGAATCCTTCCGAATGAGCCGCTCGAGAGATTCATTCACAGCCTGCAGGCGCGTTTCACCGTCTACCCTCTCACCTCCGCCATAGCAGCGACCGCCGCCCGGCTCCCCGCCGCATTTCCCGCCGATCCCTTCGACCGCATCATCGCCGCCACGGCCATCGTCCAGGACATCCCCCTCATCACCGCCGATCAGCGCATCCGCCGCTCCAAAGCGGTGCAGACCCTCTGGTAAACGCCCGCCCCGTCTCCCGCACCCGCCGTACAATATCTCCATGGAACCCCTCGTCATCGCAGGCAAAGCCTTTCAGTCGCGGCTGATTGTCGGCACCGGCAAGTACCGCAACGGTCCCGAAACCCAGGCCGCCATTGAAGCCTCCGGCGCTGAGATGGTCACCGTCGCCGTGCGCCGCGTCAATCTCGACCGCTCGAAGGACTCCCTGCTCGACTTCATCGACCCGCAGCGCTATTTCCTGCTGCCCAACACCGCCGGCTGCTATACCGCCGACGAGGCGATCCGCGCCGCCCGCCTCGCCCGCGAAGTCGGCCTCTCCGACTGGGTCAAGATCGAAGTCATCGGCGACCAGGCGACTCTCTATCCCGACGTCCAGGCCACTCTCGAAGCCACCCGTGTCCTCGTGAAAGAAGGCTTTACCGTCCTGCCCTACACGTCGGACGACATCGTCTTCGCCCACCGCCTCATCGAAGCCGGTGCCGCTGCCGTCATGCCTCTGGCCGCCCCCATCGGCTCCGGCCTCGGCATCCAGAACCGAGCTACCCTGCAAATCCTCCGCGAAAGAATCACCGAAGTTCCCCTCATCGTCGATGCCGGAGTCGGCACCGCGTCCGACGCAGCCCTCGCCATGGAAATGGGCGCAGACGCCGTCCTGATGAACACCGCGATCGCCGCCGCCGCCAACCCCATCCTCATGGCAGAGGCCATGCAGCACGCCGTCATGGCCGGACGCGAGGCGTACCTGGCTGGCCGCATGCCCCGCAAGCTCTACGCCACCGCCAGCTCGCCACTCGAAGGCGTCTCCCGCTAAGACCCCGGTCGAACAAATGTCGGACAAGCCTCCCACCCCAACCCGTTCCCCTGCCGCCCCGCCTGCGCTACACTGAGCCTGCAAATTCTTCCCGCGATCCGCTTTTTCTGCTGAGGGCTGTCCATGCGTGTCTGCGGTATCGACTGTGGCACTGAAACCACCGGCTACGGCATCGTCGAATGCGACGATCGCTCCCCCGGCACAGGCCAGGCTCCTCGTCTGCTTTCTCTCGATGCCGGCGGCATTTGCCCACCCCGCAAAGCGGCCCTGCCGGCCCGCCTCGCCTTCATCTATGCCCAGTTGACCGTGCTCCTCGAGCGCTACCGCCCCGACGTCGTCGCCGTGGAAGAAGTCTTTTACTCGGTCAATGCCAAATCCGCCATCAAGCTGGGCCACGTCCGCGGCGTCGCGCTGCTGGCCGCCGCCACGGCCGGTATCCCCGTCGCTGAATACGCTCCACTCACCATCAAGGCCACCGTCACCGGCTATGGGCTGGCCGCCAAGCAGCAGGTCCAGTTCATGGTGGCGCGCCTGCTCACGCTTGCCCAGGCTCCCGAACCCGCCGATGCCGCCGACGCTCTGGCTATCGCCATCTGCCATATCCACCACGCCCAGACTCTTTCGCTTCAGGAGGCTCGCGTCGTTTAGCCATGCGTCTTCATCCGGTCCTGCTCACGTTCTTCGTCTCGGTTCTCATCGCCGCTCCGCTCGCCGCGCAGACCCCCGCCCGCGTTGTCTATACCTTTGAGCATCCCCAGCTGCAGCCCTCGCAGTACACCATCACCATCGAGGAAAACGGCGTCGCCCATTTCGTTTCCGAGCCCGGCCTTGCCCAGCAGAACGACGATGTCTTCCCCGCCGCCATCGATCGTTCGATCCGCATCGACGATACTCTCCGCGACGGCCTCTTCCGCTACGCCCGCTCCCACCGCTTCTTCGCCACCAACTGCGACCGTCATCAGGGCAACCTCGCCTTCACCGGCCACCGCACTCTCGCTTACACCGGACCCGACGGCCAGGGCTCGTGCGCTTTCATCTGGGCCGCCGATCCCGTCCTTCAGAGCCTTGCCGATCAGCTTGGAGCCGTCGCCTTTACCGTTGAAATCGGCCGCCGCCTCGACGTCGAGGTCGAGCACGACCGCCTCGGCCTCGACACCGAGCTTGAATCTCTGCAGGACGCCGTCAAAGAGCATCGCGCCTCTGACCTGCCCAATATTGCCGAGCAGCTTCAGACCATCGCCGCTGACCAGCAGGTGATGGACCGCGCCCGCAAGCGCGCCCTCGCCCTTCTCAGCCGCTGCGAGAATCCCCAAAAGTCCGACTGACGCCCCGCCCTCCGCGCTGCGGTGCTGCAACCACCGCGCGCAGACCCCAGCCCGCCGGGCGTAATCTTATTTCGATCGCCTCCCGGAGAATCCAGAGATCGCAAACGCTCACTGCCGAGCGAGTTTTATTGCGCCGGTTCTTTCCTCCAGGCGCGATCATCCATAGCGGAAGGAGCACTCCATGGCCGACCAGCCAGACCGCCGCGACCAGAACCTCGCTGTCGAAATCCCCGCCGATGTCCACCTCCGCGCTGACCTGCACATGCCCGCCGGCCTCTGCGGCGTGGTGCTTTTCGCCCATGGCAGCGGCAGCAGCCGCCTGAGTCCGCGCAACCAGTTCGTCGCGCGCGAACTGCAAAAGGCCGGCCTTGCCACCCTCCTCCTCGACCTGCTCACCGAATCAGAAGAAGTGCTCGACCAGCGCACCGCCCACCTCCGCTTCGATATCGATTTGCTGGCGAAGCGGCTCCTTTATGCCGTCCAGTGGATTCGCCGGCACCCCACCCTCGGTTCGCTCCGCCTCGGCTGCTTCGGCGCCAGCACCGGAGCCGCCGCCGCCCTGCTCGCCGCCTCCGAAGGGCGTCCGTTCGCCGCCGTCGTTTCCCGCGGAGGCCGCCCCGATCTCGCCGGTCCCGCCCTCGAGAAAGTGCATGTCCCGGTCCTGTTGCTCGTCGGCAGCAACGATCCCACCGTTCTCGATCTCAACCGTCAGGCCAAAGCCCGGTTAAACGCCCGCACCCGCCTGGCCCTCGTCCCCGGCGCCACCCACCTCTTCGAGGAGCCAGGAGCCCTGGAACAGGTCGCCCACCTTGCCCAGCTCTGGTTCCAGCGCTGGCTCATCGCTCGCGATTCCTCTCGCCGCGCCGCCTAACCGCCTTCCAATCGGGCCACATCGGCTGGCAGGGGCTGTCCCCCTTTCGACCCCGGCCAAATAAAGTGCAAAAAGAAAAATGAAACTTAACAACCACCCCAGCCGTTGAATAGAATGCAAGGTGTTTGCAGGGCCAGGAGCGTCTTCCTCGCCGCTGGGCGACAGGCACCATCCGCCGCACCGGCCTCCCGAGGAGCCGCTCGAAGGAGGTGCCGTAATGAGGCGCCACGTTGCTCCGTTCTTCCTCCGCCGTCGCGGTTTCCCCTCACCTAAACCCTTCAGCCGCCTGATTGTCCTCTCTGCCGCCATCGCATTTGTTCTCTGTGCCGTGGCTGCCTTCTCGCAGGACACCACGCCGCCCGCTCCGCCCCCCGACGAAGCTTCGGCCAACCCCAATCTCAGTCCCGGCCAGAGCACCGTCCGCGCCGTCCGCATCAGCGATGTTGAAGGTCAGGTTCAGGTTTTTGAGAACGGCGAGGTCGCCTTCGAGCAGGCCCTGCCCAACATGCCCGCTGTCGAAGGCATGCGCTTTGTGACTGGCGACAACGGCCGCCTCGAAATCGAGTTCGAGGACGGCAGCGTCACCCGCGTCACCCCCGACAGCTCCATCCGCCTCGCGCAGCTCCGCCGCAATGCCGATGGCAGCACCGTCACCGCCATCGATGCCCTCACCGGCCTCAGCTACTACGAGCTCAACAACCGCGGCGGCCAGTACACCGTCCACTTTGGCGGGGATACCGCCACGCCGGTTCAGGACGCTGTCTTCCGCGTCGCCCTTGACTCTACCCCCTGGCAGATCGCCGTCATGCACGGCGCCGCCCACGTCGATGATGGCGGCGGCCTCTCCGTCGACGTCAAAACCAACCAAACCTTCCAGACCGACCCGCAGCAGGGCGGCGAGTTCACCCTGGCGCAGAGCGTGACCGCCGATTCCTGGGATCAGTGGAACTCCTACCGTGATCAGGCTCTCTCGAACCTTGAAGCCAATCAGACGATGGCCCGCGCCAGCTCCGGCGACGTGAACAATCCCGCCTGGAACGACCTCGATTACTACGGCAACTGGTACAACGTCCCAGGGTATGGCGAGGCATGGGCTCCGTCCGGCGTCGGCGCCAACTGGGATCCCTTCGGCAACGGCGCCTGGGGCTATTATTCCGGCGTCGGCTACACCTGGATCTCCGGCTATCCCTGGGGATGGATGCCCTACCACTGCGGCGCCTGGGACTACATGAACAGCTATGGCTGGCTCTGGATGCCCGGCAACTGCGGGTATGGCCTCTACGGTCCCGGCTGGTATCCCTACGCCACCGTCTGGAATGTCCCCAGAGGCTACATTCCGCCGCCGCGTCCGCATGGCACCCCCATTCGCCGCATCGGCACGGGTCCGGTTGGACCGCATCCGGTACCACCGGCTCCCGCTCGTTTGGTTACCGTCAATCGCGGCGAGCAGTTCTCCAGGCCCTTCCAGTTCGCTCCCGGAGCGCGTCCGGAACCCCGCCCACTCTCCTTTGAGGGCAGAAAGATTGAGCCCCTCGACTCCGGCATCCATCCCATCCAGCGCGGACCCATCGGCGAGAGCTTTACCAGCGCCGTTGTCCGCACGCATCCGGAACTGGGCCCCAGCGTCATGCGGGGCGGCGGCTCCTTCGGAGCTCGCTCCACCTTGATGCCCGCGCAGGGCCGGACGTTCGGCGCGCCCTCTGCCTTTGGCTCTGTCCCCGTTGGCCGCGGTGGATACGCCCCCGGCATCGTCGGCCACAGCAACCCCGGCGGCGGTGGATTCCATGCCGGCGCCGGCAGCGCGGGTGGCGGATTCCACGGCTCTTCCGGCGGCGCTGCCGTCAGCAGCGGCGGCGGTCACGCCAGCGCCCCGGCTGCTCCCAGCGGTGGGGGCGGCGGCGCCCACCACTAAACTTGTCATTCCAGGAAGGGCCATCCGACAACGGATGGTCCTTTTCCTTGCTCTCGGCATGGTGCTGTGCGTCGGACCCCCTCGCTAAGCACAGGTGCAGACCTGCCTCCTCCCGCCCTTTTCCGCGATCAGGCGCATCGCCTCCCGGTTCACCAGCTTCTGAAAAACAAACTTTTCTCCCCACCCAATTGGCGTCACGTCCCGGTAGACGTGCAACCCCTCGATTTCATAGCCGGGGTGGAGCTGCTTGCGTAGTGAAGCCCGGGCATTTGGATTCGCGCCGTGCTCGAGCAGCAGCTTCGCGAACGGCGCCTCCAAAACCTCTCCGCGATGGTTCTTCCAGAAGTTCGGCTGCGATACGACCGTCGAAAACAGCGCTGTGTGCCCTCCGAAGCCGTCCGCGTCCACCGCGGCCGGCGCATCCGCGTTCATGCCCTGGGCGAGCAGCCACCGTGCGACCTCGATCTCGTCGTAGTCCACGCACAGATGCAGCAGAGTCGCGCCGCCCAGCGGTGTGCCGTGCGTGGCCAGTACTTCGTTATGACATCCCATCTCCGGCGGATAGATCTCGGCAAACGGGAAGGTGCGACCCAACAATCCGGGGTCGCGACGCAGATGTTCTTCCAGCAGGTCGATACGCCCGCGGACCACCGCCATCGTTGGAATGTCTGGCAGCTCCAGCCCGTATTCGACGTAAAGTTCCAGGATGCGATGCCTGGCGCTGGGAGTGCGGCTGTCGGTTTCAAGCACCACATCGACGGGTGCCAGGCGCTTCCCCTGCTCGTCGCGCACGCGCGCTCCCAACTCCAGCAGCAACTCTGTGCCGCCCACGTTGAGCGTGTAAGCGGGACCATCCAGCGCATCGTCGGATGGACGCGGCTTTCCCATCAGCTCGTGCAAACGCCGCGCGGTCTCTGTGTGGCCCTGCAGACAGGCGCGCCCAAATGCAAAGCGGAAATCCGTCGCCCCCAGCGAGCGCAGCATCTCGATGATGGCGTCCTGCCCGAGATTCGCAGCGTACGACAGCGGCGGTCCCCAGTTGCCCTTGACGCCGCGCGCATCCTCCTCCAGCAGTCGGTGATCGCGCAACACCAGTGTCCGCACAGCTTCAACGTCTCCCCGCCAGATGGCATCGGTCATCTGGCAAGCCGTCACCAGCCTGGGCCAGTGAGGAAGGCCATAACTCCGCGCCAGCACAAACTGCGCGTCGGCCAGTTTTGCCGCGGACGGATCGATCGCCTTCGGAAGAAATTCCCGGAAATCGGCGACAGCCTCCGGCTCGCTGCGGCGAAAGGCCCGCAGCAATTCCTTAGCCTGATGTTTCAGTTGTTCGAGATTGGGACGAACAGGGAAGTGTCGGCTGGCCATGACGGACCTCCTTCGCAGTCGTGCCCGTGATCCGCTACCCGGGCGAAAAGGAGGTTCGTGAGAACCCTGAATTGTCGGCATGCAGCAGGTGGACTCGGTCCTGTCCGCGGACGGGTGGCGCCCTGTGCGCCGCAACCAGTCTATCCGGCCTTCGGGACCTGTGTCCCTGTCGTCCTCAGGCAGCCAGGGGACTGCGAGGAATCACTTCCCCTTATCGAGCTTCTTCTCGATGCTGGCCACGACCGGATCGTAGAGAGGTGGCTCGTTGTTGGACCCGTGAGCGATGGCCTTGTGGCTGTCGCCTTTCCGCAGCGTGTATTCGAGCATGTCGCCGTCCAGCGCTGCCTCCTGCTGGACATCGGGGTTCCCGGCCACCACGCTTCGGGTCACGCCACCCGTATTCGGGGAGGCTGTGGATCCGAGAGTCCCCGCGTAGTTCGGGGTATCGGGCGGGGACTGCTCCCGCCACAGGGTCAGCACCCACGCGCAGTTGCGGCGCTGTGCCTCGGCATCGATTTCTTTTGCCGCGAAGCCGGAGACCGGAACGAAGTTGAAGGTGGGTCCGCCAGAGGCTTTGTGGGAGGTCAACGCAGTGGCCACCGCCGTGGCGTCGGTGTCCTGGGTATGCTTCTGTTTCTGCTGGAAGACGCACACCGTAGGATTCTGCGCGATCATCGAGGGCGCGATCGTTACCGATGCCGCCGCGAGGATGAAAAGGATTCGCATCATGGCAGTCAACCTCGCCGCGTAGTATACGTCAGCCCGTCCGGTAGGGCCCAGGCAATGTCTTTACGATTCAGGTCCCCCACCGCCGGTCGCCATCCCCTGCACCCTTTACCCCGCACCCTGCACCCTGCAGTCTGCTCCTGAACATTGCATTCAACTCCGCATATTCCACGGCCTTCTTCGCCCACGCGAACGATCCCCGGTTCCGCATCTCCCGCGCCGCCGTCAGAAACGCCCCCAGCGCCGTCCGCGCCAGCGCACTGCCCACGCTGATCCGCTTCACCCCCAGCGCCTCCAGCGTCGCCACGCTGAACAGCGTGCCTCCGCCCGCCAGCACGTTCACTGGACGATCCACCCCCCGCACCACCGCTCGAATCGCCTCCGCGGTCGGTAGTCCCGGCGCGTACAGCACATCCGCGCCCGCTGCCTGATACGCCTCCAGCCGCTCGATCGTGTCCACAAGGTCCGGCCGCCCGTGCAGAAAGTTCTCGGCCCTCGCCGTCAACATGAAAGGGAAGGGCAAAGCATGCGCCGCCTCCACAGCCGCGGCCACGCGCTCCCGCGCCAGGCTCAGATCGTAAATCGGCCGATCCAGCCGTCCCGTTGCGTCCTCAATCGATCCACCCACCAACCCCGCGGCCGCCGCCATCCGTATTGTGCGCGCCACCTGCTCCGGCGTATCGCCGAACCCGTTCTCCAGGTCCCCGCTCACCGGCAGATCCGTGCTGCACGCAATCGCCGCCACGTGCGCCATCGCCGCTTCGCGCCCAATCGAATTATCGGGCTGGCCCAGCGCAAAGGCGCATCCCGCGCTGGTCGTGGCCAGCGCCTCAAAGCCTTCCAACTCCAGCAGCCGCGCCGTCCCTATGTCCCACGGATTCGGCACCACGAATGCCCCAGCCCGCTCATGCAGAGCCCGAAACGCCAGCCCTTTCTCCATCTGAGTCCGCATCGCTGTCACCTCCTCCGCTGTATGGACCTCTTGCTTCCGGCAATGTCATGGGTCAGACAGGAATTTGTCATCCTGAGCGAGCCATCCAAATCATTGCGCCGGGATTTAGACGCAACAGGAGGTCAATTGCCAGTCGAAGGGACGGCCGCCTGCCCAAACGTCCCCTCCACCGTCTCCAGAAACGTCCGCTCCTCGCGCAGAATCAAGCGCAGCTTCTCCGCCATCGCGAAGTTTTCCATCGCCGCTGCATCCCCCCGCAGTCTTCTCCGATACAGCTCGTAAGCCGCGAGATCCGGAAACGCAATCAGTCCCCACGCGATGTCGTTCGTCCCCTCCTGCGGCAGAAAATAACCGACCAGATTCCCCCCGCACCGCGGAATGATCCGTCCCCAGTTCTCCGCATAGCGCCGGAAAGCTTCTTTCTGAAATGGATCGATCTGATAGCGAATAAAACAAGTCATCGTCATCCCCCAACCTCCGCATCCTGTGGCCTGTGCCCTGCACCCTGTTCTTTCATCCTCCCTCTTGCCCCACCTCCACACTTCGTTTACCGTCAAACTATGGATGCAGAGCAGGGTATGGACGCCGCCATCTCCGCGGTCGCCGCCGCTATTGGCGAGCCTGCCCGCACCCGCATGCTCTGCTCGCTCCTCGACGGCCATGCCCGCACCGGCACCGAGCTCGCCATCCTCGCTGACGTCTCCCCCTCCACCGCCAGCGTCCACCTCAGCCGCCTCAAAGCCGAGCGCCTCGTTCGCGTCGCTGCCCAGGGCCGGCATCGCTATTACGCACTCGCCGGACCCGAAGTCGCCCGCGCCCTTGAGCGCCTCAGCGTCCTTGCCGGCGTCAGTCGCGCCCGCTTTGTCCCCTCCACCCCCGAGCCCCTTCGCGCCGCTCGCTCCTGCTATGACCACATGGCGGGAGCCCTCGCCGTCGCCCTCCACGACCGATTCCTCGCGCTCGGCTGGATCACGCCCGCTCCTGCTACCCGTACCGCCCCGGCCCGGACAAGCCCGGCCCGGACAAGCGCCGCCCGAGCCAGCTCTGCCCGCCCTGGAGCCTCCTACCAGATCACCCCCGCGGGAGAAACCGCTCTCCGCGCTCTCAGCATCGACCTCGAACCCATCCGCGCCCAGCGTCGCCGTTTCGCCTACGGCTGCCTGGACTGGAGCGAGCGCCGCCCCCATCTCGGCGGAGCCCTCGGCGCTGCTCTCCTCACTCACGCACTCGCCCGCCGCTGGGTCGCCCGCGAACTCGACAGCCGCGCCCTCCGCCTCACCGCCCACGGCCGCCACGAGCTCCACGCCCGCTTCGGCCTCTCCTCCTGAAAAACGTAATCCTGAATGTAGACAACGGTTGTCATCCCGACCGAAGCCGCCGAGATCTTCCCAACGGTGCATTCCTAACCAGTGATGTCCGCCCCGCTGCCCGCCTCACCAGCTGCCCGCCTCACCAGCTAACCGCTTCATCGCTAACCGCCGCTCCGCTGCCCGCCTCCCGCTGGGTTACCCTTGCCCTATGTCCCGCATCGCGCGGCTCATCCTCGGGCTGATCATCGGACTCGCTCTGCTCGCCTGGGCTGCGTCCGGCGTCGTCGAGACCACCGCGCGCGAGTGGTTCGAGCGCGACGTCAGCATCCGTGCCCATCTTGTGCTTCACGGTTCGCACAGTTCCATTGCCCAGGCCTGGGACAGTCCCCAGGAGCTGCGCAGCCTGCTTCTCACCATCGCTCACGACGAGCGCGTCATCGGTGTGGCGGCCTGTGGCGCCGACCTCCAGGCCCGTGCCGTCTCCCCCGGCTTTCCTGACGCCTTCAGCTGCACCGAAGTCGGTTCCCGCATCCTGAGTGCCGATCCGGCCCCGGGCGCCGTTCCCGTCTTTCGCGAGTGGGGAACCATGGCCCTTCTCCCCACCGGCCGCGTCCAGGTCAACGCCATGCCCGTCGTCGCCGGCGGTCAGGATCTCGGCTTCGTCGTCCTCGTCCAGGACCTCAGCTACATTGAGGCTCGCGAAGCCCGGGCCCGCAATTTCCTCATCGCCATCTTCGCGTTGCTGGCCGTCACCGCCTTCGGCGTCCCCCTGCTCGCCGCCCGCCGCGCCCGCTACGAGTGGAACCTCGAGTTCCGCCGCCTCCTCCGCGGCGAAGGCCGCCGCACCCGCGAGTTCCAGCCCATCCTCTCTGACATGCGCCAGCTCCTCGGCCGCATGGCCAGCGAGCAGGGCGACACCTCCGGCCCCTGGTCCGCTGCCAGTCTCAAGCAGACCCTCAGCCGTCTTCTCCATGGCGAAAAGATCGTGATCCTCGCCAACCGCGAGCCCTACGTCCACGAGCGCATGCCCGATGGCAACGTCGAAGTCCAGCACCCCGCCAGCGGCCTCGTCACCGCCCTCGAACCGGTGCTCCGCGCCTGCTCCGGCATCTGGGTCGCTCACGGCAGCGGTTCCGCTGACCGCGACACCGTCGACGGCCACGATCGCGTCGCTGTGCCTCCCGGCGAAGAGTCTTACCAAACCCGCCGCGTCTGGCTTTCCGATGAAGAGCTGCAGGGCTACTACTATGGCTTTGCCAACGAAGGCCTCTGGCCCCTGTGCCACGTCGCCCACGCGCGCCCCGTCTTCCGCTCCGCCGACTGGCGCCACTACCGCGAAGTCAATCAGAGGTTCGCCGACGTCGTCTGCAGCGAAGTTGACTCCCGCGATCCCATCATCCTTGTGCAGGACTACCACTTTGCCCTTGCTCCCGCCATGATCCGGCGCCGCCTGCCCCGCGCCACCGTCATCGCCTTCTGGCACATCCCCTGGCCCAATGCCGAGCGCATGGGCATCTGCCCCTGGCGCAATGAGATCCTCCAGGGTCTGCTCGGCTCCAGCATCCTCGGCTTCCACACCCAGCTCCACTGCAACAACTTTTTCGAGTCCGTGGACCGCTATCTCGAAACCCGCATCGACCGCGAAAACAACTCCGTTGTCATGCAGGGTCACAGCACCCTGGTCCGCCCCTATCCCATCTCCCTCGAGTGGCCCAGCCACTGGGCCGACTCCGCTCCCAGCCCCGAAGAGTGCCGCGCCCAGATTTTTCGCGACTGGGGCCTCAAACCCAACGCCCTCCTTGGCGTTGGCGTCGATCGCCTCGACTACACCAAGGGCATCGAGGAGCGGCTCCTCGCCGTCGAGCTCCTCCTCGAGCGCTACCCCGAATTCCGCGGCCGCTTCAGTTTCGCCCAGCTCGCCGCTCCCAGCCGCACCCAAATCCCCCGCTACCGCGAGTTGAATGAGACTGTCGAAATTGTCGCCGCCCGCATCAACGAGCGCTTCGGCCACGACGGCTACTCGCCCATCATCCTCCTCCGCTCCCACCACGAACCGCCCGAGGTCTTTCGCTTCTACCGCGCCGCCGATGTCTGCTACGTTTCCAGCCTCCACGACGGCATGAACCTCGTTGCCAAGGAATTCGTCGCCGCCCGCAGCGACCTCAAAGGCGTCCTCGTCCTCAGCGAGTTCACCGGAGCCGCCCGCGAGCTCACTGAAGCCCTCATCGTCAATCCCTACGATCTCGAAGCCAGCGCCGAAGCCCTGGCCGCCGCCCTCCGCATGCCCGTCGATGAGCAGCAGGACCGCATGCGCTCCATGCGCTCCCTCCTCGCTCAATTCAATGTCTATCGCTGGGCGGGCAAAATGCTTGTCGATGCCGCCCGCCTGCGCAGCCAGGAACGCGTCGCCGGCCGCCTCGCCGAACGCACCCTCGTCGACTCCCCACTCTGACCGCGCCGGCACCGAAGGAACTCCAATCGGCGCGTCTCTTCCGCCCGCAATACCATCATCGGGAATGACACTGCATTGCCCGATGCGCTCCAGGCTTTTGTATCAGGGCATCGCTGCCGTCACGCCGCAAGCCCACAGAAAAAGCTCGGACTTCCACTCCGGCGCGCAGCCGTGCCGTATCGCAGCACGACGGAGAAGGCCATGGCCTTCAGGCCGTGGAAGAAGAACCCGATGGCAAAGCCGGCTTCAGCCCCGGGAACTCCGTATCGGGGCGAGTGTGCATTTTTCCCGTTTTCTGTGGAAATCTTGTCAAGACCCTTCCGTCCTGACCAAAGTACCGTCCGCCTGACAATCCCTTTCCAATCAACGGACAATTCGTAACCGTGACAGGCCCAAATCCTGGCAGTAGACCCATCCGAACTTGGTATTCTGAACTTATAGAGTGAAAAAAAGAAAAAGCCGCCTTCCGGGCGGCTTTCTTCATGCATGGAACCTCCGGACTAAGACCGGGTGCCCCATGTCCCTGGTGTTGGGACATGGGAGAGCACAACCCTCAACCAGCCGTCTCTAACCCGTAAAACAGCTCTGCCCTTGACGCCGCCCCTCAGATTGATTCCACCGACTCTCAGCGCACCCGCAGGTGCACCCGATGACGCCCTGATCGCAGAAATCGCTACGCTTTAACCGTCTTCAGATACTCGCGGAACTTCGGCCCCAGTTCCTCATGCTTCATGGCGAATTCCACCGTCGCCTTCAGCATGCCCATCTTGTCGCCGGCATCGTACCGCGTCCCTTCAAAGCTGTAGCCGAATACCTTTTCATGCTGAAGGAGCAGCTTGATCCCGTCCGTCAGTTGCAGTTCCCCGCCCGCTCCAAGAGGCGTGTGTTCGAGCAGATCGAAGATCTTCGGCGTCAGAATGTACCGGCCGATAATCGCATTTTTCGACGGCGCTTCTTTTGGCTTCGGCTTCTCCACCAGCCCGGAAACCTCAAACAGCCGCGGATTTCCTGGTACCTGCGCCCCTTCCAACACGCCGTACGCCGAGATTCCCGGCCCTTCCACCACCTGCGTCGCCAGAATCGTCGATTGCACTTTGTCGTACACGTCCATCATTTGTTTCAAACACGGAACCGTTGCGTCGATCACATCGTCCGGCAAAATTACCGCCACCGGCTCATCGCCCACCAGGTCCCGCGCCATCAGCACCGCGTGCCCCAGACCCAGCGCCTCCTTCTGCCGCACGTACGAAACCCGAACCATGTGGGAAACATGCTTGCTCACCGCCAGCAGATCGTCTTTGCCCCGCTTTTCCAGCGTGCATTCCAGTTCGTAACTCACGTCGAAATGATCTTCGATCGCCGACTTGCCGCGACCGGTCACGATGATGATTTGATCGCAGCCCGCTGCCAGCGCTTCTTCCACGCCGTACTGGATCACCGGCTTATCCACCAGCGCCAGCATTTCCTTGGGGATCGATTTGGTCGCCGGCAGAAAACGGGTGCCGAAGCCCGCGGCCGGAAAAATAGCCTTGCGCACTTTTGTCGGTTGGGACATTGCGTTTTTGGGGATTCCTTCCTCGATGATCAGCGATTGGACGAACGGGAGATTCTACAGAAAGACGGCAATAAGATGCGATCCCTCTTCGGAGTGTTGGCGAATCGTTACCGTGGTGGGATGCGGCCTCCCTCCTCTGGTGTGCTCTCTGCCCGAAACTATACTGTCTGCATGTCCCGCGCTATGGATCGTTCGCACGCGCTGCACCGGCGCGCAGAAAAGCTCTTTCCCGGAGGCGTCAATTCGCCCGTGCGCGCCTTCCGCGCTGTGGGCGGCGCGCCGCCGTTTGTCGTGCGCGGTGAAGGCGCTTATTTGTGGGACGCGGACGGCAACCGTTACATCGATTTTTTTGGTTCCTGGGGACCGATGCTCCTCGGCCACGCTTTTCCCCCCGTCGTTGAAGCGATCCAAAAGGCCGCCGCGCGCAGTGCCAGCTTCGGCGCATCTACCGAATCGGAAGCCGATCTCGCCGAGCGCGTCACTGCCGCCGTTCCGTCCATCGAAAAGCTCCGCTTCGTCAGTTCCGGCACCGAAGCCACGATGTCCGCGATTCGTCTCGCCCGCGCCTTCACAAATAGAAAATATCTTGTGAAATTCGAAGGCTGTTATCACGGTCACGCCGATGGCCTTCTCGTCAAAGCAGGTTCCGGCGTTGCCACCTTTGGCATTCCCGGTTCTGCCGGCGTCCTGGAAGAAGCCGCGCACTTCACCCTCGCGCTCCCATATAACGACGTCGCCGCCGTTGAAGCTGCCTTCGCCCAACACCCCAACGAAATCGCCTGCATTATCGTCGAGCCAATCGTCGGCAATGCCGGCTGCATTCCGCCCGCTGCCGGGTATCTGGAAGCGCTGCGCCGGCTGACCGCCGAAAACCAGGCGCTGCTCATCTTCGATGAAGTCATGACCGGCTTTCGCGTCGCGTTTGGCGGCGCGCAGCAACTGTATGGGATTCGCCCCGATCTCACCACCCTGGGAAAAATTCTCGGCGGCGGCCTTCCCTGCGGAGCCTTCGGCGGCCGCGCCGAAATCATGGATCAGCTCGCGCCCCTCGGTCCCGTTTATCAGGCTGGAACCCTCAGCGGCAATCCGCTCGCCATGGCTGCCGGTATCGCGATGCTCCAATACCTGCAGGAACATCGCGCCGAGGTTTACGCCATTCTCGAACAGCGCAGCGCCGCCGTCGCCGATGGCGTTGCCGAAGTGGCGGCGAGCCTCGAAATTCCGCTCACCACCAATCGTGTCGGCGCCATGTTCACCTGGTTCTTTACCGGCGAACCGGTGAAGGATTTTGCCGGCGCCGCCCGCTCCAGCACCCGGCGCTTCGCCGCCTTTCACCAGGCAATGCTCGAAGCGGGCGTTTGGCTGCCGCCCTCGCAGTTCGAGGCCGCCTTCGTCAGCACCGCGCACAGTGAAGCCGATGTTCGGGCAACGCTCGATGCGGCCCGGCGCGCGCTCGCCTCCATTGAGAAGAATTCAGAGTAAAGCCGCGCGCCGCTTTTCCTTCGCGAAGAACTCAGTGCGGATTCTGATCATGATCGTGGTCATGATCCTTGTCCTTATTCCTGTTTTTGTCGTCCTGATGGCGATAATCCCAGTACGCCTTCTTATCCGCATCGCTCCGCTTGTTGAAGTCCTCGTGATTGCGGTGCGTGTCTGTCTCCCACTGCGTGTAATAGGAGTTTTCCTGCACCCACGGATGCTGATCGTGATAGTACGGATCGTAATAGGTGCGATGTTCGGCGCAGCCGGTGGTGAGCAGCGGTGTGCAAAATACCGCTGCCATCAAAAGAGGCGTGAGTTTGCGAGTCATCGGGTCTTTCTCCTCGACAAGGCCGTTGAAACCGGGCCAGGTTAAACGCCAGGATGCGTCGCCATGGAACCCGGTTGCTCAGCCCGAGTCGCATCCCTTGTCAGTCCGTCAGCGCAGCCTTCAGCCGCGCATCCGTCTTCGCCAGCGCGTCCTTATAGGTCGACTCGTTGTACCCCGTGCCCCCCCGAATAAAGTCGTGATCGACACCCGGATAAGTCACCAGTTCAAAGGGCGCCTTGGCGGCCGTTGCAGCCGTCCCCAGCGAGCGCGCCGTCGTAATCAGGCAGCAGTCGTGGTACGAATCCGACTCACCCGCGAACATCAGCACCGGCACCAGAATATGTTCGGCGAAATCGGGATTCCGCAGATAGAAACGCGTCACCGGATACCACACGATGTCCACGGCAACATCGTCGGGCATTTTGGCCCCCCATCCCAGAGCGAACCCGCCCCCGAGCGAGACCCCCACCAGACCCACCTTGCCCGGCAGCGCATGCGGCATTTGCCGCGCCTGCGCGATCGCCGACTGCAGCGCTGCCGGACTCTGTCCCTGCATCGCATTGCCGTCAAAAAGCACGATGTCGTAGCCAAGGCCGGCAAGATCTTTGGCGAAGTCTCTGTCATGTTTCGGACCAGCGTGCCCGGACAGCAAAACCACCACCCGGCCCTTACCCTGGGGTGGAGCAAATTCCTCCTGGGCGAGTGCCTGCGCAACCACAAGACAGGGAAGCACCGCGAACAACAGGCGGATGGGCGTAAAACGGAATCGGCGACGAAGCATCCAGATTCTCCTCCTCCAAAGTCCTGAGACAGAGTGGCACCGGGACACCGGCACGGAGAGCAGGAGCGGAAACGAGCAAGGATCAGGTTCCGTGGCGAACGGGGCCCTGGGGACGGCGCGTCAGCGCAGTCGCGGCCATGCTAAATGAGGCGCGAGCGGATGTCGATGAAGAGCGCTTTACCAGACGTGCAGCGTCACGCCGGTGCTGAGCAAAACCGGCGAAATGCCCGGCCCGGCGAAAATGTGCCCGTACGAGCCTTCCAGAATGCGCCATTCGACCCGCGGCAGAATCGTGCGCGCGAAACCGATATTCACCTGCCAGGCAGCTCCCCAGCTCGAGGCCAGGTTGCCGCTGGAATCGTAGTAGCCGCTGTGGCCCATCCCGCCGCCGGCTTCTGCAAAGGCGCGCACGAACGGCACGGAAACGGCGAACCGTGGACCAAGGGTCGCGTCATACACGCGGATAGCGGAATCGCTCGGCAGTGCCGTGCCCCGAACCACGAATCCGAGGAGACGTCCCTGCAGGTAGCTCCCGGCGCTGCCGCCCCACATGATTCCTTCTCCCTGGCCGGTGCGGCCTCCGGAGAATTCCGCGAAAATGTTGGCGCCATGATGCGCGAGGCCGATGCCGGCATCCTGGCCGAGAGCGGGAAGGCAGATCAGAGCAGGCAGTAGAAACAGCGCAAAGCAGCGAATGGGGGATTTCACCGGGTACCTCCTTCAAGTGAGCAACCAGCGTGGGCCATTCGATGCGCAAAAGGGAAGCCAACGTTACTTCAGAATGTCGATGGGATCAAAACACGCTTCACGGCAAACCCCCAGGCGGACAATGCAGGCGGGAGGAGTGGTATGGACAACGCTCCCAGCACGATCGCGATCCTTCTCGGCTTTTTAGCGGTCTTTGTCACTTGCATCCTGTGGGGCACGCACGGGCATCCCTCGGACGCCGACAACGAAGACCTCGGGGTGGTGGCGAAGGATCACTGATATTCGGGTCGAAGTGGCTGAAACACCAGCGACCGGACAACGCGGGGGAAGGTTTTGCTCTCTGTAAAGAGCGGAGGGCAAACCATGGTCCTGACTCCGAATACGCTGGGAGTTGTTTTGCTGTTTATCGCCGTGTTTTTCGCCAGCATCCTGTGGGCGACACGTGGGCACACCGCCAACGCCGATCCGGAAGCAGAAGACGTCCAGCAGCCCGGCAAGACGGTCTAAGGCGGCCAATCTGGAAGGGGCCGGCGCAGAGCCGGACGTGTTCCCCTGCGCGCGTGCAGGTCAGTCTGCAGGAGTAGGGCTGCGCGGGAGCAGCGCGCGGGTGACCAGCGACAATCCAAAGGTGACCAGCAGGCAGCGGATGAGCAGGCGGGGATTGTACTGCCACGCCAGGGTGGCGAGGCAGACCGCGTAGAGAACCGGGAAGCTCTCCGCAGCGAGACTGGTGAGCCATTGCGGGTGCGCGCCCGACGCCGGAATCCCGGGACGCAGCCTCGCCAGCAGGCGCGGGACGCGGCGGCGGTACTCGAGGTAAGACTCGCCTTGCTGAGCGGTAAGGAAGGCCTCTTCGCCCAGGATCAGCCGGAAATAGAAAAGACCCTCAAGAACCAGGAAAACCAGGGCGCCGCTTGGCGGCATGAGAAAGGCAATGCCAAGCGAGAGGATCCAGGACCCGACGTAGAGTGGGTTGCGCACGTAGCGGTAAGGTCCGGCCGCCATCACCTGCCCGGCCTGCATGTGCTGCGAGTTCACCACTCCGCTGCCCAGGTACGCGGTGCCCCACACCCGCAGCGCAGCTCCGATCACCGCGCAGAGAACCGCCAGGCCGGTCACCAGCAGGCTCGCCTGGTCGAGCGGCAGCCACTGCCAGCGAAATAACGTGGTGGAGAGAGCAAGCCAGGCCGTCGTCGTTGGGGCAACGGCGCCGAACCGCAACCACGGCGCGTAAAAGCCAATGAAATAGAGCGCGAGCAGAATCAGCAGACGGAGCCGGAATTCGACCTGGGTAGCTTTCATAGGAAGGCAGGGTATTGAGAATAGGGTATAGGGTTCAACAGGTAGCCGGGCGAATCACATGCCTGTTTCTTAGCTACCCGCTACAGGCTACGGGCTACCGGCTTTGCCCCAGCGCCTCGCGAAGCCGTCCATGAGCCGTGCCCAGTCGCGCTTCCGCGTCCGCGCGCGAGAGTCCCCTCTGGTGCATCACGACGGCAGTCTTCACGGAGCCGGCCTGACTGAGCAACTCGCCGGCCTGGGCGCTGTCCAGTCCCGTGATGCTGGCGATGATGCGGGCGGCGCGGTCCTGCAACTTCACGTTCGTCGGCTGCACGTTCACCATGAGGTTGCCGTAGACGTAGCCAAGCCGGACCAGCGTTGCCGTTGAAAGCATATTCAGCACCAGCTTGGTCGCGGTGCCGGCCTTCATGCGCGTCGAGCCGGTGACCACCTCAGGACCCGTCGCCGGAGTAATGGCCAGCTCCGCCGCCTGCGCAATCGGTGAGCCAGGAACGCAGCTGAGCCCGATGGTGAGGGCGCCGAGTCCGCGAGCGTGCTCGATCGCCCCGAGAACGTAGGGTGTGCGCCCGCTGGCGGCGATCCCAACCAGAACGTCTTTGCCCGTGAATCCGTGATCGACCAAATCGAGCGCCCCCTGTTCAGGGTCGTCTTCCGCGCGCTCGATGGAGTTGCGGAGAGCGTGGTCGCCGCCCGCAATCAATCCCTGAACCAGCTCAGACGGCGTGTTGTAGGTCGGAGGGCACTCCGAGGCGTCGAGTACCCCAAGCCGCCCCGAGGTGCCGGCTCCCGTGTAGAAGAGTCGGCCGCCATTCTGAATGCGGGTAGCGATGGCCTCTACCGCCGCTGCGATGTGCGGCAGCTCCCGCTCGACGGCGGCGACCGCTTCCTGGTCGCCCTGGTGGATGACCTGAAGCATATCGAAGGTGGGCAGTTCATCAAGGTGCTCGGAGGCAGGATTGCGAGCTTCAGTTGGGAGATGAGCGAGGTCAGACATCTGAGATTGATGCTAAATCACGTCCCGTTGTCGCACCCCGGCTTTAAGTGCCGAGGTCACTTCCCGATGGGGAGCTTTTGCACGCGGGCAAGAGTGTCGGCAGCGGTGCGCACCTCGCATTCCCAGAGAGCGAAAACCCGCCACCCGAGTCTGCGGAGAGCCGCGGCATTGCGGCGGTCGCGGGCAACATTGCCGCCCCGCTTGGCCGCCCAGAACTCGGCGCGCGTGGCCGGAACCACCGATCCGTATTTGCAACGATGACAGTGCCAGAAGCAGCCGTGAACGAAGATCGCGGTGCGGTATTTAGGCAGAACAATGTCCGGGCGCCCCGGAAGGTCCTTGCGATGCAGCCGAAAGCGGTAGCCGAGTGCATGCAGAGCGGAGCGGACACGAACCTCAGGCTTCGTGTCCGCCGAGCGGATGGCCGCCATGTTGCGGCTGCGCTGCTCGCGAGTGTGAACGTCCATAAGACAAGTTAACGGCGACCGGGTGTAGGTGACAGATGCGGCCGCATCGCAGCGGCAATCGCGGCGATCACCGGCACAGCGACGCTGTTGCCGAATTGCTTGTACGCCTGGGTGTCGGAGACCGGGATCCGAAACGTGTCCGGGAAGCCCATCAGCCGGGCGCACTCACGTGGAGTCAGGCGGCGGGGGGTCCTGCGCGGCCCGCGCGACACCAGGATCTCCGACCCATCCTTGTAATAGCGAGCGGAAAGAGTGCGCGCAACGGAGTCGCCGTCCACCAGGCCGTAGCCAAATCCATTGCCGGCGGCGCGATGTTTGGCGGCGTAGTCCTGCAGGTAGCGCCACAGATGCGGGGTGAGGCTGTATTTCGTGTTGACGGCGGCCCGGGGCCGCAGCGTGTACGGGTCTTCCGCCGATTCAGAGCCGTTTTCGGGGTGCAGGATCGAGCGGAGCTTCGGTCCGGCCGGCGCGAGCGAGAGATCATCGAGCGAGAACGGCGTTGCCTCGCGAAAGCCGGCGATCAGGATGCGTTCCCGATGCTGCGGGAGGAAGTGCGCGGCATCCAGGACGCGAAAGGAGATTTGATAGCCGAGTTCTTCTTCGAGCGTCTGGCGGATGACGCGGAAAGTCCGTCCCCGATCGTGGCTGACGAGGTTCTTCACGTTTTCGAGCAGGAAGGCCCGCGGCCGTTGGGCGGCCAGAATGCGGGCCACGTCGAAAAAGAGCGTGCCCTGCGTCGCGCAGGCGAATCCGTGAGGGCGCCCGAGTGCGTTTTTCTTGCTCACGCCGGCGATCGAGAAAGGCTGGCAAGGGAACCCGGCGAGCAGCAGGTCGTGGTCCGGCAGGTCGTTTTCGCGGATCGATCGAATGTCACCGGCCATCGCGTGATGACCGTTGAAATTGGCGGCGTAAGTCTTCTGAGCGAAGGGATTCCACTCGCTGGTGAAGACGCACCGCCCTCCCACTGATTCGAACGCCAGGCGCATGCCGCCAATCCCGGCGAAGAGGTCGATAAAAGTGAAGGCGGCCCCAGGCACAGAGCTATTGTCCGCTTTTTGTTGAGGGCTTCTTCACCTTTTTTGCAGGCTTCTTCGCCGCGGCTTTTGTTGCCGTCTTCTTTGCCGCCGCCTTCTTCGCCGGCGCTTTTCTTGCGACGCGTTTGGCTGGAGCTTTCTTGCGAGCGGCCAGGGTCTTCTCCGTCAGCGCGGCGGTCAATTCGGCCAATGCGACGGGCCGGGCGGATTTGCGCAGCCGCTCAATGTCGTAGAAGGCCCGCTTGTCGCGCAAAAAGATGTGGACGACAAAGTCGACGTAGTCCAGCAGGACCCACTCGCCGAGCCGACGCCCCTCAACGGAGTTGGGGTACGTGCGAAAGTCGTGTTTCAGTCGCAGCTCGATCTCGTCGGCGATGGCCTGCGACTGGCGCTCGTTCGCGCTGCTCGTGATCAGGAAGAAGTCGGTGAAGGCGGAGTCAGCGGGATCGAGCTGGAGAATGCGGGTGTCTTCGCCTTTTTTGCTGTCGCAGGCCGCGGCGGCGGCGAGGACCATCTTGCGGGTTTCCGTGGAAGCCATGCGTGGGGTGAGCGCTCCTGGGCGCGACTGGAGATTCGTTACAGATCGCGTCCTGGTCGATGATACGGCGAACGCATGAGGATTGGGGAGCAGAAGGCGGTGAGGCGGATTTTGGCCGGAAAATTCAGGATGCCGGTTCCGGTTGATAAAGGTGGTGCTCGCGGATGTAAGCACCGACGGCGGGATCGAGCATCTGGCGTGGATTCGCGCCCTGTTCCAGTTCGGAGCGAATGCTGCTGGCCGAGGCCGGTTCCTCCAGATCAGGCAGCAGATACAGCCGGGATTCACGGTGGCCGGGTTTGCGGAGGCACAGCACAAGAGATTCAGGATGAGTGGATTCGCACGACGCGACCGAGATGCTGGGCGGCAGCGCCGCGGTGACACGGCCGAGGTCAAATCCCGGGCGCGCGGCGACGGCGAAGTCGCAGGCAAGCAGGAGATCGGCGGCGCGATACCACTTGCCGATGCCGAGAAACGAGTCCGCGCCGAGAAGGCAGAAAAGGTGATCGTCCGCCGCGAGGGTGGCGCGCAGGGCACGGAGGGTGTCGATGGTGTAGTTGGGGCGGTGGTCGGAGCGGGGAGCGTCAATCAGCGAGACCTCGAGCCCGCGCTGGCCGTCGATGGCGAGCCGCGTCATGGCAACGCGGTCCTCATAGCCGGCCTGAGGGCGGTCCTGCTTGAGAGGCTGTACCCCCACCGGCGCCAGCAGGACCCTGTCGAGGAGCAGCCGCTCCATCGCCAGGCGGGCGAGGGCGATGTGGCCGCGGTGGGGCGGGTCGAAGCTGCCGCCGAAGAAGCCGATGTTCATCGTTTTCTGAGCATAGCGCGTTGCGGAAATCGGGTAGTGTGACAGTGTGCGGCATCTGGCAGCCATTGGCATTGGCGCGAATCTCCCCTCGAGGGCCGGCGGCCCGGAGCAGACGGTCCTCGCCGCGATGGACGACCTCGCCGCGACGGGCGAGGTGATCGCACGATCGTCCCTGTATCGGACCGAACCGGTGGGCCTGGCCGAGCAACCGTCCTTCATCAACGCGGCGGCGCTGGTGGAGACAAGCCTCGATCCCGAGGGGTTGCTGGAGTTCCTGCTGGCCACGGAGCGCAGCTACGGGCGCGATCGCCAGCGCGATGTGCCCAAAGGCCCGCGCGCCCTGGATCTGGATGTGCTGCTGATCGACGAGGAGCTCATCCGGACCGAGCGGTTAAACGTGCCGCATCCGGCAATGGCGGAGCGGCGCTTTGTGCTCGCCCCGTTGGCCGAAATTGCGCCGGCATTGTGGCATCCCGAGCTGGGAAAAACGGTGGCGGAGCTGCTGGCTGGCCTCCCTGCGGAAGGCGCCAACGCGCCGCAAGCCGTGCGAAAGATCGGCGAATGATAACCCCAGGAAGGGCAACCCGCTCCGTGAAACGCTCGTCCCTATCAATCTTGAAAGGCTGCACGCCGATCGTCCTGCTGCTGGCGGCTCTGGCCGCCGCAAATTCTGCTTCGGCCCAGACCCAGGGCACGGTGCGCAATGCCCACGGCGATCCGGTGGCGTCGGCCAGAGTCAGCGACCTTTCCGGCAAAACCCTGGCGGTGACCGACGCGCAGGGCACATTCACGCTTGAACCTGCACCGGCCCAGATTGAGGTGACCGCGGCGCATTATCTGACCGCGGTGATCAACGTCCACCCGGACCAGTCTCTTTCCATCACCCTCGAACGGCCGCTCGAAACCGTCACGGTCACCGCCTACCGCTCCCCGCTCGGCGAGCAGGACAGCCCTGCCAGCACGCGCGTGCTCGATCGCCGCCAGCTGGAGCAGGCCGCGTCGCCGGCTCTCGACGGCAAGCTGCGCACGGTGCCGGGCTTCGAGCTCTACCGCCGATCCAGTTCCCTGGTCGCGAATCCCACGACCGAAGGCATCTCGCTGCGCGGGCTGGGCTCCACTGCCGCCAGCCGTTCTCTGGTCGTCCTCGACGACGTGCCTCTCAACGACCCCTTCGGCGGATGGGTCCACTTTGAAGAGCTGCCGGAGCTGGCCATTCAATCGGTCGAGGTCGTCCGCGGGGGCGCCTCGGATCTCTACGGATCGAGCGCGATCGGCGGCGTCATCAGCGTGGTCCCGGTGCGCCCGCAGGGCAATGGCCTGGAGTTCGTAACCAGCGGCGGATCGGAGAGCATGCTGGACGACGGCGTGCTGGCCACCGGCAAGCGCGGACCCTGGGCTGGCCTCGCGAGCGCCGGGGTGATGGCCACTGACGGCTACACATTGATCGCGCCGGACCAGCGCGGCCCCATCGATCAGCCCTCGAATGTCCACGCGCAAAATGCGCTGGTGGAAGGGCAACGGGCGTTGCCCGACGGTGGACGCATCTTCGTCCGCGGGAACGCGCTGAATGAGAGCCGGCACAATGGCACGCCCGGCCAGTACAACCTGACCCGCTTGTGGCGGGCGGCGGCCGGCGCCGACTGGGGTGACTGGTCGCTGCGGCTGTTCGGGAGCAACGAGCATTTCCGGCAGACCTTTTCCAGCGTCAACGCGCTGCGGACCTCGGAGAAGCTGACTAAGTTCCAGTTCGATCCCGCCGATGAGCTGGGCGCGGCGGCTCGCTGGCGTCATGCCATCGGGGCCCACGCGCTGATTCTCGCCGGGGCCGACACCCACGACGTGCGCGCCACCGACAACGAGACGCTGCTGGTGGGCGCGGGAGGAACCACGGCAACCTCGGCGCGGCAGCGGTTGACCGGAGTCTGGGGCGAAGCGCTCTACACGCCGGCCGGGTGGACGCTGAGCGGGTCGGCGCGCGTGGATCACTTCGCCAACTTCGACGTTCGCCAGGCCAGTACTTCGGCGGCGACCACCACCTTGCCTTCCTGGAGCCAGACCGTCTTCGATCCGCGCCTCGGCGTTGTGCGGCGGCTGATGCCGTGGCTGGCGTGGAGCGCGTCCGGCTTCCGCGCCTTCCGCACGCCGACCGAGAACGAGCTGTACCGCTCGTTTCAGGTGGGTTCGGAGGTGACGGAGGCCAATCCCAATCTGCGGTCGGAGCGGGCGACGGGCTGGGAGAGCGGCGCGCAGGCCGATCTGCGACGCCTGGGCTCGAGCTTGCGGGCCAGTTACTTCTGGACCCAGGTGAATCGCCCCATTGCTTCGCTGACGCTGAGCGCGACGCCCACCAGCGTGCTGCTCCAGCGCGAGAATCTGGGACAGATTGAGAGTCGCGGCGTCTCGCTGGACTATGCGATGCGCCCGGCCGAGTGGATCGCGATCGAGGGCGGCTACCAGTACGCGGATGCGACGGTGACGAAGAACGCGCCGGAGCCGCAGCTGGTCGGCAACTGGATTCCGGAGGTGGCACGGAATATGGCGACGGCGCAGCTGCGGTTCTCGCGCCCGCGCTGGGGCTTGCTGAGCCTGCAGGGACGAACCAGCGGGCGAGCCTACGACGACGATGCCAACCAGTTTCTGCTGCACCCCTACTTCCAGATGGACGCGTCCGGGCAGCATGCGCTGGGGCGGTATTGCGTCCTGTTTGCCAATGGAGAGAACCTGTTCGATCGCTCGATCGAGGTCGGGAAGACACCCCAGACGACGCTGGGCACGCCTCGCGTGATGCGGGTTGGCTTGCGTCTCCGCCTGGGAGAGTAAGACAGGGTGCGGGGTACAGGTACAGTGTGCAGGGCGCGATCGTGAGTCAGCATCGGGCGGAGGCTGCCGGTGTTTCCCGAGTGGAGGCTGTTTCCTGTCAGGCGGCTGCGCGGACTTCTTCGCAGGGATGGGAGCGGCCGCTGGGACATTCCGCCGGTTTGAGCGCGCGCATCTCGGCCCAGGAATAGGGCAGCTCGCGGCCGCAGTCCAGGCACACGGTGTAGCACGTCTTGTTCAGAGTGAAGGGGCGTGTCTGGTTGGGGTGAACGCATCCAAAGAAAAATTCAAGGCAGGCACTCATCATCGCGTCCTCCATGTTGGGGTTGGGCCCTCACTGGTGGAACTTGCCGTGGCTGCGAGCGCACTGTGAGCCAGTCGGAATCCGGAACGGGGTCTTCACTGCGAATCTCCCCGGCATGCGGATTAAGTTAGCGCGACGGGGGCTGAGAGGCCATTCCCCAACGGACTTCATTCGATGGGTTTGCGGTACTCGTGACCGCGGACTGAGATAACCGGGGAAGGGTTACCGGGAAGCGTGCGGAACGTTGCGCGCAGGGGCTAAAGTCCTGGATTTGGGGGGAATCGGACGGCATGACTGTCGTGCCCCCTAAGGGAAAATGCAGGAGATCCGGGGCCAATGCCGATTTGCTTTTCGGACGATTCTTTCCCCGGACTGAAGCCCGGGGCTTTCTCCGTCATCCCGCTGCGAGGAATCGCTGCGCGCGGGAGCTCAGGCCCTGGGGTTCTTTGCTGCCGTCGGCATGGCTGAAGCCAAGCCCTGACACAAAGGCACATCGTGCGCGGAAAGCGGGTTTGCCTGGGCGAGAAGCCGGAGGGGGCGTGCATGCCGCTGATACACTGAAGTCACTGTGGTGGAGCTGGTTCCATCGATTCTTTCCGCTGATTTTGCGCGGCTCGCCGATGAAATTGCTGCGGCGGAGCGCGGGGGCGGCCGCGCCATCCACGTGGATGTGATGGACGGGCATTTTGTGCCCAACATTACAGTTGGGCCGCCGATTGTGGCGTCCCTGCGGAAGCATACCAAGCTGCCGCTGGACTGCCACCTGATGATCGAGAATCCCGACGAATTTATCCCGGCGTTCGCCGAGGCGGGGGCGAACTGGGTAAGCGTGCATTATGAGGCTTGCCGGCATCTGCACCGGACGCTG
Organism: Acidobacteriaceae bacterium; assembly: GCA_035656855.1. Lineage (GTDB taxonomy): Bacteria > Acidobacteriota > Terriglobia > Terriglobales > Acidobacteriaceae > Palsa-343. The sequence goes on along the minus strand of DASRRO010000121.1, from coordinate 16,194 downwards.
GAGCTGATCGCGCAGCATGGGATGGAGCCGGCGGTGGTGATCAATCCGGCGACGGCTGAGGATCTGCTGATCCCGGTGCTGGGGATGGTGCACCATGTGCTGGTGATGAGCGTGAATCCTGGGTTCGGGGGGCAGAAGTTTATCCCTTATGCGCTGAAGAAGATCCGGCGGCTGCGGGAACTGCGCGAGGTACTGGGGCTGAGCTTCCGGATTGAGATCGACGGCGGAGTGGCTCACGACACGGTGGCCAGCATCGTGGAAGCGGGTGCGGAGCTGCTGGTGGCGGGGAACGCGGTCTTCGGCGAGGGGCATGCGGAACGGGATGCGCGGCGGCTCCTGGAAGCGGCGCAGCGGGCGGCCTTGCAGGCAGCCTGAGCCAGGGTAGAGAATCGGGGGAAGGTCTTCGCAGACAGGCTTTCCCGGGTCGACAAAGTGGGGCAGAAGTCTGCGGCTTTTTGAGGTGCTATGAACCGGTTGGTCCTTCGAGTGTCGGCAGTATGTCTGGGTGCGGCGATCGCGTTTTCTCCGTGCGCCTTTGCGAAGAAGAAGCAGAAGCACAAGAAGAACGAGGATCTGAGCGCCAATCCGCTGGGGAACGTGCAGTCCAACCAGCCGGACAAACTGCTGTTCGACAAGGCGATGAAGGCGATGAAGAAGGGGCACTTCGACGTGGCCCGTCTGGACCTGCAGACGCTGCTGAACACGTATCCGGAGTCGGAATACGACATGCGGGCGAAGCTGGCGGTGGGCGACACCTGGTTCAAGGAAGGCGGGACGGCGGCGCTGTCGCAGGCGGAGTCGGAATATAAGGACTTCATCACCTTCTTCCCGCAGGCGCCGGAGGCGGCGGAAGCGCAGATGAAGGTGGGGGATATCTACTTCCAGCAGATGGAAAAGCCGGACCGGGATCCGCAGAACGCGGTGCACGCGGAGGAAGAGTACCGGACGATGCTGGAGCAGTTTCCGGATTCGCCGCTGATTCCGCGGGCCAAGCAGAAGCTGCGCGAGGTGCAGGAAGTGCTGGCGCAGCGGCAGTTTGAGGTTGGGGAGTATTACGCGTCGCGGGAGAACTACGCGGCGGCCATTGCGCGGCTGCAGACGGTCACGGACAGCTATCCGCTGTTCAGCAAGAGCGATCAGACGCTGATCACGATTGGCGACGCTTACGCCGTCGAGGCGCAGAAGATGGGGCAGGTGAAACTGCCGGCGAAGGCGAAAGCGGAGCTGGTGCGGTACTACGACGATCAGGCGGTATCGGCCTGGGATCGGGTGGTGACGCGGTATCCTCTGGCGCCGCACGTGGAAGATGCGAAAGACCGGCTGATCGCGATGGGGCGGCCAATACCGGAAGCGAGCGCGCAGGCGCTGGCGGAGAGCCAGGCGGAAGAAGACAGCCGGGTGAACGTGAAGCTGGGGACGCGGACGCTGGCGTTGCTCGGGCATGGTCCGAACACGGTGAAAGCGGCGCGGGTGGGCGAGCCCTCGCTGCAGAGCCCCGCGCCGGTGACCGCTCCGGCAGTGCTGAAAGAGAGTTCCGCAGCATTCCGGGCAGCGGTTACCGGGAAGCCGATTCCAGCGCCGGGGAGCATGCAGCAGCCGGCGGGAGAAGAGTCGGCGACAGGTACCGGAAACAACACGGTGCAGCAGGCGCAGCCGGGCGAGGGCGCGGCTCCGGGGGAGAAGCTGACGTTTGAAGAGGTGCCGGACGCATCGGGGTCGCCGGGCAGCACGGTGACGGTGCCGAGCGGCGGCGAAGGCGGGGCAACGAGCGCAACCGAGGTTCCGGGGAACGGGGCAGCGGGGAACGGCGCTGCCAACGGCGCTGCTCCGTCGGGCGGGGCTAACGCGCAGCCGATTGTGGCGCCGGTGGGTCCGACGGATCAGAAGCCGATGCCGGGGATCGACAAACCGGCCGAGGCTCCGCAGCAGATCAACGAAGTGCCGGCGGGTCAGCAGAACGCGCAGGTGAAGACTGGCGCGACAGCGAGCGGCAAGCCGAACAAGAAGAAGAAGGCTCCATTCGATAAGAAGGACGAGTCTTCGAGCCAGCACAAAAAGAAGAAGGGGCTGGATAAGATCAACCCGTTCTAGAGGTAGTCGGTAGCAGGTCGAGTTGACAGAAAGGCCGCGGATTCGCGGCCTTTCTGTTTGCAGGCCGCACTGAAAATCAGGAAAGACTGCACCACAGAGGGCACAGAGAGCGCGGAGGGAGCCGGTACGAAACCGGATGGGTTGTGGATCGACGAACTCTCGGCGCTGATGGGAAAAAGACTGCACCACAGAGGACACAGAGAGCGCAGAGGGACCGGGGTAAACGGTAGTGTCCTGAATTGGATTCCAAGGTAAGGGACCGTGACAGGGCAGAAGATGAATCTCCTAGAACACCTTCCCCTCGGATTGAGCGATGCGTGACGCTAGAAGAATTGTTTCAAGAATGTCTCGCAATGGCTGCCCAGCGAGCAAGGCTCCTTCTAGAGGGTGATAGACGTCGTAAGCGGCATCTACAAATCGCCCATGAACCTCTTCCGGATCGTCATCCGGAAACTCCCTGAGATGTCTAGTCTCCTGAAACGCAATCCACAAGTGTTTGTGGTCGAACATGAGCTGCGTAAACAGTGTTTGCTCTTCATCTGTCATAGTGGCCGGAATTATACGGCTATTTCTTGCCTCTCGCCGCCATGTAATCCGCGTGCCACTTGCGTCTGAATTCCTCTCCTTCGGTGTCTAGACGGTCTCGCGCAATCGCTTCGCTTAGTCCGACGGGATCAAATGTCAGAGTATTCAGCCATCGGCGATCCTGATGGAGAGAAAAGTCCTCAAAGGATTCCTTCGCAAGAGGGGGAATCGGCGTTCCAAATCTGACGCGGGACTTCGCATAACATGCCCACGCCAGAAGATCAGCACATTGGAGCCCCGGCACATCTCTTCGATTTCGGAATTGGTAATGCCCTTCAAACATTCCCGGCCACACGGCATCAAATTGCGCCATCATCATTTCCAGTTCTCTCTTATCTCTTCCCTCGGCGCGATCAAAGACAAATTCAAAGGGGCTAGATAATTGGCGTTTACGATGCCACTGAATCAACTCATGCATTAAGTTGCGGATCGCCCATGTGTAATGGTTTTGTCCGCCAGTTTCGCGCCATTCGGTCGGCGCACAAGCATCGAATTCGCTCTTATAAACACTGAAAGAAAATGCATTAGATGTGTACTTTTTAGTAATCTGGCGCGCGCGGCTAAAGACTTTCTGGGCCTTTACTTCATCCCAGCCTGGATAAGACCTGGGATTCAGCGCCGCGCATTCGGAAGCATGAAAATCAGTGAGACCGTATTTCGATGAGAATGCGCTCCACTCTCTATCGAGGGGGATGATTTGCATAGCAGGGATAATGAGGATTCCGGCAACTGCCACTGTTTGTCCGAGCGATGTTCCACTGTCGTCAACATAAACGGTAAACATCAAAATATCTCTGCTGCTCCAACCCAATCCGATCGTTTCACTGCCGTGGATGATACAGAATACGAAAGCGCAGGCTAGTGTACACCTCGAAATTAGGACACTACCGCGGAAACGTTCATGGCGCAGGGGTGGCCTGTTGTCGGCTCAAGGCCCTCTCGAAAGTCTGCCGCGCGTCGGCCACAAATGCCTTATAGCCTGCAGGGTCGATGAAAACGCGAGGACCGGCCTGATGATAGTGCTGCAGCTTCGTGAGCATATCGAAGTAGCCCCCGTGCGCTCCAAGAAAGACGTCATAGGGTAAAGCCTGCAGCACGGCGAAGGTATGCTCGAAATCCTGGGCGATGCCGGGGTAGCTCACGGGATGGCCGGGGGTTGCGACGAAGTGGTACTCCGACCAAAAGGAAACCCCGCCGACGATAACGATGTTGCGCAATCTTGCCGCCGGGTCGCCTGGGATATGGGCGCGCAGGGTCCACGTCGTACATCCGCGGGTATGGCCCGCCGTTTTATGAGCTGTCAGGGTCACACCACCGAGGCTTACCGTGTCGTTGTCATGAAGGATGCGATCCACATGAACGGGGGCGTAGCCGGGGATGTTGGGCGATGGGGCGAGAAAGTCAGTCCGCGCGCCGGTTTCCACGACACTCACGTCGCCGTCCATGACCATGTTCTTCGCATGCGTTTCGCGAATCACCTCAGCCGCGCCCGCCATGTGATCGAAATGCGCCTGGCTGTTAAGCAGGATTCTGATGTCGGACCAGCGGAAGCCGAGCTTCTCCACGCTGGCACGAATCTGCGGCGGTGAAACAGCGAGGTTGGCGTTGATGAGGATATTGCCCTTCGGGGTAACGATGAGATAGCTGGCAAGATCCTGGCTTCCAACGTAGTAAAGGTTGTCGGCGATCTGAAACGGAGCGACGGGTGTAGTCCACGAGGCGTTCGTGTCTGCGTGGGTCGGCAGAGAACTGCAAAGCAGGAGGAGCGACAGACTCAGGCGGAATGCACGCATGTCATCCAGGGTAAATCGGCCGGAGAGAGTCGGAGAAATCTGAGGGAGAATTCTTTTCTGTTCCGCAGTTCGCGGTGCCGCCCTGTCCGATGTTTAGGCTCCATTTGACGCTGCGTTGCGGGAAGAGTTCGCTTTTTCGCTGTGGGGTGAACCTGGCCGGGGGCATGCCGGGGTTTGTAGCGGCGGTGGGCGGAGCCTGCGCAGACCGATGCAGAATGACAGCGTCGGGGCGGCGGGCGGCCTTTCCGTCGGCTTGGGCGGCCTGCGAGGAGCAGCGAAATCCTTTATCGTGAGAAGGAATGTCTCAGCAGGCCAAAGACGTGACGGAAACCTCGACGCAGCCCGCGCGGCGGGAGTTGCCCAAGGCGTACGATCCTCGAGCGATTGAGGATCGGTGGGCCGAATACTGGGTGCGGGAGCGGCTGTTCCACGTGGAGACGCCGAGCGCTGAGGACCTGGAGAAGCTGCGCGCGGCGGCCAACGACGTGTTCACGATTCTGCTGCCGCCGCCCAACGTAACGGGGCGGCTGCACATGGGCCACATGCTCAACCAGACGGAGATGGACATTCTGACCCGCTGGCGGCGGATGCGGGGCGATCTGGCGCTGTGGCTTCCGGGGACGGATCACGCCGGCATTGCGACCCAGATGATGGTGGAGCGCCAGCTGACCAGCGAGGGAACGTCGCGGCAGGCGCTGGGTCGGGAGAAATTCGTCGAGCGGGTGTGGGAGTGGAAGCGGCACTATGGCGGCGCGATTCTGGACCAGATGAAGCGGCTGGGCGCGAGCGTGGACTGGTCGCGCGAGTACTTCACCATGGACGAAAACCTGTCGGTGGCGGTGCGCGAGGCCTTCGTGCGGCTGTACGAGCAGGGGCTAATCTATTGCGGGGCCTACATCGTGAACTGGTGCCCGCGCTGCCAGACGGCGATCAGCGATCTGGAAGTGGTGCACGAAGAGCAGACGGGGAAGCTGTGGGAGATTCGGTACCCGGTGGTGGGGGCCGCTGGCGAATTCGTAACCGTGGCGACGACACGTCCTGAAACCATGCTGGGCGATACTGCGGTCGCGGTGAACCCTGCGGACGAGCGGTACCAGGGGCTGATCGGGAAGACGCTGCGGTTGCCGCTGGTGGGACGCGAGATTCCGGTGATCGCGGATGAGTGGGTGAAGTCGGACTTTGGGACGGGCGCGGTAAAGGTAACGCCGGCGCACGATCCCAACGATTTTGCGATTGGGCAGCGGCACAAGCTGGCGGCAATTTCGGTGATGGACGAGACGGCCCATATGACTGCCGAGGCGGGCGCGTATGCAGGGCTGGATCGGTATGCGGCGCGCAAGAAGGTGCTGGAGGATCTGGAGGCGCAGGGGCTGCTGGGCTCGGTGCGGGAGCACGTGAACTCCATTGGGAAATGCGACCGGTGTAAGACGGTGGTGGAGCCGCGGTTGTCGACGCAGTGGTTCATCGCGGTGAACAAGCGCCCCGAGGGCGGCACGGCTTCCATGGCGGAGCTGGCGATTGCGGCGGTGAAGGCGGATGCCGAGGGGAAGAAGGCGATCCGGTTTACGCCGGAGATGTACGAGAAGGTGTACCTGGAGTGGATGAATAATATCTACGACTGGTGCATTTCGCGGCAGCTGTGGTGGGGGCATCGGATTCCGGCGTGGCACTGCGCGGCGTGTAAGCAGATCACCGTGGCGCGGGAGGATCCGGCGGCGTGCGCGCACTGCGGGAGCCCGCAGATCACGCAGGAAACAGACGTTCTGGATACATGGTTCTCGTCGGGCCTCCTGCCGGTGACGGTGTTTGGGTGGCCGCAGCACACGCGGGATCTGGATGTGTTTTATCCGACGCAGCTGCTGGTGACGGGGTTCGACATCCTGTTCTTCTGGGTGGCGCGGATGATCATGCTGGGCTGCTGGTTCAGCGGGGACCTGCCGCTGGCCGATGGGTCGGCGCGGCCGTTGGCGGAGTCGGTGCCGTTTCGAGAGGTGTACATCCACGCGCTGGTGCGGGATGCGGATCGGCAGAAGATGTCGAAGACGAAGGGGAACGTAATCGATCCGATCCAGATTGTGGAGCAGTACGGGACGGACGCGGTGCGGTTCACGCTGGCGTCGATGGCGTCGCCGGGCACGGATATTGCGTTCAGCGAGGCACGGACGGAGGGGTATCGGGCGTTTGCGAACAAGATCTGGAACGCGGCGCGGTTCATCTTTATGAACGTGGAGCGGGCGCGGGAGGCGGGGATCGCGGTGGATCCCAAAGCGCTGGGCGGGATGCCGAGCCCGAGTGCGGATGCTCCGCTGGAGGCGCGGTGGATCGCTTCGCGGATGAATGCGGTTGCCGGCGAGGTGAACGCGGCGCTCGGGGAGTATCGCTTCCACGAAGCGGCGAATACGGTGTACCAGTTTTTCTGGGGCGATTTCTGCGACTGGTATCTGGAGATTGTGAAGCTGCGGCTGGATTTTGGCGAAGGAGCGGATCAGGCTTCGGTTAAGAACGCGCTGACGATATTGCTGCAGACGTTTGAGGCGGCTCTGCGGCTGCTGTCGCCCTTTATGCCTTTCCTGACCGAGGAGCTGTGGCACGCGGTGTATGAGGGCGAGGCGCCGGCGAAGTCGATTGCCCTGACGCGGTATCCCGTGGTCAATCCCGGCGTGCTGGATCCAAGGCTAGAGACTGAAATGCGCGATCTGCAGTCCCTGACGACAGAACTCCGTGCGATTCGCAAGGATCTGGAGATACCGGAGCGGGAAACTATTCAGGGCTACGTACTTGGCGTAAATATGATGGACGCGAGGTTCGGGATTAGGCGTTCGCCTGGAGATCTACTCTCTATCCACAGCGATGTCATCGCGAAACTGACTCGTGTTTATCCGATTCAAGAAGTAAGTTCCGAAATGCGATACGGAGACCTTTTGGGTCTCTTCTGGCGCCAAGGATTGTACGAGATTGCGGTTCAATACGAGAAGACGATCGACGTGGCGGCGGAGCGGGAGCGCCTGACGCGGGACTTGGCAAAGCTGGAGAAGGCGCTGGCGTCGGCGGAGAAGCAACTGGGGAATGCGTCGTTTCTGGAGAAGGCTCCGGCGGCCGTGGTAGAGGGATTGAAGAAGCAGGAGTCAGAGAACCGGTTGTTGCTGGAGAAGACGCGGAAGGCTCTGGAGGAGTTGGGATAGATCCTTATGGAATGGAAGACGCGAAGGATTGAGGCGATTCTGGAGGGCGCCCTCCAGGAAGACAAGGCGACCAGCGATGTGACGACGGCGCTGACGGTGGAGCCGGGGCTGCGCGCGACGGCCACGATTCTGGCCAGGGAAGAGTGCGTGCTGGCGGGGCTGGGGTCCGTGCCGCGGTTCCTCTCCATCTTCGAGAGGCTGGATGGGAAGAGCAGCGGCCGCTACGAAGTGGTGAGCCATCCGGAGATTTTTGACGGGGTGCGGCTGCGCAAGGGGCAGGCGGTAGCAGTGATTCGTCACAATGCGCGTGTCTTATTAGCGTGCGAGCGAGTGATGCTGAACCTGATGCAGCGGATGAGCGGCATAGCGACCCTGACGCGGCGCTATGTGGACGAGGTGCGCGGAACGAACGCGAAGGTGCTGGATACGCGCAAGACGATTCCGGGGCTGCGGATTCTGGACAAGTACGCGGTGCGCTGCGGGGGCGGGGAGAACCACCGGCTGGATTTGTCGGACGGGATTTTGATCAAGAACAACCACATTACCCTGGGCGGCGGAATCGAGAAGGTGCTGGAGCGGGCGAAGGAGCATCGCAAGCCGGGGCAGACGATCGATATCGAAGTACGGACTTTTGCGGAGCTGGAAGTGGCGCTGGCTAACGGAGCCGAGTCGCTGCTGCTGGACAATATGACGCCGGGCGATGTGAAGAAGTGCATGGAGCGGGTGCGGGAGCAGGACGGGAAGATTCCGGTGGAGGCGTCGGGCGGGATTACCCTCGAAAACATTCGCAAATATGCGCTGGCCGGGGCGGATTACGTTTCGGTGGGGGCGCTGACGCATTCGGCGACGGCGGTGGATTTGTCGATGCGGATTACGGCGGAGATTTATTGAAAGCAGGGTACAGGGTACAGGGGACAGGGGACAGCTCCGATCCATTTGAGCTGGAGGCGCTCGGTGCGGCGCTGGCGGGCACACGCTTCGTCGGAAAGCTGAACTTTTTTCCTTCGATTGAATCGACCAATACACATGCGATGCGGCAGGCGGAGGCGGGCGCTCCCGATGGGAGCGTGTACTTTGCCGATGAGCAGACGCTGGGGCGCGGGCGCGGGGCGCATGAATGGGAATCGCCGCCGGGATCGGGATTGTATGTGAGCGTGGTGCTGCGTCCCCGGCTGGCGCCTGCGGATGTGCTGTGGCTGTCGCTGGCAGCGGGACTGGCGGCGCAGGAGGCGGTGCGGCGGACGGTGGGCCTGGAAGCGGATGTGCGGTGGCCAAACGATCTGCTGCTGGGGCGTCGAAAATTCTGCGGGATCCTGACCGAGCTCAACGCCGAGGTGACGCGGGTGCGGCACGCGGTGGTGGGGATCGGGATCAATGTGCATCAGGCGGAGTTTCCTGAAGAATTGCGCGCGGTGGCTACGTCATTGCGGGTGGAAACGGGGCGCGAGTGGCCGCGGCAGGAGTTGTTGCTCGCCTTGCTAGAATCGCTGGAGAGCGAGGTGGCGGCGCTGACGCGGTCGCCGGATGTGCGCGCTGCAGCTAAGAGCCTGCAGGAGCGGATCGCCAGCGGATCAACGTGGATTCGCGGGAAACGGGTGCGGGTGGATGAGACGGCGAACGGCGGCGATTCATTTACGGGAACGACGGACGGGCTGGACGAGCGCGGGTTCCTGAAGGTCCGCACAGCGGACGGCATGCGGACGGTGCTTTCCGGCGGAGTGCGTGAGGCATAGGAGAAGGTCATGCTGCTGGTGCTGAACGTGAACAACACGAACACGGTGATTGCGCTGTACGCGCTGAAGCCGGAGGGAACGACCGGCGATCTGCGCGCGACGTGGCGCATCAGCACGCGGCAGGGACAAACGCCGGATGAATACGGGATTCTGGTCCGGAGCCTGCTGCAGGGCGCGGGCGTGGAGAGCGGAACGATCAAGGGCATCGTGATTGCGTCGGTGGTACCCCCGGTGGACTGGATTCTGCGGCAATTCTGCGAACGGTATTTCGGGCAGAAGCCACTGTTCATCGAGCCTGGGGTGAAGACGGGGCTGCCGATTCTGACCGACAATCCCGCGGAAGTGGGCGCGGATCGCGTGGCGAACTGCGTGGGGGCCTTCGCGCAGTACGGCGGCCCGACGATTGTGGTGGATTTTGGGACGGCGACGAATTTCGATGTGGTTTCGAAGAAGGGCGAGTTTCTGGGCGGGGCGATTGCGCCGGGACTGAATATTTCCGCCGAGGCGCTGTTTGCGCGGGCGGCGCGGCTGCCGCGGGTGGAGATTCGGCGGCCCGCGAAGATCATCGGGACAAATACGGTGGACAATCTGCAGATAGGGTTGTTCTGGGGGCACATCGGCCTGGTGGACGCGATTCTGGAGCGGATGATCGGAGAGCTGGGCAGCGAGACGAAGTGCGTGGCGACGGGCGGCCTGTCGCATCTGATTGCGCGGGAGTCAAAGTACATTTCGGAAGTGAACGACATGCTGACGCTGGAAGGGCTGCGGCTGATCTACGATCGGAATCGCGCGGCGCGGGGCGGGCAGCAGAATGAGGCGCGGACGGCGAATGCGCCGACGGGCACGCCAACCGCGTAATGCGGTGTCCCGGAAATTCCTGTCCGATGCGGAGAAGAGGCAACCGCAGATTCTTCGCTTACCACCCCCAAACGGGACGACGTTTGGGACTCCGTGCGCTCGGAATGACAACCAGATAATGCGGCGAGTTGCGGGCGCGCGAGCCCATAAGCAGGGCGGGACGGTTTTGGAAAACTACTTCAACTACTTCACGGAAATCGAAGATCACTTTCAGCGGCGGCGGGGATCGATCCTGCTGCTGTCGACGCTGGACTGGGCGCTGATCGAGACCTGGCGCGAGGCGGGGATTCCGCTGGAGGCGGTACTGCGGGGGATCGATGCGGCGTTCGACAAATATGACGCGCGGAAGCGGACTGGGTCGCGCCGGATCAACGGACTGGCGTGGTGTGCGCAGGCGGTGATGGGGGCGGCGCAGGAGATGCAGGAAGCATCGCTGGGGGCAGCGAAGCCGGAGACGGACAGGGCGAAAGCGGGGCTCGAATGGGAGAGGATCGCGGCGCATCTGCGGGAGGGCGCGGCGGGATTGCGGGCGGCTGCGGGCCTGACGGGCATTGGGGCCGAGGCGGCCGCTGAGATCGCGGAGCGGCTGACGCAGATAGCGGGGTTGACGAGCGAGACGGCGCCGCATCCCGAAGAGCTGGAGAAGACGCTGACGGCGCTGGAGCAGAAGCTTCTGCATGCGGCGATCGCGACAACATCAGAAGCGGAGCTGGCGGCTTTGCGGGAGCAGAGCGCGCAGGAGATTGCGCCGTATCGGCGACGCATGCAGGCGCTGCAGATTCGGCAGATCGAGCAGCAGTTTCTGCACAAGCGGCTGCTGGAAAAGCACAATCTGCCGCGGCTGAGCCTGTTCTACATGAGGCAGGATTGAAGCTGCGGATCGAGAAGGCGATTTACGGTGGGGCGGGCCTGGCGCGCGCGGAGGGAAAGGCTGTCTTTGTGCCCTTTGCGCTGCCCGGGGAGCTGGTCGAAGCGGCGATCGCGGAAGAGAGCAAGAGCTACGCTACGGCGGAGATGCAGGCAGTGCTGGAGGCGAGCGCGGCGCGGCGGGCAGCGCCGTGTCGTTACTTTGGGACCTGCGGCGGCTGCCACTATCAGCAGGCCGAGTATGCGGCGCAGGTAGAGATGAAGCGGGCGATCCTGCGGGAAGCACTGGAACGGGCGCGGGTCGGAGAGATTCCGGCGATTGAGGCGGTGACGGGGGAGCCGCTTGGGTACAGGAATCGGATCCGGCTGCATGTTGAGCGGATTCCGTTCCGTCTCTGTTACAAAAAGCGGAATTCGCATGTAAATTTGCCGGTGGAGGCGTGCCCGATCGCGGCGTCTGCGTTGGATGACGCGCTGGCAACGCTGAATCGGGAGGGCGAGCGGCTGGGCCTGGGCGCGTGGGTGCAGGAGGTGGAGCTGTTCACGGACGACGCGGAGGCGGCGGTTCTGATGGCCTTGTGGACGGAACGGACGAAGCCTGATGCGGCGCGGTTACTGGAATCGTGCTGGACACCGTTACAGAAGCTGCTGCCCGGGCTTGTGGGCGCAGGCGTGTTCTCTGCGGAGCGGGGTGCGACCACGGGGAAGCTGCTGGCGCAGGCGGGTGAGGGGGCGCTCACGTATTGCGTGGAGGCGCGGAGGTATCGGGTTAGCGTGGGATCGTTCTTCCAGGTGAACCGGTTCCTGATCGATCCGCTGGTGGAGTTGGTTACGCGCGGCCAGAAGGGTAGGACTGCGTGGGATTTGTACGCGGGCGTGGGGCTGTTTTCGCTGGCGCTGAGCGATGCGTTTGGCGAGGTGGTCGCTGTAGAGTCAGGCGGCGCCGCGGTGCGGGATTTGCGGGAGAACCTGCGGGGGACGCGACATCGCGTGGTGTTAGCGGAGACGGCGGCGTTTCTGCGGCGGGCAGCGGCACAGCGGCAGGCGGCACCCGATCTGGTGGTGGTGGATCCGCCGCGGGCCGGGCTGGGGCGCGAGGTGACGACGCTGCTGGGGAAGATCCGCGCGCGTAACGTGACTTACGTTTCGTGCGATCCGGCAACGTTGAGCCGCGACGTTGCTGCGTTGCTAGAATCCGGCTATCGCCTGGCACAAATGCACCTGGTGGACCTGTTTCCGCAGACGTTTCACCTGGAGAGCGTGACGCACCTGACGCTGGACTGAGGGCAGGCGGCCGGGCCCGGCAAGCGCCCATGGCCACGACCTTTTCCACAGCAGCAGACCCTGGAACTTCCGCGAACAATCTGAGTGAGCCGGCGCCCCGGCTGGCGGGGACGCGGGGACGCGTGTGGTTGACGGCGCCTGCGCTGTTAGCCGCAGTGTGTTTCGCGTGCGGGGATGCGGCGAGCTGGGGCGTGTGGATACCCGCGGCACGGTTACTGGTGGCGCTGGCGGTGTTGCTGGTGGCGGGTGCGTTGGCAGTGTGGCGAGCGGAGCGTTTGGCGCTGCTCCCGGCGGGAGTGGTGTGCGTGCTGCTGGGGATGTTCTGCGCGGAGGTGCAGCCACGGCCGGCGAACGAGAGTCCGCTGAGCCGGATTGCGGAGGCAACGCCAGCGGCGACTCCGGCGACGCGGCGACAGGGGATTGAGACTTCTTCCTTGATTGAAGGGACGGTTGTGCGAGCGAGCGGGGTGCGGCGGACCGCCTCGCCCGCGCCGTATTCAGATGTGGTTCGGCAGGAGCAGAGCCAGCAGGTCGATGTGCGGGTGACGGCGGTGGGTGGGAAGCCGCTGCCGGAGCCGGAGGGTCTGCGGCTGACGGTCTATGGGCGGGACGGGAGGCTCTTTCCGGTGATCAACTGCGGGGCGTCGGTGCGGGGACGGGCAACGCTCCATGGGGAGGAGCGGTTTCTCGATCCGGGAGTGTGGGACGCGGGAGCGTGGCTGCGGCAGCAGGGGATCAGCGCGCTGGGCAGCGCGCACGCGGAAGATGTCACCGTGATGGCGACAAAAGTAAGGCCAGGGCTGCTGTGCCGGGTTCACAGCGCGCAGCAGGCCGTGAGCGAGCGGCTGGTGGCCTTTGTGGATGGCAACGCAGACGGATGGTCGCGGCTGCCGGCGGTGCTGCGGTTGCAGCCGGACGATGCGGCGATGTTGACCGCGATGCTGACGGGTGACCGGACGATGCTGGGGCACCGGCTGCGGGTGGGATTCGAGAGGACGGGCTCGTTCCACCTGCTGGTGGTGTCGGGCATGCACCTGGCGATCTTCTCGGGGCTGGTGTTCTGGATGACGCGGCGGCTGAGATTGCCGCGGGTGGCCGCTTCGCTGGCCACTGTGGCGCTGTCGTTTGGATACGCGCTGTTCACGGGATTCGGGCAGCCGGTGGAGCGGGCGTTCTGGATGGTCACACTCTATCTGGTGGGGCGGCTGCTGTGGCGGGAGAAGCATCCGCTGAACGCGATCGGATTTGCCGCGCTGGTGATGCTGGCCCTTCGGCCGGCGGCGGTTGCGGATGCGGGGCTGCAGATGACGCTCTTGTCCGTGCTGGCGGTCGCGGGGATTGCGGTTCCTGTTGCGGAAAGGACGTTTGGGCCGTTCCTGCGCGGGACGCGAGATTTGTGGTTGGTGCCGGTGGATCCATCGCTGCCACCGCGGGTGGCGCAGTTTCGGGTGAGCCTGCGGATGGTGGCCCTGGCTCTGCGCCCCAGGCTGGGGTCGAAGCTGGCGCTGAAGGGAGTGCCGCGATGTGTGCGGTTTGGGTTGCAGGTGTTGCAACTTGTAACCACGTCGGTGGCGATTGAGGCCCTTATGGCTCTGCCAATGGCGCTCTACTTTCATCGGGTCACGGCGGTGGCATTGCCGGTAAATCTGATGATTGTGCCTCTGCTCGGGATCCTGCTGCCGTTGGCGTTGCTGTTTCTGGCAATGGTGCTGATGATTCCGAAGGCGGCGTTCGTGGGTGCGGCGCCGCTGGCGTTGTTGCTGCACGGTGCGGCTGGCCTGGTGCGGGTATTCGGGGGTCTGAGGGTCGGCGACCTGCGGATGCCGGCGCCGGCGGGGTTGGCGGTTTGTGGGGCGGTGGCGTTGATAGGGTCTTCGCTGGTGCTTGTCCGAATGCGGAGACTGGCACTGCCGGCTTGTGGGATTGCGCTGGCGGCGGCGATGGTGCTGCTGGTGTTGCCTCGAGCGGTGCTGCATCGTGACGGCGCGCTGGAGATTACGACGATCGATGTGGGGCAGGGGGATTCGCTGCTGGTGGTGACTCCGCATGGAAAGACGCTGCTGGTGGACGCCGGCGGTTTGGTGGGAGCGGGGGATCTGACGGGGTCGGCAGCCGGACACAAATCGTCGAACTTCGATGTGGGCGAGGACGTGGTGTCGCCGGTGCTGTGGTCGCGGGGGATTCGACGGCTGGACGCGGTGGCGATCACGCATGCGCATGCCGATCATATTGGCGGGATGGCGGCGGTCCTGGCGAATTTCCGGCCTCAGGCGTTATGGGTGGGGATCAATCCGCACTCAGAGCTCTATGACGCGGTTCTCGATGAGGCTCGGGTGACGCAGACGCGCGTTATGCGGCACACGGCCGGAGAGGTGTTTGTTTTCGACGGGGTGCGGATCCGGGTTCTTGCGCCGGAGGCAACGTATCGGCCGGGACCGGTCCCGGGGAACAATGATTCCCTGGTGCTGCAGTTGTCGTGGGAGGGAAAGACGGCGTTGCTCGAGGGCGATGCAGAGTCGCCGAGCGAGGAGCGGATGCTGGCGGAAGGCGGACTGCATGCGGATTTTCTGAAGGTGGGGCACCATGGGAGCCACACGTCAACGACGCCGGAGTTTCTGGCTGCGGTTGCGCCGGAGTGGGCGGCGGTCTCGGTGGGGCGGCGGAATTTCTACGGGCATCCAAACTATGACGTAATGGACCGGCTCGCGGCGACGCATGTACGGACGTATCGGACGGATATGTTGGGGATGTCGACGGTTGATCTGGATGGGAGCGGTGTGCGGGCGTCTGTTTGGGCAGCGCGTTAGGCAGCTTCACCACAGAGGACACAGAGGTATTCGGGATTCTTCGCCGGACAGCCTAGCGGCGGCTGGCGGCGGCTTCAAGGGCGTTACAGGCGGTGATGGTTCCGTTCTCGGCCTGGACCTGAGCGGCGACGGCGCGGGCCCGGACCTGATAGGCGTTGTCGGAGATCAGGCGCGAAATTAAGTGTGCCGCAGCGTTGGCCTTGTAGTCTTTGCGGCTGAGGACTTCAGCGACGCCAAGGCGGCGTACGCGGCGGGCATTGTCCGGCTGATCGTGGCTGTAGGGCATGACGAGCATGGGGCGGCCGGCGCGCAGGGCCTGGGCGGTGGTGCCGATGCCGCCCTGATGGATGAGGACCGAGGCGCGGGGAAAGATGTGCGAGTAAGGCGCATAGCGCGCGACGCAGATGGTGTCAGGGAGTTTTCGTTTGGGGAGGTTGCGATCGTCGGCGCCGACGAGAAGGACCGCGCGCTCGCCCAGAAGCTCGGCGGCCTCGGCGCTTTGCTCGTAGAAGTCGCCGGCGTGCATGACGGCGGCAGAGCCGAGAGTGAAGACGAGGGGCGGAAGACCCGAATCGAGAAAAGCGCTGAGTGCGGGCTCGAGGCGGCCTTCGCTGCCCGAGCCGTCGTAAAAGGCAAAGCCGGTGATCTTTGCGGAGGAGGGCCAGTCTGGCTGTGGGTCGCCCAGGGCGGAAGAGTAGAGAGCGAGGGCGAGGCGGTCGGAGTGCTTGGCGTCGAAGATCGGGTCTTTGCCGCGGCGGAGGCCGAGTTCACGGCGGAGAGCATAGACGGGCTCCGGCCACTGGCGAGTGACGAAGCGAGCAAAGCGGGCGACGACGTGGCCCAGGGCGGGGGCTTTTTCCTGCGCACGGGCGAGGGTGGGATAGGGCGGAAGGACCGGTGGATCATACGCAGAGAAAAATGAGAAGGGGGCGAGGACGTAGGAGGCCCAGGGGATGCCGGTCTTCTCAGCAACCAGGGGCGCGGCGTAGGCGAG
>DASRRO010000120.1:0-15502 GCA_035656855.1 Acidobacteriaceae bacterium | reverse complement strand
ACCCCATGGAACCCGCCGCCACTATGCGATGACCCGCCACTAAACCCCCGCCCGGAGAAGTTAGACGACCCGCCCCGATACGAGTTTCCAAAGCCGCCCCGCATCGCGCTCCCCCCGCCAAAATTCCGGGCAATGGTCGGGCTCCGGTACGCAGGCGCCGAACTCCTGAATCCGCCCCCGTATCCGCCGCGCGCTCCATTCATCCCCGGCGACGAACGGAATCCCTGACTCCCTCCGCCACCCCATCCCCGATTCGTCGCTGTCCGGCCGCCGTACATGCCGCCTGTGCCGCGGAACGTCGACCCACCCCGTCCGGCATATCCCGAAGACCCATAGCTCCCGCGCCCATACGCCGTCCGCCCGCCGTTGAACGATGGCGTCCGATTCCACGCCTGCTGCTCCCGTCCGCCGTAGCCACCCCGCACCGCATAGTTCCCGCGCACGCCCTGAATCTGCCGTCCGCTAAAGCCGTTCCCAATAGGAGGCCGCGCCGGTCCGTGATAATTCCCACGCTGGTCGAGGCCATTCCCCCGCGCATACCCGAAACCGCCCCGGTTCCCGTAGCCCTGGCCGGGTCCCCGGCCATATCCGTGGTCAAAACCCCGCCCATACCCGCGATCCCCGCCGCGTCCGTACCCACCATGCCCCCAGCCACGATCCCACCCCGGTCCGCCGCCATGCCCCCAGTCCCACCGCGGACCCCCATACGGCAGCCCCCAGTCCATCAGCCCTTCGTTATGCGGATACCACCCCTCCCCATGGAAGAACAAACCCCCGGCCAGCCAGTTCAGGCCCCACCCCAGCCAGCCAAACGGCGTAAACGCCGACAGCACCGAGCCGATCCCATACTGCAGCGCCGGCCCCACCACATCGCCCACCGCATCCAGCAGCGAGTATCCCGGCCACGGCGCAATCGGCTGTCCATACGCGGTCCAGGGATTGTAAGCGGGCACATACATCACATTTGGATTGGGCGGCGCCAGTTGCACGTATCCATCGTTGTCGCTCACCGTCTCCTGCGGACTGTTCTCCAAAGTCCCCGCCCCCTGCGCCCGCTGCCGCAGCGCCTGCACCGTCCCCAGCACCGCATCCGGCTCGTTGTAATACGCGTTGCCCAGCTCCGTCGTCCACTGCAGATTCTGATTCATCTGCTGCAGCACCTGCGGAAACGCCGTCAGCGCCTTCACGCTCGGATCCCAGTTCTGCGCATTCGCCCCCGCGGCAATCACCTGCGGCGGAGCATCGCCCTGCGCCTGCCGCCACTGGTCCGCCTCGATGATCTGCTGCGGCCACGTCGCCGCCGCCAGCATCTCCGCCAGCAGCGTGTCGGGATACAGCGCCACCGGCGCCACCAGCTGCTCCAGCTGATCGTCGCTCAGCGCCTGCGCCGGCTGCTGGCTCGGGTCCGCCCCGTAACCCGGCCCGGCATTCTGCGGATATTGGCTCGGATAATTCCCGTTCTCGGCATAGCCCGGCGTTCCGTAATTCGGCCCCGCCGCATACGGCTGATTCGGGTATGGAGCGTTATCCTCATAGTCCGGCGGCGGCGGAGCCACGTCCGGCTGCCCGTCGCTATAGGTTGGCGGTGCATTGGCAGGACCGTAGTTCTGGGGTGAGTTCTGTGGCGGATTCGCCGGCCCGTACGTCTGCCGCGCATTGGCCGAGCCATATCCATACGCCCCATACGTCTGGGCGATCAGCGAACTCCCGGTGAAGGTAAATATCAGGCCGGAAATGCCGGCGATCCAGCGGCGGTGCGGAAACTGGTGAGAGTTCATGCTGCCCTCGTGGGTCCCTGGGGCCCGGTGGAAGCCTTACGTGTTGTTCCGCAGACCGCGCCGTACCGGCTGCGACCGATGTCCCCACCGGCCTTGCATCCACGCCGCCAGCCGAGCCCCAGAGGACTCCGCCTGCCGGCGCCAACCCCATACAAACCCGGTTCGGCAAAAAGGGTTACGGCAGAAATGATGACTTTTTAGTCATGCAGAGCCAAACAGGAATCTGTAGGTCCGGGAGTTGGGCAGGATGAGAGCTTTAGCCTTCTCCACGGCCAGGTCCGAATCCATGCCGCTTCAGCCGCTGGCCGACAACCCGCCCCGCACATGAGGTCTTAAGAACAAGAGAGAAGCGCATCCCAAACAGCGGACCTGTCCACCTAAGGTCATTCGGGAATCAAGCAAGTGGCTTTAAGCGGCGATTTCAGGCGCGCTTTTACCCTGGAATCGTCGATGCACGGTCCGACCTCTTTGAGTGTCTCCAATGTCTCCGCTCGCACCTTTGCCCTCTTCGTCCCAAGGGAGGAATTGATGCTGAGCCACAGGTTGGCTTCATAGTGGCACGGTGGGCGAAGGAACTTGCCGCAATCCGAATCCCAGGTATCGTGGAGAAGGGCCATGGTTTCGAAAAACACGGGGGAGATTGGGAAATCGGGATCTCCGATGCGACGATTCATGGACGCGATTGCAATCTCGCGCATTGGCTCTGGCAAGGCAATGATCCCCATGCACATGGTGCACTGGGTGAATCCAATGTTGCGGTTGATTTCGGCCCTGAGCCTTGCGACCATCTCCTCGACGGCGGAGGGCGTCGCAAGGTCACTGAGATCGTCCTCAGCCTCGAACCATTCACGACTGTAAGGTGGCCGGACTGAGCGAATCCGTTGGAGTTTCTCGTTCTGCCATTCCGGCGATGCCGGAATGATTTGCAGGCGTATTGAGCCTGAAACCGAGGGTGTCACGCGGCGACTCGTAATTGTGACCGTGTAATCGCCAGGCCTGTCAAACCTTACCCATTCGTTGAGGTCGACCCAAACCTGAAGTGGTGTCGTCGGAGGGCCTGGTTCGGCGCCGCTCCAACTTTGAGGAAAATCCTGCGCAAAGTAGACCGCCAACGGATCGGACCATCCGGTTGCGGGTTGAACCCTGAATGATTCGGCCTTCCCGCAAACGCGACTCGCGCATGGCTCGCGGTCGACCCAATCGACTTGGCCTTCAGGGTTAAGAAAGACGAGGTGCAGCGGGATGCGTTCGCCCAGGTGAAAGGTCCTCTCGTTGTGTTCCGTTGCTATCAGCAGAGAGGGCTCGGGAGTCTGTGCCCAGGAGATCGCCGTCGACAAAATGTGCACCAGCGAAAGAGCCAGACATAGGTGCATCCGTCGTGTGGCCATACTCTTTGGACACCGCATCGGCCTTCTTTGTCCCATAATCCCGGAGTTCACCAAAGATTTTGGCCGCTTAACCGGCCATAGGGAACCGTCCCTGAGGCTGCGCGCCGACAGAACCCATTTTTGAGCAGCCGAGCGGCCAGGGTTATGGCTCTGACAGAAAGCGCACAATCGCCTGCATCACGCGGGCGTTCTGGTCCGTTTGAAAGAGAAACTGAGCGTGCGCAGAACCGTCCAGCACCATCAACTGCTTTGGCTGAGGAGCCCTTTCGTACTGTGCCCGGATACCGGGAAGCCGTAAACCACTGTCGTTTCGATCATCCCGCGCGACGATAAACAAGGTTCGCGCCGTTAACCCATCTGCCGGAAGGTTTGGGGCCGCGCCGAGAAATACAATGCGGTCGATTTCACCTGGCGCTCTGATCGACGCATCGCCCGCCGCCGCGCCCCCAAAACTTCCACCCGCGATCGACACCGACCTGGCCCCGTGGGCCTTCAGGTAACGAACGGCCGCAAGCACGTCCTTGTCATACGGAGCTGTATCGAAATCCTCCTGGCCGGGACCTTTCGAACAGCCAAAACCCCTGAAGTCAATCGCCAGCACGCGGAATCCTGCCGCTGCGAGAGACGATGCCTGGGGCCCCCAGCTCTCCTTGTTGAATTGGCCGCCGTGAGCGAGCACCACACCCTTTTTTCCGTGACCATAGAAGTCGGCACAGACCTGGCCTCCATCATCCGCCGCAAACGAGACTGTCTGCTGAGCAGGCGCCACCACCGCCAGCGCGAAGACCAGAGGAAGGAAACCAAGCGCAGACATGCGGGGATTATAGGGTGAGTGTTGACGCTCATGGGCGTAAGACCGGCTTTCCGGAACATCCACCCCATCGCCCCCGCAACCCATTGACCCCGATTACGCACTTTTCCCTCCATTTGTGGAAATCCTGTCAAGCCCCCTCGCGCCTGACCAAAGTAACAGACGCTGATACAAAACAACTTCCATGCCAAAATACCCGCCAAAACCTGGCAGTAAACCCGTCCGAACTTGGTATTCTGAACCTATAGAGTAAAAAAAGAAAAAAGCCCGCCGCGCGCGGGCTTTTTCTGTGGCAGGCTGCACCGCTCTCCCGGGGCCGCCAAGGAGACTTCTGCTAAGTGATCGATAATCAATCAAATAGCGACCAGAGGCCCCGTGCGGCAGTTTGCAATCATCAGAATGCAAATGACTTAGCGAAAAATTGACATCGAAAAATGGATGTTTTTTCCAGGGTCCGGCCAGCATCGCGCCCGCCCGTGCGGCCAGCACCGCCCGATCCGCGCCTTATGGTTCTTGCGGCGAAGCCGCGTCCGCCGGCCCGGCCAGGGCCTTCGCCACCAGCTCGTTCAGCAGCCCCGGATTCGCCTGCCCCTTCGACGCCTTCATCACCTGCCCCACAAAAAACGCCGCCACCGTCTTCTTGCCCTTGCGGTACTGCTCCACCAGCGCTGGATTGGCCGCGATCACCTCGTCGATCATCTTCTCCAGCACCGAGGTGTCTGTGATCTGCTGCGGCTTCTCCCGCTCGTACACCGGCCCAAAGTCCTCGCCCTTCTCGAAGCACAGATCGAACAACTGCTTCAGCTGCTTCGACGAGAGCTTGCCCTCCTCCGCCAGATCCGCCGCCTGCGCCACGCCCTTCATGGTGATGGGCGACTGCTCCAGCTCGAGGTCCGCCGCCTTCAGCCGCATCGTCAGCTCGCTCTGCACCAGATTCGCCACCCGTCGCGGACTCTTTGCCGCCCGCGCTGCCGCCTCAAACTGGTCCGCAAACGCCCGCGTCGCCGTCAGCGTGTGCGCATCCTGCTCGGTGATCCCGTACTCGGCAATCATCCGCGCCCGCCGCGCTTCCGGCAGCTCCGGCATCCGCTCTGCAATCTCGGCCTTCCAGGCATCGGTCACGATCAGCGGCGGCAAATCCGGCTCGGGGAAGTACCGGTAGTCATGCGCCTGCTCCTTCGACCGCATCGAGTAGGTCCGCCCCTCGTTTGCGTTAT
This sequence comes from Acidobacteriaceae bacterium, assembly GCA_035656855.1. Taxonomy (GTDB): domain Bacteria; phylum Acidobacteriota; class Terriglobia; order Terriglobales; family Acidobacteriaceae; genus Palsa-343. Next base: position 10,308 of record DASRRO010000120.1, on the reverse strand, counting down.
AGAGCCGCGTCTCCTGAATGACGCGTCCGCCCGACTCGACAAGCTCCACCTGCCGCTCGATCTCGTACTCCAGCGCCGCGCGGATGAACCGGAAGCTGTTAACGTTCTTGACTTCGGCCTTGGTCCCGAACTTCTCCGCGCCCCGCAGCCGCACGCTCACGTTGGCATCGCAGCGGAGCGACCCTTCTTCCATATTCCCATCGCTCACGCCGGTGTAAACAATGATCTCCTTCAGCCGCGTCAGATACTCATACGCTTCGTCCGGCGTCCGCATGTCCGGCTCGCTCACAATCTCGATCAACGGGGTCCCGCAGCGGTTCAGGTCCACGTACGTCCGCGTCGCCGAATCGGGAAAGCCGTCGTGCATCGACTTGCCCGCGTCCTCTTCCATATGCAGCCGCGTGATCCCGATCCGCTTCTTTCCATCGCCGCTCGGGACTTCGATCCACCCATGCTCCGCCAGCGGCTTGTCGAACTGCGAAATCTGATACCCCTTCGGCAAGTCAGGATAAAAGTAGTTCTTGCGCGCAAAGACCGACTGCTCCCGAACCTCGCAGTGCAGCGCCAGCGAGGCGAGTGTGGCGAACTCGACGGCGCGGCGATTCAGCACCGGCAGCGCTCCCGGCAGCCCCAGGCACACGGGACATACGTTCGTATTCGGCGGCGCACCAAACCGGTTCGCGCACCCGCAGAACGCCTTCGTCTCCGTCAGGAGCTGGACGTGGACCTCAAGCCCGATCACAGGCTCATATTTGGAGAGGATTTCCGGCGAAACAGTCGCGGCAGTGGCCATACGGAAAGTGTAGCAACGGCCCCGATTCCCGGGCAGATGGACCTGGTGCGGGTCCAGATGACCGCAGTACCCACCACCGCCCCCGGTGGCTTTTCTCCGGGAGCAAAGAGGGAACCCAACCGGCGGTTTCTCGAACTTCATCGGAAGTAACTGAAAAGTAAGTTGAACGATAGAGAGAAATCCGGCGCAGATTTCCAGTAATAACTCGCCAATTACAGGGTTGCAAATGGTGAAGGGTCTGGTTATGCTACTGGGCAATCGCCCCGAACTATGACCGCAGTAACTCAACCTCCGGGGTGAGATCGCTTGCTGTCCCTGGACCGGCCGCGCCTTCCGCGTTCGGTTTTATCTGCCTGGTTCTCTCACCTTCGGCCCTGCTTCGCTGGATGGTCGCTGTCTCTCCCTCGCATTCGCCGGAACGGTCGCCGGGAGCTTTCCCATGCGCCGTCTCGTTCTTGCCTTGTCCCTCCTCGTCGCGCTGTGTCCTTTTGCGGCCACCGCGCAGCAGCCACAACAACCCTGGTTCTTCGCCGTCGTCGCCGACCCGCAGTTCGGCATGTACGCTAACGACGCGAACTTCAGCCAGGAAATCGCCAACTTTGAGCTGGTGGTCGCCAGTCTCAATCGTCTCCACCCAGCCTTCGTCGTCGTGGACGGCGACTTCATCAATCGCACCGGCGACGCCGCGGAAATCGCTGGCTACAAGAGCGTCCTCAAACAGCTCGATCCCTCCATCCCTGTCCACGCAGCCGCAGGCAACCACGACGTCGGCAACGTCCCCAGCAAGTCAAACATCACCGCCTATCGTGCCAACTTTGGATGGGACTATTACTCCTTCGAGCAGAACGGCCTGCTCGGCATCGTGCTGGACTCCAGCCTGGTCGGCGCGCCCCTCGGGTATCCGGCCGCCACCTCCGCACAGCTTTCCTGGCTGAAGAAAACCCTCGCCAGCTCCGCCGCCGAAGCTGCCGAGCAGGTCGTAGTCTTCCAGCACATCCCCTATTTCATGCACGAGGCCGGCGAGGCGAACAGCTACTACAATCTGCCTCTCTCCATGCGCGGAACGTATCTGAACCTCCTCATCAACTCCGGCGTGGAGTGGGTTTTCTCCGGCCATCTGCACAACCTGGCGGGCGGCCCCTACGGCAACCTCACTCAGTGGATTACCGGCGCAGTCGGCATGCCCATCGGCAGCTCCGGCTCTGGCATCACCCTGGTCGCGGTCAACGGACACACGCTGCAGCCGGTCTGGTACTGCCTCGCCGGCCTGCCCAACACCTTCAACCCCGCGAGCCCGCCGACCACCGCGTGTTCCAAATAGCCGGGCTGTCCCAATCTCGAGCTTGAACGCCCAGCGAAGCCGCCCCGCTGGTGGAAACGGTCAAAGTCTCCAGGCAGCGATCCGGTAGTAGGCTGGTTGCACCCGGGACCCCTGGAGACTGCCATGCCGGTTACAACAACGTCCGTGCACCTCGACAACATCGGCCAGATCGCCCTCACTGTCACGAATCTTGACGAGGCCCGCGCCTTCTACCGCGACACGCTCGGCATGCGCTTCCTTTTCGATGCGGGTACGCTGACCTTCTTCCAGTGCGGCTCTGTCCGCCTGATGCTCACTACCGGCGAAGCTAAAGCCGGCGATGACCGCACAGTCCTCTACTTCCGCGTGCATGATCTCGAAGGCACCCACGCCGCGCTCGTCGCCGCTAGTGTGAGCTTCGAGCAGGAGCCGCACCTCATCGCCGGCATGCCCGATCACGAGCTCTGGATGGCCTTCCTCCGCGATCCCTGCGGCAATCTCCTGGGGTTGATGGAGGAGAAGCCGCGCGCAGCCTGACCGAGCTTCGCGCGCCTTTACAGCGCGTTCAGGACAGCGTCCGCAATCCGGGCTGCTTCCAGTGCGGGCCGCACATCGTGGACGCGGACGATCGACGCTCCCGCGAGGATGGAAGCCGTGACGGCGGCGAGCGTGGCGTCGCCGCGGGCGGCGGGCGGGACGAGAGCGGCGAGAGGTTTCGGCTCTCCAGAAGCCGGTAACGCGGCGGCCGGCAACATCTGCGCGAGTGTATTGGCGAGAAACGATTTGCGGGAGACGCCCGCGAGCAGTGGCTGCCCCAGAGATAACAATTCATGCTGGTGGGCCAGCAGCGGATAGTTCGCATCGAAGGCTTTCCCGAAGCCGTAACCGGGATCCAAAACAATCCGGCTGCGCTCGATACCGGCAGCCGTGGCGCGCTCGAGTGCCTCCGCCAGCCCGGAGCGAACAAGCGGGAGCACTTCCTGCGCCGGCAGCGCCGGGAGCGTGCGCCACTCCGACGGCCGTCCCCGCGTGTGCATCAGGATGACGCCGCAGCGGAGATCGGCGCAGGTGGACGCCAGCGCGGGATCCCAAAGGAATCCCGAAACGTCGTTGACGATTGCAGCGCCCGCACCAACCGCCATGCGCGCCGTCTCGGCGTGATACGTGTCAATGGAGATCACAGCGCCGGGGCGTCGATGCAGGATCGACTCGATGACCGGCAGCACGCGGTCCTGTTCTTCCTGCAGAGAAACGGGTGTGGCTCCGGGTCGCGTGGATTCACCCCCGATGTCGAGCAGATCAGCGCCCTGATCGAGGAGGGTAAGGCCGTGCTCGATGGCGGTGGGCGTGTCTTGGTGCGCTCCGGATTCCGAAAAAGAGTCGGGAGTAACGTTGAGAATGCCCATGACAAGGGTGCGCGGGCCAAGGTCGAGAGAGCGTGTGCGGATCTGCCAGGAGAAGGCGGCCCGGCGAGTGAAAGTCATGCTGGCAACGATGCTACACTCCAGGAGAATTGCGATTCCCCTCGACAACTGGTGGCAAAAAGATGCGGCGGCAAATGCTGTACGTCGTGGCGGTAGTCTGCGCGCTGGCGCTGCCCGGCGCGCATGCGGCACGGCATCCTGCACGACGGTCCCCGCGGCGTGTGCCGCTGGCGACAGCGATCGCGCAGATCCTTGCGAATCCCGCGGTGGCACGGGCGCACTGGGGCATCTCCGTGGTCACGCTCGACGGCAAGCCGGTCTTTGCGCAAAACGATGGCCAGATGTTCGAGCCGGCGTCGAATGCGAAGCTGTTCACCACGGCGACTCTGCTCGATCTGCTGCCCTCAACCGCCACCTGGACGACGACCGCGGTGACCTCCGGGACCCTGGACGCGCAGGGAACCCTGACCGGCGATGTGCGTCTGCTGGGTGCGGGCGATCCCACCATGTCGGGGCGGAGCTATCCATATCAGGGGAAGACAGAGCGGCCGAATCCCCCGCTGCAGGCTCTGGAACAGATGGCGGATCAGATTGTCGCGAGCGGCGTGAAGAAGATTAGCGGCGACGTCGTCGGCGACGATCGATGGTTTGTGTGGGAGCGCTACGGAGGCGACTGGGCCTGGGACGATCTGCTGTGGGATTACGGTGCGCCGGTGTCGGCGCTGACCCTGAACGACAGTGTGCAGTATCTGAACGTGACACCGGCGCCGGCGAGCGGGACGGCTGAAACGCCGGTCGCAGGCCAGTTGGCAGGTACCGAAGCCGTCCCGACCCCGTGGGTAGTGGCGTGGAATCCCGACGTCCCGTATTACCGGGTGGAGAACGGGCTGATGCTGGCAACGCCCGGCGCGCCGGCGCATTCGGGGATCGATCGCGCGCCGGGCAGCAGGGACATTCGCCTCTTTGGAGCGATCAGCCCGAACGGAATGCACGAAGCGCTGGCCATCGAGGATCCAGCTGAGTTCGCGGCAGTGGCACTGCGGCAGATGCTGCTGGCCCGCGGCGTGACAGTGTCGGGGACGGCGCGCGCCTGGCATCGGCTGTCGGAGGACACGCAGGACTACAGCGCCGAGGTCGGGCAGCCCGTGGTCCTGCGTCCGCTCAGCCTGGCGACCATTCAACCGCCCGTCACAGGGTTGCGCGTGCTGGCCACGCATGTCTCTCCGACGGTGGGCGAAGATGTGACCGTGACGAACAAAGTCAGCCAGAATTTGCACGCGGAGCTCTATCAGCGGCTGCTGGGCCGGCTGGAGGGCGACGACGGAACCGTTGCCCAGGGAGCGCGGGTGGTGCGGCAGTTTCTGATTCAGGCGGGCGTGGACCCGGGTGATTTTGTCTTCTTTGACGGATCGGGGCTGTCGCCCAACGATCTCATTACGCCGCGGGCCGCGACGACCCTGCTGGAGTATGCCGCGCGGCAACCGTGGGGCAGCCTCTATCGATCATCCCTGCCGGAGGGCGGCGTGGATGGCACCCTGGCGGGTCGGTTCGATCACGCGCTGCGAGGCAGGGTCTTTGCCAAGACCGGAACCCTGGCCGAGGTGAACGCGCTCAGCGGGTATCTGACTGCGGCAAGCGGAAAGACGCTGGTGTTTTCCATTCTGTGCAACGACCAGCGGCCCGATGGCGATGCCGCGCTGCATGCGATGGACGATGTTGTACGGGCGGTCGCGCAGAGGAACTGAGACAGAGTTTAGAGTTTAGAGATTAGAGTTTGCCGGGTTCGGGTGTGAGCGAAAGAGGGCTGGTCGTGAGGAAAGGCGCAGGGCGCGGGTTTGGATTCGTCACAATGGCGGTCCTGTTTGCAGCGGCGATGGCCGGATGCGGACCATCCCTGGGCCCGTCAAAGCCGGTCGGCGAACTGACGGCGCAGGAAGCGCAGGGGCGGGTGGTCTACCAGCAGGACTGCGCGAGTTGCCACTACGCGAACAAGACCGGCGACCTGCATGGCCCGAGCCTCTTCGCCATGTATCGGAAAAAGTATCTGCCCAGCGGCGCGCCGGCCAACGATGCGCGGGTGACTCCAGTGATTCAGCGAGGCCGCAATATGATGCCGGGTTTCGGCAATCAACTCGACGACCAGCAACTCCAGGACCTGCTGGCGTATCTCCACACTTTATGAGCCCTGAGCCGAAGCAGAAACCGTTGCCGGGTGTATCGGCGGTGGGGCTGTACATGTTCCTGCTGTGCATCCTCGGCGTGCTGGGCGTCACCCAGCACAAGCTGCCGAAGTTCGTGTACCTGTTCTGCATCGCCTTTGCGCTCGCTGGCCAGGGGCTGTTGCGGCAGAAGCGGTGGGGCTGGGCTCTGGCGCTCGCGACGGTGCTGCTTTCGAGCATCTATCAGTTGTGGCGGTTTGTGGAGTTCCATCAGCTCCCGCTGCTGGGAATGGCGGCAGTCAATATGGTGCTCTTCCTTTATCTGGTGCGGCCGGAAGTGCGGCTCAGGATGCGGTGAGAAAAGCTTGCGACCCGGTAGCCGCTGACCTGGCTCGCTGACCATCGCATTGCTATCCCCTTTTTTGGCTGGCCGCTTCTCAGCTACCGGCTGGAGCGTACCGCACGCCCGTGAGCTCTTCGGAGACCTGCCAGAGATGGCCGGCCAACGATTCGTCATACGCCTGGGCCTCCGCGCGCACTTCGACCGGATACCCGCGCATCTGCCGCCATCCGTCAGGGCCGTAAAAGCGTCCGGCGTGCGCGTCGGGCGAGGTGGCCGCGTAGAGAGTCGGGAGCGCGCCCTGCGCTTCCGGCTGCGCTATGAGTGCAATGAAGAGGGGAATGATCCGGGCCAGCAGTCCGCCGCCCTGTCCTGGTCCCGCGGCGAAGAGGTTTGTGTTCGACACGCCCGGATGCACGGCGATCGAGATGGCGGATACGGCCAAGCGCTGCAGTCGCCGCTGCAGCTCAAAGGCAAACAACAGATTCGCCAGCTTGCTGCGGCGGTAAGCGGGCCACGGCTTATATCCGTGCTCCCAGTTCAGATTGCTGAAGTCGAGCGTGGCGCCGCGATGGGCAATCGAGCTGATCGTCACGATGCGCGCGGCGGCCGCGCCGAGCAGGGCCGGCATCAGGAGTCCCGTGAGAGCGAAGTGGCCAAAGTGATTGGTGCCGAGCTGGAGTTCGAATCCGTCGACGCTGACGCGGCGATGCGGAAGCGCCATGATGCCGGCGTTGTTGATGAGCAAATCGAGCTGCCGGCCGGAAGCGAGGAACCGCTCAGCGGCAGAGCGGACCGAGGCGAGACTGGCGAGGTCGAGGTCGGCGACGTCGACCTCCGCGCCGGGAATCGTGGCAAGGATGCGCCCTCGCGCAGCTTCGGCTTTGGCGCGATCGCGGCAGGCGAGGATCACCGCGGCTCCGGCGCGGGCAAGCTCCAAAGCCGCGTGGAAGCCAACCCCGCTGTTGGCTCCCGTGATGAAAGCGAGTTTGCCGCGCCGAGAAGGGATGGAAGCCGTCGTCCAGTGCGGCATCAAACGGTCGCTTCGTGGGCTTCGCCCAGAGTCACGCGGGTCGTCATTTTGCGGCGGCCGCGATAGAAGGTGAAGGTGACGCTGTCGCCAGGCTGGTGCTCGTCCATAATCTCGGCCAGGTCCTGGGAGTTGGTGACCTGCTCACCATCAATCGCGACGACAAGATCGCCGCCGATCGAGATCTGCTGATTGCCAAGGTAGGCGGTCTGATTACCGCCCCGCAGTCCGCCGCGTTCGGCGGCCCCTCCGGGAACGGTGCTCTCGATGAGCACGCCATATTCGGCAGGCAGGCCCATCTGCTCGGCGAGGTCGGGGCCGATGGCCAGAGTGCGGAGGCCCAGCGATGGACGACGGGCATGACCGTACTTCTGAATATCGTTGAGGACGGCTTTGGCCGTGTCGATAGGAATGGCGAAACCGATGCCCGCGTTCTGCTCCGCGCCATTCTGGGCAATCATCGAATTGATGCCGATCACTTCGCCCTGAGAGTTGAGCAGCGGCCCGCCGGAGTTGCCGGGGTTAATGGCGGCGTCGGTCTGGATAGCGTTTTCGATGGGCGCTCCCTGAGGCCCGCGAACCGAGCGGATGGCGGAGATAATGCCGGAAGTCATGGTGCCGCTCAGGCCGAACGGATTGCCGATAGCGTAAACCTGCTGCCCCACCTGCAGATCATGCGACGAGGCGAGCACGGCGGGGACCAGATTCGCAGCGTTGATCTGTAGCAGCGCCAGGTCATGGAGCCGGTCGCTGCCGATGATCTGCGCGGTGTAGCGGTGCTTGTCGTGGGTCTGGACCTCGACTTTTCGAGCATTGGCCACCACGTGGTAATTGGTCAGGATGTGTCCCTGCTTGTCGAGAATGAAGCCGGAGCCCTGATCTTCCTGCGGCACCAGTCCATAGAAAAAGTCGAGCGTCAACGTGCCGGCGGTGATGTTGACGACCGAGGGAACCACCCGCTTGTAGACACCGATGTTGTTCAGCTCAGCGGAACTGTAGGCGGGAGCTGCGTGAGCTTCGGTGAGCGTGAGCGCCGAATGCGTGGCCGGCGAAAAAGGATTGTGGAAGCTGGAGAACGAGATCAGGTAAGCGAAGGCTCCCACGAAAACCGAAACGAGAAAGACGCGGCGAAAGGTCATAGTCGTATACGTGCGGCTGGGGACGCGCGGCAGCCTGCAGTGGGTGAGATGAGCGAGCAGGGGGGAGCGCGGGTCCGATAAGCCAAATTCATTGTAACGATGCGGGCCTCGGCTCAGGTCTTCCCGGAAGGTGGAGCGCCGGCGTCAGCGCGCAGGCGGCCGGCCAGTCGATCGACCTGGGCGCGGGTGGCACCGAGCGAACCGGCATTGTCGATGACGGCATCGCAACGGGGGATCTTAGCGGAGTCGGGAATCTGGGCGGCAAGGCGGCCGCGGGCATCGTGCTCAACCCGAGCCCGGTCCTCAGCAGACGCATCGCCGGCAAGGATACGGGCAAGGAAGCGCTGAATCTTCAGATCGTCAGGAGCGGTTACCAGAACAACGCGGTCGAATCGGCGGCGCCACTCAGGTACGGTACCCCAGGCTTCCGCTTCGAAAATCAGAGCGGACTCGACGACGACAATGGCGCGCGAGTCGCGGCTGAACAGCTCGGCCATGCGCCGCTCCTGTTCGGCGACCACAGGCGGATGGACGATACGGTTCAGCTCCGGCAGGCGGCCCTGGTTGAAGACGAGGTCGGCAAGCTGAGGGCGGTCGAGCGTGCCGTCGGCGCGCAGGATGGCCGGCCCGAAGTGCTCAACAATCGCGCAGAAAACAGACTGGCCTGGTTCCATAAGCTCCCGCGCGATGGCGTCGGCCTCAAGGACGACGAAGCCGTGTTCGCGTAGAAGAGCAGCGACTGTGGATTTGCCACTGCCGAGGCCGCCGGTGAGTCCAACACGCAGCATGGGTCTCCCATGAGAACTGCTGAAAGTGCGCGAGGTCCGCTTGTGATTGTAGGACGAAGGCCGGCAGGGACGAAACTAGTGCGGGTGAAACATGGGATGGATGAAAGCCCAGGCGATGCCGGAGGCGATAAGCATAGCCAGCGCGATCAGGAAGAGCATCAGTCCCCATGATGGTCCGGGAGAGGTTGCCTGGGTATCGCGATTCCTATTTGATGCGGTCACTCCTTAGTGTACGGTGCGATATCCCTGTGGGTACATGCGCACCACCAGTAGTAAGAAATTCCTGGCGCATTGGGTAAAAGCGATAGCAACACTAATTCCAACCAGCGGTGTCTAAGGGAGCAGTGAGGATGGTACAGGATCGGCGGATGGGAAACGCAGGCTGCTGTTAAAAGTCCGCTGAAACGGGAGCGACGTCATGGCGAGCGAAGGTCGAATTGAGAAGTTCGCGGTGAACGAACTTGCAGGGCTGCGGACCGAGTTGCTGCAGTCGGGCGTCGACTCCTGGCAGGCTGCGCAACTGGTCACGACCTTCCTCTCCGGACGGGGTTACGGAGCGGATCCAGCGACGGCGCGGGAAGCGGTTCTGCGTCTGGAAGGGAACGCCTGCTCGCTCGAATGCATGCAGCAGGAGCTGGAGCGCGTGGCTTACGTAATGTGAATCGTCATTGAATAAACGATTGAGTTCAGGGCATTCGCGCGCCATAGGCTTCGATTCTCACCAATAATCTGCATCTTCCACTCAGGCTCACGCGTCAATTCAGGAGAGAAGTATCTCTGCATGCGCGCTGCGGATTCTTTCTGTGCGCAGGCAGGCGTGGGTCGTTCCTGTTCCGCTCCTGCGGAGGCTGTTTTTTCGCCGGAACGATCTTTGAGGCGGAACCCCGTCGTATTCCGCTGGCGCGTTCGCGCTCGTTGATCGCAAAGGGCAGCAATCCGGATACTCCGGGCTCCCGCGCCGAGATCCGTTCGGCGCAGAGGCGAAGGTGTCTTCCGGAACAGGCGATCAGGCTGCGGGACGCAACAGCAGAAGAACCTGTAGAGGAGTGTATTCATGCGTTTTGTTTCTATGAAGTACTGGGGTCTGAGTCTGGCCATGGTCTCGCTCGTGGGACTGGGCTCCGCGTCCGCGCAATCACTCGCGGGAGTAACAACCGCGCTGGACCACACGCTGGAGTCGAAGAATGCCACGGTGGGTGAGCCGGTGACCGCGACGCTGAAGGGATCGGTGAAGGCTGACGGCCTCGATCTGCCGAAAGGCACCGATCTGGTGGGCAAGGTCGCTGAAGTGCAGCCCGCGCAGAACGGCACACCCGCCAGTGTGAGCGTAGTGTT
>DASRRO010000119.1:0-29358 GCA_035656855.1 Acidobacteriaceae bacterium | reverse complement strand
GCTGGGTGGGGTGGGGGTGGGGGCGTGGGGTGCGGGCGTTGGGTTGTGTGCGGGCGTTGGGTTGGGGGCGGGCCGGGGGAACCCTGGCGATGTTGCGTCAATTGAGACAACGTATCGTCGCTGCTGGGGCGTCTGCACAGCTTGCGGAAAAAGTCAGTGAGGGCAAGGGAAGTCATCCCTCAGCGGCTGAAGCCGCACACACACATTCTGCAGTTTTTACGGCACAGCTGAAGCAGTGCCCTTTCAAAGCAGCTGGTTTTCCGCATCGGTTCAGAGCAGGTACCCTTGCAAAGGAGCGGGTTTTTCTGTGCCCTTTCAGAACAGCTGGTTCTTCTGCAGCCTTTCAAAGCAGTGGGTTTTCTGCACCTTTTAAAGCAATGGATTTTTCCGCACGCTGTGCTGTCATGCTTCGGCACATGCTTCGGTGAAATGAAGACCGGGTCAGTTCCGTGTTCATGGAGCTGGCTGCGCGTCACGAAAATACCGTCCTGCCTCCGGCCGAAACAACAGCCAGGAAATTAAAACAAACAACACGCTGTGCGCCACGATCCCGTGGAAGGCATTGAGCGCGCTCACCATCACGTGCAATGCAGCCCATGCAACCGCAAGCCAGCGCGCCCAGTTCCGGCCGCGCAGCAGGAAGACTGCGCAGACTAACGCCGTCAGTTCCGTCCCTTCAACCCACAAGTTGTCTTTTTGTAGGGTCAGCAACTCGCGGAAGTGATAGCCAAAGCCGAGCACGCCCACTGCGATAAACAGGCAGGCGACGATCAACACAGGAACCGGTCGTTGGCCCGCATTCATGGCAGCATCTCCAGCACCGCATCGCTCGGATCCAGATCCGCGGCATGCGGCGGCAGCGTCGCCCCGGCTTCCAGAAGAGCGCGCACCGTCTCCACGTAGTTGCCCGTGTCTCGATGCCATCCGTTCCCCGATCCGAACAACGCCCAACCCAGCGCGGTTCCTTCGTGCTCGCGCGACTTTTGCTCAAGCGCCGGGTGGAAGCGCAGGATGGTGCGGGCCATGTCCGCGTTACCGTTAAATCCGGCCCAGTGCAGCGCTGTTGCTCCCGCTTCTCCGGGGGTGTCGACCGGCCAGCCTGCCTCCAGCATGAGTCGAACCGCGCTGGCGTTGTTGCTTTGCGCGGCGTTGGGCAGTTTGCGCAACGCAGCCTCGGACAGGCGCTTCACCGTATCGGGGTTCTTCGCGAGGAAGGCGTGAAACGTATCTTCATCGCCCAGCTCGCAGGCCAGCGCCAGCTTGAGATCGTCCGGGGTTCGGTCCATCAGCAGCTGAAAAACGTCTTCGTGGCCGAAATCGCGCGCCACCATGTGCGCGGTGCGATTCGCTCCCAGCGTCCAGATGTAAATCGAACCTCCGGCACGCGGATCCCGCTTTGGGAACCACTCCTGAGAAACGCTCATCCGGATACAGTTCGGATCGCGGTCCAGATGCCTGCGCACCAACTCCGTGTCGCCCAGAGCCGCCGCCATGAGAATGTCGGTTTCGCATCCGCGGGAGATCAGATATCGCGCCACTTCCTGGCGGTCCTGCGGATAGTGACGCCTCTGATCCACGCGCAGCATGTACTGTGCCGGGGTGGACTCGTGATCCACGTCGCGCGCATCGATCTCTGCGCCTTTGGCGAGCAGGAACGCCGCAGCTTCCACGGTCGAGGCGAAGTGCAGGGGTGTCTGCCCGTCTCCACCGCGCGCGTGCACCGCATTCTCATGGGCCGCAACCAGGGTGCGCAACTCATCCATCCTGCCCAGGCGCGCCGCAGCGTGGGCATCCATCACTGCGCCGCGCTCGATGAGAAACTCGACCATGCTCGGATCGCAGTCATCCAAAACGCCGAACCCCCCGGCCCACCACTCTGTGCGCTTGCGGATGTCGGCCCCGGCGGCGAGAAGCACATCGATCGTCGCGCGATCGCTCCGTTGCACGGCCGCGAACAGCGCCTGTTGCCCGAAGCCGCAACAAGGCAACGGGTCGTCGATGTGCGCGCGCAGCTCCGGATGTTCCCTGAGAACCCTGCGAACGCGCGCCGCATCGCTGTCGCGCACCGCAGCCGTCAGTGCTTCAGCCGGACTGAGCCCCAGCGCTTCCACGTGCGTCTTCAGCTTTGCCCAGCTGGCAAAGCCGTAGTCCCGGGCGAGAGCAAGCTGCGCATCGGCCAGCTTGCCCTGCTGCATGCTGCGCAGCAGTTCCTTAGCTTGTTTTTTCAGGTAGACGAGGTTGGGCTTTTCAGGAAGCTGTCGAGACATAACTCCTCTTTCAGTGGCCCGGCGTCCGCGATACGGGCAAAGAGAAGTCGAAACTCGATGGTCAAAGACGGGTCAGGTGGGATCATCCCTTTCCGCGGACGGGGTGCAACCTGAATTGCAGAAACTACTATAGCAAGATCGCGCCCCAGGTGGCGGGTGGCGAATCGTCGGCCGTTGGGAAAACAGCGGGCTGCCGCAGCTGGGTCGGACCTCTGCGCACAGACCTGGGTTCAGGGGCTGAAACCCGTGGCTTTCTCCGTCGTGCTGCTGCGCAGCTCACGAGGGCGGTCAGGGTCAGGGGCGGTCAGGGCCAGGGGCGGTCAGGGCTATGTCCCCTGGAAGTCGCTATTCCCCGCGCAAAGCCTGCATGGGATTGATTCCTGCGGCGCGTCTTGCGGGGATGAAGGAGGCCAGCATGGCCAGGGCGAGGACGAAGAGGGCGGCGAGGGTGAGAACGACGGGATCGACGGCGCTGACCCCGTAGAGCAAGGTGCGGAGCAGGCGGGTGGCGGCGATGGCGCCGCCGAGGCCGATGAGGCATCCCGCGACGGCGAGCTTGAGGCCGGAGGCGAGGACGAGGCCAACGATGCCGCCGCGCTGCGATCCCAGAGCCATGCGGATGGCCATCTCATGCACGCGCATCGCTACCGTGAAGGCGATGACACTGTAGATGCCGAGGATGGCGAGCAGGACGGCGGCCGCGGCGAAGGCGGAGATGAGGATGGTATTGAAGCGGCGCGGAGCTTCGGAGTTGCTGAGGGCGTGGTCCATGGTTTCGACCTGGGTGAGGGGCAGCTGCGGGTCGAGGGAGCGCACGGTGGAGCGGAGCTGGTTCTCCATCACCTGAGGCGGCATGGCGGTGCGGACGACGATGTAGCCGCCGTTGCCGTTGAGGTCGGTGGCGGGATTGCCGAGGGAGCCGGTGAAGCCCTCGAAGGCGTCGATGGGGATGTAGTACTGCTGACGGGGGGCGGCGTCGGGGGAGCCTTCTTTCATGCTGGCGACTTCGCCGACGACGGTGGCCCAGGGGGTCTGCATTTCCTGAGTGCCGATGCGCATGCGTTTGCCGATGGGGTTTTGGCCGGGCCAGGACTGCTGGGCGAATTCCTGATTGACGATGACGACGAGCTGCGCGTGGGGTTGATTGTCGGCTTCGGTGAAGAAGCGTCCGCGGAGCAGAGGAATGCCCATGGCGCGGAAGATGCCGCCCTGCACCAGGATGGGCGTGCCGAGATCGATGGTGCCGGGTTTGGACGGGACATAGCCTTCGGCGATGAAGGCGCTGTTGCCCTGGTTGCCGTTGGCGGGCAGGAAGGAGGAGAGGCCGGCGGACTGGACGCCGGGCAGAGCGCCGAGACGGCGGAGCAGATCCTGATTGAACCGGTCGACGTCAGTCTGGGTGCTGTACTGCTTTTTGGGCAGGCTGTAGTTGGCGATGAGGGAGTGGTCGGGGTTGTAGCCGAGGCCGGCTTCGCGCATCTTCTGAAAGCTGCGCAGCAGGAGGCCGGAGGCGGCGAGCAGGATCAGGGCGACGGCGATTTCCGCAATGACGAGGCCGGAGCGGAGGCGCGCGTGGCCGGAGCCGGAGGTGCCGGTGCGTCCGCCTTCTTTGAGCGTGTCGTTGACGCTGGTGCGGATGGCGGCAAAGGCCGGGGCCACGCCGCTGATGATGCCGGTGAGGATGCCCAGTGCAAGGGCAAAGACGGCGACGCGCCAGTCGAGCTGAATGTTGGCGATGAGGGGGAGATTTTCGGGAAGGCTGTGGACGCCGATCTTCAGGGTAATGGCAGCGAGCACGAGTCCAATGACGCCGCCGGTGACGCTGAGGACGACGCTTTCCAGGAGCGCCTGGCGGAGAAGGGTGGAGGGGCTGGCTCCCAGAGCGAGGCGAACGGCGACTTCGCGGCGGCGGCGGATGGCGCGGACCAGGAGGAGTCCGGCGAGGTTGGCACAGGCGATGAGCAGGACGACGGCGACGGCGAGAAAGAGGGTGCGGACGAGGGGACGGGCCTGAGCGACGGTGTCCTCATGCAGGCCGCGCACGATGGGGCTGATGTGGAGGCTGGCCATGAAGGCGGGGTAGCCGCGCATGATTTCCTGGGCGACGCGGTTGGCATCGTCGCGGGCCTGGGCGGGGCTGACACCGTCTTTGAGACGGCCGACCATCTGATAGCTCCAGTTGGCGCCGGCGCCACCGGAGAGCTCTTCGGGGCGGAGGCTGAGAGGGATCCAGAGCTCGATGCGCATGGCCTGACCGGCGATGAGGGGGAATTCAAAGCTGCGGGGCATGACGCCGGTGACGATGTAGGGCTTGCGGTCGAGGAGGATCTTTTTGCCGACGATGGCCGGATCGCCATGGAAGCGCGACTGCCAGGTGGAGTAGCTGAGGACGGCGACCTGCTGACGCTGCTGATCCTCGTCGAGGGTGAAGGTGCGGCCGAGGAGAGGAGCGACGTCGAGGGCGGAGAAGACGCCGGGCGTCATGCGCGAAGCCATGATCTGGGCGGGGCTGCCGAGGCCGGAGAGCTCGTAGCTGGCGAAGGTGTAGCCGCCGAGAGCGGAGAAGCTGTGGGTGTCGCGGGTGTAGGCGACGATGTCGGGGCCGGTGACTCCGGCTTCATTTTGGCCGTTGATTTCGGCGCCGGAGATGGTGTCGCTGAGGACGACGAGGCGGTCAGGATGGGGGAAGGGGAGGGGGCGGAGGAGCACGCCTTCAACGATGGAGAAGATGGCGGTGGTGGCGCCGATGCCGAGGGTGAGCATGAGGACCGCGGTAAGGGAAAAGCCCGGCGATTTGAGCAGGTGGCGAACGGCGAGCTTCAGATCACGAGTCACGGGCAGTCTCCTGGGAAGAAGGGATGATGGGCGGTATGGAGCACGTCTGGTTCCAGATACGAGAGGGGCAAGGGGGCGGTTCCACGGGATCAGGGGACAAGGGCGGGGCGGGTGAGTGTCCGGAAGTGGAATGGGGTGTTCGCGCGGGGACAGCGAAAAGCGGGCGAACCGGGAGCGGCGGAGGTGTGGAAGGCGCGTTGATGGGCGGGGGATTTTCAGCCGATGAGGGAGGTGGATGTTCGTAGCTTGGGTGGCGCGTGCCGGCTCGGCGAGAGCGGGCCCGGGGGTGGCGCGCGCGGAAGGGTTCATCGGCAGGCATGTTTGCGATCATCGGCATTCTGGTGGTCTTCGGGGCGGTGGCGGCCGGCTACCTGATGGAGCACGGGCAGCTGGCGGTGCTGGTGCAGCCGGCGGAGCTGCTGATCATTGGCGGAGCGGGAGCAGGAACGCTGCTGATCGCGAATCCGCTGCGGATCCTGAAGAAGGTGGCGGCGGGGGCGGCAGCGGTTTTCGGCAGCTCGAAGTTCGGCCAGGCGCGGTATCTGGAGACGCTGCGGATGATGTACGAGCTGCTGCAGAAGGCGCGGCGCGGGGGCATGCTGACGATCGAGAGCGATGTGGAGAAGCCGGAAGAGAGCGAAATTCTGAAGAAGTATCCGGAGTTTCTGAAGGATCACCACGTGCGGGATTTCGTATGCGACACGCTGCGGATGGTGATTACCGGCGGGGTGGACGCATTCGACATGGACCAGATGATGGACCTCGACATGGAGGTACAGCACCAGGGGAGCGAGGAGCCTGTGAGCGCCCTGTCGACGATGGCGGACTCGCTGCCGGGGCTGGGAATTGTGGCTGCGGTGCTGGGGGTGGTGATCACGATGGGGGCGCTGGGCGGGCCGGCGGAAGAGATTGGTCACAAAGTGGCAGCGGCGCTGGTGGGGACCTTCCTGGGGATTCTGCTGTGCTACGGGCTGGTGGGCCCGGTGAGCCAGAATATGGCGAAGGCGATCGCGGAGGAGCACGCGTTCTTGTACATGCTGCGGGTGCTGATGCTGGCGTTCATTCGCGGGCAGCCGCCGGTGGTGGCCATCGAAGTGGGGCGGCGGGCGATTCCTGCGCACGTGCGGCCCTCGTTTGTGGCAGTGGAAGATGCGTGCCGGAACGGCGGCGCAGCGGCTGCGCCGGCAGCACCGGAAGCGGCAGCGTAGGGGAGCGACATGGGGGCAGTGAACAAGCCGATCATCATTATCAAAAAGAAAAGCGGGCACGGCGGCCACCATGGCGGGGCGTGGAAGGTGGCGTACGCGGATTTTGTGACGGCGATGATGTCGCTGTTCATCGTGCTGTGGCTGATGAACACGAGCGAGAAGGTGCGGCAGGCGGTGGCGGGGTATTTCAACGATCCGCGAGGCAAGAGCACAGAGACGGGAACGGACCAGTCGGGAACCAGCGAGAACCTGGCGCTCACGCAGAAGAATATTCCGGAGCTGAAGAAGAAGATCGAGGAATCGATCCGGAAGATGAACGATCTGAAGGCGCTCGAGAACCAGATTCAGATCATGATCACGCCGGAGGGGCTGCGGATTGAGCTGCTGGAGACAAAGGACGGAACGTTCTTCGATACCGGCAGCGCACGGGTGAACGCAAACGGGAAAGAGCTGCTGGAGATGCTGGCCGGACAGCTGGGCGGTTTGCCGAACCGGGTATCCATTGAAGGGCACACGGACGCGCAGCCGTACGCTTCGAAAGACGGATACGGCAACTGGGATCTGTCGACGGATCGGGCGAACGCGGCGCGGCGGGTAATGCAGGTTTCCGGATTGCGGGAGAACCAGGTATCGCAGGTGCGCGGGTATGCGGACCAGAAGCTGCGGGTGCCGGCGAATCCGCTGGACCCGTCGAATCGGAGGATATCGCTGATCGTGCAGTATCTGACGCCGGATGCACCGCCGGTGCCTGCGGGGAAACCGGGTAGTCCCGCGCCTGGCGCTGATGGGACGGCGCCGTCGAAGGAGAGTGCCGGAACGCGTCTGCCGGCAGAGAAGGCAGGGGCGTCGCTCACGCCTGCGACTGAAGGCAGTCGAGCGGCGAGCGCCGGCGAAAAGGAGGGAGGGGCCGGGAGCGCAGAGGGAACAAAAACCGCGGTTTCGATTCCGAAGGGCGCCGCTGTTAAGCCCGCGACTGGTGTTGTCGCTCGGTTCTGGCAGAAGATTCACCCTGCGGGCAGGAACAGGAAATAGAAAGGCAAAAAAATGCCCGTGGCCAGGAGACAGGACCACGGGCCTTCAGGGAGGCTGAAGAAAACTTTTCGGCCCGCGCACGCAGGGTGCAGCACCAGCATGATGCGCGAGGACACTTTGACGCGGTGGAGACACGCAGGGCGCAGTGCGTCCAGAGCGCGGCAGCGCGCGAGCGTGCGCAACCCAGGGTGCGCAGCAAAACTTGATTGGGATTCTTCGACAGGGAAGGAAACTGCGGAAACAATGCCTTCTGACGGGGAAAGGCGAATCGCGGAACCTGATCTTATGTCACGATAAGGTTGTTCATCCATTGAGACACAGCGCAAGTGAAAAAGCAAGAGCGGCGCTGGATTTTTATCAGGAGTCAACGACCGTGGACGAGTCAGCGCGCATGCACGAAGAGGCCACGACGAGCGACATTGAGCTGCTGCACGAGATCGGGAGCCGAATGGCGGCGGCCGATCCGTTTCATGAAGTACTGGAGCGGGTGATCGAAATGGTCACGGCAGCGGTGCGCTGCGATTCCTGCTTCCTGTATGTACTGGAGAAGGACAAGCTGGTGCTGCGGGCTTCGAAGAATCCGCATGAGGACGTTGTGGACCGGATGGTGATCGACATGGGCCAGGGCGTGACCGGCTGGGTGGCCGAACACAAGCAGACGGTGACGCTGGCATCGCGCGCCTGGGCCGATCCGCGATTCGCGCGCTTTCCCGCGCTTCCGGAGGACCGCTTCGAGGCGTTCCTGGCGGTGCCGATTCTGTGCCGGGGCAAGCTGGTGGGCGCGATCAACATGCAACATCGGGAGTCGCACCACCATTCGAAGCGGGAGATCCGGCTGATTACGATGATCGGTTATCTGGTGGGCGCCGAAGTGGAGCTGGCGCGGATGGAGTATGAGAAGTCGCAGCTGGCGGCGCAACTGGAAACGCGCAAAGTGATGGAGCGGGCGAAGGGCCTGCTGCAGCGCGAGCTGAAGATCGACGAGGAAGCGGCGTACCTGATGCTGCAGAAGCAGAGCCGGCAGAAGCGGAAGCCGCTGCGGGAGATCGCCGAGGCGATCATTCTCATGGACGACCTGCGCAAGAACAAGAAGTAAACCAGGGTGCAGGGCACAGGGTACCGGTGCCCGCTCATGTCCAATTTTGAACAGTTGAACGCGTCAACGGACATCGAGTTGCGCCTGATGTTTGGGTAAGCTGCGTGTTTTCACAACCGCGAGCGCGATCGTGTTTGGAACCGGAACTGCGGGTGCAAGCGTACGGTTCTTTATGCGCCTCCACGGCGCCTCGAGGAGAAACCCATTGTTTGCTGATCTTCGGTATGCCGTCCGGCAACTGGTGAAGGCGCCGGGGTTCGCCCTGACCGCGGTGCTGACTTTGGCCTTGGGAATCGGCGCGAATACAGCGATCTTCAGCGTAGTGAACGCGGTGCTGCGGCATCCGGCGGGGGTCGACCACCCTGAGCAGGTGGCAGTGCTGCATACGCGCTACACCATGTTCACGCTGGATGTTCCGGACGTATCGATCCCGGTGTATGCGACGGCGGCTGGCATGCACAACCTGGTCGATGCGGCAGCCGTTGAGCAGACGGGCAGCTTTAACATCGAGCGGGACGGGCGGGCGGAGCACGTGCCGGCCGGGCGCGTCTCGTGGCAGTGGTTCCAGATATTCGGGGCGCAGCCCATTCTGGGCAGGACGTTCACGGCCGACGAAGATCAGCCGAATGCCGGACCGGTGGCGGTGTTGAGCTACGGGATGTGGCAGCGCGTTTTCGGCGGACGGCGTGACGTGGTGGGGCAGACGCTGCTGCTGGACCAGAAGCCGTATCGCGTGGTGGGCGTGATGCGGAGCGATTTCGCGTGGCCGCGCAAGGCCGAGCTGTGGGTGCCGATGGCGCTGCCGCCGGACGCCTTCAACCTGAACAATTTTTTCAACGAGAACTATTTCGCGGCGGCGCGGCTGCGCAGGGGTGTGGGGATACAGCAGTTCAGCGCGGAGCTGAGCACCAGGCTTTGGCAGGAACTGCAGCCCAGGCCCGGAGCGGGTTTTGCGAGGCAGGCGAAGTGGGGCGTGTACACATCGCCGATGACGGAATTTGTGGCGGGGCCGCTGCGGACGCCGCTCTACGTGTTGGGCGGGGTGGTGGCGCTGGTGCTGCTGATTGCCGCGGCCAACGTGGCAGGGTTGCTGCTGGCGCGGTCGTCGGCGCGCAGCCGGGAGTTTGCGATACGGACGGCGCTGGGCGCGAACGCCTGGCGCATGGTGCGGCAACTGCTGGTGGAAACGCTGCTGCTGGCCGGTGTGGCGGCGGTGGCGGGGATGCTGACAGGGCCGCTGATCGGGCGGCTGCTGCTGCATCTGGTGCCGCACGATCTGGCGCTGGGCTTCGTGGTGCACACGGATCCGGCGGTGCTGGCTTTTACCGCAGGAGCGGCGGTACTGGCAGCGCTCATTGCGGGATTGGGCCCGGCGTTCGCGCTGCTGCGCGGCCAGCGCCGTCTGGCTTTGCATGAGGGCGGGCGCAGCGGCACCGCGTCGGCAGAGAAGCAGCGACTGCGCAGCGCGTTTGTGGTGGGCGAGGTGGCCGCGGCGTTCTTCCTGCTTGCCGGGACGGGGCTGTTTCTGACGAGCTTGCAGAGACTGCAGAAGGTGGACCCGGGATTTAATCCCCAGGGTGTGCTGGCGGGGAATGTGCAGTATTCGGGACAGAACTTCAATAAGAATCAGCAACGGCAGGCCACGTTCGTAAGCAGCGTGGTGGGCCAATTGGCGGCGCAACCGGGAGTGCGCGCGGCGGCGGCGGTGGCGCCGGTGCCGTTCGATCCGAACGGGGCTGGGTCGTGTTCGTTTGGAATTATTGGGCGGCCTATGGCGGCGAACGATCCCGGGCCGCACAGCCAGCTGAGTCTGGCTACGCCGGATTACCTGAAGGTGATGCAGATTCCACTGCTGGCCGGGCGGTGGTTCAACCCAGGCGATATTGCAGGCAGCCAGCACGTGGCGGTGATCGACCAGCGGCTGGCGAAAAAATACTGGCCGGGCGCGAGCCCGATCGGGCAGCATATCTCGTTCCAGTGCGGCGGTCGGGAGAATCCGGCGGTGATTGTCGGGGTGGTGGGCTCGGTGCGGCTGAGCTCCCTTGAAGAGGATACGAGTGATGGCATGCGGTACTACCCGTATGCGCAGGGCACGAATGGGCTCGCCAATTTTCTGGTGCGGGTGGACGGCGACCCGAGCCGGATGAGTTCCGCAATCGAGCGGGCCGTGAAGGACGCGGACGGTTCGCAGGCGGTGGCAACGGTGGTGCCGGTGGAGACACTGGTGTCGGACTCTCTGGCCGGGCGGCAGCTGATTGTGCGGATGCTGGCGGTGTTTGCGGGGCTGGCGCTGTTGCTGGCGATCGTGGGCATTTACGGGCTGATTAGTTATGTCACAGCGCAGCGCACCAATGAGGTCGGGGTGCGGATGGCGCTGGGGGCGCAGCGCAGCGACGTGGTACGGCTGATTCTGGGACACGCGCTGGTGCGGGTGGCAATCGGGCTGGGGATCGGAGCCGCGCTTGCAGGTCT
The DNA here is from genome assembly GCA_035656855.1 of Acidobacteriaceae bacterium. Classification (GTDB taxonomy): domain Bacteria; phylum Acidobacteriota; class Terriglobia; order Terriglobales; family Acidobacteriaceae; genus Palsa-343. Next base: position 18,448 of record DASRRO010000119.1, on the reverse strand, counting down.
GGCTTCCGCGCTGCTGCGGAGCAGCTTTGCCGATTTCGGCGGTGGCGTGTTCTCATCGCTGGGAATTGCGGCGGCGGTGCTGCTGGCAGTGGGTGTGGTAGCGGGGCTGATTCCGGCGCTGCGGGCGGCGAGCGTGGATCCGGTGAAGGCGCTCCGGATGGAGTGAGGCAGGGTACAGGTGACAGGGTGCGGACAGCCCTGAGGGGCGATCATCGTTCGTAACGGAGAAAGTGACAGACATGTTTGGAGATCTGAAGTACGCATGGCGGAAGCTGCGGCGGTCGCCTGCATTTGCGCTGACGGCGGTGATTACGCTGGCGCTTGGGATTGGGGCGACCACGGCGATCTTCACGATGTTCGATCAGGTTCTGCTGCGTCTGCTGCCGGTGGAGAATCCGCAGCAGTTGGTGCGTTTCGAGTGGAAGGGGAGCTTCTCCGGGAACATCAGCGGTTTTGGCGGAGGCTCAGCGAATTACTTCTCCTACCCGATGTACAAAGACCTGCGCGATCGCAATCAGGTCTTCAGCGGGATGCTGGCGGCGATGCGGACCAACGTGGGCCTGGCCTGGCACAACCAGGCAAGACACGTGCACGCGGAGCTGGTGAGCGGGAACTACTTTCAGATGCTGGGGCTGCGGCCGGCGGCGGGGCGGCTGTTCGGCTCGGCCGATGAGACGGCCAGCGGCGCGAATCCGGTAGCGGTGCTGAGCTACGACGAGTGGGTCACGCGCTTTGGCGGATCGCGGGATGTAATCGGCCAGGCGGTGCGGGTGAATGGGCATCCGTTCACGATTGTGGGCGTGGCTCCGGAGAATTTCCGCACTGCCATCGGGGGGTACCGGCCGGCGATCTTTGTTCCGGTGACGATGGTGGACATTGCCATTCCCTGGTCGGCGCCGATTCATCGCTACGACAACCGGCAGTCGCTGTGGCTGACGATTGTGGCGCGGCGGAAGCCGGGAATCTCCATCCAGCAGGCGGAGGCGGCGATGCTGCCGCTGTGGCGCGCGCTGCGAGCGAGCGAACTGCCGCTCTACAAACAGGCATCGCCGAAGTTTACGGAACGGTATGTGGAGAAGTCGACATTTACCGTTGTCGATGACTCGATGGGCTTCTCCCCGGGGCGCATGGATCTCAAGACGCCGCTGGTGATTCTGCTGAGCATGGCGGGACTGCTGGTGGCGATGTGCACGCTGAACGTGGCGACGCTGCTGCTGCTGCGCTCGACCGTGCGCATGCGCGAGATGGTGATGCGCTATGCGCTGGCCGCGAGGAGCGGGCGGATCGTACGGCAACTGTTGGTTGAGGGAGGACTGCTGGGGCTGGTGGGCGGCGCGGCGGGGCTGGCGCTGGCGCCGGTTCTGGGGCTGATGCTGGTGCGGCTGCTGACCACTGCGAATCCGGGGAGCGAGCCGTATTCGTCGAATATCGACACCAGGGTGCTGCTGTTCACGCTGGGGCTTTCAGTGCTGGCGAGCGTGCTGTTCTCGATAGCGCCGGCGCTGCATTTCCTGCGGCCGGATCTGGCGGGGTCGCTGCGCCAGAGCACGGGCACGGCGTCGAAAGCCTCGCAGCGGTTCCGCAAACTGGCAGTGGGCGTACAGATTGCGCTGAGCGTGCTGTTGCTGGGCGGGGCGGGTCTGTTTGTGCGCACGCTGCAGAATCTGCGCGAACAACCGGTGGGCTGGGATACGTCGCACGTGGCGACGTTCACGCTGGATCCCACCGAATCCGGATATGGGGAACAGCAGACGTCGCAGATCGTGAAGTCGGCTGTGGAGAAGCTACAAGTGCTGCCGGGCGTGGCGGCGGTGAGCGCGACGACGGATCCGGAACTGACCGGAGATTCGAACACGAACAGCTACATAGTCCAGGGGCACAAGTTCGCGGAGAACGAAGAGAGTAATTTCGAGTCGCCGCTGGTGTTGCCAGGATATTTTGCGACGTTGCGGCAGCCGCTGCTGGTGGGGCGCGACTTTACCGTCGCAGACCGGACAGGCGCTCCGAATGTGGCCATTGTGAACCTGGCCTTTGCGAAGCGGTTCTACGGGTCGGCGTCGAATGCTCTGGGGCATCTGATTGGGAGCGACAAAGCTGATACCACGATTGTGGGCGTGGTGGGCGACACGAAGCATACCGATCTGCGCACCGATACCGGGGCGGAAGTGTACGAGCCCTATCTGCAGATGCAGCACCCAACGGGCGTGCAGTTGTACGTCCGGACGCATGGCGCGCCGGACGTGCTGGAGCCGGAGATCGAGCGTGCGATCCACGCGATGGATCCAACGCTGGTGGTGGATGGGCTGCGCACGATGGAAGCAGAGGTGGACATCAGCGCGTCGAACGAGCGGGCGCTGGCGATTCTGGCGATGGCGTTCGCGGTGCTGGCGGCACTGTTGGCGGGCGTGGGTCTGTATGGGGTGCTGGCGTATTCGACGCAGAGCCGGACGCGCGAGATCGGCGTGCGACTGGCTCTGGGGGCGCCACGGCTCTCGGTGGTGAGTCTGGTAGTGCGGGAGATGGCGTGGATTGCGGCCGGTGCGGTGATTGTGGCCCTGCCGGCGACGGTGGCCGTGGCGCGGCTCTTCCGCAGTCAGCTGTATGGAGTGAGCACGTGGGATCCGGTGGCGCTGCTGGGAGCAGTGTTGCTGACGGCGGTGATGGTGGCGGTGGCTGCGGCGCTGCCGGCACAGCGGGCGACGGCGGTGCACCCCATGGAGGCGCTGCGGACCGAGTAAACAGGTTTCAGGTTTCAGTAAGCCTGTAGACGGTAGCCAGTAGCAGGTTTGAACCGCGGAGAGGGATTCATCGTAGGGAGAAGACATGCTCGAAGATCTGCGGTACGCGCTGCGGCAGTTGAAACGGAGTCCTGGATTTGCGGCGGCGGTGGTAGTGACGCTGGCGCTGGCGATCGGCGTGAACACCGCGGTGTTCAGCCTGCTGGATGGATTTCTGTTGCGGAGCCTGCCATATCCGCAGCCGGAGCGGCTGGCGGCGCTGGTGCGTCATGAGGCGCTGAAGACCGCCCCTGCAATCTTCATCGACGACGACTCGTCGGACAACGCCGCGTGGGCAGCGGTGAAGCAGAATGTGCCGTCGGTGACGGCGGCCATCACCGGTATGGCTTTTGGCGACACCGAGGGCGTGAATCTCGAGACCGGGGCGGCGCAGGGCGGAGCGACCCAGTATGTGCACGGGGCGCTGGTTTCCGCGCACTACTTTCAGGTGCTGGGCATCGAGCCGCTGCTGGGGCGCGGTTTTACCGAGGACGAGGACCGGCCGGGCTCCGGCAAGGCGGTGGTGCTGAGCTATGGGCTGTGGCACTCGCTCTTCCATGACGATGCGGGCATCCTGGGCAAGCCGATTTTGCTGAAAGGCGCACCCTACACGGTGGTGGGCGTGCTGCCCCGCGGCGCGCAGATGCCGCATCCTGCGGATGTGTGGACGCCGCTCATGCCGGCCGATCCGCATGGCATGTGCGCGGGGAATAATTGCCTGATCCTGATGCGGCTGAAGCCGGGGGCGACGTGGGATCAGGTGCGGGCGGAGCTGGCGCACATGCCGCCGTCCCGCAACGACGACTTGTCGAAGATGAACGCCTGGTATATCCCGAGCCTGCTGCACGCCTATGCCGCGAGCGCCATGAAGCCGCAGACCGAGGCGTTGATGCTGGCGGTGGGGTTTATTCTGCTCATCGCGTGCGCGAACCTGGCGGGGCTGATGCTGGCGCGGATTCATCGTCGGACGCCGGAGATGGCGACGCGGATGGCGCTGGGCGCATCGCGGGCGAGGATCCTGCGGCAACTGTGGATCGAGAACCTGGTGCTGGCGCTGGCAGGCGGTGCGGCGGGCGTGGCGCTGGCGGCGCTGCTGTTCCCGGTGATGAAGCAGCTGCTGCCAAACGACATGATGCCGATCGGTGGCTTCGCTCTGAACGGGACAGTGCTGCTGTTCGCGCTGGGCGCGTCGGTGCTGACGAGCCTGCTGTTCGGCGCGTTGCCGGCGCTGGAAACGCGGCGCGTGGACCTGCGCAGCTCGATTGCCGCGGGCACACGGAGCGTGGCCGGTGGTTCAGGACGGGTGCGTCAAGGCCTGATCGGATCCGAGGTGGCGCTGACGGTAGTGCTGCTGGCAGGCGCCGGTTTGCTGATCCGCACGGTGGTTCATCTGGAGACGCTGCCGCCGGGCTTCGACGCGCACAACGTGATGACGGCGAAAGCGTCGCTCGACGATGCGCGGTATCAGAATGCGGAGAGTTTTCAACGGTTGGTGCGGGAAAGTGTCGCGGCGATGCACCGCATACCGGGTGTGGACGATGCGGCGGTCGCGCTGAGCGTGCCATACGAGCGCGGGCTGAACGACGGGCTGCAGGTTGCAGACGGGCCACGCACCGGGTACGAGTGGGGATCGAGCATGGACTGGGTGACGCCGGAATTCTTTACGGCGCTGCGGATTCCCATCCTGAACGGGCGCGCGCTTCGCGACAGCGACACGGCGACGGCGGAGCCGGTGGCGGTGGTGAACGAGGCGTTTGGCCGAATGTTCTACAACAGTCCGAATCCGGTGGGGCGGCACTTCCGTTATGGAAAGACGGTCACGATTGTGGGGGTGGTGCCGGATGTGGTGAAAACTCTGGGGATGAGCCGGGGAGCGCCGCTGGCGACGGAGCCGCTCTTCTATATTCCGGCGGTCCAGGCAAATCAAAAGATGGTGAACCTGGCGGATATGTGGTTCCAGCCCTCGTGGATCGTGCGCACGCAAGGCCCGGTCGGCGGCCTGACCGGGAAGATGCAGCAGGCGCTGGCGTCGGCGGCGACGGGGCTGCCGTTCTCTGGCTTTTACTCCATGGAGGATGTGCTCCATCAGCAGTTACAAATGCAGCGGATCGAAGTGACGCTGCTGGGAACGCTGGCGGGGCTGGCGCTGCTGCTGTCGGCGGTTGGCATCTACGCGCTGGTGTCGAACCTGGTGGTACAGCGGACGCGGGAGATTGGCATACGCATCGCACTGGGCTCGACGCTGGGCGGGGCGATGCAGCACATCGCTTCTTCAGGACTGGTGGCGGCCGGCGGCGGCGTGGTGGCCGGACTGGGTTTCTGCTTCTTCGTGCTGCGGGTAATGAAGAGCGCGATTTATGGGGTGGATACGTACGATCCCGTGACGCTGGCGGTCGTGCCTCTGGTGCTGCTGGGCATTGCGGTAGCGGCTAGCGTACTGCCGGCGCTGCGGATTGCGCGGATCGACCCGGCGGAGACGCTGAGAGCGGAGTAGAAGCGGAGAAGGGGTAATAAGGGAGCAGGGAGCCGGGGGGCCGGGAGCAGCAAAAAGGACCCGGGCCGCAGTCCTGGGGATGCGCACCGCGGGGAAGACAGGATCATTCGGCCAGCAAGGCCGGACAACGAGGCAGTTCCTCCTTCACAGTGGCGGAGCGAATCCATAAGCTTCGCCGCCGTTTTTCCGTCTAATGGAAACAGGTGAGGGTTCCCGCACCGGAGGGCAGACCCGCCGGAATGAGAAGATGAAGCAGGTATGCACGTAACGATTGAGGGGCTGCGCCGCTGGATTCTGATCACGGCTGCCCTGTTGCTGGTGGTGGTCGCCGGATTCTTCCTCTACGGACGAGACCGCTTCCGGCATATCGAAAAGGATTTGCCGGCGCGGCTTGGCGTCAATATCCAGCAGACGGCGACGGGCTTCAGCATCTCGCAGTCCAGCCAGGGACACACGCTGTTCATGCTGAAGGCGTCGAAGCTGGTGCAGCTGAGGGCGGGGCACGCTCTCTTGCACGGCGTGGACATCACGCTCTACGGGCCGCCGGGTTCAGGGCGCGAAGACCGGATCTACGGCAACGATTTCGATTACAACCAGAACGACGAAGTGGCCACCAGCCAGGGCGAAGTCGAAATCGAATTGCAGGGCGTGGCCAAACAAGGATCCCCGAGCGACAGAAACGCCAGCGATACGATTCGGGTGAAGACCACCGGTCTGACCTTCGCGCAGAAGAGCGGCGAGGCCTCGACAGCCGGGAGAGTGGAGTTCCAGCTGCCTCGGGCAGCGGGCAGCGCGGTGGGCGCCGACTACAACGCGAAGACCGGCGTTGTGATCCTGAACAGCCAGGTGCACATCACCACCAGCAGCAACGGCAAACCGTCCACCGTGGAGGCCGGACATGCGACGATCCTCCGCGATTCGCAGCAGGCCCTGTTGACAAACGCCAGCCTGGAATATGACACGGCGAGCGGGCGCGCGGATCGGGCGACGGTGTTTTTCCGCAAAGACGGGACGGCGGAGAAGGTGGACGCGCAGGGCCAGGTGCGGCTGCAGTCCAGCAGCGGGGCGGATATGGACGCGCAGACGGCGGAGATTCTCTTTGATCCGAAGAGCCAGCCGCTGCAGGCGGTTCTTGGCGGCGGCGTGCAGTTCGCGTCGGCACGACCGAACCAGACGATGCGGGGATCGGCGCAGGAAGGCACGCTCTTGTTTGCCGCGGGTAGCCAGGGTACGCCCACGAGTCTGCGACATGCGGAGTTCCGCAGAGATGTGCGGTTCGACGAGCAGGCGACGGGATTGAGGAACGATCCGCGCGGCCAGATGGAGAGGCAGGTTGAGGCTGGGACGCTGAACGTGGATTTCGTGCGGCAGGCCGATGGGCGCGGCGTCGAGGCGCGGAAGGCAATTGCCGACGGAAGCCCGGTGGTCACGATGCGGCAAACGCCGTCCCGAGGCGGGGGGCAGTCGACGCGGATCAGCGGGGACGAGCTGGTGGCGACGCTGGCCAGTGGCAATCGCATGCGAAGCCTGGACGGAACGGGCAACACGCAGGTGCTGGACGAGTCGAGCGACGGCGCCAGAGATACGACGCGCGCCGATGTCCTGCATGCGACTTTCCGGACGGAGCCGGCGGCAGTCCAGCCGAAGCGCTCCGCGGTCCAGTCGCATCCCTCTGCCAACGGGGGCCGGCAGGGAAGCGCGCGCGGGAAGAAGGCAGAGGGCCCGGCGATGGAGACGACGCTGGAGACAGCGGTGCAGGACGGGCACGTGGTCCTGACCGAAACACCGGCAAAGAAGCCGGGGGAAATTGCGCCGCCGGCTACCCTGACCGGCTGGTCGCAGCATGCGGAGTATCACGCGCAGGACGAGGTGCTGCAGATGACGGGGGATCCGCGGATTGTGGACGGGGAGGCGATGCAGCTCTCGGCCGAACAGATCGAGTACCACCGCGATACGCAGAATGCGACGGCGAGCGGCGACGTGAAGGCGACCTACACACAGACGAGCGGGGAGCCGGCCGCTGCTCATAAGGCTGCTCCGACGATGGGGGGCAAAGGGCCGGTGCATGTGATTGCCGATCGGGCAGTGCTCGATCATGCCAGCGACCAGAGTTTCTTTTATGGATCGGCGCGGGCGCCGGCGCGGATGTGGCAGGAAGGGGACTCATTGCTGGCTCCGGCGATCGCGATCGACCGCAGCAGGAATGTGCTGAAAGCGTGGGGCGAAGGGACGGGGGCGACTCCGGTGGTGGATGTGAATTTCGCCTCCGGCTCTTCCGGCGGCAAGCGTCCGCCGGCGGCTACGGAAGTGCACAGCCGGACACTAATGTATTCGGACAGCGAACGGCTGGCGGATTTCCAGGGAGATGTGATGGCGCAGCAGGGCGATGAGGCGATCAACGCCGATGAAGCGCGGGTTTATCTGAAGCCGGCGGCAAAGGCGGGAGCGGAAAAGCCGGCAGCGGCGAAGAGCAGCCCGGGCGGACAAGGATCGCAGCTGGATCACCTGGTCGCGACCGGGCATGTCCTGGTCACACAACCGGGACGCAAGGGCCAGGGCGAGAAGCTGGTATACACGGCCGATGATGAGAAATATGTGCTGAGGGGGACCCCGGCTGAGCCGCCGCGCCTGTGGGATCGGACGCACGGAACGACGACCGGCGCGGCGCTGGTGTTTTCCAGCCAGACGGACAAGGTGGAGGTGCTGGGAGGAAAGTCGAGTGTGGTGACGGAAACGCACGCTCCGCGGTAGCGCACGACGTGCAGCGCCCTGTAAGCTGAAAGCTAATTCATGCGCAAGCTGGCCACGGACGAAATCAGCAAATCCTACAAGGGGCGCCAGGTGGTGCACGCCGTGAGCGTGCAGGTGACCGAAGGCGAGGTTGTGGGGCTGCTGGGTCCGAACGGGGCGGGCAAGACGACCAGTTTTTACATGATTGTCGGGCTGATCCAGCCAGAGGGCGGGCGCATCCTGCTGGACGACGAGGAGATCACCCGCGTGCCGATGTATTTGCGAGCACGGCAATATGGGATCAGCTATCTGCCGCAGGAGCCCTCGGTCTTCCGCAAGCTGACGGTGGAGGAGAACATCCTCGCGGTGCTGGAAGTGCAGCCGATTGCGCCGGAGATGCGCCGGTCGCGGGCAGAAAAGCTGATCGAGCAGCTCAACCTGGGGCACATTCGCAAGACGCGAGGTTACGCGTTGTCAGGCGGCGAGCGGCGCCGGGTGGAGATTGCGCGGGCGCTCTGTATCCAGCCCTCGTTCATCCTGCTGGACGAGCCGTTTTCGGGGATCGATCCCATCGCGGTCCTGGATTTGCAGGAGATCATCTTCGATCTGAAGACGAGCGGTATTGGCGTTCTGATTACGGACCACAACGTTCGCGAAACGCTGTCGGTGACCGATCGCGCCTACATCATCAATGATGGGCGCATCTTCCGCCATGGAACCCCGGAGCAGCTGGGAAACGACCCGGAGGTTCGGCGCGTCTATCTGGGCGAGAGTTTTTCGCTCGGGTAGAAGCCGTAATGCACTGCAGGCCAGAGGGTTACTTTTGCGTAGCCGGAATGGTCACGCAGGGGCGGTGGTGCGGATGTAAACTTTGGGGTACTGCCTGTTGATCGGAGAATATGGTTCTTCTTCAGCCAAGACTCAGCCTTAAGGTCGCGCAGCGTCAGATTCTGACGCCGGGGCTGATGCAGATGGTCAGCGTGCTGGCGCTGAACAAGCTGGAGCTGAAGGAGATGATCCAGGCGGAGATTGCCGAGAATCCTGTTCTGGAGGAGCTGGAAGAGAACGTACCGCTGCTGGACGACGTGGCGCGGGCGGAAGCAGACCGCGAACGGCCTGTGGAAACGCAGACGGTGACTACCGAGGCGGAGGCGAAGGAGAAGGATCCCTTCGACGAAATCGACTTCGGCAGCTACTTCCAGGATTATCTCGATCCCGGTTTCCGGTCGCCGAACAACTACGAGGAAATCGAGAAGCCGTCGATTGAGAATTTTCTGTCGTCGCCGGCCACGCTGACCGATCACCTTTTCTGGCAGCTGGGCGCTCTGAATCTTTCGCCCGCGGTGCGCGAGGCAGCCGAGTACATCATCGGCAATCTGAATGAGGACGGTTACCTGACAGCGACCGACGAAGAGCTGCTGGGTGGGTATCTGCGCGAGCAGATGGAACCGGAGACTGCGGATAACGGCCAGCGAGCCAGGGAATTGGCCGCGCGGATGGCCGAGCTGCCGCAGGCCATGGTGGAGCGGGCGCACGGGCATCTGAACGCGGCGATGGACGTTGTGCGGCAGCTGGACCCGCTCGGCGTGGGCACGCGCGATCTGCGCGAATGCCTGCTGGTGCAGGTGGAGGCGCAGCGCAGGGAGTTCGAGCTGATCTTCCGGCGTTCGACCCACAGCGCGGCAGGACCGGCGGCCCTGCACGCGAGCCACAATGGCACAAGTGGAAGCGCCTTCAACGCAACGGCGCATGGGACGGAACCCACAATGCATCCGGTCCCGGGCGGCAACGGATCGAAACCGCACGCGGAGCAGGCGCAGCGGATGGAGATCTTCGAGATGGCGACGAAGATCATCGACGCACACATGCTGCTGCTGCAGAAGCGCGATCCGCGGGAACTGTCGAAGGTGCTGAGCAAATCGGTGGAGGAAACGCAGCGGGCCATCGACTTTATCCGGACGCTCGATCCCCGGCCGGGGCAGCGGTACAACCGCAGCGAAGCGCGGCTGATCGAACCGGATGTGGCGTTTGTGAAGCGCGGCGACGATTGGGTCGTGGTGATGAACGAAGAGGACCTGCCCACGCTGCGGCTGAACCAGGGCTATCGCCGGCTGCTGACCCAGGACGGCGCCGAGAAGGACGTGAAGGACTATGTGAAGGAGCGGTATCGTTCCGCGCTGCAGCTGATGCGGAACATCGAGCAGCGGAAGAACACGATCCTGAGAACCTGCGAGTCCATCGTGCGGCGGCAGACGGAATTTCTGGACAAGGGTGTGGACGCGCTGAAGCCGATGATGATCAAGGAAGTTGCCGAGGAGATCGGCGTGCACCCGTCGACGGTGAGCCGGGCGGTTTCGAGCAAATACGTGCACACCCCGCAGGGCGTGTACGAGCTGCGCTTCTTCTTCTCGGAGGGGGTGAACGGGCCGGAAGGCGCGGGGACGCCGCTGATGCTGCTGAAGCGCAAGGTGAAGAAGCTGATCGAAGAGGAGGATGCGAGCAAGCCGCTGACCGACGATCAGATTGCGCAGATGTTGCAGGGGCAGGGCATCGACGTAACCCGCCGGACAGTGGCAAAATACCGCGAAGACCTGCGGATTCCGAGCACGCACCAGCGCCGCGTCCGCGGCTGAGGCAATTCCCCGACAGACAACACGGCATTTCCCCAGGGAAAGGAGCTTTCCATGCAGGCTGAGTACACCGGAAGGCAGGTGAGCATTACCCCGGCGCTGCGCCGGATTGGGGATGAAGGCATTGAGAGGATCGCGAAACTGCTGCCGAAGATAGTGGGCGCGCACATCGTTCTGACCTCGGAGAAGTACCGCAAGACCGCCGACGTATCGGTGAAGATGCGGGCGGGGAAGATCGTCGGTTTTGCCGAGTCGACGCAGATGGACCAGGCGCTGCGGGAGGCTCTGGAGCGGGCTGAGACGCAGGCGATCCGGCACCAGAAGCGGCAGCAGGCGATCAAGCGGCAGCCGAAGGAGGAGAAGCAGCAGAACGAGGTGCTGCCGCCGCGGTCGCGCAAAGCGAGCCGTTCGCAGGCGGAGCCGGAGGACAACACTGTGGCTGAGGCCATCGCTGAGGCGAAGGCCAATGGCAAACGCGCTGGGCGGACGATGGTGCCGGTGACGGTGCATACGTTTCCGGCAACCCGGCCGATTCCGGAGCCGCATATCGTGCGCTCGTCCGACTCGGTAGCGTTGCGGCCGATGACGATTGAAGAGGCGGTGAAGGAAGCCGAGTTCCGCGACCGGGACGTTTTTGTCTTCCGGACCAATGAGGGTACGGTGTGCGTACTGCACCGGAAGCGTGACGGGAAGATGGAGCTGATCGAAGCACCCTGAACCCCGCCGATGGCCGGTGCTTATTGCATCGACGCAGCGGCAATCAGCGCATCGAGAGCCGAGGTCTGTCTCGTGGCGTCGGCAGAGTCGAACGGACCTTGCCATACAGCTCCGCACTCGTGGTGTTTCCCCTGGTCGTATCTCCACAGGCTGCGGGCGTTTGCTGCGAAAAACTTCTGATAGCGTCGACGGTGCGGGTCGTTGTCGGGGAGGGCCTGATACAGCCGCATCAGATTGCGGACGAAGATTCCCTTGAACTGGGGAGCATCGCCTCCGCCGATCGTGGCCTCTTTCAGGACGTCGTCGGGCGTCGTCAGGTGGGCAATGGCCGAATCGGCAATCGTTGTGGCCTGAACGAGCAGAGCGGGGTCATGATCAGCCTGGGATAATTCCACCAGACCCGCCAGAATGACGCCCTGATTATAGGTCCAGGTGTTTTTTCCGTTGTTGACGCAGGCGCGGGGATTGGTCGAGTCCAGGCCGTCATTGATCAGGTCCTCGGAGTTGATCATGCCCGAGGCTCGAAACCATTGCCATTCCCGCGTTGCCCACTCCAGGTAATCCGCCGACTGGCTACCCTGCGTTCGGTTTGCCAGTTCGACGGCGATGGAGAGGAAAAGCTCATTCGCGATCGCGTTCTTGTACTTCTTCGCCGAGCTCCACCACATGCCTCCGCCGCAAGTGGTCGTATCCCATCCGTCGGCCACCAGCCTTGCAAAGATGGTTTCCGCCATGGAGAGATAGGCGCTTTTGTGGGTCAGGTCATAGGCATCGATCCATGCAAGGGCCCACCACGAATCGTCGTCGAAGTAGTCATTGATGAAGTTGGGGCGCGTCTTTTGTGCGGCGGTGAACGTGTTCGCGATGACTGAGCTCCAGGAGTTGTCGCCGGTGACGCGGGCGTAGTTCACAAGAACCGTAATGGAGTTGGCGGCATTCCACCAACCGGCAGGCGCAGCGTAGAGACCGGTAGCCGGCACATACCATCGCTGCAGACTCTGAATGCCCCTTCCGGCCTCACGCGACCAGGCGCGGGTGTGACCGCGGGATCCATTCGACGCGGCGGAGGCTGTGCGGGCACAGCCTGGAAAAGACAGGGCGACCAACAGCCAAACGATTGGCCGGAGCGCGTTGGGTTTGCGTACGGCATGGGGCGAAGTGTTGCCCTTCAGGCGCCGGTGAGAGCGGATCGCAAACATCACAGGTTTGATTCTAAGGACGGCGCCGATACTTCGAAAGCGTTGCCGTGCTCATCGCGGGATCGATGAGGCGACGGCGGCCCCGAGTGCGAAGATTAGCGAAGAAACAATACCTGAGTTGACAACATACCCAGGGACATACGAGAATGGCGGGCGTTCGGTGGAAACGTTTCCATGCCGGCGGGCGACATCAGCCGTTGAGTTCCTGGTTCGAGCTGTAAGCCGCATTATTTGCAGCGTTTCCGCAGTGCTTCATCCCCTTTTGGAGGCATCTCATGCGCATCTCCCTCCCCCGGCAGGCCCTCTGCCTGCTTGCCATTGCCGCGGTCCTGGGTGTTTTGCAGGCCGCAGCTCAGGATTTTCGGGCCACCCTAACCGGTCAGGTGATCGATTCATCGGGAGCCCTGGTTCGTGGCGCCACAGTGACCGCGGTCAATGTCAGCTCCGGAACCAGCTATAACGGCAAGACCAGCGATAAGGGCGTGTACTACATCCCTTATGTTCTGCCCGGCACCTACACCGTGAGCGCGAGCGCCAACGGATTCAAGACGGCGGTGCAGGATAAGGTTCTGCTGCTGGCCTCGACCACGTTCAATCAGAATTTCCGCCTGGAGATTGGATCGATCTCGCAGAAGGTGGTCGTCAACACGGCGCCTCCGGAGCTGGAGACATCGACGGCTTCAAACAATACCGTGATCAGTTCGCGGGAACTGCAGAGCGTTCCTCTGAACGGCGGACAGTCCTACACACTCATCGGGACGACGCCCGGCAGCCAGTTCACGCAGACGCAGTTCGGCACCGGCGGGTACCACGGCACCACCGGCTGGGATGTGTCCAACGAATACACGCTCGGTGGCGGGATTGTGGGGAACAATCAGTTCACGCTGAACGGCACCAACATCACCAGCCAGTACGGCTATGACAACCACTCTCCGGGTGAGTGGACCGTTTCGCCCAATCTGGACGCGATCGAAGAAGTGAACGTGATGACCACCACCTATGACGCGCGTTATGGAAGAACCAGCGGCGGTACGGTGAACGTCGTGACCAAGGCCGGTGGCGATCAGTATCACGGCTCCGCGCGATATGCCTATGAGGGCGCGTTCATGAACGCCAACAGCTTCCAGAACAATCTGGACGGAACGCCTCGCCAGGGAGAGATCCAGAACCAGTTCTGGATCACGGCGGGAGGCCCAGTCATCCGGAAGAAGCTGTTCTTCTTCTTTGGTTTCGAAGGCTATCGGCAGTCGCTTGCCGGCACCACGCTGGAAAACGTTCCGCCCGCCTACCTGCGACCGGGATACAACGGCAACGCCGGAGTCAACTTCAACCTCATTCAGCAAATGGACCCGCAGGAATTTCCCAATGGCGTGCAGATCTTCCAGCCCGGCACGGCCTATTGCCTCGATGGCGGCCCGGTAACAACGTGCAACAGCAACCACGTCGCTCAGGTGCCGTATCCCAACAACACGCTGCCCGCGGGACAACTGAGCCAGACTGCGGCGGCAGTGCTGAAGTACATTCCGCTGCCGAATATTCCCGGCGCGGCCAATCTGGCCAAAGGCAACAACTATATCGGGATTACCCCTGATCGTTACGACTACAACCAGCCGATGGTCCGCGTGGATTACAACCTGACCGACAAGACGAAGCTTTACAGTTATTTTCTCTACTGGAAGGGCAACGAGAATCGCACGCAGAACGGCCTGACCGGCGTTGCCGCGAACGGAAACATCAATTACCTGCATCAGAACTGGGTCGCTACCCAGGACGTGACGCACGTCTTCTCCCCCAGCCTGGTGGGGGATTTCAAGATCTCCTTTGACCGCTTTTACGAAGCGTCGCCGAATGGAGATCTTTCCGTTCAGACGGATCCGGCGACCATTGGACTGGGCATGCCGCTCCCGGATTACACGGCCAACAAATACCTGCCGGAGTTTAGTGTCAATGATCCCTGGGGGACCGGCCTGATCGCCAATAACCCCGCCGGCGACCACACCATTTTTGGCAATCAGGACAACGCCGACGTGACCAACAACTACACGCTCGACGCGGACCTCACCAAAACGGCGGGCGCCCACAACCTCGAGTTTGGCGGGGAAATCGATGAATTTCAGTATGGCGGCCGGCCTTACTCCGGTGGCCATCCCAACGGCCAGTTTGGATTTAACTCCGCGTTCACCCAGTACAATCCGCACAACCAGAACTGCTACCCCGACGTCGCCGGCGGAGGCAGTTCGAATAACTGTTCGTCCAACACCCCGAACGGCTCGGCTCTGGCATCGTTTTATCTTGGCTATCCGTCAAGCGGTGGCGTTGACTGGATTCCGCCCATCATGGAGGGCTATCCGGTTTACGCGGTCTATTTCCAGGATAACTGGCGGGTGAACCATCGGCTCACCCTGAATATCGGTCTTCGCTACGACGTACAGCGCGGGTTGCGTGAGCGCTTCAACCATCTCAACCGCGGTATCTGCCTGACCTGCGTCAATCCGCTCACCAGCGATCCGATTTACCAGGCCAATGTGGCCAGCGGTGCCAATGATGCTGCATGGACCGCTGCCGGCATCAATCCAGCGTCGCTCGATACCGTCTATGGCGGCATAGAATTCGCCGGCGCCAACGGTCAGTCCCGCGATGCCTACAATACCGACTGGTCCGATGTGGGTCCTCGCTTCGGCTTTGCCTTCGCTCTCGATCCCAAGACCGTCATCCGTGGAGGCTATGGGGTGATGTACTCCTATGGCCTTGAAGGGGGGTCATCGATCGGTGAAGCGGAAACCACGAACTACACATCGTCGACGGACGGCGGCAATACGCCCACGCAGAACTTCCTAAGTGGGAGTCCGTTTGCCTCGGGCCTGCTGCAACCCACCGGCAACAGCCTGGGCCTTATGACCGACGTCGGCAACGGAACCGTTCAGGTTGACTTTCCCAATCGGAAAATTCCAATGGAGCAGATCGTCTCCCTGGGGTTCCAGCGGGAATTGCCGGGCAACATGGTTCTGGATGCGCGCTATGCGGGAAACTTCACCAGCCGTCTGCGCGTCAGCCTCTGGCTTAACGGCGTTGCTACGCTGGCGGAACAGAAGGCGGCCCAGGCCAACCCCGCGGTCTGGAACCAGCAGGTTCCCAATCCTTACTACGGGGTTCCGGCCATGTCGGGCCCCGGCCAGTGCGGAACCTCGACGACGGTGGAAGCCATCGCTCTGCTCTATCCGGGGTCGCAGTACTGCTCGCCTGGCGGAAACGGACTCATCGGCGAATACAACGCCGGCCTTGGGCGGAACTGGTATGACGCTCTGGAGGTGAAGCTGAACAAACGAGTCACCGGGTCGGCAGGCCGAGGACTCAGCTTCCAGCTCGCCTACACCTATTCCAAAACCATCAATGGCGATGGCTATGAGAACGGCTGGCCCTATCAGGATCCGTTCCAGATCCACTGGATTGCAGGCAGCGACCGGACGCATGTCTTCTCGCTGACCAGCGTCTACGATCTGCCGTTTGGGCGCGGCCGTCAGCTGTTCGCCGACGCGCGCGGTCCGGTAAACGCCATCATCGGCGGCTGGACGGCAAGCGGGGTCTTCAACGCGCAGAGCGGCACGCCCGTCGGTCTCAACACCGGCTGGTGGCACACCTGTAACCAGAGTTTCCGCTCGCCGCAGGGCACCTCAGTCGGGCAGGGGCACTGGCTCAACCAGGATCTCAGTTGCTGGCAGGGCATTCCCACGTATGGGCTCATGAATCTGTTTGGAACCGACTCGAAGCTGCGCAATCCCACCATTCCCAGCCTCGATGTTTCTCTCCAGAAGGAGGTGCCCATCCACGACAGCTTCAACCTGCGATTGCGCCTGGATGCGTTCAATGCGCTGAACTCGGTTCTGTTCGGCGGCCCTGACAACAACCCTGGCGATGGCCCCTCCTCTTACAGCACTACATCGGGCTGGAGCGGCTTTGGCACCATCGGCCCCACCCAGCAGAACTTTCCCCGCATCCTGCAGCTTTCGGGCAAGGTCGAATTCTAGCGGATGCGTGAGCGGGGTGCCGCGTGACTGGCGCGGCGCCCCTCCACGGCCGGCGGGAATCCCCTGCATCGCACAATCAACGGGGCCCGGTGCTCTCTGCAAGATGAGAGCATCGTCTTTCGAGGAGTTACCGAATGTTCATTCGCCCAGGGACCGCCTGCCTGCTGCCCGTTCTGCTTAGTGCTGTCTGCCTGTCCGGCGCTTTCGCGCAAAACAAACCGAAGACACCGCTGCAGTATGCGAATGGGCTTGTCGGGACGGCGCCGCTTGACGATCAGAAGCTCGTCGGCAATGCCCCGCCACCTGGAGAACAGCTGTATTCCGGATTCACCGAGCCGGGAGCGGTTCTGCCCCACGGTTCCACGCTGCTGAATCCAATCAACGCCAACCTCGATCTCAGCTATCCCGCCGGTGTCCGCGCCCAATACTTCTATCCCAATCGCAGCATCTTTGGTTTTTCCACGGGAGGCCATGGCTCTCCAACCATCATGCCCATTGTGGGCAATTGGACCGTGCCTCCTGAGCGCAGCAGCTCTGTATATGACAAGAGCCGGGAAAAATCGTCCCCCGGCTACTACAGTGTCTATCTCGATGACTTTCGTACGCGTGCGGAAATGACGGTCACTACCTGGACCGGCCTGTTTCGCTTCACCTTTCCGCAGACAGACAAGGCGCACGTTCTTCTTGATCTGGGCCACGACGGCGGAGACGTGGAGATTGTCGACGATCATACGGTTCGCGGCCACGCGGCAAACGGCAGCACGTACTTTGTCGCGGAGTTCTCCCGTCCTTTTCAGTCGTCCGGCACATTTCGGGGAGTCCTTCCAAAAAAACCCGGCGGATGGGACGTGCTCGGCTTCAGCGATGTCGAACCGGGCGCGCACGCGATCTCGGGCAACTATGCCGGTGCGTACCTGCGCTTCTCCACATCCGCCGGCGAACAGGTTCTGGTGAAGATTGCTTCCGGTCCCAGCTACGAGGCCGCGAGCCAGCGCCTGGCCTCGGAGGATCCCGGATGGGACTTCGATGGGGTTCTGCATCGCGCGCAGGACCTCTGGGTCGCGAAACTGAACCGGATTGAGGTGAAAGGCGGAACGGAGAAAGAAAAGATGCTGTTCTACTCCTGCCTGTACCACTCCTTTGCCAGTCCCCGCCTCCTCGCCCGCAAAGGCGAGACATTCGCAGGCGAAGATCACCAGCAGCACGTCGCGGCTTTCGATCGGTATGGAGTCGTTCCTTTCTGGGATACGGGGCGCAATCAGATTGTTCTGCTCACGCTGCTCGAACCCGAGGTGAAACTCGATATTTTGCGATCGGAGCTGGACATCGCGCGCGAGACCGGCTCCATGCCCACCTCCTTCCATGGAGACAACGCCGTCTTCATGTATCTCGGCGACTGGGAGCGTGGGCTGCAGTTCGACTGGGCCAGCGTCTATCCCTGGCTCTATAAGAACGCTACCGATCCGGATGGCCCTCGCAGGTATCTCGCGGAATATCTGCGGCAGGGCTGGATCTCCGACTTCATCCCCGATGGCAATCCGAGTCCTCCGTATGCGGGCGGCAAAGCCGGAGCCGCGACCACGCTCGAATACAGCTGGGACGATCACGCCCTCGGTATCTTCGCGCGGAAGCTGGGCAAGACCCAGGATGCGGAGATGTTTCTTCATCGCTCGCAGAACTACCGCAACGTCTTCGATCCCTCCGACGGCTTCATCCGGGGCCGCACCGCCAACGGTGAATGGATCTCGCCCTTCGATCCGCGCGAGCCCTACTACAACTTCATGATGAAGGAAGCTTCCGGCTGGTCGACTCTCTGGCTCGTTCCTCATGACGTTCCAGGTTTGATGGATCTGCTCGGCGGACCAGAGAAGTTTGC
>DASRRO010000118.1:0-9439 GCA_035656855.1 Acidobacteriaceae bacterium | reverse complement strand
GCCATCGAGCAGAATCTGCAGTTTGCGGGTGAGCGGTTCCCGTTTACCTGGCCATGTCGCCGCCTGGGGGCGGATTTTCGCCATTCGGCCCTGCGGGATTCCCCTTTCGTTGCAGGATGCCTATGCTCGAAGCTGGTAAAGTCCTGGCGGACAGTTACTTATCTGATTCCCAGGCGACCGAGGCAGGAGTTCCGGCAACGCGAATCCTGCTATTCGAATCCTGAAAGACCAGGAGAGTTCAGCAATGTCCAAAGCAGTGAAATATGCCGAGCGAGCGGTGACTCTCGCGGCCCAGGGCGCCTGGTCCGTGTTTGAGAAGGTGAACAGCATCCGGCCCAATCCGTCGTTTACGCCGAAATGGTCCGACAAGCCGCTGCTGAAGTCGTGGCAGAAGGAAAAGCCTCCGCTGGGATGGCCGCGGACGACCGATTCGCTGTGCCCGAAGTGCGTGCCGGAGATCCGGCAACAGATTATCGACGGCAAGCTGCCGCACGAGATTCTTTTGAACGAGAAGGTGGGCGAGATCAAGGCGCAGATTGTGGAGCGCGACGGCAAGATTCTGATGGTGAAGGACTGCCCGAAACACGGCCACTTTGAAGACGTGATGTCGATCGACACGGCGTTCTTCAAGCATCTGGAAGAGGTTTTCCCGGGGCGCGACATTCGCGCGCACAACGACGACAAGCTGCACAACCACGGCACCTCGACGGTGACGCACGGGCGCGGGTCGGTGCTGACGATCGATCTGACGAACCGCTGCAACATGATGTGCGATCCGTGCTTCATGGATGCCAACCAGGTGGGCTTCGTCCACGAACTGACGTGGGACGAGATCAAGCTGATGCTGGACAACGCCATCACGATTAAGCCGCGGCGGCAGATGAGCGTGCAGTTCTCTGGCGGCGAGCCGACGCTGTCGCCGTACTTCCTGGATGCGGTCGCGTATGCCCGCAAGGTGGGCTACAACTCGGTGCAGGCGGCGACGAACGGGATTGAGTTCGCGAAGTCGAAAGAGCTTTGCCGGGCGGCGGCGGAAGCGGGTCTGCGGTATGCGTACCTGCAGTTCGACGGGATCGGGAACGCGGCCAACAGCCACCGCAAGGTGGGCAACCTGTTCGACGTGAAGCTGCAGGCGATCCACAACCTGCACGAAGCGGGCGTGGACATTGTGCCGGTGACGACGATCATCAACGGCATCAACAACGAGCAGGTAGGACACATCATCCAGTTCGCGCTGAGCAATCCGAAGAAGATCAACTTCCTGAGCTTCCAGCCGGTGAGCTTTACGGGGCGCGACGAGGACATTACCGAGGAGCGGCGGGTAGCGCAGCGGTACACGCTGAGCCACATGGCGCACGACGTGAAGAACCAGACGGGCCTGGGCGAGCCGACGCGGGACTGGTTCCCGATCAGCTTTATGAGCACGTTCAGCGACTGGGCGGATCTGGTGCATGGACCGAACCACGAGTGGGGGCAGCTGAGCTGCGGATGCCATCCGAACTGCGGGATCGGCATGGCGCTGATGATCGACAAGGAAACGAAGGAAGCGGTGCCGGTGACGGCGTTCCTGAATGCCGATCGTCTGGCGAAGGACATGGCGAAGATCAACGACGCGGCGCGCGGCAGGACGCTTTCGGTAATTGGCGCGGCGCTGTCACTGCTGCGGAATTACGATCCGCGGAAGTCGCCGACGCACTTCAGGATCGTGGATCTGCTGCAGAAATTCGATAAGTGCTTTGGGGCGACGGGCCGGAGCTACGGCAAGGTGACGGGCGACCGCACGATGAAGGACATCGAGCAGCGGCGCGCGGACCGGTGGAACTTCCTGTTCATCGCAGGCATGTGGTTCCAGGATCTGTTCAACTACGATTTCCGGCGGACGGAGCAGTGCATTATTCCGTACGCGACGCAGGAAGGCGAGATCAGCTTCTGCGCGTACAACACGGGCGTGGGCTGGCGGAACATCATCGAGAAGATGCACATGACGGCTACGCTGACCAAGTGGTACGACGAGCATGGGCGGCATGAGATTTTCGCGGGGGGCAAGAAGGTCGGCATGGATTCGACGCAGCACACGCTGATCCTGAACCAGGAGCACGTGGATGCGGCGGCCAACAACACCTTCGAAAAGAGCGGCATTGCGAAGAATGCGCGCGAGGAGAAGATCCGCGCACGCGAAGCGAAGCTGAAGCAGGATGCCGAGAACGCGAAGATGGCGAAGCTGTATCGCGAGCACGTGCTGGGCGAGAAGCCGGTGGAGGGTCTGGTGTCGATCGACTCGATCGCGCCGGCCAAGCCAGTCGCCAAGACCGAGGCTGGCGAGCCGGTGATGGGGGACTAGGGACTGCGCGTCCAGCGGTATGGGCCTTGCGGCCCTTGAGGGACGAGCGGCCCGAAGGCAGGCAGCTCCGCCGCAGAGGATCTAACAACCACCAACCTGCCTTGGCAGCAAACGAAGGCCACCTGGAAACGGGTGGCCTTTGTGCTGCTCTGCGACTGCTGTGACATCCGCCACGAGTTCAACGGGAGCGGGCTCCTACAATCGGGGCCACAGCTATGAAACTTCTTTCCTGCTTTCAGACTTTCAGCGCCGGGGCCGTGCTTCTTGTTGGCGGAACGCTCTGCACACCTGCCCTCGGGCAGTTTTCGAATCCGGAGCCGGCGACGACGGTGGTGCACGACGCGAAGGCGCTGCGTCCGCCGGCGGGGGCGCGGGTGGCCTTGGTGGAGTTTGAGGATTTGGAGTGTCCGGACTGCGCGCGGGCGAACCTGATTCTGCAGGAAGCGGTGGCGAAGTTTCACATCCCCTGGGTGCGACACGATTTTCCGCTGCCGAGGCATCACTGGAGTTTTCAGGCGGCGGTGGATGCGCGGTGGTTCGACACGAAGTCGAAGAAGCTGGGGGATGGGTTTCGGGATGCGGTGTTCGCGGCTCAGGCGTCGATTCACTCAGAGGAGGAGCTGCGGGCTTTTGCGAAGACGTTTGCGCGGGAGCAAGGAGTGACGCTGCCGTTTGCGGTGGATCCGCGGGGGCGGCTGACGCCACTGGTGAAGGCGGACTATGCGCTGGGGCAGAGTGTGGGGATCCAGCACACGCCGACGATTTGGGTGGTGACGAACAAGACGAGCGGGACGCCGTTTGTGGAGGTGGTGGATCGGTCGCGGCTGTTCGGAATGATTGAGGCGGCGGAGGGGAAGTAACACGAAGTTCGTGTTACACTGATTTCGTGTTATGAAGAATGCATTACGCAATGTGACGGTGACGCTGGAAGAAGAGGTGGCTCGGTGGGCGCGGTTGGAGGCGGCTCGGCAGGACACCAGCGTGTCGCGGCTCCTGGGCGGAATTCTGAAGCAGCGGATGATGGAGACGGACAATTACGAGAAGGCTATGCGCCGCGCGTTGTCCGGGAAACCGCTGTTCAAGAGCGGCGGCAGGCATATGACTCGCGAAGAGATGCATGAGCGCACCGGTCTTCGTTGACAGCAATGTGCTGATCTACTGGGTCGACGGAGACGATCCGGAGAAACAGCGGATTGCGGCACTGTGGATTGAAGAGCTCTGGAGGAGCCGGTCCGGGCGGATTAGTTTTCAGGTTCTGCAGGAGTTCTTCTATGCCGCGACACGGCGAAAGCCAGACATGGCTGAGCCGATTCGGGCGGAAGTGCGCAGCCTTCTGGCATGGCATCCGGTTTCGCCCGATGGTGCGCTTCTGGAGCGAGCGTGGAAAGTCCAGGACCGGTATCGGCTGTCCTTCTGGGACGCTCTGATCGTGGCGGCTGCGAAAGCTGCGCAATGCGGCTGGCTGCTGACCGAGGATTTGCAGGCGGACCAGGATCTGGATGGGATCGTGGTGGTCAATCCGTTTACGCGGATGCCGGATGAGCTACTTATTCCGTGACGCGGCTGCTTAGCGGGCGGCCCTTTCCTGCGACCGAATGTTCCGAAATGCCGATGTACGGACAGAATCGTCACCAGCTACCATTAATCGACTTCCGCGGAATCGTTGGTGCAGTTGAGCTGTAGCACGCCGTCCTCCCAACTTGACAGCAATACCCGGTCAAAACCACATGTGAAATGCCATGACGTTATCTCGAGAGGCAGCGATACACTCCATAGCACAGGAACCCGAGTGGCGAGCAACAGCCAGATTTCCCAACCGGGCAAGCGCCTCCGATATTCTTCTGTTCGCTCACTCTTCGCCGCGATTCGGGATGCGAGTTGCTCGTATGTGAGCGTCACACCATCACCGCTACCGCCCGCTTGCCATTTCCCGCCCTCAGCTGTGATCCGGACAACGCTTAATCCGTCAACCCAACCGGCGGCACGACCGCCCTTTTGCAAACAAACTGTTTTCGATTGTTCTGGGTAATTGTTCGCAACGAAATCAGCGAGCGCCAGCGCCATCTCCTCAGGATCACGTTTGCGGTCCCAGTCGTTATTGAAAAAGACCAGAACATCTGAAGGGCGTCCCTGCGCGTCTGAAAACAGCCCCGCCGCTTTGAGCACAACCTCAGATTGAAACTCGGACAACTGAGGACCGGAGAACATCGCCCCTTCGGGCTCTTCGGGCAACAACTCAGAAACTTCAATAGCTATTCTGGCGGAAGGGATTCGCCCATCCGGGTTATCGGCCATCTCCAACTCGTCGGGCGGAAAAAGACGACTGTGCTTACGAGCGTCTTCAATAATGCGGCGCTCACGCTCTTGTTTGGCAGCATTGCGAGTCATGATCTATTTTGCAGGCGGCGCTCGCCGTAAGCACGGTATGATGAGGCCGAATCTGCCCACAACTCCGTGTCAGAGAAGGATACTGTGACTATCTCAAAGCCAAGGTTTGCCAGCTGGGTTGTGCTCTCCTTCATTGTGATCGCAGTCATGTCGCCAGCCCGGCCGCAGGAGACTAGATCGACCCTTGCGCAACAGAAGATGTGCGCGGACCAAGCTGACAAATTCTTCCACGGCTTGGTTTCTCCGGGGGCGCCCAGAAAGCAGATAGACTCGCTAGTCGCCAGCTACGTTGACCACTACGACGCGAAGGCGAACACCTGCTATGTCGCCGTCAACAGAAACCAGCCATCCGGCAAGGTTTTCGTTTACAGTACGACGGTTTTCGATGCTTTTGAAGGCACAGGATATGCAAGCTATATCCAGACGTCTGACAGAGTTATAGCTGGGTCCCCTGTCAAACCTCCCGTGTGGTGTTCCATCGAGCCCCGTGGCCAGGCGAAGGTCCCATGCAAATCCGAAGAAGAATTTGACACTCTTGTTGAGAAGTACTTCGGAGTGGTCGTGCGTTAGCGAGACTGCCCCGTATTCCGACGCATCCAATCGGCGGCCCTCCGTTCTGGATGTATCGTCGGCCACCCGGAAGATTCGAGTACTGGTGAAGTCGTAACAGCAACGGCAGATCCTTCCGCTTCGCTTTTGCGAATTGTCAGGAAGACAGCGCGTTTTAGGTTGAGATTGCCTAGCGCTTGTAGACGATGCCGCCTTTCATGACGAACTGGACGTGTTCGACGGCGGTGATGTCATCGAGGGGGTTGCCGGGGACGGCGATTACGTCGGCGTAGAAGCCCGGGCGGAGCTGGCCGACTTCTTCTTGCCAGGTAAGAATCTGCGCTCCGTTGAGGTAGTCGGCCTGGAGAACGGCGGAGGGAGTCATGCCGTACTTGACCATGAGCTCGAATTCGCGGGCCTGGGTGCCGTGGGGGAAGGGTCCGACGTCAGAGCCGATGGCCATGGGGACGCCGGCGGCGACCTGGCGCTTGAACTCGTGAATCTTGTAGTCGAGCATGGCGTGCTCGCGAGCCGCTGCCGCGGGCGAAGGCGCGTGGTCGGCGAAGTATTCAAAGATGGTGAAGGTGGGCACGGCGGGGATGTGCTTCTCCTTCATGATGCGCATGGTTTGTTCGCTGAGCTGGGTGGCGTGGTCGATGGAGGCGACGCCGGCTTCGGCGCCAAAGAGCGCGCCGGGCTCGCCGTTATCGTGGACGCCGATGTTAGTGCCGAGACGGGCGGCTTCAGAGACGGCGGCTGCGAGCTGAGCCTCCGTATATTGATACGGCGTGTGGAAGGCCCAAAACTGGGGATCGCCGGGCTGGGGGCCGAGGTGATTCTCGGCGCACAGGGGCTGGTCCTGCTCGCAGGGGACTGTGTTTGCGCCATCGGAGACCATGGATTCGGCGCCGGTTTCGTAGATCTTGACGAAGTTGGAGCCGTCCTTGTGCTGCTGGCGGATGGCTTCGATGAGTTGCTCGGCGTCGTTGGCGTAGTCGGCGTTGGAGAGGACGTGCTGGGCGGGATTGTAGTGGATGGCGTCCTCGTGGCCGCCGAGGATGGAGATAGCGTTGCCGCTGATGCGGAGGCGGGGGCCGGGGATGAGGCCTTCGTTGATGGAGCGCATGACGGCGGTGTCGGCGTAACCGGCGCCTTCGGTGCCCATGTCGCGTTCCGAAGTGAAACCACCCATGAGGTCGGCTTTGGCGGCGAGGGTGGCGAGGATGGTGCGCTGGGGAACGGATTCTTCGACGGTCTGGAGATCTTCGGCGCCGGGATGGAGGAAGAGGTGGACGTGGACGTCGATGAGGCCGGGCATGAGGGTGGTGTCGCCGAGGTCGATGACTTCAGCTCCGGCAGGATGTTCGACGGAGGAGCCCGCGGCTCTGATGCGATCGCCTTCGACGAGGACCTCGCCTGGGGAGACGATCTTGCCGGCTTCGACATCGAAGAGGCGGGCGGCGTGGAGGACGATGGGATGGGCGGGGATGACGGCAGGCGTTTCCTGAGCCAGGGCAGCGGATGCGCAGGCGAGCGCGCCGAGGCAAAGCAGGTGGTGCAGTCTCATCGAATCCCCCTGAAAAACGCTCCCCAGAATAACAGAGGGGACTGAGAGAGCGGCGCCGGGAAGGGCGGCCGTGGGGTAAAGCCAGACGGCCTCGGAGAGATGCGCCGGAGGCTGCGACTCCGCTGTAGCCGCTCTGCTATGCTCCCTCCCATGAGCCTCCCCGCCATCGCCGTGCACGAGCTGACGCGTCGTTTCGGCACGTTCACCGCCGTGGACAACCTGAGCCTGAGCGTGGCGCCGGGGCAGTTCTTTGGTTTCCTGGGTCCGAACGGGGCCGGGAAATCGACAACGATCAAAATGCTGACCGGACTGCTGGCTCCGACGTCGGGGCGGATCGAGATTCTGGGGCTGGACTTCGCGACGCATGCCGTGGAGGTGAAGCGGCAGATTGGGGTGGTGCCGGAGGGACTGGCGCTGTTTGGGCGGCTGACCGCGTCGGAGTACCTGCGGTTCGTGGGGCGGATGTACGGGCTGGATCAAGAGACGACGAACCGGCGGACGGAAGAGCTGCTGGACTTTATGAATCTGGCGGCAGATCCGAAGAAGCTGGTGACGGATTTTTCGCACGGAATGCAGAAGAAGCTGGCGCTGGCGGCGGCGGTGATCCACGGGCCGCGGGTGCTGTTTCTGGACGAGCCGTTCGAGGGGGTGGATGCGATAGCGGCGGGGACGCTGAAGGCGATGCTGCAGCGGATGACCGAGCGCGGGGCGACGATTTTTCTGACATCGCATGTGCTGGAGATCGTGGAGCGGCTGTGCAGCCATGTGGCGATCATCCATCAGGGACGGCTGGTGGCAAACGGGTCGCTGGACCAGCTGAGGGCCGGAGTGGCGGCCGGGATTCTTGAGCCGGGCGAGAAGCTAACGCTGGAGGAGATTTTTCTGCGGGTGGTGAGTGGGACGGGTGGGGAGGCCGCGGAGGAAGCGGTGCCGGAGCTGTCGTGGCTCACTTAAACGGGGCTGGCCTCAATGGGGTAACGGCGGGTCCGGCGCCGGGAGGTCGATGGCGGGCGGGATTCCTGTCGCGGCTGGCGCGCCAGCAGTATGCGGCGGTGGCGTGGGTGCAGATGCGCATCTTCGTGAACTCGCTGCGAACGCGGCGGGGCAGCTTCGAGCTGGGCGCGAAGGTGGCCACGTTTCTGATCTTTACGGTGATGGCGGTGGGACCGGCGGCCGGGCTGGGGTTTGGGGCCTGGGCCATGACCTCGGAGGGACACTTGCGCACGGTGGCGCTGCTGCTGTGGGTGCTGTGCCTGGTGTGGCAGGTGTTTTCAGCACTGGCGCCGGCGCTGGCCGGGCAGAATCCCGAATTGAGCCATCTGCTGCGGTATCCGGTGACATTTGGATCATGGATCCTGCTTTATCTGGTGTATGGGCTGGCGGCGCCGTCGTCGCTGATCGGGACATTGTGGGCGGTGGCGATCGGGATCGGGATCAGTGTGGCGCGACCGGACCTGACGGGTTGGACAGCGCTGACACTGGCGATTTTTGTGCTGTTCAACCTTCTGCTGTCGCGGATGATCCTGGCGTGGATCGAACGCTGGCTGGCGCAGCGGCGGACGCGGGAGATCGTGACGGGGATCCTGCTGTTTCTGGCGCTGGGGGCGCAGGCTCTGAACCCGGCATTCCACCAGCATCGAGGAGGACTGCCGTTCGGTCTGCGGCCGGAGATGGTCGAGCGCTTTGGGGACAAGGCGTGGAAGATCCAGTCGGATTTGCCGCCGGGTCTGGCGTCGCAATCGATTGCGCTGGCGATGGAGCACCGCGGTGCGCGCGAGGCGGAGCCGCTGGGATGGCTGGCCCTGTACACACTGGGAGCGGCCGCGCTGCTGGCGTGGCGGCTGCGGGCAGAGAGCCGTGGGGAGAATCTGAACGAAGCGCCGAGGGGGGCACCTCGGCGTGTGCCGGCGGGCAAAGCTCGGGTGCAGGCGCGAGCGGGCGGGTTGATGGATTTTTCGGGGCCGATTGCGGCAGTGTTCGAGAAGGATCTGCGCACCCTGCTGCGGAGCGGGCCAATGCTCTACAACCTGGCGGCGCCGCTGGTGATGGCGGTGGTATTTGGGGGAGCGATGCGCGGGGGGCAGTTTTCGCGGTTCCGGGTGGAGTATGCGCTGCCGGTGGGGATGGTGTGGGCGTTTTTGGGTCTGACGCGGCTGGTGTGCAACAACCTGGGCGGCGAGGGGGCGGGTCTGCAGTTCTACTTTCTTTCGCCAACGCCGCTGCGGACGGTGGTGCTGGGGAAGAATCTGCTGCACCTGGTGCTGTTTGCGCTGGAAGCAATGGTGATTGCGACGCTGATTGTGTTCCGGTTCGGGGCGCCGACGTCAGGCATCCTGGCCGCGACAGCAGCGTGGATCCTGTTTGCGGTCCCGGCGAACTTCACAGCGGGGAACCTGCTGTCGATCCGAATGCCGTACCGTGTGAATCTGGCACGGATCCGGCGGGAGCCGGGGGCTTTGGGGAACGGATTGACGAGTGTGCTGGTGCAGTTCAGCTTGCTGGCGGCGGGTGGGCTCGTGGTGCTGCCGTGCCAGGCATTTGGGCACCTTTGGGCGGCACCGGCCATACTTCTGTTGATGGCTGCGGGGAGCACA
>DASRRO010000117.1:0-13696 GCA_035656855.1 Acidobacteriaceae bacterium | reverse complement strand
ATGCCCTGACCGCCGCCGTCTACAACGAAGGCACAGGCAACACCGGCTACCTGGTGCACGGATTCGGCTTTCCCTACACCTGCACGACGGCTCCCTGCGCCAACAACGCATCCTCGGGAACCGCCGCCAACGCGTCCTACGCCACCAGCTACGTCATCTATGACACGGGCGGCTCCGGCAGCGTGTGGACCGACACCTACGTGGACAGCCCCGCCGTCGCCGGCTTCTACATCGGCGCCAACGGCGTGGAGATTCACGGCGGCCACGTCCAGTGGCCCGATCTGACCAGCTTCCCCGCCGCCAATCTGGCCTATGTCGCACCCGCGGTTACAAATAATCTGCTCATCGCCGACGTCGACTGCCTGGAGATGGCGGCTGGAGTCAACTGGATCACCTACGCCGGTGCCTCCGGCAATCCGCCCACCTACGCCAGCGTGCATCACCTCACCGGCTGCGGCAATTACTACCAGGCCCTCGAGGATGCCAACGTAACCGGCTACTCCAGCGGCGGTTCGAACATCAACGATCCCACCGGCGCTGTGCCGCGCGTATGGTCGACGCCTGTCGCTTCGGCGGCCAGCTATCCGGCCTATGCCGCGCAGATGTACACCGGCTACCAGGGCGACGCCTTCCAGGCGCACTTCTCGGGCCTGAATCCCTTCTTCAATGTCACCTATCAGGGAACAATCCGGTCCAGCGGAGGCCTCGCGCTGAGCACAGTCATCAACACCTCATCGACGCTCTCTCTGACCGCCGCGAACAAGAACGTGATCGCTAACGCCGCCGGCGGCGCGCAGACCATCACGCTGCCCAGCTGCTACACAGCTCTGCCGGATAAGGCTGCGCCCACCGGGCTGGAGTTCACCATCATCAAGTCCGACACGTCTTCGAACCCGATCACGCTGCAGACGGTCAGTTCGCAGAACATCAACTACAACGGCGTTTCCGCCCAGACCCTGGCCATCAGTGCGCCGGGCAAGCGCACCCTGGTGTGCGCCCCCGACTACAACTGGTACGCCTACTGACATCCATGAAAATCGACCTGGGCAACGGAACCCAGGAGGATCTTGTCCGTTTGGGCGCGCAGTATCTTGACGCCGGCCCGGAGCTGGCCCGCGCCCTCACGGAAAAGGTTCTCCGTATTCGCAACCGGCTGGGGACCTGCATTCCCCTGACCGCCAACAAGGCACAACAACAGTATCAAATCCAGCGGGGACAGAAGAACATCGTGCTTAAGGCCAGACAAATGGGCGTGACCACCTGGATCGCGGGTCAGTTTTTCCTGAAGACCCTCATCCATCCCGGGACCGTGACTGTCCAGGTGGCGCACACTCAGGAGACCGCGGAGGCCCTCTTCCGCATCGTGCACCGCTTCCTGGCGCAGCTGCCGACGGAGTGGGCCCAAAGCCCGGTGCTGAAGAACCCGAAGCGCTCGTCGCGGCGGATCGCTTTCCCCGCCATCGACAGCGAATACCTGATCGAGACCGCGGGCGACCGCAACGCCGGCCGCGGCCTCACCATCACCAACCTGCACTGCACCGAGCTGGCGCGCTGGCCGGGCGATCCGGCGGAGACGCTGTACGGCCTGCTGGCCACGCTCTCGCCCGCCGGCGAACTCGCCATGGAGTCGACCCCCATGGGTTCGTCGGGCTGCTTCTGGCAGCAGTGGCAGGACGCGGAAGCGACCGGCACCGCGCGCCACTTCTTTCCCTGGTGGCTCGAGGATGCCTACACCTCGCCTCCTGTTCCGGATTCGTCGCTGTCGGAAACAGAACGGCGGCTGGTCGAAGACCATAGCCTCTCGCTCGGCCAGATCGGCTACCGGCGGCAGATCCATGCGAACTTCCGCGGGCTCGCCCAGCAGGAGTACGCGGAGGATCCGGAGAGCTGCTTCCTCGCCAGCGGCTCCTGCTACTTCCACGCGCCCGGCATTGACGCGCGGCTCAGGGAACTGCCCGAACTCACCGCCACTACCGGGGAGCTGCACACATGGCTGGTGCCGCAACCGGGCGTGGACTACCTGGTCGCAGTCGATCCGGCCGGCGGCGGCATCGACGGCGACTTCGCCGTCGCGCAGGTGATCGAGATGAAGAGCGGTGTGCAGTGCGCCGAGCTCCGGGTACAGCGGACCCCAACCGACCTGGTACCTCAGGTCGAAAATCTGGCGCGTGACTACAACGACGCGCTCCTGGTCGTGGAGCGCAACAACCACGGCGCCGGGGTGCTGGCCCTGCTTGCGTCCCACGGCTACCAGCCCCTCTATGAGCAGCGCGGGAAGCCGGGATGGCTCACCACCAGCGTTTCCCGGCCGGATATGCTGGCCGCGCTGAGTGCCGCGCTCTCCGAGCGGCCCGAGCTCTTTATGAGCGAGCGGTTGCTGCGCGAATGCCGCAACTTCGTCCGCCTGCCCAACGGGCGCGCGGAAGCGCGAGCCGGCGAACACGACGACTGCGTCATGGCCATGGCCATCGCGCTGGCAGCGCGTCAGGAAAAGCTGACCGGCAAGGCTCTGCAGTAGGATGGGGGACACCGTGGCGGTACGGGCGATTCAGCAAATTCGGAAGATGCGCGGCGGCGCACAGAGCCATCTCATGCTCGGCGAGGACGGCAATGCCTGGGTGGTGAAGTTCCAGAACAACCCCCAGCACCTGCGCGTCCTGCCCAATGAGCTGCTGGCCACGCGGCTGGCTGCGCTCATCGGCCTCACCGTGCCCGCCTGCGACGTGATCGAAGTCTCCCCGTGGCTCGTCGAGCGCACCCCCGAGCTGGAGATGGATCTCGGCTCCCGGCGCGAACCCTGCCGCCCCGGCCTGCACTTCGGCTCGCAGCTGGTGGGCGGCCTGATGCCCGGCCACGTCGCCGACTACCTGCCCGAGCCTCAGCTGGCCGAGGTGCGCAACCTCTCCGAGTTTGCCGGGGCGCTCGCGCTCGACAAGTGGACCTGTAACGCCAACGGCCGCCAGGCCCTCTTCCATCGCAAAGGCCGGGAGAGGCGCTACACCGCCGCCTTCATCGACCAGGGCTTCTGCTTCAACGCCGGCGAGTGGCGCTTCGTCGACGCACCCCTGCGCGGCGTCTACGCCCGCAACCTCGTCTACCGCGAGATCACCGGCTGGGACAGCTTCGAGCCATGGCTAACCCGCATGGAGGAGCTGGCGCCCGAGCAGATCTGGGGCATTGTGGAAGGCGTGCCCCCGGAATGGTACGAGGGCGACGTGGACGTGCTGGAGCCTCTCATCGAAAAGCTGATCGAGCGACGCACCCAGGTACGTCCGCTGATCACCTCTTTCCGGGACTCCTCCCGCCAGCCCTTTCCAAACTGGGACCGGCCGCCCGCCTCCACCGCCGGCCGCCGCTTCCTCGCGCCGGGCTGGACCGATAACGTACAGGGGGGAATCCAATGAACGAACCTTTTCCCTGCGAGTTCTCCCTGGTGCGCTACGTGCCCGACCCGGTGAAGAACGAGTTCGTCAACATCGGCGTTCTGCTCCGCGAGGCTGCGGGGTCCGCGTCTCAGGTCCGATTTACGAAGGACTGGGCGCGCGTTCGCTGTGTCGACCCGGACGCGGACACCGACATGCTGGAGGCGATGGAAACCGAGATGCGCCGGCGGCTGCTCGAACCTGAATCCGATGCGCCTTCCCTGATGAAGACTGTCGAGGATTCGTTCTCGCACCTGTTACAGATCACCGCACCCAAAGCGCTGCTGGCCGAGAATCTGGCCGCCGGCATGGATCAGCTCATGCGCCTCTACGTAGAGCCGCGCCGCGAGAAGACGCGCCCGGCCCTGAGCGGACGCGCCGCGATCGTGCGCAGCCTGCGCACTCATTTCGAGCAGGCCCGGGTGTGGGATCTGCTGCGCCGCCGCATCCCGGCCGCCGACTACACCCGCCCCGGCGACTCACTGAAGATCGAC
This sequence comes from Acidobacteriaceae bacterium, assembly GCA_035656855.1. Lineage (GTDB taxonomy): Bacteria > Acidobacteriota > Terriglobia > Terriglobales > Acidobacteriaceae > Palsa-343. The sequence continues at coordinate 9,780 of DASRRO010000117.1, read as the reverse complement.
TGCGGCTACCGGCCCAACGGTGTCGTGCGCATGTTCCACGCCGTCTCTCTGGCTACCGACAGCGAGCTGGCCAAGGTTCTGGCCTTCAGCGCGCCGCTGTTGCGCGCCGGCGTGGCCCGGGTAGAGAGTGCCGAACTGGAGCTGACCGCCATCGTCGAGCCGATCCGCAACAGCCGCGGTGACGTACCAGCCGATGACTTTATCGCCCAGTATCGCTTCGGCGTTGAAACCATGGAGGCGCAGCAGATTCGCGTCCTCACCGTGAACGACCTTGAGCGCGTGGCGGAAACCGCCCGGAGTGAACTGCGCGTGTAAGCACTGAACCGGGGACAATCCCACCAGGCATGGCTACCCGCCATGCCTTTTTGTTTGCAACCAGGAAGCGGAGGAGACGTGACGATCAAAGAGCAATGGAGACACGCGCTGGCGCGGCTGAGCGGCGTAACCGGAGCGCGCAACGACAGCGGGGGCTCCGCCGAGCGGCGCACTCTCGCCCTGCCTGCGGTGCTTTCCCCGTATGCCTTTCCAGGCAAGGCGCTGCCCAAACCCACGCCGGTCAATTTGCGCAAGTTTGCAGAGACGCCCGTGGTGCGGCGCGCCATCAACCTCATCAAAGACCGTGTCGCCAGCATGGACTGGCAGGTCCGCCTCAAGCGCGACCACACGCCCGCTCAGGTCGCGGATGCGGCCGGCCGCGCGAAGATCCTGCGCAGCTCGCTGGAGTTCCCGAATGCTTCGGACTCCTTCCGCACCCTGATCGAGCAGGCTATCGAGGACGCGCTGGTCGGTGGCTTCGGCGCCATCGAGATGGAGCTGACCGGCGACCCGGCGCGCCCCTTCCAGCTGTGGCCCGTCGATGGCGCCACCATCCGCATCAACCCCCGGTGGGACGGCCAGCCCGACTCGGTACGCTTCGCGCAGGCCACCAGCCTCACCGGCTCCAATGCGGCGATTCCGCTGCAGGACAACCAGCTCATCTACGTGCGCATGAATCCGCGCAGCTACACGCCCTTCGGGCTGGGCCCGCTGGAAGTCGCCTTCGAGACCGTCAACGCCTTCCTCAGCGCCCACCGCTTCGCCGGCAAACTGGCCAGCAACTCGGTGGTGCAGTATGCGCTGTGGATCAACGAGGCCACGCCCGCGCAGCACGAGCGCCTCATCCGCTGGTGGCAGGACGAGATCGAGGGCACAGGCCGCGTGCCGCTGCTCAGCACCCAGCAGAAGCCCGAGGTCCTGCGCTTTGCCGCCGGCACCGATGCCGACCTGCGGCTCAGCTGGCAGGAGTTCCTCATCCGCATGGTGGCCAACGCCTTCTCGCTGCCGCCCATGCTGCTGGGCCTCGAGCAGGACGTGAACCGCTCCACTGCCGCGGAGATGCTCGATGAGGCCTTCCACTCCGCCATCATTCCGCTGGCCCGGCTCGTCGCCGAGCACCTGACAAGGGACCTGTTTGCGAAACGCCTGGGCTGGCCGGAATTCGAATTCGTCTTCAACGATCTCGACGCAACCGACGAGTTACAGGAGGTGCAGATGCAGACGGCGCTGCTGGCTGCCGGCGTGCTCACCGTGGACGAGGTGCGCGCCATGCGCGGCCTCGGTCCGCTGCCGGTCGCCGGACTCGGATCCGCCGCCCATAAGGAGGAACACGTCACCATCGACGCTACAAATCAGGGACTACGGGAGAACCCATGAGACTCGAAGCCATGGCAGTTCATCTGCCGGAAGTGGACGGACACCCGAATCGCGCGCCTTTTCAGGGCGTGCTCACCCGGGTGGACGAGCCGAGCACCAAACCGCCGTCGGGCGCCCGCGGCCACCGCGTGATTCTTACGCGCGCCGCTGCCCTCGCCGCCCTGCCCTCCCTGCTGGGGATGGCCGTCGATTACGTCCCCTCGTGGGACGGCCACGATGCCCGCCGCAAGTGCGGCATCATCACCGAGGCCGATGTGGACGGCTCGCGCCTTCTCGTCGCCGGCTATCTCTTCGCGAAGGACTTTCCCGACGTGGAGCGGCACATGCGTCAGGGCGCTGCCGGCTCCATGGGCATGTCCTGGGAGCTGGCCGATGCGCACGTGGAAGACATGCGCCAGGAGGTCTGGACGCTGACCCGCGCCACCTTCACCGGCGCCGCCATCCTGCTGCGGGAGAAGGCCGCCTACCGCAACACCTCGTTCGAGCTGGCGGCTGCACGCTGCCGCAGCTTTGCGGCGCACCTCCCCTCACACCTCCGCGAAGCCCAGGCCTTGCGGACGACCGACCGAAGAAAGGAATCAACATGGACTCACCAACGGGCGAAGGAATGGACACGATGACCGAGAGCCTGCACCGCATGGAAACACGGCTGGAAGCTGCAGCCGCGCTGCTGGAGCGCACCGTGGCGCTGATGGAGGAGCGCACCGGCGACGTGGGCCGGCTGGTGGCCGCCGTCGAAACCCGCCAGCCCTCCGGCCGCGAAGCGGAACTGGAGCAGAAGCTCCAGGCAGCCGAACTGCAGATCGCCGAGCTGCGCGCCCAGATTGAAACCCAGATCGAGGCGCGGACCGAAATCCGCACCGAGCCCCGCGCTGCAACGCCGTCCGCCCGCAAAACGGTGCCCGGCGCCACGGCGCAGTTCCTCGCCAAACAGGGCATCGCCACGCTGGAATCGATCGAGGCCGGCACGCTCGACGCCGCCCTGACCGGCCTGAGCCTCGAACAGCGCCTGACCGTCAAAGCCCAGCTGCTGCGCGCCGGAGTAATCGGCTAGCCGCGCACAGCAGGACAGCGGTCAGCCAAAGGCCGGTCAGCGAGTCAGTCGATTTCGCTGGCCGTTTTTATTTGCCGGCTGATTCTTAGCTGACCGTCGTATCGCTGACCGGCTTTTTTGCTCCCCGGCTTCTGGCTGACCGTTTCATCGCTAACCGTTTCACCGCTGCTCCACGAAAGGAATCTTATGACTGCCAATTTCCTCGACATTCATTCCGCTGCGGACTATATCGGGCCCGGCGCCATCGAAGTGCCGCTCTACCAAACCGAGATCGTCGATATCGTCCGCCGCCGCAACATGTTCGGCCAGCGCATCAAGCAGGTCCCGGCCACCGGCCATCCGTCGCGCTACTTCGAGCAGACCGCCATCCCGAATCCCTCCACCGCGGGCTTCGTCGATCCACGCAACATCGTTGCGCCGGTGGTCACGCCCACCCGCGTCGAGCGCAGCGTGCCGCTCAAGGCCATCGTCGCGCAGCTCAACTACAACCTCTTCGATATGGAGCTGGGCGCGCAGCAGAAGCAGTTTGCCTATCTGCAGGCGAAGGACCTGGTGGACACCATCGAAGGCGTAATGCTGGCGCATGACATCGCGCTGTGGACAGGCAACGACACCTCCCTGTCGGCGCCCACCACCATGCAGTACTTCGGCGTCGCCGGCCAGATCGCCGGGGGCGGCAACACCACCACCATCGGCACAACCGCCTCCATCACCGATGGCCTGAAGTCCATCATCGCGCAAATGACCGCCAACACCAGCTATGCGGTGCGGCCCACGGCCATCTACGCGAATCCGGTGCTGCTCGATCTGATCGATCGCGAGATGAAGTCGGAGTTTAACGTGGTCCTCAACACGAAGGAGATCGCCGCCGGCTTCACCGTCAAGATGCTCACCACCCAGGCCGGCGAGCTGCCGCTCATCCCCGAGTGGTCCCTGGCCTACACCGGCACGCCCGGATCCGGCAATGCCGTGCTCCCCGCGTACATCGTCACCGAAGACCTGATCGAGTACCACTGGCTCAGCGATCCCAACCCGCGCGTCTTCCAGCTCGGCACGCCCGGCTCTCTGGCCTCCCAGCATGTGGTGGTGAAGTTCGGCGCGCCGATCGTCAAGGGCGCCAGCTACGCACACTACCAGGTGCTCGTCGACCGGTAGACCTCGAGGCAGCGAGGAAGCGGTTAGCGAAAGTCCGGTCAGCAAGGAACGGTCGGCGACACGACGGTCAGCAAGTGGCAAACCTGCCGCTGCTGACCGTTCGTCACTCACCGTTCTTTAGCAGACCGGTTCATTGCTGACCGCTTTCAGCTGACCGCCTCATCGCTGGCCGTTTCTTCGCTAACCGGACTTTAGCTGACCGGTTTGTCGCTACCCGCCTTTCCGCTGCGGCATCGCCGCCCAGGAGACTTCATGTCCTGCTATCTGCAGCCCCCCGAATACCAGACCTACGGCCTGCCCGCCGATGTCACCGACGACTGGATCAGCGCCGCGTCGTCCCTCATCGACGCCCATTGCCGCCGTTCCAGCCTGAACCCCACGCAGTACACCGAGCGCCTGCGCATGGTGGAAGGCTCGCAGACGGTGCGCCTCAGCCATCTGCCGCTCGTCGCCGTCGCCCCGGCCACTTCGCCATTTGTAACAATCCAGGCGCGCTATGCCCGGCCGCGGCGTGGCGAAATTGCATATCCGCTCCAGGAAGAGGTCCTGTGGGCCTTTTCGCTGCCCGGCGCCTGGACCACGCTTGATCCCTCCACGGTCGATTTCGTCACCGATACCGGCGAGCTGATCTTTCCCTGCAGCATCCTCGGCCTGCCCTACAACGAGGCCATGGTGACCTACACCGCCGGATTCGCCACCCTTCCCGGTGCGGTGAAGGTCGCCTGCGCGCAGATCGTCAAGAACGCCCAGGCCACACCGGGCCTCAACGTGAAGGCCGCCAGGATCGACACCATGTGGTTGCAGTACTTTTCGAATTCCCTGGTGGACGACACCGTCCAGACGCTGCTGAAACCCTGGGTTTCGGTAAGGATGGGCTGACGCCATGGCCGACCTCAGCACCCAAAACCCCTGCGGCCTCGCCCAGCGCGTCGCCACCGCCCTGCTCCGCGCCTCGGGCGGAACCTCAGCCTGCCTGCAGATGCCTCCCCTTCCGGGAGACTCCTCCGACACCCGCCAGATTGGACTCGATGCGCCCGGCTTCCTCTCCCTGCCTCTGTCCCCGGCCGTCTTCCGAAAAGCCCGTGCCACCCTGCAGGATGGCCAGCTCCCGAAATATGAGCTGCTCATCAGCGCCGATGCCGTCGTCGCTCAGGTCGCGCAGCTGAAGCTCAGCTCCGCCCAGGCACTCTTCGCCCAGGCCTGCGGAGTTGTCGTCGCCGGGAAGCTCTTCCTTATTGAGGCTGTTTCGTCTTCCGAGAGTCAGGGAACGGCGTATCTGTACCGGCTGCTGTTACAGGAGGCAACTGGCGAATGGGCCATGTAACGGAACAGGCCGCCCGCCACAGCAGCCCTGTGCTCTGACTCCCGGCTTTTGGCTTTTGGCTAACCGGCTACCGGCCACAAAGGAATTTCTATGCAGAATGCAAAAGACACGTTCTACCTGACGCTGCGCAACCGGCTTGCGACTGTCAACCCGGCCCGCACCATGACCCTGCGCTCCGTCACGCGGCCCGGCATCCTCGTCGAAGACGCCGAGGCCTTCACCGCGCAACCCCAGCTTGACGCCTTCACCCTGCGCTGGACCGGCCTCGCGGCCGATCTGCATCTGCCCGCCATCCTCACGCAGATGACCTGTGAGATCCACTACATCACGGCCGGCACCCAGCCGAATGCGGGCCTCGACCGCGGCCGCGTTCTCGAAAGGATGGACTACGAGTTGCTCCAGCTTTTGTATCCGTACATGGCACAAAAGATGAACTACACCCAGAGTCCGGCTGCCGCCATGAGTACCCAGGTCTTCTGGTCGGAGCCGGAATTCAGCCCGGCCGTCACCGATCACGACCGCCTCAGCCGCGTTGCCAAAGTCACCGTCTTCGCCTTTCAGGAGCCCAGCGAGTCATGAGCACAATCACAACTTTGCCGCCGCTGCCGCCCATCGGGCGCTCCGTGCGCGCTTATTTCGCTCCCGTCGATCGCGTCCACAAGGCGCCCACCCTCTTCGATCCCTCGGTGAACGGCCGCTTTTCCGTCGACGCGCCGCCCGCTCCGTGGATCTCCCTGGGCTGGATCGAGAACTTCACCCGCAAATCCGCCAGCAAATTCGGCGATCTCGTCACCGGAACACCCGGCGCCACGCAGATGCAGGTGCGCGCTACGGTCGATGCCACCCTCTCGTTCCGCTTTAAGGCCTGGACCAAGCTCTCCATGGCTCTGGCCGCCGGGTCGCAGCATATGAACCTCCTCGTGCCGGTTGCCGGCGGCGCTGCCAGCGGCTCCGGTTCGAAAGGCGTGCCGCCCGTGGACCTCGCCGCCGGTTCTACCGCCACTTTCCTCGCGCTTTCTGCCACCGACGCTGCGACATTCTCTGCGGGCTCGCTCATCGCCGCTGACATCGACTACGCCAGCCAGACCGGCTATGTCGGCAGCGGCGTTTATGCCGCCTGGGTGCCCAGCGCCGCAGCCGTGAACAGCGATCCCGACTACGTCCGCCGGGTGACCTTTAACGTCGCCCGCGTGGCCTCCGTCTCCACCGGATCCGCGCCCGGTCTCCAGCTCGCGCAGCCGCTGGTCGCCGGCGTGCCCGCCGCCGGCATGCGCGTCCAGCCACTCTCCGGGTTCGTCGATCGCGAAGGCGGCAGCTTCTTCCAGGAGTGGTCCGCGCTCTTCGTCATCGATGGCCAGCAGGGCGAGCGCATCCTCTACCACTACCCGCGCCTGCAATCCATCGCCGGCCCCGCCGAGGAATCCGCCCCCCTCGCCCCGCCGCTTGAACGCATCGCCCTCAGCGCCAGCTTCCGCGCGCTGCCCGTCACCGACGCCAATGATGGCGAGCCGGTTGTCTGTTTCCGCAGCTTTTTTCCCTGTCCCATGACGCTCGTCTGAACCCGGAGGCCGCTTTGCAACTCACTATCGACAACTACGACGGCAACGGCGCAGTCGACTACTCCAGCTCTGTCGTGGCTGGCCGGCCCTTCCGCATCCAGCGGCGGCTCAACCAGCCCGTCACCTGCGAATGCGCGCTCCTGCCCGCCCCGCCGCTCGCCACGCCCGTGCGCAACGCCCGCATCACCCTGGCCGACGATCAGGGTCTTCTCCTCTTCACCGGCTACATCGCCTCCGAACCCGCGCTCGAGCTCACCGGCCAGGGAACCACCGGCGCCGTCTGCCCGCTCTTCATCTCTGCCCTCGGCGACGAGATGCTGCTCGACCGCCAGCCCATCGCCCAAGGCGGCTTCACCGTCGGCGCAACCGCCGGCAGCGCGGTCGAGGCCATGCTCATTCGCTCGGAAGTCCAGGGCATCACCGCCGCGCTCTCGCTGGCCACCATGAGCGTCTCCGACGTCCTGCTGCAGAGCAGCCGCACCTGGTCTGAAAATGTTGCCGCCCTCGCCGCCGCCTCGCGCAGCGCCTACCTGCTGCAGAACAACACCCTCTCGCTGAATCCGGTTGGCACCGTCACCCACTCTCTCAGCGAATCCGCCGGCACTCTCTCCGTCGGCAATCTTCAGATCGCCACTGCCAAAGCCCTCGCCAACGACGTCACCGTCTGCGGCGAAGAAGAGCCCGCCGCCTGCGTCACCGAGTTCTTCCAGGGCGATGGCACCACCGTTCTTTTCGACCTCGCCTGCGATCCGTGGAAGCTCCCGTCTTCAAAAACGAAAACCTTCACCGAGGATTTCCAGGGCTCCACCCTCAACCCGCAGCTCTGGATCGTTGACGATCCCGGCTCCGCCGTCACGCTCACCGCCGGCGGACTCACCTGCGCGGGCGGCAACGGCATCCTTGGCAACACCGTCATCTCCGCCTTCTCCACTCTGGAAATGGGCGGCGGCCTGATCCTCGAAACCAATGCAGTGCAGTTTGGCCAGCAAACTTCCGGTGTCCTCAACGGTCTTTACTACGGCGGAGAAACCAGTCTCCCCGGCTGCCTCGCCGGTTTCCAGATCGGTCAGTCCGGCGGAGCAGCCACCATCGCTCCCGTCCTCAATGGCGCCGTCGCCGGCAGCACCTTCACTGCCGTCACAGGACATATGTATACGCTGCGGTTACGTTTTTATTCCAACGAAGTCCAGCGCATCCTCCAGTCGTATTACATCACCGGCGCCGTCAGCGGATTTGAGCGCTTTGGCGGCGATCTGTTCCCCACCACCGGCTCCTTCGTCTTCGAAGTGCAGGACACCACCAACGGAGTTGCCGGCACGCCCGTCATTCTTTATGCCGGCCCCTACGGCAGCTCGCCCGCTCCGTGGTGCGTCTACGCCCCGCTCAACGCGTCGTTTCTCGACTGCAGCATCGGCAGCGTGACCATCGAACATCTCCCCCCCAACTGGGTCGTCAGCACGCCGCCCAACGGCGGTGCGGTCATCCGCCGCATCGGCACGCCCGCGCAGGGGGCCGACTGCACCCTCGAGAGCACCGGCAAGCTGCGCTTCTATCCTGCCGGCACACCGCAGGCGGGCGAGCTCATCGCCGTCTCCTATCGCACCAGCCGTCGCTCCGTCGCGCGCCTCGCCAGTGCAGCCAGCATCGCCGCCGAAAGTCTCGGCGGCAAGCTCCCTGGCACCGCAGTCTGGACCGGCACGGTTACAAATCCACCGCCGCGCAGCTCTGCCGACTGCGAAAACGCCGCGCAGGCCATCCTCGCGCTCTCCACCAGCCGCGCCGCCGCCTGGTCCGGCAAATACACTGCGTGGAATCCCGAACAACAGGGCGACATCTGGCCCGGCGACGTGCTCGCCCTTGCCTCAACCTCCGCCGGCATCACCGCCAACCTCGTCGTCCGCACAGTGGAGATCGATCTCTCCGCCACCGCGCCCACGCTGGCGAAATACACCATCGGTTTCGCGAATGACTGGGCCGACAGCCTCTCCATCAAGACTTCGACCAGCGTTCCCGCTGACGCCTGGCTTCCACTGCAGCCACAGACGGCCGCGCCGCTGGCCAACCTCGACAACCTCACCGTCACGGCGATCACCGGCAGCCAGATCCAGATCAGCGCCGGCGTCACGCCGCCCACCGGAGGCGGATTCGAGGTGCGCCGCAGCGACTACAGCTTCACGCCCGGTCCCGGTCCCGACCTCGTCCTGCGCTCGCCCGTGCCCAACTTCACTATCCCGCGCCAGGCCGCGATGGAGCGCTACTACATCCGGATGTACGACGCCTCCACACCGCCGAACTATTCGCGCTTCTCGAGCGCCGTCTTCATCAACCTGCCGCTGAGCAGCTAACGCTGAGCGGGCAGGCGGTAGCCCGTCGCCGGTAGCAGAACCAGCAGTGCTACAGGCCACAGGCTACCGGCTTCTCCCGATCTCGCCACCCTGAGGAATCTCCCCCATGAACGACTTTGAATCCCGCGTCCTCGCCGACCTCTCCGTCCTCAAGAACCAAATGACCGTCCTCGTCGGCGACGGTAACGCCGGCCGCATCGGCGACCTCGAAGACCGCGTCGCCCACCACGAAGAGCGCTTCCAGAACGTGCGCGGCGTCGCCATCGCCTTCGGCGCGCTCCTCACCCTCATCCAGTTTCTGATTGACTACTTAAGGAGGAAGTGAGGCTGGACCGTTGCGCAGAGAGCACCTTAAGTGTTTCGGAATGACCGCCGATTTATTAGAAAGAGCAAATTTAAGGGTGAGTGCCGCGGATTCGCTATTGCATGTTGATACGGAGAGAAGGAGAATTGCGGAAAATAGATCACCTAGGGTTCACGCTGCTACATTGTTCACAGGACCCCGATTCCGAGAGATGATGAGCTGGAACTAACCTGCTGGTCTCGGGTAGTAAAGGGCATGGATGTCGGTGGGGAGGAGTACTCAATGAGCGTAGCTGTCCTCATTGGCGTTCACGACGGGGTGGTGCTTGCGGCCGACAGCGCATCCAC
>DASRRO010000116.1:0-37006 GCA_035656855.1 Acidobacteriaceae bacterium | reverse complement strand
CGAACTTGGCGAGGCGGTTCTGCGCGGGCGTCTCGCGCGCGGTGAGCGATTGGCGCTCGCCGGGGCTGGTCATATCTTCCTGGCCCTGGAAGTAGCGTTCGCCGGAGCCCTGCGCCATGGCGGAAAGCGATCCCATGCCGCGGTACGCCTTGAACGATCGGCCCTGGTAGAGGATGGTTTCCCCCGGGCTCTCATCGACTCCCGCAAAGAGCGAGCCGATCATGATGACGCTGGCTCCCGCAGCGATGGCCTTGGTGATGTCGCCGGAGTACTTGATGCCGCCGTCGGCAATGATGGGAATGCCGTGAGGCCGAGCTGCTTTGTACGCCTCGCTGATGGCAGTGATCTGAGGCATGCCGGCGCCGGTGACCATGCGGGTCGTGCAGATGGAACCGGGTCCGATGCCGACTTTGACGCCGTCAGCGCCCGCGTCGATGAGAGCCTGCGCGCCGTCGCGAGTGGCCACATTGCCGGCGAGGAGATCGACGTTGGGGAAGCGCTTCTTCACCTCGCGCACGGCTTCGAGGACGCGGGAAGAGTGTCCGTGGCTGGAGTCGATGGCGAGCACGTCGGCGCGATTGCGGACCAGCTCGGCGGCCCGTTCCAGATAATCGCCTGTCGCACCGATCGCAGCGCCTGCGCGGAGTCTTCCCTGCTCATCCTTGGACGCTTTGGGGTACTTGAGCTTCTTCTGAATGTCTTTGACGGTGATGAGGCCCTTGAGCGTGTAGTGCTCGTCGACAACGAGAAGCTTTTCGACGCGATGCTGGTGGAGGATCTCCTCGGCCTGCTCGAGCGTGGTGCCGACGGGAACGGTGATGAGGTTCTCTTTGGTCATCACCTCGGAGATGGGAATGTCGGTGCGAGTCTCGAAGCGGAGATCGCGGTTGGTGAGAATGCCGACCAGCCTGCGATTGCGGGTAACGGGGACGCCGGAGATTTTGTAGCGGCGCATGACCTCGAGCGCGTCGGAGATGAGCTGCTCGGGGGCCATGGTGACGGGGTCCACGATCATGCCGGATTCGGAACGCTTGACCTTGTCGACTTCGCCGGCCTGCTGCTCGATGGTGAGGTTGCGATGGATGATGCCGATGCCTCCCTGCTGAGCCATGGCGATGGCCATGCGGGATTCGGTAACCGTGTCCATGGCAGCGGAGAGCAGCGGAGTGCTGAGGGCGATGCGCCGCGTGAGCCAGGTCTGGGTGCTGACCTGCGCGGGGGCAACTTCACTGGCGGCAGGAGTTAAGAGAACGTCATCGAAGGTCAGGGCTTCCGGCAGAGGCTGTTCAATCATGATAGGCAGATGCGCGTCCGGCTCGGAATGATGCGGTTGGAATTTGGAGGCGGGCGGCTTCTGGACATTGTAGAACAGCCGGTCGCCGGTCGCCGGTTGCCGGTTGCGAAGGCGAGTCGAGGCGATGGGAGAGAACAATCACACGAAAGTTCATGAAACGAAGTAGAAAGCCACTGTTCACCCCGCAACCGGGGTTGTATTCTGCGGACAATATCGTCATTCATTGACCAATTACAGATGGATGGGCCGCGGCGTGGGGCCGGGCCGAACTTCGTACCCTGGAAGGACGGATCGGATGATCCTGGCATGGGAGCAGTATTCGGCGGAGAAGCCGGAAGAGACGCTGTGGGACGCAGTCATTGTGGGAACCGGCATGGGAGGGGCGACCCTCGGCTACTCGCTGGCGCGTATGGGGCTGAAGGTACTGTTTCTGGAGCGGGGCGGCGCGCAAACGCGGTTTCCTAAGGGGCGGACTGCGGGACGATGGCGGCGGGCGCTGGGGATCGAATCCAGAGAATCAATGGCACGGGCGAGCGGACGGTGGCCGCTGAAGGTCACGCTGGTACGCAGCAGCCGATCGTCAATGGCGGAGACGGATTTGGGGACGGGTCCTGGCGGCTCGACCGCAATCTACGGCGGGGCGCTGGAACGGATGCGGCGCAGCGACTTTGCCGAGAAGCCCTGGCCCGAGGGTGTGCCGGCGCCGGTGACCAGCGAATGGCCGGTGGATTTCAATGAGTTCAGGAAGTACTACGCGCAGGCAGAAGAGCTCTACGGTGTCTGCGGCACGCGCGATCCGCTGGATGAAGATGACAACTCGGAACTGGCGACGCCTCCTCCGCTGAGCCCTCAGGACCAGGATTTTTACGACTCGTTCCAGGCGGCGGGACTGGGACCCTATCGCATTCATCTGGGCATCGGCTACCGGAAGGGCTGCCGGGAGTGCATCGGCATTCCCTGCACAACGGACTGCAAGGGAGACAGCGCGGGCAAGGCGCTGGCTCCGGCGCTGGTGCAGTATGGCGCGCGGCTGCTGCTGGGCTGCGAAGTGGAGCGGCTGGAGACGCGGGAAGGGCGCGTGACGGAAGTGGTTGCGAAGAGGGGAACGGAGACGCTGCGGATTCGCGCGTCCGTAGTTGTGCTGTCGGCAGGAGCGCTGATGTCGCCGCGGATTCTGCTGCAGTCGCAGTCGGCGGAATGGCCCACGGGGATCGGGAACCAGAACGATATGGTGGGGCGCTGCGCGATGTTCCACGCCAGCGACTTCTTTGCACTGCGGCCGCGGAAGAGCCTGCCCGCCCGAATGCCGAGGAAAACCATCTCCTCGCGCGCGCTTTATGAGTGCGACGGAAAGCGGCTGGGATCGTTCCAGTCGATTGGCATGCCGGTGACCCAGGGCAACATTTTCGAGTTCCTCGATCAGCGGCTGCGACACAGGCTGCTGGATCGTTTTCCGCTGAGAAGAATCCTGCTGCGGGTTGTAGCGATGGGAGCCTCGATCTTCTTCAGCCGATCGGCGATTTTTGCCACCATCATGGAGGACTTCCCTTACAAGGTGAACCGGGTGGCGCTGGACGATGCGAGTCCGGACAAGATCCGGATCGAGTACGACGATCCGAAGGAATTCCACGATCGCATTCGCGAGGCGCGCGTACGACTGAAAGCGGTATTCCGGGCGCACAAGCCCTGGCTGCTGACAGCGACGGCCGACAACCTGAATCTGTCGCATCCTTGTGGAACGTGCCGCTTCGGCAACGATCCGCGCACCAGCGTGCTGGATCCCACGAACAAGGTTCACGGGATGGAGAACCTGTATGTCGTGGATGCCTCCTTCTTCCCCTCGAGTTCCGCAGGCAATCCAGCGCTGACGATTGGCGCCAATGCATTGCGTGTGGCCGAGCCGATCGCACAGCGGATTGCGGAGTTGAAGGGCCGCGGTGCGCGCGTTGCGGAGAGTCTGGCAGTCAGGTGAGAGCCGTCAGCTAAGAACCGGTCGGCTGGAACCGGCAGGCGGTTCGCGGAAGACCTTCAGCAAAAAGGAAAAGGCCAGTGCCGGCGGTTGCTGCTCGGCACTGGCCGGAGCCCGGAGCGGCACAAGGCGGCTCCGGGGAACCTCACTTAGTCGTCGCCCAGGGCGGGAGCGGCTTCCTTCTCCTCTGTGCGGGGCGAGATGTTGGGGGTTTCGGCTCGGCCGGGCATGGCGGCACGGCCGGCGTAAACGCGCCAGGTGCGCTCGACGTCGTCGGTAGCTTCTTTCAGGAGCGTCTCGGCGGCATCCGGGTGCGCGCGCAGCAGCATGGTGTAGCGCGACTCGTTGTAGACGTAGTCTTTCAGCGGAATGGACGGCGCGCGGGAGTCGAGGACGAAGGGATTCTTCCCTTCCTCGCGGAGCGCGGGGTTATAGCGCATGAGCGGCCAGTAGCCGGAGTTGACGGCGGCCTTCTGGTGGTCGAGGCCTTTGGAGAGATCGTAGCCGTGCGCGATGCAGTGGCTGTAGGCGATGATGATGGCCGGCCCGTTCCAGGCTTCCGCTTCCTGGAAGGCTTTGACGGTGTGGCTGTCGTTCGATCCGAGGGCAATGCGAGCGACGTAGACGGATCCGTACGCAACGGCCTCCATGGCGAGGTCTTTCTTGCTGGTGGCCTTGCCGCCCGCAGCAAATTTGGCCACGGCGCCGCGCGGTGTGGATTTCGACATCTGGCCGCCGGTGTTGGAGTAGACCTCCGTGTCAAGGACGAGAACCTTGACGTTCTTGCCGGAGCCGAGAACGTGGTCGAGCCCGCCGAAGCCGATGTCGTAGGCCCAGCCGTCGCCGCCGATGATCCAGAGACTGCGGCGGACGAGAGTGTCGGCGATGGTGGCCAGAGAGCGGGCGTCGAGTGAGTCGACGGTGGCAAGTTTGGCGCGGATCTCGACGACGCGAGCGCGCTGGGCGTTGACGCCTTCTTCTTTGGACTGGTTGGCGTCGAGGGTGGCGCGGACGAGGTTATCACCGAGCACCGGAGCGAGTTTCGCGACCAGGCCTTCAGCGTAGCGTTTCTGCTGATCGACGCCGAGGCGCATGCCGAGGCCGAATTCCGCGTTGTCTTCGAAGAGCGAGTTGGACCAGGCAGGGCCGCGGCCGTCCTCGTTTTGACAGTAAGGCGTGGTGGGCAGGTTGCCGCCGTAGATCGAGGAGCAGCCAGTGGCGTTGGCGATCATCAAGCGGTCGCCAAAGAGCTGGGTGAGCAGCTTGATGTAGGGTGTCTCGCCGCAGCCCTGACAGGCGCCGGAGAACTCAAAGAGCGGCTCGAGAAGCTGGATGTCCTTGACCTGCGACATGGAAAGACGGTCCCGGGCCACGGAGGGCAGGCTCTCGAAGAACTCCCAGTTGGCGCGCTCGGGCAGGCGCAGCGGCTGCTGCGGAGCCATGTTAAGGGCCTTGTGAGCAGGATTGGCCTTGCTCTTCGCGGGGCAGACTTCCACGCAGAGCTGGCAGCCGGTGCAGTCTTCGGGGGAAACCTGAAGGGTGTAGAGCTCGGCGTCCATACCGCGCCACTTTGGCTTCGCGGATTTGAACGTGGCCGGAGCGCTGGGCAGCAGCGTGGAGTCGTAGACCTTGGCGCGGATGACCGCGTGCGGGCAGACCATGACGCACTTGCCGCACTGGATGCAGAGCTCCTGATCCCAGACGGGAATGAACTGAGCGATGTTGCGCTTCTCCCATTTGGCGGTGCCGGTGGGGAAGGTTCCGCCTGCGGGCAGCGCGCTCACGGGAAGCATATCGCCGTGTCCCGCGGCCATGGCGCCCAATACGTCGCGGACGAACGCCGGCGCGGCGGCCGGAATAGAGGGCAGGATGTCGAAGGTAGCCGTGATCGTGTCGGGCGGCTTGACCTCGTACAGATGGGCAAGGGAGGCGTCGACGGCAGCGTAGTTCTGCTGGACGACGGCCTCGCCGCGCTTGCCGTAGGTCTTCTTAATCGCCTTCTTGATTTCGGCGATGGCTTCTTCGCGCGGCAGGACGCCGGAGATGGCGAAGAAGCAGGTCTGCATGACGGTGTTGATGCGGTTGCCCATGCCGTTTTCGCGGGCGACCTGGTAACCGTCGATGACGTAGAGGCGGAGATGCTTGTCGAGGATGGTCTTCTGGATGGTCCTGGGCAGATGCTGCCAGACGTCTTTCGCGCCGTACGGACTGTTGAGGAGGAAGGTGGCGCCCGGCTCGGCAGCGGCAAGGACGTCGATCTTCTCGAGGAACTCGAACTGGTGACACGCGATGAAGTTGGCGCGGGAGATGAGGTAGGTGGAGCGAATGGGCTCGGATCCGAAGCGCAGGTGCGACGTGGTCAGGGAGCCGGACTTCTTGGAGTCGTAGACGAAGTAGCCCTGCGCGTAGTTGGGTGTCTCGGAGCCGATGATCTTGATGGAGTTCTTATTGGCGCCGACGGTGCCATCGGAACCGAGGCCATAGAAGAGGGCGCGGACGGTCTTTGAGCTCTCGGTGGAGAAGCTCTCATCCCAGCGGAGGCTGGAGTGGGTGACGTCGTCGTCGATGCCGATGGTGAAGTGATTCTTCGGGTGCGGTTTCGCCAGCTCGTCGTAGACGCCTTTCACCATGGCCGGCGTGAACTCCTTGGAGGAGAGGCCGTAGCGCCCGCCAACGATGACCGGGAACTGGGAGAGCGGGATGCGTCCGGAGGAAAGCGCCTCGGAGATGACGGTGACAACGTCCTGGTAGAGCGGCTCGCCGGTGGCGCCGGGCTCCTTGGTGCGATCGAGGACGGCGATCTTGCGCACGGATTCGGGCAGGGCTGTCAGGAAGGCTTCCGCCGCGAAGGGGCGATAGAGGTGAACTTTGAGGAGGCCGAGCTTTTCGCCTTTGGTATTCAGGGCGTCGATAGCTTCCTCGGCGGCGCCGGAGCCGGAACCCATGAGAACGATGACGCGGTCGGCATCGGGCGCGCCGTAGTAGTCGAAGAGGCGATAGGCGCGGCCGGTCTGGCGGGCGAAGCGGTCCATGACATCCTGCACGATGGCTGGGCAGGCAAGGTACCAGGGGTTGCAGGCTTCGCGAGCCTGGAAGAAGACATCGGGATTCTGAGCAGAGCCGCGCAGGACGGGATGGTCGGGGGAGAGACCGCGTTCGCGGTGGGCGCGGACGGCTTTCTCGTCGAGGAGGGAGAGAATGGTGTCGTCGGAGATTGGGATAACCTTATTGATTTCATGCGATGTACGGAATCCATCAAAGAAGTGCATGAAGGGGATGCGGGCTTCAAGCGTGGCCAGATGGGCGACGGTGGCGAGGTCGGCGGCTTCCTGAACGGAGTTGGAGGCCAGCATGGCGTAGCCGGTCTGGCGGCAGCCCATGACGTCGGAGTGGTCGCCGAAGATGGAGAGCGCGTGCGTGGCGATGGCGCGGGCGGTGACATGCATGACCGACGGGGTGAGCTCACCGGCGATCTTGTACATGTTGGGGATCATGAGGAGCAGGCCCTGAGAGGCGGTAAAAGTGGTGGCGAAAGCTCCGCCCTGGAGGGCTCCGTGCATGGCGCCGGCGGCGCCGCCCTCACTTTGAAGCTCGGCCACGGTGGGGACAGCTCCCCAGATGTTGCGCTTCCCTTCCTCGCTCCACTGGTCGGCGAACTCGGCCATGGTTGACGAAGGGGTAATGGGATAGATGGCGATGACTTCGGAAAAACGGTAGGCGACAGAGGCGGTGGCTTCGTTACCGTCGAAGATCGCAGTTTTCACAGAGACGCTCATGGTTCTCCTTGCTGGGGTTCAATGGTTTGCGAGTGCGAAATCGCGAATCATGACTACCGAAAAGTCTGCGCTGCGGGCGCGGTGGACCGCTGTGACCGGGAACACAAGTGTGCGAGGATAGAATGTTCGGTTTGTGTGCGGTGCGTAGGGCGGCCGCATGCCCTGTGATTCCGGTCACGGAGGGTTGTGACCGGGGAGGATTAGCCTCGGTGGAGTTTGCGCCTGGGCGCGGAGAAGGAACGGCGATGAGTACCCATCCCTGGCTGACGGTGGTTGCGTTACTGATTGGATCTGTTGCCTTTGGGATTACGCCTCTGGCGCTGGCCTGGCTGTGGGCGCGGGTGTATTCACCCAGGAAGCCGGGCGCCGACAAGAACGCGACTTATGAGTGCGGGCTGGAGTCGAAGGGGGATGCCTGGATCCAGTTCGGAGCGTCCTACTACATCTACGCCATCGTCTTTCTGGTTTTTGACGTGGAAGTGGTATTCCTGCTGCCGTTTGCGGTGGCGTTTACGGGGCTGACGCTGGGGGCGTGCCTGGCGATGCTGGTGTTTTTCCTGCTGCTGGTGGAAGGCCTGGTATGGGCGTGCCAGAAAGGCGTGCTGACCTGGGCGTGAAGGACAGGGGTTACGGAGTACGGGTTACGGTTTAGGGAGTATTGATGGCGGACGATCTTAAAGAGCTGAAGATCGAGCTGAGCAAAAACGGGATTTTTACGACCACCCTGGAGGAGTTGTACAACTGGGGGCGGAAGAACTCCGTGTGGCCGCTGACGTTTGGGCTGGCCTGCTGCGCAATCGAGATGATCGCGACGACCATGGCGCGGTACGATCTGGCGCGGTTTGGGGCGGAGGTGTTCCGGCCGTCGCCGCGGCAGGCGGACCTGATCATCGTGTCGGGCACGGTGACCAAAAAGATGGCGCCGCAGGTGGTGCGGCTCTACAACCAGATGCCGGAGCCGAAGTATGTGATCGCGATGGGGGCGTGCGCGATTTCGGGTGGGCCGTTTCGCGATGGGTACAACGTGCTGCGCGGGATCGACCGGTATATTCCGGTGGACGTGCATATTCCGGGGTGCCCGCCACGGCCGGAGGCGCTGATTCACGCGTTTATGACGCTGCAGAAGAAGATTGAGGAGCAGGCGCTCACCGGGGCGAATCGGCCGCGGCACCTGCAGGCCGATCTGCCGAGCGAGTTTCCAGTACCCCAGTTTGGGGAACACGGGCTGGAGCCGACGCAGAACGATGAGGTCTTTCTTGCGGAAAATGGGAATCCGCTGAAGGTGCTGCAATGAGCGGGGTTCCGGCGGCGGAAGAAATCAAGGCGCAGATTGAGACCGCGGTGCCTGGCGCGCGGGTGAGGGTGATTGCGAACGGGAGCCCATCGGGGCAGCAGTCGCTGCTGCTGGACCATGAGCATGCCGTGGCGGTGGCGCGGTTTCTACGAGACGATCCGGCGTTGCGGCTGGACTTCTGCTCGCTGATGACCGGAGTGGACTGGCTGGACGCGGAGACCAGTGAAAAAGTCAAAGTAAAGAAGATGGTCGCCGGGCCGGATGGGATTGACCAGGAGCAGGAAGTCGATGAGGTTCGGAAGACAAAGACGCCGGGGTATCTGGAGGCGGTCTACCACCTGTTCTCGATGGAGAAGAAGCACGGGCCGGTGATCGTGCGGCTGCGGACGGCGAATCGGACGGATGGGACGGATGGGACGCATCTGCCGTCGCTGACGCCGGTGTGGCGGAGCGCGGAATTTCAGGAACGTGAGGCGTTCGATCTGTATGGGATCGTGTTCGACGGGCATCCGGACCTGCGGCGGATTCTGATGTGGGACGGCTTTGTGGATTTCCCGATGCGGAAGGATTATGTGCCGCCGGCGGACGACATCCTCGAGACGGGCTTGCCGGAAACGGGAGTGAATCCGTGACGAATCTGGCGGAGATGGAAGAGGTCGCGGGGCCGGGCGAGATTATGGAAGTATCGATGGGGCCGCATCACCCATCGACGCATGGCGTCTTCCGCATGGACGTTCGGCTGGAAGGCGAGAAGGTGGTTCGGCTCAAGCCGGTGTTTGGCTATCTGCACCGGAACCACGAGAAGATTGCGGAGAAGGGCGCGTACCTGTCGGCGATTCCCTACACCGACCGCCTGGATTATCTCTGCTCGATGACGAACAACTGGGGCTACGTGCTGGCAGTGGAGAAGCTGGCGGGCCTGGCGGTGCCGGAGCGGGCGGAGTACATCCGGGTCATTGTGGCGGAGCTGACGCGCTTCCAGAACCATGCCGGACTGGTGGGCTTTCTGCTGCAGGATATGGGGGCGAGCGGCACGCCGCTGATGTATGCCTTCCGCGAGCGGGAGAAGATTCTGGACCTGTTCGAATCGCTGAGCGGCGCGCGCATGATGTGCAACTACATGCGCTTTGGCGGGCTGCGGGTGGACGCGACTCCCGAGTGGCTGGAGGAAGTACGGCAACTGGCGAGCCGGCTGCCGAAGTTCGTGGATGAGTTTGAAGCTCTGCTGCGGGCGAACGAGATTCTGATGGCACGCACGCAGGGCGTGGGCGTTCTGCCGCGGGAGCTGGCCATCAATGCCGGCGTAACCGGTCCGATGTTGCGGGCATCGGGCGTCAACTACGACATCCGTAAAGTGGACCGCTACGGGGTCTACGACCGCTTTCAGTTCAGAGTGCCGCTGGGCGATCACGGGGACGTCTACGACCGGTACATGATGCGCATCCTCGAGATGCGGGAAACGGTGAAGATTCTGGAGCAGGCGCTTCGCGACATTCCCGCCGGTCCGATCACGGATCCCAAGGTGCGGCTGCGTGGATTGAGGCCGAAGGTCGGCGAGGCGTATGGGCGGATTGAATCGCCGAAGGGGGAGTTGGGGTTCTTCCTGATCAGCGACGGAACGGGAAACCCCTACCGGTACCGCGTGCGGCCGCCGAGCATGATCAACCTGACGATTTTGGAAGACATGTGCCTGGGACAGAATGTGGCCGATGTGGTGATCACGCTGGGCAGCGTGGATATTGTGCTGGGAGAAGTGGATCGGTAGCGCGAGAGTTTAGAGATCAGAGTTTAGGGATTTGCATGTTAGGTGAAGGCATTATTCAGGGATTAGTCGAGACGGCGCGGAACTTCTTCGGGAGTTATGTGGCGAAGGACCGGCTGACGACGGTGCAGTATCCGGAAGAGCGGCTGCCGCAGCCGGAGGCGACGCGGGATTTTCCGTTTCTGCTGTACGACGGCGCTGACCCGATGGCAGGGCTGCGGTGCGTGGCGTGCCAGATCTGCGAGAAGGAGTGCCCGCCGCGCTGCATCCATATAGAGAAGAGCAAGGACAAGAAGCCGGACTTTGTGGGCAAGCCCCAGGCATATCCGGCGGTCTTCAATATTGATGTATCGGTGTGCATGAGCTGCCAGATCTGCGTGGAGGTGTGCCCCTTTGACGCGATCCGAATGGACACGGTGTTTGAGCTGAGCACGGATAATCGGTTCGGCGGGCTGTTGTGGACCAAAGAGCAGCTGGCGAAATCGAACGAGTATTACCAGACGATTCATCCCACGGAGGCCGCGGAGACGGACGAGCGGCGCGCGAAGGAAGCGGCAGACGCGAAGGCGAAAGCGGCGGCGGCAGCGGCGAAGGCTGCGCAGGCGGCGGCCACGCCGAGTTCGGCGAGTGCGGGTGAAACGGCGGCGGCCAGCGCAAACCCAGGAAACGGAGCGTCGGCAAACGGGGCAAAACAGGCTCCCGCGGCTGCACCCGAAAAATCTGAGGTGAAGCCGTGAACGTTGCGGGCTCCGCGGATCAGATTTTCGTCCTGATCAAAGACTGGCTCGTGGTCCACACACCGGCGCCGTTGCAGACGCTGGTTTCGATTGTCATCGTCATCGCGGCGATCATCGTGGTATTTGCGGCGCTCTTTGCGCTGACGGTGCTGCTGGAGCGCAAGGGACTGGGGCGGATTCAGAACCGCTACGGACCGAATCGCGTGGGACCCTTCGGAATCCTGCAGCCGATTGCGGACGCGGTGAAGTCGCTGACCAAGGAAGACATTGTGCCGCGCTCGGCGGACCATCTGGTGCACTACCTGGCGCCGCTGGTGCTGGTAGCGACGGCGTTTCTGGCCTTCGCGGTGATGCCGGTGGGGCGAAACATGACCGCCGTGAATATCGACGCGGGTGTCCTGCTGTTCTTCGCGATCGGGTCGGCGAGCGAACTGGCCATCTTCATGGCGGGATGGTCGAGCCGGAACAAGTATTCCCTGCTGGGCGCGATGCGCGCGATCGCGCAGATGATCAGCTATGAGGTGCCGCTGATCCTGTCGTCCATTGCCGTAGTGATGATGTCAGGGACGCTGTCAACGGTATCCATCGTCCAGCAACAGGCGCACTACACGGGGATCTTCCCGCACTGGAATGTCTTCACGCCGTGGGGGCTTGCCGGGTTCATCCTTTTTATGATCGCGGCAACGGCGGAGACAAACCGCAGCCCGTTCGATCTGCCGGAGGGCGAGTCGGAGATTATCGCGGGCTACTTCATCGAATATTCCGGCTTCAAATTTGCCCTGTTCTTCCTGGCCGAATACATCGAGATGTTCGCGGTGAGCGGCCTCGCGATCACTTTGTTCCTGGGCGGATGGTCGGCACCGCTGAGCTTTCTGCAGTGGTTCCCGTCGTGGGGCTGGTTCTTTGTCAAGCTGCTGGCGTTCATCGTGGTGTTCATCTGGATTCGCGGGACGCTGCCGCGGCTGCGCATGGATCAGCTGATGAATTTCGCGTGGAAGTTCATGCTGCCGATGACGCTGATTGTGATTTTTTCCGCGGGCTTGTGGCGGTTTCTGACACCCGCCGTAGTCGGGCCGGGGGCGCTGGGCGCTGTGATACGCTGGCTGGTCTGTGCCCTGGTGATTCTTGCGCCATATATCGTGCTGGCCCGCACGCTGGAACGCGGCCGGAAGATCGAGAAGAGGACGTATCGTTTTGCGGAGTGATTGCGGTCACAGTGTGTGACTGTGCGCTGTGAAATCGTAGACGGGTCCGGAGCGCCGGGTGTTTTGTGGCGATCCGGCAATCAGGAAAGCCTGGCGGCGAAACAGATTCGCCCCAGAGAGCTGCACGAACGGGAATGACCCTGCCTTTTTGGATCCTCGCAGTTCTGACTTTGGCCGGAGGCGTCGCGGCGATGACGCTGCGCCGGCTCGTTCACTGCGCGCTGGCGCTGACGGTGGCGTTTGCGGGGCTGGCGGGGCTGTATCTGAACCTGGGCGCTGAGTTTGTGGGGCTGGCGCAGCTGCTGGTCTACGTGGGGGCGATCGCGATTCTGATCGTGTTTGCCATTCTTCTGACGCGAGGCGGCGATGGCGCCGAGGAGCATGTGTTCTCTCCCACGGGGATGGCAGGCGCGGGCATCGCGCTGGCGGTTTTCGCCGTGCTGGCGTGGGCGGTGGAGACGAGCGGTCTTGCCGCGACGCACGCTGCGACCATCGGGGCGCCGCCGAACACCATGCAGCAGATTGGACTGGCCCTGATGCAGCGCTACGTGTTGCCGCTGGAAGTGATCGCGCTGATGCTGACGGCGGCAATGATTGGCGCGGTGCTCCTGGCTCTGCGCGAAAAGCACGCAGCGACTACTCAGAATCTTTCCCAGAGACCGGAGATGCGCGCCTGATGACTCCGTTGGCTGGTTGTCTGCTGGTTTCGGCGCTTCTCTTTTCGGTGGGACTCGCGGGGGCTCTCACGCGGCGGAGCGCGATTCTGGTGCTGGCCGGGATCGAGCTGATGCTGAACGCGGCGAATCTGAACTTCATCGCCTTCTGGCGGTTCGGGCCCCATCCTGAAGCTCTCACCGGCGTGATCTTCGTCATCTTTTCGATTGCGGTCGCGGCAGCCGAAGCCGCGGTCGGCCTGGCGCTGATCCTGGCCATCTATCGTCACGCGCATACTTCGGACGTGAGCGAGATTACGGAGATGCAGGGATGAGCCCGACACCCTGGATTGTCCGTGTTCTGTGGCTGATTCCGGCGCTCCCGATGCTGGCAGCGGGCTTCAGTGCCCTGATGCCGAAGTCGCAGCGACGGGCATCGGCAACCCTGGCCATCGGGTCGATGTCAGTGTCTCTGGTGCTGGCGCTGATTGCATTTGCCGAGGCGCTGAGTCATCCGGCGCGGCAGGTGGTGAACTTCCCCTGGATGCAGTTTGGGACGCAGTGGGTGAGCCTGGGATGGCTGCTGGATCCGCTGGCCGCCGTGATGCTGGTAATGGTGACGTTTGTCGGGCTGCTGATCTTTATCTACAGCCTGGGCTACATGGCTCACGACGACAACTTCACCCGATTCTTCTGCTTCCTGTCGCTGTTTGCGGGGGCCATGCTGGGCGTGGTGATCGCGAACAGCCTGCTGCTGCTCTTTATGTGCTGGGAGGTGGTGGGGCTGACGTCGTATCTGCTGATCGGGTTCTGGTTTCATCGGCCGGCGGCGGCCGCGGCGGCGAAAAAGGCGTTTGTCACGACGCGTGTGGGCGATCTGGGATTGCTGCTGGGGATGGTGTGGCTCTACGCGCAGAGTGGCACGCTGCTGTTCTACGACCATAGCGCTGGATGCCTGGAGCCTGGAGCGATCGGCGGGCTGGGCGCGCACCTGACGGTCGGGGGTATGGCGGTTTCGACGGCGATTGGGCTGCTGATTTTCTGCGGAGCGGTTGGGAAGTCCGGCCAGGTGCCGCTGCATGTGTGGCTGCCGGACGCGATGGAAGGCCCCACGCCGGTGAGCGCACTGATCCATGCGGCGACCATGGTGGCGGCGGGCGTGTATCTGATGGCGCGCGTGTATCCGCTGATGACCGGCGGCGCGCTGGCGGTGGTGGCCTGGGTGGGCGCGATCACGGCACTGTTCGCGGCCTGCATTGCCGTGGCGCAGAACGATATCAAGAGAATCCTGGCGTACTCGACGGTGTCTCAGCTGGGCTACATGATGCTGGGGCTGGGCGTGGGCGGCGTGGCGGTGGGAATGTTCCACCTGATCACGCATGCGTTCTTTAAGTCGCTGCTCTTCCTCGGGGCCGGCTCGGTGATTCACGGCTGTACGGAGGAGCAGGACATCCGCAACATGGGCGGGCTGCGGAAGTATATGCCGATCACTTTCCTCACCTATGCATCAGGCATGCTGGCTCTGTGCGGGTTTCCGCTGTTTGCCGGGTTCTGGAGCAAGGACGAAATTCTGCACTCGGCCCATGGTTGGGGACTGTCACGGGGTCCGTTCTATCTGGGTGCGATTGGCGCGCTGCTGACCGCGTTTTATATGACACGGCAGGTGTACTACGTCTTCTTCGGCGAGCGGCGTGTGCCGGCGGCGACGGTGACGCCGTCAGAAGTAGCGGCGCATGCGGTGAACGCGGAGGAGATTGAGCCGGTGGTTGCGGCGGGGCGCCCGGGCGAGGTGTGCGAGCCGGCTCATGCGCATGAGAGCCCTGGCGTGATGACCGGGCCGCTGGTGATTCTGGGGATTTTTGCGGCCCTGCTGGGTTTTGTGGGAACGCCTGCGTGGCCGTGGTTCCAGTCTTTTCTGGAGGGGCAGCCGCTGACCTGGGACCCGGCGCGCTTCACCACTGAGGGCCTGCTGCCTTTGATGGTGGTTTCCTCTCTGATTGTCTTCGCTGGGCTCGGGCTGGGTTGGTGGTTCTACGGGCGAAAGCCGATTGAGCGAGCGACCGATCCTGACGTGCTGGAGCGGATTGCGCCGGGAGTGTTCCGGGCGCTGGCGAATCGGCTGTATGTGGATGAGTTTTACGAGTGGACGGTGATCGCCCTGACGCGGTTCGCTTCGGCTTTCGCGGACTGGCTGGATCGGTGGATTCTTGGCGGGGCTGTGCATCTGGTGGCCTGGTGCGTGCTGGGGCTGAGCTGGATCGATGCCGGAGTGGACAAGTATGCGGTCAACGGCGGCTTCGATGCAGCGTGCCGGGACGTGGCGGGGAGCGGACGGCTGCTCTCGCGATTCCAGAATGGGCGGGTGCAGAACTATCTGCGCGTGATCGGAGCGGCGCTGGTGGTGCTGGCTGTGGTTCTGCTGCTCTGGGAGCGACGCGGATGATTACTCTGCTGACGCTGCTTCCGATTTTGGGCGGGCTGCTGGTGCTGATTTTCGGGCGCACGCGGGAGATGGCTCGCCTGATCTCCGCGCTCTTCGGGTTCACGGGCCTGATTCTGTCGCTGCTGTTCTGGTATGCGTTCAGTCCCAATCTGCCGGGGATGCAGTTTACGGAGTGGTATTACGGCTGGGCCCCTAAGCTCGGGATCGAATATCACGTGGGGGTGGACGGGCTCGGCGTGCTGATGCTGGTGTTGTCGGCCCTTCTGGTGGTGATGTCGCTGGCGGCCTCGTGGAGGAACGAGAACCTGGGGCGGGTTTATTTTGCACTAATCTTGTTTCTGGAAGCTGGTTTATTTGGAACATTTACAGCACTGAACTTCGTGCACTGGTTTCTGTATTGGGAGCTGAGCCTGATTCCGGCCTTCTTCCTGGTGCGGCTCTGGGGCGGCCCGCTGCGCGCGCGGGCGGCGAATCAGTTCTTCCTGTACACGATGGTGGGGAGCGTGGCGCTGTTGCTGGCGTTCCTGGGAATCTTCCTGGCCACGAACACCTTCGACTTTGTCGAGTTGACGCGGATGGCGCACTCCGGCCGGCTGCAACTGGAGCTGGCTAACAATCTGCCGTGGTTGCGAGGCGGGACAGTCGCTCCCCTGCTCTTCTGGGCGGCGTTCCTCGGATTTGCAGTGAAGACGCCAGTCGTGCCGTTCCATACCTGGCTGCCGGCGACCTACGCAGAAGCGCCCAGCGAAACGACCATGCTGCTGACCGGCGCCATGTCCAAGATGGGCGTGTACGGTTTCCTGCGGATTCTGCTGCCGATTTTTCCCCAGGAAATGCAGCACTTCATGAAGCCGCTGCTGTGGCTGGCGGTGGCGACGATTGTGTTGCCGGCCTTCGCTGCCTGGGCGCAAAAGGATTTGAAGCGTACGTTTGCCTATTCGTCGATCAACCACCTGGGTTACTGCGTTCTGGGCGTGTGTGTGGCGGCGCAGCTCACAGGCGACTCTCCGCACCTTGCGGCGGAGCGGGCCGCAGCGCTGACAGGCGTGCTGCTGCAGATCTTCAGCCACGGGCTGACGGCGGCGACGCTGTTCTGGTTCATCGCGCTGCTGGAACGGCGCACGGGCGGGATCCGCGGGGTGGAGGAGTTTGGCGGACTGCGGCGCGTGGTGCCGGTGTTCTGCGGGCTGATGGGGATTGCGATCTTTGCGTCGCTGGGATTGCCGGGGCTGAATGGATTCCCCGGCGAGTTCCTGATCTTTAAGGGGTCGTTCCCGCTGGCGGCTGTCGCATCGTCCGTCTCGGTACTGGGGCTGCTGCTGACGGCGATCTTTCTGCTGACGGTGATCCAGAAGGTGTTCTCCGGACCGGTGAATCCGCAGTGGGAAGCGATGCCTGATCTGACGACGACGGAACGGGTGGCGCTGTTCCCTGCAATTGCACTGATGTTCGTCCTCGGTTTTTATCCGCAGCTCATCACCGGGATGGTGCACGGAACGGTGATGCAGTGGATCGCGGGAGGCGGGCTCTGATGCTGGCGTGGACGATCTACCTCTCGTTTCTGGGTGCGCTGGCGTGCCGGTTGAGTCCGACGAAGGCTGTGGCGCGGATTCTTGCCCTGACCACGGCGCTGGCAGGCTTTGCGCTGTCGCTGATCACACTGGCGCACTGGCATCCGGGCGAACTGCTGACGGTGACGCGGGTGGCGTGGGTTCCGCAGCTGGGGCTCAGCTATCACCTGGCGGCGGACGGCATCAGCCTGACGCTGCTGTTGCTGACGGGCATCGCGGCGACGGCGGGGATTTTGTTCTCGTGGAACATCGAGCACCGCACGCAGGAATTCTTCGCGTTCTACATGGTGCTGATCGGCGGCGTGTACGGCGTCTTTCTGAGCTTCGACCTTTTCCTGCTGTTCGTTTTCTACGAGATCGCCATCATTCCGAAGTATTTCCTGATCGCTGTCTGGGGATCGAAGCAGCACGTCGAGGAGGGCGGCCACGCCGGGGCGCAGCGCGAGTATGCCGCGATGAAGCTGGCGCTGTATTCCTTTGCGGGCAGCGCACTGGTGCTGGCGGGCATGGCGGCGGTATGGGCGCTGGCGCCGAATCACAACCTGAGCTTTGAAGCGCTGGCGCAGGCTTCGTTCCCGGCCCATTTCCAGATGTGGGTGTTCCCGCTGGTCTTCGTGGGATTCGCTGTGCTGGCCGGTATGTGGCCGTTCCATACGTGGGCGCCGACCGGCCATGCGGCGGCTCCCACCGCAGCTTCGATGCTGCTGGCCGGCGTGGTAATGAAGCTGGGGGCGTATGGCTGCCTGCGTGTGGCCATGATGCTGCTGCCGGGTGGCCTGGCGCCGTGGGGCTTCCACGTGCTCGGCGTTGGCTCATGGCGCGCGGTGTTTGCGCTGCTGGCGGTGATCGGCATTGTGTACGGCGCGAGCGTGGCTCTGGTGCAGCGCGACTTCAAATACGTCATCGGGTATTCAAGCGTGTCGCACATGGGTTTTGTCCTGCTTGGCCTGATGACCCTGTCGCTGATTGGCCTGGATGGCGCGGTGCTGCAGATGTTCTCGCATGGCGTGATCGCGGGCCTGCTGTTCGCCGTCGCCGGCCGCATGGTTTACGACCGGACACACACGCGTGACCTTGGCGAGTTGGGGCCGATGCGCCTGGCGCAGGTGATTCCCTTTGCCGCAGTCACGTTCGTCCTCGCGGGCATGGCGTCGATTGGGTTGCCGGGGTTTAGCGGATTTATCGCCGAGTTCCAGGTCTTGGTAGGCGCGTGGCAGTCTCTGCCATGGCTGGTTCCGGTGGCAGGCGTGGGAATTCTGATTGGCATCGCGTTCACCTGGCGGGCGCTGACCAAAGTGTTCTATGGAGAGGCGGCGCCGGGCACACCTGCGCATCCTCTGTCACCCATCACGCTGCCGGAGAAGCTGGGCGCGTTGCTGTTGCTGGCGACGACGCTCCTTGTGGGGCTGTATCCGCGGATCCTGATGGATTTGATCCAGCCCGCGTTGCAGTCGCCGCTGTTTGAGGGGCTGCGCCTGGGAGGGCCGCGATGACAGCGTTCAGCTATGCCTCCCTTCTGTCGCTGACGCTGCCCGAGATCACCGTGGCGGTGGCCGGATTTCTGCTGCTGACGATGGACCTGACGGTTCTGCGGAAGGCGGCGGTGCAGGTCCGGTTTGGCGTGGGTGCGCTGATCGCCTGCGCCGGCTGCCTGGGCGCGATTCTGCTGCTGCGCGGCGCACCGCTTGGCAATTTGCCGGACAGCATGTTCGTGGCGACGCCGCTCACCCACGTGATCCAGATCGCTCTGCTTGCGCTGGCCATGCTGACGGTGCTGTTTTCCACCTCGTCGCGGATCACCAGCCATGTGGGTGAATATCTGGCGCTGATCCTCTTCGCCACGGTGGCGATGATGTTTTTGGTGGCGACGCAGAACCTGCTGCTGATCTTTGTCGCACTGGAGTTCCTGTCGCTCTCCCTGTATGTGCTCACGGGGTTCGACAAGCAAAGCAGGCGGTCCGCAGAGGCAGCCCTCAAGTACTTTCTGTTTGGCGGAATGTCGGCCGGATTTCTGCTGTTCGGCATGAGCCTCTTGTATGGCTTGTCAGGCTCGATTGAGCTGCCCAGGATTGCCGCAGCGTTCAGCGGACCAGCGCTCGATCCGCTGCTGCTGATCGCCATTGTGATGGTGGCGATCGGGTTTGGATTCAAGGTCGCCGCTGCGCCGTTCCATCTGTGGGCGCCGGACGCCTATCAGGGTGCGCCAACAGTGAGCGCGGGCTTCATCGCGTCCAGCTCGAAAGTGGCGAGCTTCTTCATCTTCGCGCAGGTAGTCACGGTGGGTTTGGCGTCGGCCGCCGGATCGAGTCACGGGGCGAGCTCAGCAACCGGGCCGGGCTGGGTGGCGGTCCTCGCGATCATCGCCGCGGTCTCGATGATTCTCGG
Source organism: Acidobacteriaceae bacterium (assembly GCA_035656855.1). GTDB lineage: Bacteria > Acidobacteriota > Terriglobia > Terriglobales > Acidobacteriaceae > Palsa-343. The sequence goes on along the minus strand of DASRRO010000116.1, from coordinate 17,917 downwards.
CAATCTCGCGGCGATTGCGCAGACCAGCGTTCGCCGCCTGCTGGCCTACTCCGCTATTGGACATGCCGGCTACATGCTGCTGGGGATGGTGGCGCACACGCCGCTGGGTCTGAGCGCGCTGCTCTATTACGTCATCACCTATGCGCTGGCTGCGCTGGGCGCGTTTGGGGTGCTGGGCGCACTCGAAGCTGAAGGCATCGACAGCCTTGCCGATCTGGCGGGTCTCTATCGTCGGGCTCCGGGCTTGTCGCTGTGCCTCCTGATCTTCCTGCTGTCGCTTGCCGGCATTCCACCGCTGGCGGGCTTCTTCGGCAAGTTCTATATTTTCGCGGCCGCACTGTACGCCGAGCCGCACCTGGGGCTGCTGTGGCTGGTGCTGCTGGCGGTGGCCATGAGCGCCGTGTCGCTCTACTACTATCTGCGCGTGCTAAAGCAGGTGTATGTGGCCGATGGGGCTGCGGATGCTCCTGCGATTCGCGTCGGGCTGGTCACGCGCATAACGCTGTGGGTGGTGGCGGGGCTTGTGGTGCTGCTGGGCTGTGCTCCTGACCTGTTGCTCCGCTGGATCGGCGGAGCCGCTCCGGCTCTTCTCCACTAAGGTCGGCCTCGCCTGCGCAGGCTCTCGCTTAGCGGCTCAAAACACGTCGCAAAAAGAAAAGGGCGCACAGGCGCCCTCTCCTGATGTGAGCCCTGGATTACTGAACGTCACTCACTTTCCCATCCACGAAGATGATCTTCATGTCCGAGTAAATGAAAACTGTCTTCTTAGGAAACTTCGCTTCGCTCAGGGGTTGACCCTTGCTCGCAATTACTTGAGCGGGAGTCATCCCCAGTGCGATCGTGACTGGGCCGGCAGGACGTGCAGGAACTGCGGCTGGCGGTGGAGCACTGGCTGCGGGAGCAGCGCCCTCTCCCGCGTCGTCGGGCCCGCTTGCCTCTGCCGTGACCTGCTGCTCCAGTTGAGCGCCCGCCTGTGCCTGCTGGTCAAGTTCGGCAGCTCCATTCGGGTCGGCCGCCGGGGCCGCGTCTGCATAGGGAGCCTGCGTCGTCCCCTGAATTGCCGCGGCGGGAGGGGCCGGCAATCCACCCTGCCCAGGATGCTCCTTCATCTGGGCCATTCCGCTGTCAATGTTGGCCAGAAGACTGTTGTGCATCTCTTGAAGGTCGCTCAGATCGACACTAACCGTATTTCCCTTCTGGCAGTCGGCCTGCTTGCTGGCAAGGACGTGCAGGTCGGCGGTGCTGGCGTCTTCAGCCGGCGGGGTGCTCAGTTGAAGCACGTCGCCTTCAGTGAGTCCACAGTCTTCTCCCGCCGACGTGACGGTCAGCGCCGCGTTGGCCACAAAGACGTGCGGCTGTCCATCGGCCAGCAGCGCAGACAGACTTGAAGTGCTGCCATCGGAAGGATCCTGGGTTTTCTGCGATGCTGCGAGTTCGCGGCTGATCTCCTGAGAAACCGCGTCCTTCACCTCTTTGGTCATCGTCGGGGAGGTGGTTCCGGTATCCGGATCATAGGAGGCGTAGACGAGGTGCGGATAGCTCGCATGGCGCACCTGCGCGGTGGCTCCGGCGGCGCCCGCTGCCACGCCTGCCGCGTAAGCATCGGCCAGGCTGGTCGAAATCATGTAGTCCGCGAGCCAGTAGGCAGCGCTGGGATAGACAGGATACGGGGCGAAATAGGCTCCGTAATAGCCGTACCAGGGGTTGCCCCCCCAGCCCCACGCGTAGGGCACCGGCGCGGGCCACGGATTGTAGGCCCAGCCGTAATAAGCCGGTGGATAGTAATAGGCCGGCATATAGCCGTGCAGATAGACACCGTGGTAGTAGTACGGATGGTAATAGGCTCGGTAGTAGCCGCCGTGCCGGTAATACGCTCGGCTATAGTAGGTCCGGCCCCGATACGAGTAAGGGCGTTGAATATATCCGCGTCCATGGCCGTAAGCCACCATGCGCGAGTGATCGGGACGATCGACCACGGTGCGCCTCATGCCTCGGGGACCGCGGCTCACGCTCATCCCATTGCCGTGGACTTCCCTCACGTGGCCCCGGGAATCGAATCGCGCCTCATGCCCGTTGGCGCCCTTGAAGCTTGCCGGACGCCCATCAGGCCTCCGCGTCACCTCGCCCCGCGCCGTGCGCGTGGTGGTGCCGCCGTCGCGGTTCCTTACCGGGCCGGCGTTCGTCCTCGCGCCTGGGTTCCGTGCTCCGCCCGCACCGGCCCGGTTTCCTCCGGCGTTTGCACCTGCATGCGACGTGGGTGCAGCTCCATGGTTCGCAGCCGCGGGCCTGGATGGAGCTTTGGCGGCTGGCTTCGCCACATGGGGCGCCGACTTGGTCTTCTGAGCGGCGCCGGCAGCCGTCGCCAGACAGGCCGCCGCGGCAAGCAGCGCAATCGCCGCAGGGCGCGCGAAAGCGAACCAACGAGTCCCAACATTCCGATCCATCATAGGTGTCCCTTACCTTTCTCTCTTAACGCTTGCCTGGCCTCGAAAATCTATTCGACGTCACTCACTTTGTCGTCCATGAACACTACCTTCATGTGCGGGTAAATATAGGTCTTCTTTTTCCCCAAATCGATCATCTGCAGGGGCATGCCCATCGCCTGCAGGACCCGGGTGGAGGATTCTCCGATCGAGATCGTCGGAGGCGGTCCCGCGGGGGCCGCAGGCGGTGGCGGAGGTGGCGCAACCGCTCTTTGCGGAGGAGGCGGAGACCCGGGCGCACCCGCCGGCGGCCCCTGATTCTGGCCGGCTGAGTCTCCTCCCTGGGAATCATCCCCTCCCGTGTCGGGCGCCAGGACTGCTTCCACAGCTTGTTCCACGTCATCCGGCGGAGCGTCGTCGAGATAGCCTTTCTTGAACTTGAACGAGATCACTGCCTTATATCTCGCCTGTTGGTCCTGTCCGTTGACATCAAGCGAGTCTACAGTTAGCAAGCTGAACCGCAGCTGGTCTCCCGCGTCTCCCTTGCTCTCGATCTTTGTGATATAGATCTTGTCCCCGGTCTGCAGGACATGGGTTCCCATCTTCGTCAGCGTGACTCTTGCCAACATCGAGGGCGGCTGTACCTTCCCATCCACCACTTTGTTATCGGGCTCCATCATGCTGCTGGAAGGCAGGGCATAAATGCCCGCGCATTTCATACTCATCGTTGTCCCGTCTTTTGTAATCTGCGCACTATCGGGAGTCGTCTGAGTGACTTGATATTTCTTTTGCAGAGCTTCGACGACGCCGCTCGGGGGATGAGTCGCCGCCCGGGCCGATAGCCCGAGAACCGGGGCCAGAAGCACAAGGCCTATCGGAACCAGAATTGCTGACCTGAGAGACGCGGGCGCGGCTGATTCTCGCCTGGTTGCCGTCGTCGCTGCGAGAGGCAAAAGATCCGCTGCGCCGCTGACGGTTAGCTCCAGAGGCGTTCTATTTGTAACAGTGTTCGAGCCAGAAAAGGCGCGGCCCCGGCCATTGTCATTTCCTCGAATCCGCATAACAGAACCTCCAGGCGCCGGCGCCAGAATGCCCTCCGGGCACACCCCGGCGCAGCGTTATGCCCGTTTACGAGAAGTTTTTCTTCAGACAACCAGCATTGGGAGGAGTTTTGGGGAATCAATGGGGGATCGAAATCGGCTAAGTCTACCCCACTTTTACTGACCGAGGATACCTTTTTTCGACAATTCGAGTAACCGGAGCAACTGTGTCGCGTGTTCGGTTTACTGATTCGCTATAGCCTGCGGCGATCTGTTTCACGAAGTGATAACAGCGACCCCGCCGAATTATGTGCAACGCGGCAAACGGGGCGTACTCATTTCTTCTCTCTTTCCTGCCATTGGTGCCATACCATCGCGGCTGCAGCCAGATCTTCTGCGGCGACACCGAGAGATTTGACGACGGTTCGTCCGGACGGAGTGGGCCTGGTTCCTGCCAGCAGTTCGCCGAGTTCCGCGTAGACGGTTTGGCCTGAGCCGAGGAGATCGCCCGATTCGCGCTGAGCCGCCTCGCGTGATTCCACAACGATGGCGGCGCGCATGGCCTCGTCGTCCAGCTCGCGCTTGTGCGGACCAACCGCACCCACCGCGCAGACCAGCGTCTGCTCGCTTAACCAGGCGCCGCAAACGATCGGCTCCGAGACGCTGGCCACGCTGAGGACCACGTCGGCCCCGCGCACGGCAGCCTCGGCGCTCTCTGCGGGCGTGATTCCAAATTCGTCGGCAAAGCGGCGGGCGTTTTCGGCAGTCCGACTCCAGACACGGACCTGCTGGAAGCTTTGCACCAGGCGCAGCGCTCGCAGATGAGAGCGAGCCTGGACGCCACTCCCGAGGATCGCGAGCACCTGGGCATCGGGACGCGCCAGCAGACGGGTGGCGAGGGCGGAGACGACGGCGGTGCGCATTTCAGTGATGAGACGGCCGTCCATGGAGACAAGCGGCTCGCCCGTACGCGCGGAGAACAGATGGATGACGGCCTGATGGGTTGGCAGGGTGCGATTCTCTTCGTACACAGTGACCAGCTTGACGCCCATGAGGTCGCCGGCAATCGCGGGCATCAGGCCGAAGCGGCCACCGTGCTCAGGGACCGATAGAATCGTGCGCACCGGCTGCTGAATGCGGCCGCAGGAGAGATCGATCAGCGCGCGCTCGACCGCGGGCAGCAGTGCCTCGTAGGTCAGAACCGATCGCACCTGTTCTTCACTCAGAACTTCCACGGTTGCTCCTTTCCTGGGTTACGCACTCTCACATGAGGCTTACAGGATCGACGTCCACGATCAGACTGGCACGGGGAATCCCTGCCTGCTCCGCATGCGCGAGCAGGCCTCGAAGAGCCTGTTGCAGCGCGCGACGATTCTCGCCCTTCATGACCAGGTGAAATCGGTAAATGCGTTTGATTTTGGCGATAGGCGCGCTGGCCGGCCCCAGGACGCGGACGTGGCTGAGTGTGGTTTCGCGGCACCAGCGGCCCAGCGTGGAGGCCCAGCCCGCGGCTTCCTCCAAACGCTGGCTCTGCAGCAGAACGTTGGCCAGCGCAGCGTAGGGCGGATAGTGCATGAGGCGGCGAAAGCGCAGCTCCTTCTCCACGAAGGCGCTGTAGTCGTGGCGAGCGGCGCACTGGATCGCGTAGTGATCGGGGTGGTACGTCTGCACGACCACTTGTCCAGGCAGGTCGCCGCGCCCGGCGCGGCCCGAGACCTGGGTGAGCAACTGAAAGACGCGCTCGGCCGCGCGAAAATCCGGCAAACCCAGTGCATAATCGCAGCCGACGACGCCGACCAGGGTGACGCCGTGAATGTCGTGCCCCTTGGCGATCATCTGCGTACCGACGAGGAGATTGATCTCGCCGGAGTGCAGCCGCACGAGGAGGCGCTCCAGATCGCCGCGGCCGCGGACTGTGTCGCGGTCCATGCGGCCTATGCGCGCGGAGGGAAAGATCTCCTGCAGGCGCTCCTCGCCCTGCTGCGATCCGGCGCCCAGGAAGTAGAGATATTCGCTGTCGCAGGCGGGACAGCGCTTTGGGACCGTCTTTTTGTAACCGCAGTAGTGGCATTCCAGGCGAGCACCGGCGGCCTGCCACTCCCCTTCGGGCGCAGCCTTATGGTAGGTGAGGGCGATGGAGCAGTTTTCGCACTCGAGTTTGGCGCCACAGGCCCGGCAGATGACGACAAAAGAATAGCCCCGGCGGTTGAGAAGGATCATAGCCTGCTCGCCGCGGTCGACCGTGGCCTGGGTTCCTTCGATGAGGGCGCGGGAGAAGAGATGTTCCGTGCCGGTTTCCTGGAACTCAGCGCGCATGTCCACGAGGCGGACTTCGGGCAGGGGGCGATCCATCACCCGCTCGCTCATCGTGATCCGCTGATACTTGCCGGTCGTGGCGTTGTGCCAGGTTTCGAGCGACGGCGTGGCTGAGCCGAGGACCACCGTGGCTCCGGCAGACCTGGCACGCATCACGGCCACATCGCGCGCATGATAGCGGGGCATGGATTCCTGCTTATAGCTGCTGTCGTGCTCTTCGTCGACGACAACGAGACCCAGGTTTTCAACGGGGGCAAAGATGGCTGAACGCGTGCCGACTACGATGCGCGCTTCCCCCTTGCGGATGCGGTGCCATTGCTCGCCGCGTTCTTCGGGAGTCAGCGCTGAGTGGAGCAGGGCGACCTCTGCGCCGAAAGCGTGATGAAGCTGGGCAGCCATCGCCGGCGTGAGGCCGATTTCGGGAACCAGCAGGATCGCGGTGCGGCCGGCGTCGAGGGTACGACGCATGGCGGCCAGATAGACGGCCGTCTTACCGGATCCGGTGACGCCGTGGAGCAGGAAGGGCTGGAAAGCATGCGCCCGCACTGCCTCGGCGATCGTTACCAGCGCAGATTGCTGCACCTCGTTCAGCTCGTGATCCGGTGTGGCAAAGGCGTGGAGATGGGTGAGGTGAAAGTCGGCGGGACGTTCCTCAATGCGGACCAGCTCGCGGCGGACCAGCGTGGCGAGCGTGGAACCTGGGACTTCGAGACGGCGCAGTTCGGCGACGGGCAGTTCCCCGTCGGCGCCAGCCAGCTCGGCCAGGATGGCCTGCTGATTGTCATTGAGCTTGGGGAGACGGACGCCCTCGACCAGGACGGCATAGCGCACGGTGCGCTTCGCATCGCGAGCCTCGGCAGCGGTTTCGCGGGCGATCCACTTCTTGCGAAGCATGCCCGCCAACAGGCGCGCGGAGACACCGGTCTGGCTGCGGAGTTTCGAATCGCGGACGGCCTCACCGGACTCCAGAGCATTCAGCACGGCGTACTCGCGATCCTGCTCGTCCGGGCTAAGCTTCGAGCGGCGCGAAGAGCCTTGCTCTGCTCCGGCGAAGAGAGCCTGACGGCCGGCGTCGGTGATGCGGTAGAGCACCTGGCGGCGGACCTCGCCGGCGAGAGGCAGCATGGAACGCAGCACTTCGCCGATGGGCGCGAGGTAGTACTGCGCGATCCATTGGCCTAGTTCCAGGAGCTGCGGCGAGAGCACCGGCTCGGTATCGAGGACGGTCAGCAGCGGCTTCGCTTCCACCGGCGGCGCTTCATTGTGCAGACGCAGGACTACGCCGGCAAGCTTCTCGTTGCGGAACGGGACCAGCACGCGCGCGCCGACGGCCGGTACTGCTTCTCCCACAGCGTAGGTGAAGAGGCGGTCCAGAGGGACCGGCACGGCGACGTCGCAAAAGGCGGGCATGTTCTTTTTCGGAGAGTACCAGAAGCGATTCTGAATCCCCGGGACACAGAACGAATCAGAAGAAACACCGAGGAGGGTTGTTCATGGCAGGAGAGAAGGTTGCATTCATTACCGGCGGAAATAAGGGGCTGGGGTTTGAGACAGCCCGGCAGCTGGGCAAGCTAGGGGTCGCGATTGTGATCGGATCGCGCGACGCGGCAAAGGGCAAAGCCGCCGCGGAGAAGCTGAAGGCGGAGGGCGTCCAGGCAGAGGCCGTGCGCTTCGACATCACAAAGACGGCGGATTACAAAGAGGTCTACAGCTATCTCGACAGGAAATATGGTCACCTCGACATTCTGATCAACAACGCCGGCGTTTCCAAAGAAGAGTTTATGGCGGGCAACAACACAAGTGGCACCAGCGCGGAGGTATTGCATGAGACCTTCGACACGAATTTCTTTGGCGCGGTGCAGCTGACGCAGACGCTGCTGCCGCTGATCCGCAAAGCGCCGGCAGGGCGGATTGTGAACCTGTCGAGCATTCTGGGCTCGCTTGCACTGCATGCTGATCCGAACTCGCCGATTTATAACGCGAAGGCCTTTGCCTACGATGCCTCGAAGGCAGCTTTGAACTCCTTTACGATTCACCTGGCGCATGAACTGCGCGACACGAAAATCAAGGTCAACTCCGCGCATCCGGGATGGGTGAAGACGGATATGGGCACCGATGCTGCGCCCATGGAGATCCCCGACGGAGCGAAGACAAGCGTGGCACTGGCCACTCTGCCGGACGATGGGCCGAGCGGCGCGTACATCCATCTGGACCAGACGCTGCCGTGGTGAGAGAGGCTGGATACAGGGTGCGGCGTACAGGGTACTGAGTGCGGGCTGCCGGTAGCAGGAGAACGACTGTCAGCTACTGACTCTTCGCCGGAGCTTTGAGGCCGAGCTCGGCCATGGCGAGCTGCAGGTCGGCCCAGGCTTCTTTCTTCTGTCGCGGATCGCGCAACAGATAAGCCGGGTGATAGGTGACGATGAGCTTTGTGCCGCGGACCTGATGGATGCGCCCGCGGAGCGCGCTCAGGGGACTCTTCGCTCCGAGCAGGTAAGTCGCTGCCGTCGAGCCAAGCGCGACGATCACCTCCGGGTGGATGACATCGATCTGGCGATAGAGAAAGGGCGCGCAGGTGTTGGCTTCGTCCGGTTCGGGGACGCGGTTCTGGGGCGGCCGGCATTTGACGATGTTGGCGATATACACCTGATCGCGCCGCAGTCCCATGGCGTTAATCATGTTGTTGAGCAACTGACCGGCGCGGCCAACGAAGGGCAGCCCCTGCGCATCCTCGTCGGCGCCGGGCCCTTCTCCGACAAACATCAGGCGAGCGTTCGGGTCGCCGTCTCCGAAGACCAGCTTGTTGCGACCTTTGTGGAGCGCGCAGCGGGTGCAGTCGCCGATTTCATCGCGAATCGCCTGGAGCGCCGCTGCGCGATCTTTTGGAGCAACGATGGCCGACAATTCGGTCACGATTGGCAGGACGGACGTACGAGGCATCGAGGGCGGGTTCTCCAGTTCGGGCTTCGCGGCAACGGAAGCTGCGGGTTCATTCTGATCGGTGGATTCCGGGATTTCGAGGGTTGAGACGCTCTCGCGACGGTAAAAGTCGAAGATTCCCAAATCGCGAAAATAGCCGATCCGGGCGCGCACCGCTACTTGGGTTGCGGGAGCGAGCCGCTGGGTCAAGCGTGTTCTCCCAGGCTCAGGGAATGGTCAGTATCGGATTCCGCAAGGACCCGGCGAGGCAGGCGCAGGCTGAGGACCTCGTTGAGAATTTCGTCCGCCAGCTCACGCTTGGTCATCTCCGGCAGCTCGATGGAGCGGTCGCGGGTGAGGAAGGTGATGGCGTTGCGGTCGGAGTCGAAGCCGATGCCCTCGCGTGAGACATCGTTGAGGACGATGGCATCCGCGCCCTTGCGCAGGAGCTTGTCTCGTCCGTGGGTGACGGCGTCTTCGGTTTCGGCTGCGAATCCGATGATGAGCGTGCCGGGGCGGCGGCGCTCGACCACTTCTGCCAGGATGTCCTGGGTGGGTTCAAGATCGAGAGTCAGCGGTCCGCTGCGGCGCAGCTTTTGATCGGCCTGCACGCGCGGGCGGTAGTCGGCCACGGCGGCCGCTTTCACGACGATGGTGGCCTGATCGAGGCGGCCCATCACGGCTTCGCGCATCTCGGCGGTGGTGGTGACGGGGATAATTTCACAATTGGCCGGGGGACGCAGCGCGGTGGGCGCGCTGATGAGGATGACGCGAGCGCCGCGGTTCTGCGCAGCTTCCGCCACGGCATAGCCCATCTTGCCGCTGGATCGATTGCCGAGGAAGCGGACCGGGTCGAGCGCCTCGCGGGTTCCTCCGGCGGTGACGAGAACGGTTTCTCCGGCGAGATCGTTGCGACGGTGAAGAACGCTGAGGACAGCGTCCACGATAGCCTGGTTCTCGGCGAGACGGCCGGCGCCCACCATGCCGCAGGCGAGATAGCCGCTGTCCGGCGCGACGATGCGGACATTGCGCTTCGCCAGGATTTCGAGGTTTGCCTGAGTGGCCGGATGCTGCCACATGTTCACGTTCATGGCCGGAGCCACGATTACCGGGACGGTGGTGGCCAGATACATGGTGGTCAGGAAATCATCCGCGATGCCATGAGCGAACTTTGCCAGAAGGTCCGCAGTGGCGGGCGCGACGACCAGAGCGGCGGTGGTCTGTGCGGCGTCGATGTGTTCGATGGCGGAGGCGGCGTCGCCAGTGTCCGTGCCTTCGGGTGCCCAGAGGCCGGTGATGACTTTATGTCCGGTGAGCGCGGCAAAGGTCAGGGGCTGGATGAAGCGCTGGGCGGCCTGGGTCATGACCACGTGGACGTCGAGAGCCTGCTTTTGCAGGTCGCGAACCAACTCCGCAGCTTTATAGGCAGCGATACCCCCGGAGACGCCGACGGTGACTTTCATAGTGCGATTCTACGCTCCCGGCGACACACTGATCGGAGGTCGATGGAGATGGATCGGACAGGTCAGGACGCGAACTTCGGGATGTCCGGCGCGGCTACTTCCGGCTTCACGACCGGGGTGTCCTCGGTCTTCACGTAGTTGATTTTTCCTGCAGCCATCTCTTCCTGCGCCACCCGGCAGGCCTTGCGGGAACGACTGGGAATCAGGGGCTCGGCGCCATTCTGCAACTGGCGCGCGCGCCGCGCGGCGACCAGCACGTAGCGGAAGTGACTGTCGAATTCGTGCTCGATGCTCATGGTGCCCTCCGCGAGAATCATCTCGCAAAACTCACTTCGCTGCCGGCTCCGGGACGCCAAAGGCCTGCAACACCGGCCGGATCCGCGCTTCGGAGTTGCTCTGGCGGCAACTCTCAGCGATCTGCAGCAACTGCTCGCGATCCTCCGGCGTTCTCTCCGCAGACTTGTGGCGCCAGAATCGTTCCGCGTCGACGATCGCAACCATCTCCTCTACTGCGCGGTCCAGGATATCGTTGACGAGAATATAACGATAATCGCGGTAATTCTCAATCTCCTTGCGCGCCTGGGCCAAACGCCGCTCGATGTCCTTCTCCAGCACCGCGCCTTCCGCGCGGCTGCGATTGCGCAGACGGGTAGCGAGGATATCCGGGGACGGCGGCATGAGGAAGATGGAGACGGCGTCGGGCATCTTCGCGCGCACCTGCGCAGCGCCCTGGACATCGATGTCGAGCAGCAGATCGCGCCCCTGGGAGAAGGCCTGATCCAAAGCGGAGCGCGGCGTTCCATAGTAATTGGTCCCGAAAACCTCGGCGTACTCAAGGAATTCGCCCCGTCGCACCATCTCCTCGAAATGCTCCCGGGTGGTGAAGTGATATTCACGCGATTCCTGCTCTGAGCCGCGCGGGCCGCGAGTGGTCCAGGATACGGAGAAATCAAGCCCCGGCACCAGCGAACGCAGCTGGTTCACGATGGTCGACTTACCCGACCCTGAGGGCGCCGAAATAATGAAGAGAATTCCTGCCAAGCGTCTTTCTTCCCCTGCTTCCGAAAGTTTGCGGTGCCCCTTCCGGGGCCTCGTCACTCCAGATTCTGGATCTGCTCCCGTGCTTTCTCGATTTCAGACTTCATGCCGAGACCGGCTTCGGTGATGCGTGTGCCATTACCGGCGACTCCGCTGGTCTTTGAAAGAAGCGTGTTCGCCTCGCGGTTCATCTCCTGCAGCAGAAAATCGAGCTTCTTGCCCACTTCCCCGCCCTGATCGAGAAGGCCGGTAAAGTGGTCGATATGGGTGCGGAGGCGGGTGACTTCTTCCTCCACATCGCTGCGTTCCGCGATCAGGGCCGCTTCCTGCAGGATCCGATCCTGGTCGAAGCTGCCATCGAGCAGAGTCTTCATACGCTGGTTGAGGCGATCCATGTAGGCCTGCTGAACGTTTTCGCGCAGGGTTGCTGCCTCGTCGACAAGAGTGCGCAGGCGCCCCATGCCGGCGCGCAGTTCGTCGGCGAGGAGAGAGCCTTCCTGGGCGCGCATGGTTTGCAGAGCCGCAACCAGACCATCGCATTCACGCAGAACCGCTTCTTCCAGCTTCTGCAGATCTTCCTCGCTGGTCCGCGCCTCGGAGACCAGCACGCCAGGCAGGCGAAAGACGGCGTTGAGGTCGGGCTCGGTGATGAGGTTGTGCTCGACGGCGGCCGCTCGAAACGCCTCAAGGTAGGCTGCCACCAGCGCGTGGTCGTAACCGGCTTCCGCCTTCTGGCTGCGCTCGAGGTTGAGCGTGACTTCCACATGCCCGCGGCGCAGCTTCTCTTTGAGAATGCGGCGCATCTGCATCTCGATGCCTTCGCTGCCCTGGGGCAGCCGCATGTGCAGATCGAGAAAGCGGTGGTTAACACTCTTGAGGCTGACGTTAAATCCGAGAGTCTCTGAGACACGTCCGGCGACGCGTGCGAATCCGGTCATGGAGTATACCGGCGGCTTTGCTGCGCTCATTGTGGGATCTTTCCTGTCAGGGCCGGTTCGACAACGGCGTCGCGCTCGGCGATCTCGGTTTCGTGGCCGCCGATGGTATGGGCGTTGCCATTGGCATCGCCCAGGTCCATGAACTGCAGGCGGTAAAGCTTCTGGTAGATCGGTGAAGTTTGCAGCAGCTCGTCGTGCGATCCAATCGCCGTGATGCGCCCATGCTCGAGAACAGCGATACGGGTGGCGCGGCGGACGGTGGAAAGGCGATGGGCGATGACGATGACGGTGCGCGCCGCCATCAGATTGCCGAGTGCTGCCTGGACGAGAGACTCGCTCTCCGCGTCGAGGGCAGAGGTGGCTTCGTCGAGGATCAGAATCGGCGCGTTCTTCAGGATGGCGCGAGCAATGGCCAGCCGCTGGCGCTCACCGCCGGACAGACGGAAGCCTTTTTCACCAATGACGGTGTCATACTTCTCCGGCATGCGCTCGATGAAGTCGTGGGCGAGGGCGGCTGTGGCAGCGTCTACAACTTTCGAGAACGGGACGTCGGGCTGGCCGTAGGCGATGTTGTTGCGCACCGTGTCGTTGAAGAGAATCGTTTCCTGGGTGACTTTGCCGATCAGGGTGCGCAGCGAGGCGAGGCTCGCTTCACGCACGTCGACGCCATCCATAAGGATGCGGCCGCCGGTGACGTCGAAGAAGCGCGGGATCAGATTGACCAGTGTGGTTTTGCCGGCGCCGCTGGGCCCAACCAGGGCAACGACTTCGCCGCGCTGGATGGTGAGGTCGATGTCGTCGAGGACGATGCGGCGCACCTCGCTCTCCTCGTCTTTGTAGGAGAAGCTGACCTTGTCGAGGACGATGCTGTCTTTGAAGCCCTTCAGCACCTTTGCGTTCTTCGCTTCGAGAACATCGTCCTGATCGTCCATGAACTCAAAGATGGCGGCGGAGGCGCCGGCAGCCTGCTGGAAGTTGTTGTAGTAGGTTCCGAAGCGGCGAATGGGATCGTAGAGCTTAAAGAGCGCCACGATGAAGGCGAAGAAGACGCCTTCCTGCATGCCGTGGTGGCCGATCTGGTCGCGGCCCACCCAGAGCAGCGCCGCGATGGCGACGGCCCCAATGAAATCCATCAGCGGCGAGGTGATGGCCTGGGCGCGTACGGAGCGGAGGTTCGCCCGAAGCAGCTTGCGCGCCGCCTGGCGGAAGCGCAGCAGCTCCCAGAACTCCATGTTGAAGGCTTTGACGATGCGGTTGCCGGTGATGGTCTCGTGGAGGATGTTCTGGATGTCGGCGAGCTTGTCCTGGCCGCGCCGGGTCGTCCGCCGCACATCGCGGCCGATGCGGATAATCGACCAGGCCGCGATGAGAGCAAAGATGGGCAACACCCAGGCCAGGCGGTGCCCCAGCGCGATCACGATCGCCACCATGCAGATCAGGGTGCAGACCTGCTGCAGGAAATCGGAGAGGATGGTGGCCGTGGCATACTGCACGCGCTCAATGTCATTGATAAGCGCCGAGAGCAGCGAGCCGGTGGTGTGCTTCTGGAAGAACGCGACCGAGCGACGCAGGATCGCCTCATAGAGGTCGTCGCGCATATCGGTGATCATGCCGAAACCGGCATAGTTGGCCAGATAGGTGCCTGCGTAATCGCAAAGCCCCTTCAGCAGGGTAGAGGCCACAAAGGCAAAAGCGATCACACCCCAGTCGTTCTTGATGTGCAGGAAACTCGGCACCAGCAGTTGCGGGGTGAGATGAATGTGCCAGCGCTCGCCGATGGAGCCCAGCAACGGGGTCGCCTTCGCGCGGGTTGCGGCGCCCGGGTGCAGGACATTGTCGAAGATGGGCCCGATGAGGAGAACGCGGAAGGCATCGAGCAGGCCGACACCGGCCGCCAGCACGACCGCCGACAAAGCCTGCAGCCAGTAGCCACGCGCGTAGTACAGCAGGCGCCAGGTACGCCTCATGCGCAGCCGGCTCCCGGTTTGGCGGTCCAGGCCATTGGTCTATTTTAGACCGCGACCCTGCCATTCCCGGCCAGGATTCGCGAACCGGGCATGACCTCCGGAACATCCGAAGCCAATCGCTACAATGCGGATATATGGCCTCTCTCACCTCTGCGGACGCCCAGGACCGCGCCCGCCGCATCAAGCTCATCATCTTCGACGTCGACGGCGTGCTGACCGACGGCGGTATCTGGCTCTTCCCTGCCCCCGGCCCGAGTCCCACGACTGCGGATCACGCTGAACAGATGAAGGACAAGGGCGGCTACGGGTTCTCGTCGCAAAGCATGGTTGAGGCGAAAGGCTTCAACGCGCACGACGGCACCGGCATTTCTCTGGGACGGCTGGGCGGGATGAAGTTCGCCATCATCACGAAGCGCATCTCGGAAACGGTGGCGCTGCGGGCGCGGGACCTGCGCATCGAGCACGTCTACATGGGCCAGGCGTACAAGATGCAGGCGGTTCGCGAGCTCATGGAGAAGGAGAAAATCGAGCTGGACGCGATCTGCTACGTGGGTGACGACGTGATCGACCTGCCGGTGATGCGCGTCTGCGGGCTGGCCATCGCCGTTGCCAATGCGCGCGAGCAGGTCAAGGCCGCCGCCCACTACGTAACGCCGCACGAGGGTGGTCACGGGGCGGGGCGCGACGCTGTCGAATTCATCCTCGAAGCCAAAGGCATTCTGGACAAGACGATCGAAGAGTACATCGACGAGCGCAATCCATTACCCGCCAATATGGATATTGGAAAGGGCGGCTTCTGAACACCCGGGTGCGGGGTACAGGGGACAGGGTACAGAAAGACCCTGGTACGACGCCGCGGAAGTATCCGTGGCGCCTGGCAATCGCCGGCGGGATCGCCCTGCTGACGGCGATTGCCTCCGGCTGGTTTATGTACCACACGCCGGCGATTTACTGTGACTCGCTGGCGCCGCTCACGGTGCTGGCCACGCTGGCGGCGTTTCTGATATCGATTTGCTTTCGGCTGATGGGGCGCTTTCCCGCAAAGCGCGACCGCTGGTTCCTCTTTGCCTGCGTGCTGATCGCCGGGGCGACGCTGTTTGCGAACTTCCGCTATGTACGGAAGTACCGAACCTTCTGCGACCAGCTCCGCGAACAGATCCGGCATGCGGAACCGCATCGTTGAATCGCGGCGAACACGGCGGAAGCGTCAGCGCTTTCTCCCAATTTCGGCGGTTTGCCCGGGGATGGGCGACGGTTCGTCCAGAAAGCCGCGAACTACAGGACCGACCTGCGCCGCGCACTGCGCTGCGGCGAGATGTCCGCAGCCGTCGAAGACTTCCAGCTCCGACTGCGGCACATCATGGTGGATCTGCCGGCCCACCGAAACGGGGATCAGGTGATCTTCTTTGCCCCAGACGATGAGCATCGGCATCTGCAGCGCTCCGAGCTTGCCGTCGAGCAGGTCTTTGCCGGTTAGCAGGGAGTCCATATTGCGGCGTACGACCCAGCCATGCTGTTTCACAAAGCGGAAGATGGCATGTTCGATGAAGGCGGGAATGTGCGGCGCGCCGTCCGGCATGAGCAGATTGTCCATCTCCTGAAGCTTCTGCGGTGTATCGGGCTCAAAGATCGCCGGGTCCCAGATGAGCGAGAAGCGCGTGCCGGCACTGTCGAAGATCATCAGGCGGCGGATGCGCTGCGGCTGGTCGAGAGCGACGCGCATCGCGAGCCAGCCGCCCATCGACCATCCGCCGAGATCGCTATGCGTCAGATGGCGATCGTTCATGAAGGCCTCAACCGCGTCAGCTTCCTCGCGGATCGAGTAGCTGGCATTGGTCGGCCAGTCGGAGCGTCCATAGCCGGGAAGGTCGAGCGCATACACGCGGTGGTGATCGTGGACCAGACGTGGCATGAGATTGGCCCAGTCTTCGGCGCGGCCGCCCAGTCCATGCACCAGCACGATTGGATCGCCGGAGCCGCCGGCGTAGTAGTGGATGCGCACCCGGCCCACGCCGGGCAATTCGATATGGGTATAGTCGCTGTGGACTCCGGCAAAAAGCAGTCGAGTCTCGGTGCCATACCAGAGCAGCGTCAGCGGACGAAAGAGCGCAAAAACGATGAGAGCGACCACCAGGGCCAGGAACGTAAAAGCACCCAGCCTGAAATTGCGCCAGCGCCTGCTGCGAACGGATTGCGGCGGCGCCGTAGTGGATGCCATCCCTTCGTCCACTCCTGTCATTTAGGATGCCATTCGCCAGGCCTTGCGGATTACTTCGACCGTCAGCGGCGTCAGCCCATCGAGATCGTCGGGACCCGCCCAGCGCGCCTCGAGGGCGTCGGTGGCGCAAACGATCGTTTCCGGAGCCTCGGAGCCCGCGCAGACCCGGCAGAGGAAGTCGACCAGAACATAGTGATAGCGGACGCGGCCTTCCGCATCGCGAGAGATGCGATCGAAAGCCTGGACGACATCGACGGTTTCCACGGCGAGGCCGGTCTCTTCGAGCACCTCACGGCAGATTGCCTCTTCGAGGGTTTCACCCAGTTCGATGGCGCCGCCGGGAAGCGACCACTCGCCCTTGAGAGGCTCCTGGCCACGCCGGATAAGCAGGACCTGCTGGCCTTCGCCCTTCGCGATTCGCACGATCACCGCGCCGACACCGGCAATGGGCGCATCGGGATATTCACGCCTCATGCGGGTCAAATCCGGAGCTGGCGTTCATCACCACTGGTTCCCAGGTCAGAGTTTCATCGGCTTGGGGTATTCGTTGTCGAAGACCGTTCGCTGCATGCTGAAGCGGCCGCCGTTGTATTTGTCCGTGCCCCTCAGATGCCCGATGGCCAGCAGTGCTACCGGAACATAGCTCAGCGGAAGCTTCAGCACCTCGCAGACTTTATCCGGCTCGTAGCCTTCCATGGGCGCCGTGTCGTAGCCAATGACCTCGGCCATCCACATCATGGTGGTGAGAGCGATCATCACGTGGCGGTTCAGCCACGCATTGAGGTCGGGATGATTGGTCAGGTATTCGGGAATGTTGACGCTGGCTGACTCAGCGTAGTTCTCGGTCATGCCGGCTTCGCGGCCCATCCGTACCATCTCTTCCATGTCCGTCCGCCAGCCGTCTTTGTCGCCGCAGGCCACAATGACCGCGGAAGCCTCTTCCACCTTGGCCTGATTGAAAGCGGCGCTGCGCAACCGGCGGCGCTGCTCGGGCGTGCGTACCACGACGAATCGCCAGGGCTGCAGATTGTAGCCGCTGGGCGCCCTCAGACCCGCTTCCAGAATCGCCTTCAGGTCGGCATCCGGTATGGGGGTGCCGTCAAAGCTGGGTGTAGCCCTTCGTTCTTCGATTGCTTCGCTGAGGGTCTTTTCCATTCCTCTCCCAAAACAAGGTTCGTGATGCGTGGTCGATCCGGGTGAACAGGTGGAGGCTAACTGCGCTCTCCGGCGGCGGGAGCTGAATTCTGAATTTGACTCATGGGCAGTTCCAGCGCAAACGGCGCCTGGCCGCCGGGCGCTGACGCGTAGACCCATATGCCATGGAAGGCGGTGGCAATTCCCGGATGTTGCTGGAGCAGCGCCTGCATCACCGCGATCACCTGCTCGCGCGCCTGGACGGGACTCTGATTGGGCGGCGCATTGTAGGTAACGATCAGGTCCATCTGGTTGTTGAAGTCTCCCACACGAACGTTCGTGAGCTGAAAGCTGCCGGCGCTGGTATTCAGCCGCACTGGCTGGGTGTCGCTGGGAACCTCCGAAGGCTGCGTCTGCTCGGTCTCCTTCTGCAGCTTTTGCAGGTTAGGACTGGAGAGGAA
>DASRRO010000115.1:0-22771 GCA_035656855.1 Acidobacteriaceae bacterium | reverse complement strand
TACTTGTGGTCACTTCCGGTGATGTTGCCGGCGCTCTTCCTGGGGAGATCTATTAATAGCCGCCTGCGGGGAGAGGCCTTCCTGAAGCTTGTCTTCGCCGGCCTCGCATGCATTGGTGCGATTCTTGCGCTTCAGGCGATCAGCGGCAGGGGATAAAGGCTGACGCCGGAACCATGCCGGGCCGATTTGTCCCGGCCGCGCGTGTTAACGTTGGACTACCCGCGACAGTACGGCCCCAATACAGATTCTGCGAGGAAGAGATTCGGATGATACCGAAGAGGTCGCTGACCATCGCCCTGTTCGCATTGGGATTTGTGCTGGTGATGCCCCGCATGGCGTTCGCCCATGCCCACCTCATGTCCAGCACACCGGCGGCGAATGCCACAGTGCAGGCCCCGGCCGTCGCGATTGAACTCCGGTTTAACTCGCGTGTGGACGGGCAGCACTCGGTTCTGATCCTGGTCAGGCCTGACAACCAAACCGAAACGCTCGCGCTCGATCACCAAAGCGCCGCAACCAGTCTCAACGCGCATGCCAGGCTGCAGCTCGGGCATTACACCATCCGGTGGCAGGCGCTCTCCACCGACGGCCACCTGACCCGCGGTGAGATTCCGTTCGCCGTCCGCTGAGCTGCTTTGATTTGGTTCGTCCGCGACTTCGATCTGCTTTCGTTAATTCTTCGCGCCGTCTCCTTCGCGCTGGAGGCGCTGACCCTGGGAGCGCTCTTCTTCCTCATCGCAGCGGCGCGCCCCGCGAAACTGTCTGAGGACGCACAGAGGCAGTCGCGGCGCACCGCAGCCTGGTGCTCGCTGGCACTTGCGGCGACGCAGCTGGCGCTCCTGATCATCACGTCGGCTGTGCTCATGGGCAGCAATTCCGGTATGGGGCCGCGTGATTTGCTCGGCGCCGATTATTTTCTGTCCGGAGCAGCGTTCGTTATCGCAACTCTGCTTCTGTTCGTTCTTCTGCAATGGGTTCGCCGTCTGTTACCTGCGGTGCTTGCGGGTTCGGGAGCGCTGGCGGCATCGGTGTCACTCAGTCATGCCGCCTCACGGATGGACCACCGTCCGCTGCTGCTCGTCCTGACCGCCGCGCATCACCTCGGTATGGCGGCCTGGCTGGGCGCCATGCCATTTCTCCTGCTTGCGCTGCGCCGAACGGAGGATGCGGCCGTCGCTCGCAGTATGGCCCGTCGATTCTCCTCAATGGCGGTGGTCAGCGTGGCCGTCCTCATCCTCGCCGGCGCCGGCCTCTCCTGGTTCTACGCAGCGTCGTGGCAAGGACTCTACGGCACTTCCTACGGAATTCTTCTCTCGGCTAAGATCGTGCTGACTCTGGTGATCCTCACGCTGGGCGCCGGCAATTCCCTGGGTCTTCGGAGCGTGGAACGCGATCCAGCGCCCCTGCTCCTCCGCCTGCGCCGCTTCAGCGAGGCCGAACTGGGCCTGGGATTCACCGTAATTCTGGCCGCTGCCTCGCTCACCGCACAGTCACCCTCCGTTGACGAGACCCCCCAGGACATTCTCAGCGGCCATCAAATTGTTCAGCGGATGGAATGGCACTGGCCCAGCTTCCGCACACCAGCGCTGACGCAGCTCGCTCCGCCCACTCCGCTGAGTGTCGCCGTGCGCGAAGCGACCTATACCGGAGGCAGCGCCAGCGACGCGAATGACCGCGCGTGGTCGGAGTACAACCACCACTGGGCGGGATTGATCGTTCTCGTGGCCGGCGGGCTGGCTCTTCTTTCCCGCCTTCGAGGACAAGGCTGGGTTCGGCAATGGCCGCTGCTGTTTCTCGGACTCGCGGTTTTCATCCTGATTCGCGCCGACCCCGAATGCTGGCCGCTGGGACCGCGTCCATTCTGGGCCAGCTTCACCGCCCCGGACGTTCTCGAGCACCGCCTTTACGCTCTGCTCATAACGGCCTTTGCGGCGTTTGAATGGGGTGTGCAAACCGGACGGCTGCACTGGCCGCGCGCCCGCTTCATTTTCCCGTTGCTGTGCGCGGCTGGAGGAGCGCTGCTGCTAACCCACACGCACGCACTGGGCGAGGGGACCGATGAAGTTTTCGCCGAGCTGAGCCACACGCCTATGGCTGTTCTTGGGGCCATCGCTGGCTGGGCACGCTGGCTGGAACTGCGCCTGGAAAGCGGGGCGTCGGAAGAAGCCGAGCGTCCGCGGCGGATCGCGGCTTGGGTATGGCCCGCCTGCCTCATCCTCATCGGGTTGCTGCTGCTGAATTACAGGGAATCCTGAGCCTTCCCGCACGAACCTGACTGGGTACTCATCCAGAGGCCGCCGATCTTCGATAATCGAGATGTGGGCCGTGCGCGTCAATCCGAGCAGAAGTCGCCGACGAGGAACGGGGCGCTGCTGTGCGAGTACATTACGTATCTGCGCGTGGAAAAAGGTCTGCGGCCGCTTTCCTGTGAGGCGTACGAACGTGACCTGCTCCAGTTCGCCGAGTATCTTGAAGGGCAGGGCACGACCTTTCTGGATGCGAAGCAGGAACGGGTCGCCGGGTTTCTTGAGCACCTGGCGAAGCATAACGTCGAATCGCGCTCAGCGGCGCGAAAGCTTTCCTGCCTGCGCGGCTTCTATCGCTGGTTACTGCTGGACAAGCATATTCACCGCGACCCGACGCTGAATATCGAGTCGCCGGCAACGTGGAAGGTCCTGCCCAAGTCGCTCGCAGTCTCCGAAGTGGATGCGATGCTCGATCACGCCCAGGTGGCGACAGACCACCCTCAGGCCGACGCCATCGCGCTGCGCGATCGCGCCATTCTCGAATTGCTCTATGCTGCGGGGCTGCGGGTTTCTGAACTCACCGGGCTCAACGTCGCCGATCTCTCGCTGGATGCGGGTCGCGCGCTCGTCCGCGGCAAAGGCGACAAGGAGCGCATTGTGCCGCTGGGTCGCGCTTCAGTCGAAGCGCTTGAACTGTACCTGAAGCAGGGGCGCCCTGCGCTTGCAAAAGAGCCCGCGCCCCGTCTGTTTCTCTCCGCCCGCGGCAAGCCGCTGAGCCGCGCCTGGGTCTGGCATCTGGTGAAGCACAGCAATTCTCACGCCAGCCCCCACATGCTGCGCCATAGCTGCGCCACCCATATGGTGGAGCGCGGCGCCGATCTGCGCACCGTCCAGACTCTTCTTGGCCACGCCGACATCGCCACAACGCAGGTTTACACGCATCTGGCGCTGGGTCGGCTGAAAGCGGTGCATCGGCAGCATCATCCCCGCGCCAAACGAGTCGCACCATGAGCGTCGGGACGCGCGCGCACCAAGGCTCCTCAAAGCCGGCCATCGTCCAGCGGGTCGAAGAATTTCTTGCCATGCTCGCGAACGAGCGCAACGCCAGCCCGCATACGATCCGCGCCTACGCGCGTGAATTGCATGGCTTCGCCGACTTCGTTGTGGAGCGGATCGAAGCGAACCTGCCCCTGCAGCGCATCGAGCACCAGCACGTCCGCGCTTATCTGGGTGAACTCTACGTCCGCGGACTTTCAAAGGCTTCAGCGGCTCGCGCACTCGCCGCGATCCGTTCCTGGTTTAGGTGGCTCGCGAAGCGCGGAATCGTCGAGCAAAGTCCAGCTGCCCTCGTGTCCACGCCGAAGCTGCCCAAGCACCTGCCCCGTGTTCCCACCATCGAAGACATGAATCGCGTGGTCGAAAGCGCCGCCGACGAGAACGCTGCCTGGCCGGAGCGCGATCGGGTCATCTTTGAACTGCTTTACGGCTGTGGCATTCGCAACGCAGAACTGGTCGGCATTGATCTCGCCGACATTCACTGGGCCAACGAAGCCATCCTCGTCCGTGGCAAAGGGCGAAAGGAACGCTATGTTCCGCTGGGCGACGCGGCGGCCCAGGCTGTGCGCGCGTACCTTCCTGTGCGCGAGGCCAGACTCGCAGCGGCAGGGAAGTCTGCGCCCGCTCTGTTGCTGAGCCTGCGGCTCCGCGGGAACGGCCGCCTCACCACCCGCAGCGTCGGGCGCATTGTGAAACACATCGCGCTGGCCCACGGATTGCCCGCGGACGTCCACCCGCACACGCTGCGCCACGCCTTTGGCACCCACATGCTGGAGGAGGGGGCTGATCTCCGCGCCATCCAGGAGCTGCTCGGCCACGAACGCCTTTCCACGACACAAAGGTATACGCAGCTGACCGTCGGTCAGGTAGCCGAAGTCTACGATCGCACGCATCCAAGAGCGAAGTAAGTTCGGTTTTGTTGGGAAATCAGGCGAAAACACGGCGAAAGTGCCAGTAATTAACTGGGTTTTCTGGCGATCTTTTCACTTGGTTGAACCATTTTCTGTGCGATATTCTTGGCTCCCATGGCTTCAACCGTCTGGAAAGGCTACATCTCGTTCGGTCTGATTTCAGTGCCGATCCGTCTCTTCGTTGCCGCGCGCGAACAGCACATCAGCTTCAATCAGATCCACTCTGTTTGCGGCAGCCGCGTTCGCCAGCAGCTTTTCTGTCCGCATTGCGAGCGGATCGTCGAGCGCAGCGAAATCGCCAAGGGCTATGCGGTCGATAAGGACAACTACGTCCTGGTCACGAACGAGGAACTGCGCGCCCTGGAGGCGCAATCGTCGGAGACGATGGAGATTGTGCAGTTCGTCAAGCTGCCCGATGTCGATCCGCTCTATTATCAAACTTCGTATTTCAGCGTCGCTGAAGATCCGGGCCGCAAAGCGTACTCGCTCATCCACAAGGGCATGCAGCAGCTGAACCTTGGCGCGATTGCGAAGATCACCCTCCACCAACGCGAGCAGATCGTGATGATTCGCCCCTTTGAGCAGGGACTAGTGCTGCACACTCTCTACTATCCGGAAGAAATTCGCGCGGTCGCAGAGTACGACAGTCAGACCGAAGTCAGTGTGCAGAAAGCCGAGCTCGACCTGGCGGAACAGTTCATGAAGCAGCTCACTGCCGAGTTTCACCCGGAGAACTTCAGCGATGAATACGAGACGCGCGTCGAGCAGCTGATCGAAAGCAAGCAGGGGCAGGCGCCCGCGCCCGGCAAGCAGTCAAAGAAGAAGCTCGCCCCGGTTATCGATCTCATGGACGCGTTGCGCAAGAGCATGGAGCAGCAGCCTGAGGCCGTCACGGAGAAGAAACCGCCCCAACCCGCGACACCGCAGAGAAAGCGCAAAGCAGGATGAGCTGCTGATGCGTGTCCCGTGAAGGCGCTTAGATTTTAGCGAGCGCCCGTTCGATCAAGCCTGCAAGCTCCTCGGCGCCTCGCCCTCGCACCAGGACGGTTTTGTTGCGCCCGTGCTCGCCGGTCACAATTTCGATCGATGAGCGCGGCACTCGCAGGAATCCCGCAAGAAACTCGATCAGCGCGGCATTGGCCCGTCCCTCCACAGCCGGCGCCTGCAAGGCGATCTTCAGGGCTGTCTGGCCGCCTTCGCCGATCACGCCAACGATCCCGGTCCGGCTCGCGCGCGGAGCCACGCGCACCAGGAATCGCGCTCCCTCCCGTGTGTCTCGTACAGGGAATGCCATGCCTACCTCAGTCGCGGGCGTGCACCGAAAAGAGCTGTTCCAATTCGCACCAGAGTCGAACCCTCTTCGATCGCGATCTCGAAATCGCCCGACATCCCCATCGACAGCTCGCGAAATTCGAGTCGCGAAAAATCTGCGCTCCAGCGATCTCGCAGCGTGCGCAACCGGCGAAAGCAGGCACGCGCAGTCTCCAGGTCTTCGTCCAGAGGCGCGATGGTCATCAGGCCGCTCATGGCCAGATGCTGCAGATTGGGCAGCCGCTCCAATATCGCCCCCGTCTCGGCACCGTCCGGATGCAGTCCGCTCTTCGTCGGTTCATCGCTGAGTTTGATCTCGAGAAGAATCGGCAGAATCTTACCCAGTTTGCCGGCGGCTTCATTCAGACGCTCTGCCAGGCGCAGAGAATCGACGCTGTCGATGCAGTCGAACAATTCCGCCGCCTTCGCGGCCTTGTTCGACTGCAGGTGTCCGATCAGGTGGACCTCCACCCCATCGACACGCCGATCTCGGAGCCGCTCCCGCTTCATCTCGTACTCCTGCACGCGATTCTCACCAAACAGAGTCACGCCCGACGCAAGCGCCTCCAATAAAGCCTCAGCCGGCTGCACCTTGGAAACGGCCATCAGCCGCACCTGCTCCGGACCGCGACCTGCTTGGCGGCAGGCCGCAAGAATTCTTTCCTGGATCGCCGCGAGCCTCTGCGAAAAGGAAGTCACTGTTCTATGGTAGGCGAAGGTTTGGAAAAGAGGGGATACCGACGGCGGCTTCTGCCTGTCCAAAAATCCTGCCCTCATAACCAACCGTTCCTGGCGGATTGTGCATCCTTTATTCACAATACCCGGGACCAACAGTAACTATGGAGGCTGATCCAAAGCAGGATGCGTACTGTCATTTTGGTCCGTGGACTTTTAAAAGGACCGCAAGTAGAAGTTCATTGCGAGATGCTCGCCATGAAGGAACGGCGTCGGCAATCCAGCGAGACCCTTTACTCTCGCTGCTGCGTGCTCGATGCTCCTGCTGAGATTCCAGATGGCGACTACACCGTCTTCTTTGATGGGCACCGCGTGAGCGCCATCAGGCAGGGAGGGCTCTGGCTCCCGGAAGATCGGGCCGAACCGCTGTCCCCGGAGGAGCGCCTCGATTTGCAGGAGAACAATTCCTTCCGGATGGAAGATGCGATCGAAATCCTCCCTTTCCTGAAGCATGAAGCAGCCTGAGCGCCTCACCTCAGCTGGTAAAACGCGCCCAGGATCGCCCCAAAGGCCACGTGGGAAACCAGGACTGCCACCGGTGTCTGCACTCCATAGTGCAGCGCCAGAAAGCCCGGTGGCTCCAGCATCCGTTTGGCCGTCGGGCCATAGTGTTCGCTGGCCATTCGCGGATGCACGCTGGGCAGAAACCGCATCACCACGGTCAGCACGAAGAACGCGTGGGCAAGACCGAGGAGAGCGCCCCTCCACCAGCCGGCAGCATGGAGCGACTGGAAAATCGCGACGTAAATCAGCGAGTAGATCAGCCCCAGCAATCCGTGAAGCAGGAATCCGTACACCTTCGCTTTGTCGCGGCTTGGGGTCAGGGCCAGGCCCAGCACGACAGGGAAGCTCATGCGCGTGAGCCCGGCTCCCTGCGCTCCCTCGCTCAAAGTGGTTAAGGCAATGGTCGCAACAAAGCCCCACAGCAGCCAACTGCCCCAGTTCACGCCGCACTCTCCCGCAACCCGCTCGCTGAGCGATCCCTGGGCCGTTCGGCGCGCCGGCGCTCCTCTTCGTCCAGGGTCAGCGCCGCGTTGATCAGACCCACGTGGGTGAAGGCCTGGGGCATATTCCCGAGGGCATCGCCGGTCTCGGGATCAACCTCCTCCGACAACAGACCCACTGGGTTGGTGTGACGAAGCTGATCGCGAAACAATGCATGCGCTTCCTCGATGGTGCCCCCACCCATCGCCAGGTATTCGACAGCCCAGAATCCGCAGGCAATAAAGGCGCCCTCTTCGGGCTCCCTCCTGTACCGATACAACAGTCCCTCTCCGGCTCCCAGCCGTTCCATGATCCGCCGGCCGGTAGCCTGCATGCGCGGCGAATCGGCGCGCTCGAAACCGTGCCGGGAAATCCTCAACAGGCTGGCGTCCACCTTCTCTCCATCCAGGGTTTTCGCGTAGCTGCGCAGCACGGGATTCCAGGCCCGCTGCTCGATCTGGTGCCGAATGCGCTCGCGCTGCAGCAGAAATTCCTGGCGGGGGATCCCGCTCAGCAGACCCTTGTTGTCCAGTTGCAGCAGGCGGTCGAGGGCGGTCCAGCACATGAGCCGGGAATGGGTGTGATTCTGTCCGCCCAAGCGGTTCTCCCACATGCCGCGGTCGGGTTGGTCCCAGTGCTTCGCGACGTATCTGCCGAAACCAATCAGCGCCTTTTGCGCTGTACGATCCAGATGCGCCTGGCGCTCGGCAAAGTGCGCTGCAGCCTCCACCACTTCGCCATACGTGTCCAGCTGGAACTGATCGCGCGCGTCGTTGCCCAACCGCACGGGCCGCGAGCCGCGGTAGCCTTCAAGATGCTCCAGGATCTTTTCGCGCGGCGCGATCCGGCCATACAAGTCGTACAACACCCTCAGCTTTGGCTGGGTTAGCCGAGTGCTGTGCAGCAGCCAGGAGACAAAGCTCTCTACTTCGTCCACATATCCCAGGCCGAGGAGCGCCCGCACCGTCAGCGAGGCATCCCGCAGCCAGCAGAAGCGGTAATCCCAGTTGAGCCTGCCGTGGATGCGTTCCGGCAGAGAAGTGGTTGCGGCAGCGGCGATGGCTCCGGAAGGAGCAAATGCCAGCAGCTTCAGTGCCAGCAGGCTGCGCTCTACCTCGTTACGATACGGTCCTCGATATTCCGACTGGGCCAGCCAGCCGCGCCACCACTGCACCGAGCGATCGATGGTCGCATGGGCTTCGGCGCCCAGCGGCGGCAGCACCGCGGGAGCTTCCTCTGCATAGGTAAACGAGAATTGCAGCAGATCCCCCTGTCGCAGGCGGACCCGCGCCGCGGCTCCGTCGCGGTCGGCTTGCAGAGGAGCGTTCGACCGCAGCCAGCCCACCCCCCTTCCCAGCGGAATCCGCAAACCGAGCGGTCCATTCATCTCCACGCTTACGGAGCGACGCGCGTAGTCCGGACGGGGGCGAAAATCCATCTGAAAAGCCATCTCCCCATCGGTGCATAACAGCTCCCGCAGAAGATGGCGGTCCGGCAGCACCGCGGTTTGCTTGTAATCTTCTTCACAAACCGGCATCAGATCGGTAAGAGTGGCCCTGCCGTCCGATGATGCAAACAGGGTCTGCAGCACGTTCGATCCCCGAATGTAATGCTGCTCGGAGCGGAACGGTCCCTTTGGCGTAATCGACCAGTGTCCGCCACGAAAGCGGTCGATGATCGCGCCGAAGATCGATCCGCTGTCCAGTCGCGGCCAGCAGAGCCAGTCCACCGATCCGTGGCGGGATACAAGCGCGACGGATCGACAATCCCCGATGGCTGCATAGTCCTGGATGGCCGGAATCGTGTCCGCGAATTGCACATCTTGCTAGATGAGAAGCAGTGGCATCCTGGCTGTTTCAACCTCGTGCGGCGGCTGCCGGCGTCGTCAGCAACCTGCCGGGAACAGGTGGGCATCGACCACCGGCCCGGAGGCAGAGGCACAGGTTTCCCATTCATCTCCTTGTCATCGAAGATTCTGATACTAAAGGACATCATCACGACCAGGGATCGGGATCGGCGGTTGTTGATAGGGTAGAGAAGAGGAAATGTCGTGACGTCCACGCAGGCCACACCGATTGTTCGCTATAGTCTCGAGGAATTTCGCCAGGCCGTCCTGGCTCTCGCTCCTCGAACCGCCATCTTCGACTGCGACGGTACCCTCTGGAACGGAGATGCCGGTCTGGGTTTCCTGAACTGGTCCATCGAAGCCGGGCTGCTCTCTCGCAATGCCAGCGACTGGATCGATGCTCGTCACCGCCTCTATCGCCAGGATCAGGTTTCGGAGCTGGAAATCTGCGGCGAGATGGTCCAGGTCTATGCCGGCCTGCGCGATGAGGAACTGCGGGGTGCCGCCGCCCGCTATTTCGCGCAGCAGGTTGAATCGCAGATCTTCCCCGAGATGCAGGCGCTGGTCGCCGATCTTCGCGCCGCCGGGACCGACATCTGGGCCGTGAGTTCCACCAACAACTGGGTGATTGAGGAAGGCGTCCGCCGCTTCGGCATAACTCCGGACCGCGTCCTGGCCGCCTGCGTGCGCGTGCATGATGGCCTGATCACCAGCGATCTCATCGGCGTTCCTACCGATGAAGGCAAGGCGGAAGCCCTGCGCCGCGCTGGGCTTCCCCATCCCGACGCCGTCTTTGGTAATTCCATCCACGACGCCGCGATGCTGCAGATCGCTCAGCACCCCTTTCCTGTCAATCCCACGCCGGCTCTCGCCGAAATAGCCGCGCATCGCGGATGGGCGGTCTATTATCCGGCCGCGGTCCTCGCCGACCACACCAAATAGCCGTGAAGATCGCCTCACTGCAGCCGAGCGTCAGCATCATCCTCGACCGTCTCGGCCGCCTCGAGACGCTGGTTGCCTGCACCCGCTACTGTGTCGCGGCCGTGCCCGCCCTGCGCGCGCGGCCCATCGCCGTGGTTCACGACTCCTGGTCGACTCAGGCCGAAGAGATTCTCGCGGTCCGGCCGGACCTTGTCATCGCCTCGGTGCCGTATCGCCAGGAATCGCTGGCAGCGATTCTGAAAGCTGGGTGCCCCGTTCTTGCCCTCGCTCCCCACAGCCTCGCCGATATCGAGCAGGACATTCGCCTCATCGCGTCCCTCACGGATACCGTTTCGCAGGGCGAAACCGTCATCGCCTCCATGCGGTCGTCCATCCAAAGCGTCCGCGAACGGTGTGCCGGCTTGTCGGAGAAGCCGCTCGTCTACTGCGAAGAATGGGGAAAGCCCCTCATCCATTCGCAACTCTGGGTGAGGGAACTGGTCGAAGTCGCGGGTGGATGCTTCCTCGGGCAGCCGGGCGCTGTCACCTCACCGGAGGCCATCGCGGGCGCCAATCCGGATGTCATCATCGCCGCCTGGTGCGGGGCCGGCGACCGGGTGCCGCTGGAAAAGCTGGCCGCCCGCCCCGGTTGGGGGGAGACGCGAGCCGTCCGCAACCACCGCCTTTTCTGCATTGCCGACGAGCTTCTCAACACTCCGGCTCCCACCCTGCTGGAGGGACTGCAGGCGATTGCCTCCGCGCTCCATCCCGGGATTTTCGGTACTTCCGGGTCCGGCTTACGCGGATACCGAATCGATCTGCCCCGGCCTGCGTCTAAACTATCGGGGAATATGGCAGATACGCTCCAAAACGGCAAGGAAAACAAGACCCTCCGATTCGTGGCCGCCGCCCTCATCCTCCGCGGCGACGAGGTCCTCATCTGTCAGCGCAAGGCCGGAGCGCCGATGGGCCTCAAGTGGGAATTTCCGGGAGGCAAAATCGAGGCAGGCGAATCTCCAGAGCAAGCGCTGCGCCGCGAACTCGATGAGGAGCTTGGCATCCACGCCTCCATCGGTACCCGCATCGCGCATCTGCGCCATACCTACCGGAGCGGCGGCGCCGTGGATCTCCAGTTCTTCGCCGTCCACAACTTTGAAGGCGAGCTGGTGAACCACATCTTTGAAGACATGCGCTGGTCCCCGCTGCGCGAGCTGCCTGAATATGACTTCCTGGCCGCCGACCGTGATCTCGTCCGCGACCTCGCCGCCGGCAAGCTGCTGTAAATCCCTAGTGTTTTCCCGGCCACCACTGCTGCACCATCAGAATCACCGACAGGATGCTGACCACGATCGCGGTGAGCCATGCCGCCCCATTGAACCAGAGTGAGTTCACGTGCTCGCCCATCAGGTCCTTACGGTTGATGAGCAGCAGCATCAGCACGATCACTACCGGCAGCAGAATCCCGTTGAAGGCCTGCGACTCTATGTACCACTGCATCAGGCGCGCATTCGGCAAAAGCATCACTGCCAGGCCGCCGCCGGCGATCAGCAGCGTATATAGCCCGTAGAAGAATGGCGCTTCCCGGAACTTCCGCTCCACGCCGGATTCCACGCCCAGCCCTTCGCACACCACATACGCGGTGGAGAGCGGCAGCACGCTGGCCGCGAAGAACCCGGCGTTGAAGAGTCCGAAAGCGAACAGGATGAAGGCATATTGCCCGGCCAGCGGCTTCATCGCTTCCGCCGCCGAGGACGCATCCTGGATGGATGTGATCCCGTGCACCCACAGCGTCGCCGCACAGGCCACAATGATGAACCACGCCACCACGTCGGTGAAGATGGACCCAACGATCACATCCAGCCGCGATCCGGCATAGCTTTTCGCGGTCACGCCCTTCTCCACGATGGATGACTGCAGGTAGAACTGCATCCACGGCGCGATCGTCGTCCCGATCACCGCTACCACCGCAAACACGTAATCTTTGTCGCGCAACACCGACACAGATGGCAGTTTGATGGTGGCCGACCAGGCCTCGTGCCAACCCGGATGTGCCAGCACTCCGGCAATGATGTAGCAGAAGTACACCATGGACGCGACCAGGAACACCTTCTCGACGCTCTTGTAATCGCCCTTCACTGCCAGCAGCCACACCAGCGCGCTGCAGATGGGAATCGAGACGAACTTCGACACGTGAAACAGTCCGAGGCTGCCGGCAATCCCCGTGAACTCGCCGATGATATTGCCGAAATTCACCAGCACCAGCAGGATCATGATGATGACCGTCAGCCGCAGCCCAAATTCCTCCCGAATCAGATCGCTCAGCCCTTTGCCGGTCACCGCCCCCATGCGCGCGCACATCTCCTGCACCACAATCAGCGCCAGCGTCACCGGAATCATCGTCCACAGCAGCGTGTAGCCGTATTGCGCGCCCGCCTGGGAGTACGTGATGATCCCGTTGGGATCGTTGTCGACATTAGCTGTGATGAAGCCCGGGCCGAGCACCGCGAGGAAGAGCAGAATCCGGATTCTCCAGCGTTTCAGCATCTCGGCACAAGTTCAGTTCAGGATTGGTTTTGCGGACGTGTGAGCGAAACCTAAGTGTAGGCGACCCGCGCGGATTTGTGTCATCTCATTTGCGTCCGAATCGCCCCGGTAAAGCTCGTCGCGGGAGCTTTCTGTAGACTGAAATCCAGCATGATTCGAAACCCGTTCCGCCGATGGGCGGTGCTGTCCCTCTGTGCAGCCTGCTTTCTTCCGCTCGTCGCCTCGCTCGCGCACGCCCAGGGCACACGTCTCTGGACAGAGTCGCGCTTCGAAGATCTTGAGCGGGGAACTCCTAACGGTGTGGCCATTACCAGCGACGGCCATCTTATTCCAGGACCTGCCGTCAAACCCATCTTCACGACGCCCTCCACCTACGTCTGGTCGGAGGCCGCCGATCGCGAAGGCAACGTCTATCTGGCCACCGGCACGCCGGCGACGGTTCTGCGCGTCGCCCCTGACGGCAAATCCACCACTCTCTTCACCAGCAGCGAGATGAGCGTTCAGGTGGTTCGTGTGGGTCCGGAAGGCGACATTTACGTCGCCACCCTGCCTTCCGGCAAGGTCTATCGCATCAGCCCCCACGCAGAGAACCGCAACGACGACAATGCCACGGTCGTCTTCGATCCCGCGGGCACAAAGGAAAAGCCAAAATACGTCTGGGACCTGGCCTTCGACGCCCAGGGTCGCCTCTACATCGCTACCGGCGGCCCCGCCGCCATCTATCGGATCACCCCCGGTGGCAATGCCAGCACGCCCAACAGAGCTGATCTCTTTTTCAAGAGCGATGAGGAACATATCCGCTGCATCGCCTTCGACAAAGCCGGCAACCTGATCGCCGGCTCTGATGGCACCGGACTCATTTACCGCATCGATCCGGCCGGCAACGCATTCGTCCTTTACGACGCGCCCAGGAAGGAAATCACCTCCCTCGCGGTGGCGCCTGACGGCACCATTTACGCTGCGGGAGTCGGCGATAAGGGCCGCAACACTTTGCCGCCCCTCGCCGTTACCGGACAAGCCACCGTCACTGCGACCATCACCATCATCCAGCCGGGCTCCGTTCAGGCCTTCAGCGGCAATACCCTCGTGCCCGGCGGCTCCGAGCTTTACGAGATTCCCCACGGAAACGGCCCGCCGCGCAGGATCTGGGCAGGGAAGGACGACATCCTGTACGCGCTTGCCTGGACGCCGGATGGCGTCCTTGCCGCCACCGGCAATCGCGGCCGCATCTATCGCATCCACGAGGACGGTACCTGGGCTGATATCGCTCATCTCGAAGCCTCGCAGGTTACAGGCTTTGCTGATTCCCCCCAGGGCTTCTACGTCAGCACCGCGAATTCCGGCCGCCTGTATCTCCTGAGTCACGGCCCGGCGCCGGAGGGCACCTATACCAGCGAAGTCTTTGATGCCGGGGTCTTCGCGCAATGGGGACGCGCAGAGGTCGAGCTCGGCGCTGGAACCCAAACGTCCGCCCTGCAGATGCTGGCTCGCGCCGGCAACATCGAAAATCCCGAACGCGCCTGGGGCGACTGGCAGCAGTTCAC
Organism: Acidobacteriaceae bacterium; assembly: GCA_035656855.1. Lineage (GTDB taxonomy): Bacteria > Acidobacteriota > Terriglobia > Terriglobales > Acidobacteriaceae > Palsa-343. The sequence continues at coordinate 8,673 of DASRRO010000115.1, read as the reverse complement.
GCCTGACACCGGCGCCATCGGAATTCCCTCATCGCGCTTCATGCAGTGGAAAGTGGTCGAGCATCCCGGCACGTCGCTGGGCGCCGTCAGCATCAATTACCTGCCGGTGAACCTGCCCCCTGTGGTCGATGAAATCGTGGTCGTGCCGGCGGCTCGCGCCAGCGAAAACCCGCAGCCTCCAGGGCAGACGCAGCCGGTTACGATCAATTTCCCTTCCACCCAGGCCAACACGGTCAATTTCAATCAGGAAACCGGAAAGGAACCGCTCGCCGCGTTCAAGGATCGCACCGCCGTCACCGTCCGCTGGGCTGCGCATGACGACAATGGTGACGACCTGAGCTTTACGCTGTATTACCGCGGAGAGAGCGAGCGCAACTGGGAACTTTTGCGCGACCACCTCCGCGAGCGCTACTACTCCTTCGACGCTTCACGCCTGCCTGACGGCCCCTACCGCATCAAGATCGTCGCCAGCGACGCGCCTTCCCATAACCCCGGTAATGCCCTCACCGGCGATGGCATCAGCGACGAATTCGTCATCGACACCACGCCCCCCGTCGTCTCCGGGCTCCAGGCTGGCCTGGTCAACGGCAAAATCCACGTCTTGCTGACCGCAACGGACGCCACCTCGCCCGTCTCCCACGCCGAGTACTCCATCGACGCAGGCCGCTGGCAGTACATCGCTCCCATCGGCAACATCGCCGACTCTCTGACGGAGAGGTTCGATTTTGACGCATCCATCCCCGCGCCCCGTCCAGACGCCGCGCTGCCCGTCGATCGCACCGAGCACGTCATCGCCATTCGCGTCTTCGACCGTTATGACAACGCCGTCACCGTGAAGACGGTGGTGCACACGCCCGAGCCGTGAAATGAAATTTGAGCTCTTCGTCGCCGCCCGGTATCTGCGGGCCAAGCGCCGCCAGGCCGTCATCGGCGTCATTACGTGGATCTCCATCATCGGCGTCGCCGTGGGCGTTGCCTCGCTCATCATCGCCCTTGCGATCACCAACGGCACCCGCCGCGACCTGCAGGATCGCCTCCTCAGCTCCACCTCGCACGTGGAATTGATGCGCACCATGAGCGACGGCATCCACAACTGGCGCGCACTCACTGAGCGCCTCCGCCATTTGCCCCATGTAGTTGCCGATGCTCCCGGCCTTTACGAGCCAGTTCTCATCTCTCGCGGCGCCCGCTCCGGCGGAGCCCTCCTCAAGGGCATCATTCCCAGCCAGGAACGCTCCGTCTCGGACATGCTCAACCACCTCACCGCGGGCAGCATTGCCCCTCTTAGTGCCGGTGCCAGTTCGCAGGATTCCGGCGGCGAGCCTACTCCGCCTATCGTCATCGGCTACGATCTCGCTGACTCCATCGGCGCCTCCCTCGGTGACACCGTGATGATCACCAGCCCTCAGGGCGATCTGACTCCCTACGGCCTGATCCCCAAATACCAGCGCTTCCAGGTTGTCGGCATCTTCCATTCCGGCTTCTATCAATACGACTCCAGCTTCGGCTTCATCCGCCTTGCGGACGCGCAGAAACTCTTCGGCGAAGCCGACCTGGTCTCCGTGATCTCCTTCAAGGTCGATGACCTTTACCACGCCGACGCCATCGCCAACGAGATCGAAAAAGCCGCTGGTCCCGGCTTCATGACGAATAACTGGATGGAGCAAAATCGCGAGCTTTTCCGAGCCTTGAAGCTCGAACAGATCGTAACCTTCATCGTCATCGGCCTCATCGTCTGCGTCGCCGCGCTCAACATTCTCATCGCCCTCACCATGATGGTCATGGAGAAGACCAAAGACATCGCCGTACTGCTCTCCATGGGCGTGCAACCCGGTCAGGTGCGCCGCATCTTCCTCTACCAGGGATTGCTCATCAGCGTCATCGGCACGGCCATCGGCCTCGTCCTTGGCTATACCATCGCCTTCCTCGGCCAGCACTACCGCTTCATTCATTTGTCGGCCGACGTCTATTCCCTGGACTATCTCCCCTTCGCTCCGCGCATCCTACATGGCGTGATTGTCACCGCTATGTCACTCGGCGTTTCGCTGCTCGCCACTCTGTACCCGTCCACTGCGGCGGCGCGTGTGCTGCCCGCCGAGGCGCTCCGATACGAGTAACGCCGAAAAAGGGGTCTTCGCACGAATGAACGGTAAGTCCGCGATTGCCGCCCTGCTGCTGTTGCTGTGCGCGCCGCTCTGCTTCGCCTATTCGTTCATGACCCACGAAATGATCATCGACATGACGTGGGAATCCGGCATCAGGCCGGTGCTGCTGGCCCGCTATCCCAACACCACGCCGCAGCAGCTCCGAGTGGCGCATGGCTACGCTTACGGCGGCTGCGCCATCCAGGATGCCGGCTACTACCCCTTCGGCCATCCCCCCTTCAGCAACCTCGCCCATTACGTCCGCACCGGCGATTTCGTCACCAACCTCATTCGCCAGTCGCACAACGTCAATGAGCTCGCCTTCGCCCTCGGCGCGCTCTCGCATTACGTCGGCGACAACCTCGGCCACATGGATGCGGTGAACGTCTCTGTGCCTCTTGAGTTCCCTAACCTTGAACACAAATACGGCCCCATCGTCACCTACGAGGAATCCCCGCATGCCCACATCCGCACCGAGTGGGCCTTCGACATCGATCAGCTTAGCCATTCCCGCTTTGCTCCCGCCGCCTATCTGCGCCACGTCGGTTTCCGCGTACCCCGCGCCCTGCTGGAGCGAGCCTTCTACGCCACCTACGGTTTGCCGCTGCACAAGATCATCGGCAACGAGTTCCGCTCCGTCCACGTGTACACCTGGGCCGTCCGCCAGTTTCTCCCTCGCATCTCTTATGCCGAGGTACTGCTGCACCGCAGGAGCTTTCCGCCCGACCAGGATCTCCCCGGTTTCTACACCTTCCAGAAGCGGCTGCAGGAAGCTTCCAATCGCAATGGATGGGAAGCATATCGCAAGCACAAGCCCACCCTCGAAACCCGCATCGTGGCCGGCCTCATCTTCATCGTGCCTAAGTTTGGGATCTTTTCAGATCTTGCCATTCGCGGCCCCAGCCGGGATTCCGAAGAAAAATACGTCGAAAGCGTCGATCTGGCCACCGATCGCTATACGGACCTTCTGCATGAACTTGCCCAGAAGAATCAGGACGGCTTCGCCGTGCCCGATCTCGACCTCGATACCGGCTATCCCACGCGCCCCGGCACTTATCGCCTCACTGACAAGACCTACGCCACCCTCCTGCACGAGGTCACTACAACGACAGCCATGCCTCCCCTCGGCCTGCGCGAAAATATCCTTGCCTTCTACTCCGACACCAACGCGCCCATCGAGACAAAAAAGCACCGGCGCCAATGGAAAAAAGTACAGAAGGAACTGGCTATCCTCCGCGCGATGCCGGCCACGCGCATCCCCAATGCCAAATAAAATCATCGTGTCGCAGAACAGGTCCGCTCTCCAATCCGCAGCCAGGCCGCCGCACCCAGCGCACCCAGAAGGTTACTCACAGAGAGTCCTGTCCGGGTTCAGCCCGTCCGCCGTCTGTCTCGGCGTGTATTCTGCCTTTGCATGCAGCGCATTCTGACTGCGGTCGTTCTCGTCCCCCTCGTCCTCCTGTTGATCTTCGTGTCTCCGAGGTGGCCGCTGCTGTTTATGGCTGTAGTCTTTGCCGTGGCAGCCCTCGCGCTCTGGGAATACCTCGGCCTGGCCGATGCCATGGGCGCAAAAACGCCTCGGGTAGTGGTGATCGTCTGCCTCGCCATTCTGTTTGCCGCCATCTTTCGCCGGCCCGACCTGATGGCTCCCGTGATGGGCGCGCTTGCCCTGGTCCTTTTTGTCCTCTGCTCCTTCCGCTCGCCCGTCAACCGCGTGCTCGTGGATACCGCCTTCTCGGTCTTCGGCCTTCTCTACATCGGCCTCTCCATGTCCACGCTGTATCTGCTTTCCAGCCAGGACAACGGTCCATCGCTCCTGTTGTTTCTGGTCCTCGCCGTATGGTCCGGAGATATCGCCGCGCTCTACATCGGGCGTGCGTTCGGACGCTGGAAACTCGCTCCCACCCTCAGCCCCAATAAAACCTGGGAAGGCACCTTCGCCTCGGTCGCGGGCAGCGTGCTCATTACGATTGCGCTGATTTATCTTTCTCGCGCCCTCACTGCTCGCGAAATCGACACGCTCTCCTACCCCGGTAATGCCGGCCTTTGGATTGGGTATGCGGTCCTGGTCAACGTCGCCGCTCAGTTCGGCGATCTGGTCGAATCCGCGATCAAGCGCGGCGCCGGCGTCAAAGATTCCGGACACCTCCTCCCTGGCCACGGCGGCATGCTCGACCGCATCGATGCGCTCCTGCTGGCCGCTCCTGTGCTGTGGTACGCTCAGTTAGCCCAGCAGTCCTTTTAGCTCGATGACTCCTCAGCCCGAGCGCAGTTTTGGCGTGATGAATTCCGCCGCACCCACCTCGAAGGACCTCCGTTGAAACGCATCGCCATCCTGGGCTCGACCGGCTCCATCGGTCAGAGCACTCTCAGCATCGTCGAAAGCTATCCCGACCGCTTTACCGTCGCCTCGCTCGCCGCCGGCCGCAACGTCGAGTCCGCCTTGCAGCAATGCCTTCGCTGGCATCCCCGCGTCGTCTCGCTTGCCACTGAAGAGCACGCCGCCGACCTGAGCCGCCGTCTCCGCCAGCAGGGTCGCACAGGCACCGAAGTCGTTTGGGGAAGCCAGGGCACCGTCCGCGTCGCCACCCTGCCGGAGGTCGACTTCGTGGTCTCGGCCATCGTCGGCGTTGCCGGATTGGAAGCTACCTACGCCGCCGTCCAGGCAGGCAAAACCATCGGCCTTGCTAACAAAGAAGCCATGGTCGCCGCGGGCGAGATCCTCACCGCCGCCGCCCGCGCCAAAGGCGTCGCCCTGCTGCCCATCGATTCCGAGCACAACGCCATCCACCAGTGCATGCGCGCCGGCCAGCGCAGCGAGGTCCGCCAGATCTGGCTCACCGCCTCCGGCGGCCCGTTCCGCACCCTGCCTCTCTCCGAATTCCACAACATCACCGTTGAGCAGGCCCTCCACCACCCCACCTGGGTTATGGGCCGGCGCATCACCATCGACTCGGCTACGCTCCTGAACAAGGGGTTAGAAATCATCGAAGCCTGTCGCCTCTTCGACCTGCCGCCCTCAGCCGTCAAAGTCATCGTCCATCCCCAGTCCACTGTCCATTCTCTGGTCGAATACGTCGACGGCAGTCTGCTGGCGCAGATTTCGATCACCGACATGCGTCTGCCCATCCTCTATGCCCTCAGCTATCCCGAGCGCGTTGCCTCCGATCTCCGCTTCGATATGGCCGCACTCGGCGACCTCCACTTCGAGCCACCCGATCTCCAGCGTTTTCCGTGTCTTCGCCTCGCTTACGAAGCAGCCGAAAAAGGAGGCGCTCACCCCATTGCCCTCAACGCCGCCGATGAAATCGCCGTCCAGGCGTTCCTCGAACGAGGGATTCCCTTTACCGGCATTCCGTCTACAATAGAAGCAGTACTCGAGACAACCCCCGAGACCCATCCGGCGACCATACAAGAAGTACTCGCGCAGGACTGTCAGGCGCGTGATCGGGCGCGGGAGGTTCTCGCCAGATCGTCCGCTGGGCGGGTGCCTGTTCCTGCATCGCCGCTTGTTTGAGGTTCGTCGAATTCTATAGATATGCCCTTCGCCGTCACCGCCACTGTTTCCTTCCTTCTCGTCCTCGGCATCATGGTTCTCATCCATGAGTTCGGCCATTTTGCCGTGGCCAAGCTTTGCGGTGTCCGCGTGGAGGTCTTCTCGCTCGGCTTCGGTACCCGCCTCTTTGGCGTCAAGTGGGGCGACACCGACTACCGTGTCAGCGCCCTGCCCCTCGGCGGCTACGTCAAAATGTCCGGTGAAACCCCCGGCTCTGAGACCACCGGCGATCCTGGCGAGTTCAGCTCCCATCCCCGCTGGCAGCGCGTGCTCATCGCCGTCGCCGGCCCGATTGCGAATTTCATCCTCGCTTTCGTCCTGATGGCCGGCCTCTACATGATGCACAACGAGGTCGAGCTCTACCTCAGCCAGCCAGCCGTCCTCGATGTGGTCTCGCCCACTTCGCCCGCCGGACGCGCCGGCCTGCAATCGGGCGATCGCATCCTCCGTTTCGACAGCGAGGTCAATCCCTCCTGGGAAAAATTGGGCGACCGCGCCCTGCTGGACGCCAACTCCACCGTGCCCATCACGGTCGAGCGCACCATCAATGGCCAGACGAAACAGTTCAGCACGGAGTTGCTGCTCTCCGATCCCACCAAAGGTCAGGATTTCGACATCACCTCGCTGGGCCTTATCCCCAGGGAACAGAACGGCCCTGTCGTCATTCAGGACGTAATGCCCGGCGATCCCGCCGCCAAAGCCGGACTCAAGCCTAACGACGGCATCATCTCCATCGACGGCCAACCCGTTCACGGTGTCCTCAGCATGATGGCGGTCCTTGACCAGCACGGCAATACGCCGGCGAATCTGCTGGTCGTGCGGGATGGCCGTCAGTTCAACCTCACCGTGCAGCCTGTCTGGCTCGATTTCGGCAATAGTGAGCCTGCCGGCTATCGCCTCGGTTTCTCTGCGGCGCCGCCGCCTTTCACCGTCGAGCAGCTTCCGCTGGGCAAGGCCATCAGCCGCTCTGTCAGCTACAATCTCCGCTATTCCGGCTACATTCTCGACATCCTGCATCGTCTCTTCACGCGCCACTCGGCCGTCATGCAGCAGCTCAGCGGGCCCATCGGGATCGCCCGTATGACCGGCGAAGCCGCCGAAATGAACGGATGGGAGCCGATCATCGGCCTCACCGCTCTCATCAGTCTCAACCTCGGCATCATGAACCTGCTGCCCATCCCCATCCTCGATGGCGGCATGATTCTGCTTCTCTGCATCGAGGGCCTTCTGCGCCGCGACCTCAAACAGGAATTCAAGGAGCGCGTCTACCAGGTTGCCTTCGTCATGCTGATCCTGTTCTTTGCCATCATCATGGTCAACGACGTCTCCAAACTGAACCTCTTCTCGAAGCTGAAGCCGTAGCCACCCGTCCGCCCGCTATGGCCTGCCTGTGGGCAGGCCTTTTCCTTGCCCGCGCATCCCACTCCGTAGCACGACCATCCCCGGAATCTACTCCCGGAGTTCACCTATGCACCGTCGAAGCTTCCTTCATGGAGCCACTGCCGCCGCGGCCGCCCTCGCCACCGGCAATCCAGCCCTCGAGGGCCAGCAGGTTCAGGCCGTCGAGCCGCACAACCCTCGCACCGAAACGCCTCTCGGTGTTGAATTCCTGACTGTGGCCAATCCCGACACTGCCCGGCTTCTCCCCCGCATCCTGCAACCCGGCATGCTGCGCGGCGAAATGCTCTATCGCCAGCTCGGTACCACCGGCGTGGAAGTCTCGGCCATCGGCATGGGAGGATTTCACCTCGGCCAAAAGAAGCTCACCGACGATGAAGCCATTCGCCTCGTCCATCAGGGCCTCGACCGAGGCATCACCTTCCTCGACAACTCCTGGGATTACAACAACGGCCGCAGCGAGGAACTCGTCGGCAAAGCGCTCGGCCAGGGCGGCTATCGCCAGAAAGCCTTCGTGATGACCAAGCTTGACGGCCGCACCAAACTGGCCGCCCGGCAGCAGCTCGACGAGTCCCTACTGCGCCTCAAAGTCGACCACATTGACCTCATTCAGCACCACGAGATCATCCGCTTCGAAGATCCCGATCGCGTCTTCGCCCATGAGGGTGCCATGGAAGCCGTCCTCGAAGCGAAGCAGGCGGGCAAAATCCGCTTCATCGGTTTCACCGGCCATAAGGACCCGCACATTCACCTCTACATGCTCGACGTGGCAAAGTCCCACGGCTTCCATTTCGATACCGCGCAAATGCCCCTCAACGTCATGGACGCGCATTTCCGCAGCTTCGCCCAGCTCGTCGTTCCGCGCCTCCTGCGCGAGGGCACCGGCGTTCTCGCCATGAAGTGCTTCGGCGACCATGTCATCCTGAAGAGCAACACAATTCAGCCCATCGAGGCGCTGCATTACTCGCTCAACCTGCCCGTCTCCGTGCTGATTACCGGCATCGATAACCAGCAGGTGATGGACCAGGCCTTTGAAGCCGCCAAAACTTTCCGCCTCATGGACGAGCAGCAGGTCGCAACGCTGATCGCCAAAACCCAGAAGGTCGCCCTCACCGGCGAGTTCGAGCTTTTTAAAACCAGCTCTCACTTTGACTCGACGGCGAAGAATCCGGAATGGCTCGGCGAGGAATCGGCCATTGCCAAAGCGCTGGCGCCGCCGACTTCGTAACCGGGCTCGGCCGGATTCAGTCCGCCGCCACCGCCATCGGCGGCGGCTGATACCCGAACGCGCTCTCGACCGCTGCAGCAACCGCCAGCACCAGCTCGTCCGCATACGGCCGCCCGGCAATCTGCACCCCGATCGGCAGCCCTTCCCCCGACCGGCTCACCGGGACCACCGCCGCGGGTCCGCCCAGCAGATTGAACCACTGCGTATACCGCATCGCGTCCAGATAGCTAACCGTCTGCCCCTCCACATCCCAGCTCCGCTCAAAGGGTCGAAACGCCGGGATGGAGCACACCGGGCAGAGCCAGACCGGGAACTCCCGCATCTCTTCCAGCAGCCGCCCCCGCACC
>DASRRO010000114.1:0-54403 GCA_035656855.1 Acidobacteriaceae bacterium | reverse complement strand
CCCTGATTCAGCAGCACCTCGTCGCCGCTCACCTGTTCGATCCGGCGGGCAATCCCGTAGCCGTGCTGTTCCCCCATCGCCGCGAGCGTCTGCAGCACCATCAGGTCCAGCGTCCCCTGCAGCAAATCCAGTTTTGAATCGGCCAACGTTCCCCTCCTGTGCGATTACCACAGAAGTATTCCACAACGCCTGTGGGAATGCCACAGGAACGGAAAACTCCATGCAGATGTGTTACGACACTTCTGCCCCGGCGGTTCCCCGTGGGTGCAAAATCACGATCTGCCTGCTAGCCGGGAAACGCCTGGAATGCCATGAAGCGGTCCCCTGGAATCAAATTGATGGTGGCGACCTGACCGTAGCCGGCCTGGCGGAATTGGCTCTTCATCTCGTCTTCAGCCGGCAGACGCCCCGCGCCGTTCGTGGCCGCGCCCCACAGGTTCAGAGCCTCCCCGCCCAGGCTGCCTCCCTGGCAGAGCGTGATCAAAAGCAAAAATCCGCCCGGCCTGAGAAAGCTTCGAACATGTTCGAGCAACGCCACGCGTTCTTCCACCGGGAAGTAGTAGATGTTGTTGTAGAGCGTCGCAATGTCGAAGCGTTCGCCAGGCGCCTTCGCGCGAATGTCGCCATCCTCGACGATGACGCGGCCCTCCAGTCCCCAGCTTTTGACATTCCTCCGCGCTGCTTCGGCCACCGCCGGCTGAAGCTCCAGTCCAAGCGCGGTCAGCGAGGGATTTCTGCCGGCGGCGTGTCGCAGGTAGATACCCGATCCGCAGCCAATCTCCAGCAACCGCACCGCGCCCTTCGCCGGGAACGTGCGCTGCATGACCTCCGTTTGGAAGGCCTCCAGCACACGAGAGGATCGGGCAATCAGTTCTCCATCCTGATCGCCAAGGCTCCACAGCTCGCCACTCCGCAGCTTCGGAAGCGTCGCGAGGAGGAGCTTGTGGTGCAGCCCGGCCACTTCCTCCACCATGGCCAGCGCGGCATCGTTTTCGGGACGAGCGAGCATTTTTGCCAGCCCGCGCAATGCGTAGCCGCGTGGCTCCAGCCGCAGCAGCCGCAGGCGAATCCCCATCTGCAGCCAGGCCTCGAGCGCCTCTCTCCCCTGGCCGGCAACAGCAAAAAACTCGGCGAGGGATTCCAACGTGGCCGGCCCGGCAGCCAGCCGGGTCAGCAGTCCGGCCTCTCCGGCAGCGGCCAGATAAGTCAGCTTGTAGAACGGCTTCAGTCCGCTGCCGACTCCCAGTAGTGCGGTCAGCCGGCCATCGCGCAACATGCGAATGAATGGCTTGAGAAGCATGTTGTCATTATGGTGGATCTCTCGCCGCAAACGAACCGGTCAATCCTCTGGCGCCGGCATGGGCGGCGGGAGGACAGCCGCTTCTCACACCGGCGGCAGGGCTCTCAGCGGGCGGCTGGCTCCGTCGCCGACGGTTGAGGGTAAAGTCTATGCCTCGTGCCGCAGCGCGGTTACGGGATCGAGATTCCCCGCCCGCGTCGCCGGAAGCCACGCGGCCAGAAGCGATACCCCGGCCAGGACGACCACGATCGCCGCCAGTGGAATCACGCCGAAGGATGTCTTCGCGAACATCTGGAACTGAACGAGGCGTTCGAGCAGGACAGCCCCGACGAGGCCGATAACAAGCCCCAACGCCGCGACTTTCGTCACCATCAGCAGAATGAGCTTCAGAACGTCCCCGCGCTTCGCCCCCAGCGCCATGCGTACGCCAATCTCCTGCACGCGCTGGGAGACGTTGTACGAGATCACGCTGTAGATGCCGATGGCCGCGAGCGCCAGGCCCAGACCTGCAAAGGCGCTGAACAGCGCCATGTTGAAGCGGGGCTGCTGCGTTTCTTCGCTCATCACCTCGTCGAGGGTGTTGGGCTTGCCGAGGGCCAGGTCTTTATCGAGATCGCGCGCTTTCATCCGCACCGCATTGATCATGGCCAGCGGATCGCTGGCGGTGCGCACGGCCAACTGGCGATCGGGTGGCGCGACCAGGGTATAGGGCAGGAAGACGGCGGGCGCGGGAGGCTCGTTCAGGCCGTCGTTTCTGGTGTCGCCAATGACGCCCACCACGGTGACACCGGCGGCGATTCCCGGAGCGGGGAGCACCTGCGGGTTGTTGAAGGGCCGCGCCAGATCGTCGAGCTGGAGCGTCCGGCCGATTGGGTTTTCACCAGACGGCCAAAGGCGGGCAGCGCTCTCGTTGATGAGGGCCACGCGCATGCCGCTCTGGATTTCGGCCTCGGTAAATTCGCGGCCCTGCCTGAGTGGGATGCCGAGGGTTTGCGGATACTGCCGGCTGACGAGGGCGATGGATACCTTGCGACCGTCCTGGGGCGGCTCACCGGGGATAGAAAATGTGGAACGATCTCCGCCATACGGCAGGCCTCCGTTGCCGAGGTCGGCAGCCTGGACGCCGGGCAGGTTCATAACGCTGTCGAGCAGAGCGCGGTCCAGGTTATTGCGCTGCTGCCAGGTGGGATAGCGTTTGGGAGCAAGCGTGATGTCGATGCGGAGGACGCGCGCCGGCTGGAAGCCGGGATCGACGTGGAGAATCTGGATGAAGCCGCGCACCGCGAGGCTGGCTCCGGCCAGCAACATGACCGAGAGCGAAATTTCGGCCACGACCAGCCAGCTGCGCATGGAGCGTCCTCGCAGGCTGCCGGTGGCGCCCCCTCTGCCGTCTTTCAGGGTACCCACCAGGTCGGGCCGCGAGGAGCGCAGGGCGGGCGCAAGGCCGAACAGAATTCCGGTGAACATGGAGACGCCGAGGGAAAAGAGAAGCACCCATCCATTGATGGCGATGCGGGCTTCGTTCGGCACATAGTCCGGCGGAATGAGGGCGACGATCAGCCGGGTAGCGCCCAGCGCGAACAGGACGCCGAGCACGCCGCCCGCCACCGAAAGCAGCACGCTTTCAGTCAGGAGCTGCCGCACCAGTCGCCCGCGCCCTGCGCCGATGGCGATGCGCATGGCAATCTCGCGGGCCCGTCCTGTGGTCCGCGCCAGCTGCAGGTTGGCCACGTTCACGCAGGCGATCAGCAGCAGAAGTCCCACGGCGGCCAGCAGCAGATGCAGGCTTGCGCTCATGTCGCCGCTGGCGGCGGTGATGTCCATGTAATTCAGAAAAATTGTGCGCAGCCGGCCCTTCGGATAATCCTGCGGGCGCTCGGCGGCGAAGCGGATGTTGAGCTGATTCAGCTCCTGCTCGGCGGCGTGCTGCGTGACGCCGGGGGCCAGCCGGACGATAACTGCGAGGCCGCTGGGATCTTTCAGATCCCGGGGCAGGGGCAGCCAGAAGGCTTCGTTGGTCCACCAGCCGAAGCGCGGCGGCATCACGCCGATGACGGTGCGGGGCACGTTATCCAGGGTGATGGTGCGGCCGATGGCGTGGGGATCGCCGCTGAAAAAGCGCTGCCAGAATCCGTAACTGAGCACCACCACGGGCGCCGGCTGGCTGCCGGCCCCGATATCGAAAGGCTGAAGGGTCCGCCCGATCAGCGGCTTCACTCCCAGGAAGTTGAAGGCCCCGCCGGTGAGGAAGACGCCATAAAAGTTCTCCGGGTTGATGCCGCCCGTGAGCAGGACGGGCTTGGGGAGGGTCGCCATGACGTCGCTGAACGCCGGCAGCTTCTGGATTTCCTCCAACTCCTGCTGCGAATACCAGTGCCATCCGCGAACCGCGTCGTTGGGACCGACAACCGCTGGCGCCCAGATCTGATTCGGGCGCGCGTAGGGATACGGCGCAATCAGGACGCCGTAAACCACGCTGAACAGCGCGATGCTGGCGCCGATGCCGAGCATGAGCGAGAGCAGAGCGACCGAGGTGAAGCCGGCATTCTTACGGAAACTGCGGAGTGCGTAGCGCACGTCCTGCCACAGCCGCTCCGGCCACAGCCAGCCCCACGCCTCGCGGGACTGGTCGCCGGCCAGGGAAACGCTGCCAAACCTGCGCATGGCTGCCTGGCGGGCCTCGACGCGCGACATGCCCGCCTCGATGTTCTCCTGGGTTTCGAGGTCGATGTGCTGTTGCATCTCGTCTTCTAAACGCTTCCTGCGCTCTTCCCAGCTTTCCATCGCACCATCCTCGCTTCAGGGATAACGGGGCCTATGAATTCTGGTCCGGCACTGGAGACAGCATGCGCGCGATCGCGCTGGCGAAGCGCTCCCACTTCGAGGTCTCCGCGGTGAGCCGCTTGCGGCCCTTCGCCGTAAGCCGGTAAAACCGCGCCTTGCGATTGTTTTCGGATAACCCGTCGTCGGCGACGATGAGGCCCCGCTTCAGCAGGCGCTGCAGCGCCGGGTAGAGCGACCCATGGCCAACCTGCAGGACTTCATCCGATCGCTGCTGGATGATCCGCGCGATCGCATGGCCATGCGCCGGCCCGAAAGCGAGCGTCTGCAGAATCAGCAGGTCCAGCGTCCCCTGCAGCAGTTCAAGCTGGCTCTCCTGCTCTTCAGTCGACATTCGACCTGAAGCTATCGTTCTTCAGGTCGAATGTCAAGGGGAGCGCCTGGCAGTGCTGTGGACGCCGGCGCTGTCGCGAGCCGTGGCGGCGTGCGTCAGGACCCGTTGCCGTTCTGAGCGTCTTCGGCGACTGGGCGCTCATTCGATCCAATCCCCCCAGGCCGCGCCAACGAGCCGCTATTCATAATGCAAAATTGCCGCGAGATCCAGTCGCAGGGCGCGAATCGCCGGGACGAGCATGGAAACGACCGCAATCAGCCCAAGGAGCCCAAGGGCGGTCGCGAAGCTGGCTGGATCGAGATTACTCACGCCATAGAGCATGATTCGCAGAAGCCCTGATCCAAATGCCGCCAGAACTGTGCCCGTCGCCGAGCCAAGGATCAACGGCCATCGAAACTGCAGCAGCACTGCGCTCAGCACAGCCCCGGGCCGGCCGCCAAGCGCGATGCGAATCGCGATTTCTTTCGTGCGTTGGGTCACGACGAAGGCGACCAGCCCGATCAAGCCAATGGCTGCCAGGGCTGCTGCAATCAGACCCACGAGACTCACGATCGCCGCCACATCCTCGATCATCCTCATGTTCTCGCGATACAGAATTTTGATCTGCCGGACCTCCGGAAATACCGAGCGGTCGAGACTGGTGGCAATCGCCCTCGCCGCCGGTCCAATCGAGCCGGGTTCACCCGCCGATCGAACCATGATCACCATATTCGGCATATTCTCTGGTTGGGCCGCCCAGTACTGCTCCAAAGCATCGTCATCGTTGAGGGCATTGATGTGAGCGTCGGCCACCACGCCGATGACCGAATCCCGGTTCGCGCCTTCGCCGACGGTTTGTCCCAGCGGATCCTCGCCGGGCCACTGCCGGCGCGCGAGCGACTCGCTCACGATCACGACATGTTTCTCCCCGGGATGGAAGATACGTCCCAGGCGCAGCGAAATGCCCATCGTGGGGAAGAACTCCGGTGTAACCCAGTTCGGATAAATCGTCACCTTCCTGTCGCGAATCTCTGTCGTCCAGTTGGAGACCACGTGTCCCAAAGGTGGCAACTGGACCAGCGAAACCGCTCGCACTCCCGGCAGCGCGCGCAACCGGCTCTGCATCTGGTCGAGGTATTCCCCTGCGCCGGCCGGGGTATAGTCATGGCGGCTCAGCCCCGGATCGATGGAGACGATCTGCTCATAGCCGAATCCCGGATCGGTATACAGCGCATGCTGCGCGGCGTGAACCAGCAGCGCGGCCACAATCAGCAGCACGGAACTGGCTGCAATCTGCGCGCCTACCAGAATCTGCCGGGCAAAGGTCTTCTGCTGCCGCTGACGGGCGATCTGCAGCGCAGGCATCAGCCCGAAGAGGAGGGTTGCCACTACGGTCATTGCGACAGCGAACAGCAGAACGCGCCAGTCGGGTCGGGCGCTCAGCCATCCCGGAGCGTCAAACTTCAAGAGCACGATCCTGAGCACCGCCCAGGATAATCCCAGCCCGGCCAGTGAGCCCAGGCTGCCGAGCACCAGGCTTTCCGTGCAGAGCTGCCGAAAAATGCGCCAGCGCCCGGCCCCGATTGCGATGCGAATGCCGATCTCGTGCTGCCGCGTGACCGCCCGGGCGGCCATTAGTCCCCCCACATTGGCGCAGGCAACGATAAGAATGAGAAGCGCCAGGGTCCCGATCATGGCGGCCACGCGCACCATCTGCGGCTGCATCACCTGCAGATGTCCGCCGGGGGAGCTTTGAATCCGCTCCTTATCCCATACTGCGTCCGGATGCTGGCGGCGCAGCTCGTTCGTGAGTGTACGCAGCTCCTGCTCGGCGGCGCCTGCGCTGACCCCGGGCGCCAGCTTCCCCCACATCCGCACGCTGCCGTTGGTCCAGTCGTGGAGAACGGTGCTGCGCTCGATGAAATACGGCTGCTGGGCAATGGGCAGCCAGAGATCCGGGTCTTGTCCACCCAGGCTGGCAAAGGCAAACGGGGTTACCCCGGCAATCGTCACCGGTTTGCCATTCAGATGGATCACGCGGCCCGCGACATTGGGATCGCCACCGAAGCGGCGCTGCCAAAATCCATAGCTCAGCACGACGGCGGGTGCGTCCTTCGCGCTGCCGTCGCTGGCCGGATCGAGAAGACGTCCGTCGGCCGGTCTGGTTCCTAACTCCACAAAGTAATTCGGCGTCACAAAAGAGGCGCTGGCGAGCTGCTGGTCGTTGTCAATTTCCATCGGCGGCACACCCATCACCGCCATCGTTGCGGAGAGCGTGCGAGCATGTTCTCGGTAAAAAAGAAACGAGGGGAAGGATATCTCGCTCGAGTACTGGTCCGGCGACCGCCGCTCCAGACGCACAAGGCGATCCGCTTCCGGCACAGGGAGAGGCTTGAGCGCCACCATGTTGAACAGACTGAAGGCAGACACATTCACGCCGACGCCGATGGCCAGCACCAACACCGCGACCAGGGTAAATCCAGGCGACCGGCTGAGAATCCTCAGGCCGAAACGCAAATCCTGCATCAGTCGATCGAGCCAGGTCCAGCCCCAGGATTCATAGGCCTGCTCGCGCAGTCGCAGCGAATTGCCGAAGTTGCTGTTCCCGGCGCGTGCCGCCATCTCGCGGTGAAATTCCATGTCGTTCTCGAGCTCGGCATCGAAGCGCCGCTGGTTGATCAGGTGATACAGCCGTCGAAAGAATTCGCCCATGGCGAGACCTCACAAACGCCGGAGTGGATAGCTATGCGGTGCGAAGGACTTCCTGGATCGCCTGGGTGATCCGTTCGTAGCTCGACAATTCCCGTTCCAGTTGGGCTTTACCGCGCCGCGTGAGCCGGTAGAAGCGAACTTTGCGGTTTGTCTCCGAAATGCCCCACTCTGCTTCGACCCATCCCTTGCGCAGGATCTTCTGCAGCGTGGGGTAGAGCAGACCTTCCTCCACCGCCAGGATCTCGCGGGAAAGCAGGTGAATCCGCTGCGCAATGGCATATCCGTGCAGCGACTCAGACTGGAGCACGCGAAGAATGAGCAGGGGCAGAGCGCCAGCCGGGCTTACATGGTCGTCCATAATTGCCATAGGCATAACGCTACTATGCCTACCGCCGTTATGTCAACGATCTGCACTTTTTCCGGCGAAGCTATGACAAAGTCGAATCGCGCGAGAATGTCAGCCGGACCGATCCCGTTTCCGTACTTCAGTCGGAACAGGGCTGGCTGCCGGCCCGAACAGGCAGACCGGCAAACAGAGCATCCGTAACCGGTAACTCCCATTCCCTGGGTGCGGCTCACAACTTACCAGATGCCCTTATCGCTCCCGGTCAGCTTCATGCCGACCAGCGCGGCAGTCGCCAGTGGCGGCAGCAGCCCCAGACGCGCCGTGCTGGGCAGCTCCCCTTTGCGCAGCATGCCGCTGAACTGCCGGCTGTAGAGCGTCGCCGACTGGGGGAAGAGCGGCACGCGCAAAAACTCCTTGGCGTAGTAAACAAGGTTGCCGCCGAAGCGCGCCGTCGAGCGCACCGTTCGCGGCAGATCGAGGCCCGTTCCGCGGTACTGCGCCACATAATCGGAGACGATCACCAGATAAGTCGCTACGCCTTCCCAGATGTCCGACCGCTGTGCGACGCGCTGCAGATCGTCGTAATCGACGACGCGGCTTTCCACCAGTCCGGCGCTGTCCAGAATGTCGCATAGCCGGAAGTAGAAGTGGCGATACATCCGCTGCAGCGTGGAGATCATGATGCGATCGGATATCGAGGTGGCGCGGAACGTGTGGCCGCCAACCTCAATTTGCCGCGATCGAGGGTAAATCGACGCCGCCATCGCCACCTGTTCGCCGGTCTGCCCCAGCCGGCCCATGTGGATCTCCACCGCTTCCGGCAGTCCCGGAATATCGAAGTTCCACTTGCGCGCCAGCCGATCGCCCCAGCTCCGCGCGGCAAGCTGAGCGTCGAAGCGCCGCCCCATCATCTCGCCGACCTTTGCCGGATCGGCATTGGTGTAGAGGTCGAGGTCGCTGCCCAAATCCGGCCAGTGATCGAGGGATTTGATCACGGTCACATCGAGCCCTTCATCCTCGAACGCCGCGCAAATCCGCTTCAGGAAAGAAAGCGCGTTCTCGATTCGTGCCTCTTCCGCCGACCGAGCCTCCTCGGCCCAGCTCGCAAGCACGGAATCACCGCTATTGCGCATCATTGCGGCAACCACATCCATGGCGCGGATAATCACGTGGTTCGAACTGGCCAGCGCGACCAGCTCCTCGAAACGCCCGCGTGACATACCGCTCAGCGTCGCAACCAACGCAGGGTTCTGGGCGGCAAAGTTGCCCTGCGGCGGCAGCAGCAGCTGCGAAAGCAGGACCATGAATTCCTTCGGGGGTGGCACAACGGCAGGTGCTTTGGACATGATCAGAGAATTTCCTGGGTTTATTGAGGATTGGTTGGATTCTGAGTCTGAGGTTGCGTTGGAGACTGAGGCGTCTGGGCACCATTCGGCGTCTGCGCCGGCGGCTCCGACGACTTCACCGGCGTTCCATTGCGGTGGAGCAACTCGATCGGACCGGTCTGCCGGCGGCGCTTCTCGCGGATCTGGTCAAGCTTGCCCTGGGTCTCCTGGTCGTTGTTGGTGGCCACGGACATCAGCGGATTCCCTTCCGCAGCTTGCTGGCTCGCCAGGCCTACTTTGGCAGCCGCGTCGCCCGCTGCGCGCGCCTTCGCATAGAAAAAGTTGGCGGTTTCCACATCGCCTTCGCGCTCCGCCACATAGCCGGCATTGTTCAGAGAGAAGGCGCTGTTCGGATCCAGATGATAGGCCTGGAGAAAGTCCTGGCGCGCGTTCGTCCAGTTGTTCTGGTTCAGCGCGGTCACGCCGCGGGAAGCCAGCATCGCCGCCCGCGCGGCGGGTAGATCGATGGTCTTCATCTTTTGCTGCAGCAGCTGGGCATTCTCCAGCGCAACATCGCGGACGGGCTTACCCCGCCACGCAGTCGCCGTCGTCACGACCACCGGTTCGGTGGACCGAGCGTTGGCAGCCGCGTCGTAGTAGCGCATCGCCGCTTCCAGGTCGCCGATCGACTCTTCGGTAACGCCCAGATTGTTCAGCGTGAAACTGTTGTGGGGATCGAGCTGCAGAGCCTGCTTCAGCAACGTTTCAGCTTCAGTGCTGCGACGCTGCGCCAGCAGATTCATGGCGTCGAAGTTCATCCGGTTGACCTGCATCGGCGTGTCGTGCAGGCTGTTCAGGGCCACGCTCATGCGCTTGCCCTGGAAATCCTTCTCGCTGCTCAGGTCGATAAAGGCGTCGGTGCCCTGCTCCGAAGCCAACTTGTAAAAGTCCTGCGCACGGCTCAGGTCGCCCTGCAATTCCGCGATGTAGCCGAGATTGTTCAGCGTGAACGGATCGGAAGGATCGTAGAGATACGCTTTGTAGAAGAGCTCCTCTGCCTTTCCGTAGTCGTGTTTACGCACCTCGTCGACACCGTCGCGGTTGAGTCGCTGTACGGGGGTGAGCTGGCTGTGCCGCGGCAACGTGATCTTAATGCTCTGCGCGAGACCGGGCGAGAGGGCAAAAGCGGCGGAGGCGGCGACGATGGCGGCGCGGCCCAGCCTGCTTCCGAGAGTTCGATTTCGTGTGCGGCAGAAAGGGGTCATTGGCTGCAAGACACTTGGATGCAGTTCCCCGCGAAATGTTGCCGCTTGCCCCTCACTCCGTCAGGCCACCCGAAGGGGTCAACGTACATCCAATGACTGCCGTTCTTCCTTAAGGTGAAAGGTGCCTTATTATGCGTCGATTCCTGCTGCTGTTGGTAGTGAGTGCCCTGGTAGGCGGATCACTGTGTCTGGCGGCCTCGACTCCCGATCCGAATCGAGCCAACAGCGGTTCCGCAGCCGCGAGCGCTGCGTCCGCTCCCGACACAACGGCTTCTGCCACGACGGTTCCTGATTATCTGCCGCCGATGCCGGCTGCACCCGTTGGAAAAAGCACGGTCGTGGGCGGCGTGATCCGCGATGTCGATCCGCTGCAGGATGCGATCTCGCTGAAGGTCTATGGCGGGCACCCCATGAACATCCTGTTCGATGAGCGGACCAAGGTGTACCGCGACGGCGTGCTGGCGCCCCTCAGCGATCTGCATCCCCAGGAGCACGCGTCGGTCGAGACGGTCCTCGACGGCGACAGTATTTTTGCGCTCAGCGTGCACATGCTGAGTCATTTGCCGGAGGGAAATTGCCAGGGACAGGTCCTCGGCTTTGATCCGCGCGACGGAGATCTGACCGTCCGGAACAGTTTGTCCGGCCAGCCCGTCCACCTGCGCGTTCCGGCGAGCACGCCCATCGAGCGGGTGGGGCAGCCGTCCTTCACTGTGAAGTCGCCCGGCGCCTCGGACCTGATGCATGGAGCATTGCTCTCGATCCAGTTTGAGGCGGATAACAAGGGTGGCGGCGTTGCGAGCCATATCGCAATTCTGGCTACGCCGGGAGCGGCCTTTCAGTTTGCCGGCGACGTGACCTATCTCGATATGCACGGCGCGTACGTAGCGCTGCGCGATTCGCAGGATCAGAAGACCTACACGATTTACTTCGATCCTTCGCGTTTCCCGCAAAGCAATCAGCTGCATGTCGGTTCCCACGTGATCATGAACGCCTCCTTTAATGGCCAGCATTACGTCGCCAACAGCCTGACCATCCGTTAACTGCATCCGCGGCGATCAGCTTCCATCCGGGAAGCCGCCGCGGTGCAGCACCATGGGAAAGTGCGGCAGGATGTCGGGAGCGCGAACGTTGGCCCGCCAGCCTTCGGGATGCGGCTCAAGCCCCTGAAAGAGGGGGGACCCAATCCGCGTTCCATCGCCGACCAGGGCCTCAAGGGCGGTCCGAAGGGCGGATGTGGCCTCCGCACCCGTGCGCGCCTTCCAGCGCTCTTCCAGCTTGCGCAACCACTGCTGATACTCCCCCTGCAACTCTGTTCCCGCGGAGGTCAGAAGGACAATCCGGCCGCGGCGGGCGGGCTCCTGCGAGCGGACCTGGACGAACCCGCGCTTGACGAGATAGCCAAAACCCATCGCGATGGCTTCTTTCGACACCCCGCTCAGGGCAGGGATCCTGCGAACCAGCGTTCCATCCGGTTCGAGGACGCGGAGAATGTCGGCACAGATGGCCAGCGAGACCGGCGACTCCCGTTCGAACTCCAGGGCGAAGCCCAGCAGGACGCGTGCGAGCAGATTCGGCAGGGGAAGGCTCGCCAGATCACTTTCCCGCGGCACGTTCCCACGGTCTTCCGGCTCCGGGCCTTCGCAAACCAGGCTGTAGTGCAGGATCGGCATGCAGTCCGGAAGGCCGCTGGGCAATGTGCGCAGCATGGCAACCAGAGAGGTCCGGAGTTCCCGGATCGCCGATTTCCCGAACCGTTCGAACCAGCGCTGCTCGATTTCGAGAAGCAGGGGCCGCATCATGTCCTGAATGATCTGACCTTTGGAAGTAGCACGCACCAGCCATGCCCATTTCGGAGGGCGCGGACGAGGATCGGTGGGATCCGGCGCAAAGTAGATGTAACCCCAGCGACGCATACCATCCCAGTTGGGGCGCGTGCGGGCCAGGCGCTCGAGCTCGCGCATGCCGATTCCCTGCTCCGGAACAAACTGCAGGCAGTTCAGGTACATCGCCAGAGAGACCAGCCACGGAGCGGAAGCCGGACCACCATGGTCAGAAGTGTGATGCGGCTGGCGATGCTCGGCTTCGTTATCGAACTCGATCGTGAACGCCACCAAAGCGAAGGAGAGCAGCGTTGACAGCGGAAGCCGGCGAGCCATGGATGGATCATTCCACGACAGGCGCTGCGGAAACAATCGGTCGATGCGCCAGCGGAATACTTAACCGCAAATGGAAACGCCGCCCGAAGGCGGCGTTGAACCTGTAAGGATGTCCGGGGGAATCACAAGGTGGATTCGATCTCGAAGCCCCACGCCTCCAGCAGCGATTCGGGAATGTACTTCGAGTTGCGGTTCCGGCGAGCCCATTCGCGGAGCCGGGTGGAGCGGACATACTGATCCGGAGTGAGCTTGAACTCCTTGACGACCTGCTCGAAGGAAGTCACGGTGGGCACAACCGGGCCGATCGGCTCGGGTTTGCCCCAGTTTGGATTGCCACGACGCTTTGCCATGAATGATTTACCCTCTGCGTTGGATGAGTGACTTACAGAAAAACCGGAGGCCAGTACAGATTGCCCCAGTGGGTCACAAACTTTATTATTCTAGGTATTTTTTCTATGAAAATCAAGAGAAAAATGCTTTCATTTGAAGCGAATCTGATTCCTAAACACCCCTCTTTCAGTTAGATGACAGGAACGGCTTCAGGGATCACACCGCAATCCCCCGTCGAATCGCCGGAATCCACGCCCTCTGGAAGAGCCATGCCGAAGTGGATACGGCCTATCGCGCCGGAGCGCCAGCCCAGGCTATCCTCTGAAAGACAAACCAGTTCCGGAGAGTTCCCGTGGTCACCAAATTCGAGCGTTTTCGGCCCGTCGCGTCCCTGATTGCCCGCCTGGCAGTGGGGGCCATTATGCTGGCCCACGGCTGGATGAAGGTGATCCCTCGCGGGTCCCTGTACAACTTCGCCCATTTTGTGGCCCACCTGGGGCTTCCCTACTGGCTGGGCTATGTGGCCGCCTTCACGGAATTCTTCGGCGGTATCGCGCTGATTCTGGGGTTGCTGACGCCAATCGCAGCCATCGGCGTCGCCATTGACATGGCCGTAGCCATCGTCAAGGTGCATTTGCACCATGGACTGACCGGCCCGGGAGGCTTTGAGTTTCCCCTGAGCGTGCTGGCGCTGGCATTGCTCCTGCTGGCGGACGGCCCCGGCTACCTGGCGCTGGATCACGCCCTCTTCCGCGGCCAATAGCTCTCAGGCCGGGAGCAAGGCCAGAAACTCCGCGGCAGTCATGACCGTGCCGCGCCGGGGAAAGAGCTTTTCCAGCAGCGCCGTGTGCAGTTCCGGCTCCCGGTCGCCGCAGCAATCCTGAATGACGATCGCCCGGTAATCCGCTTCGCCCGCATCCAGCAGCGTCGAGAGCACAACGCCGCTGGTCGCAATTCCGAACAGCACCACCGTTTCCACCGACTGCGCGCGCAGAATCATGTCCAGGTCGGTCCCCGTGAACGCGCTCACCCGATGTTTCACAACTTCGATGTCGCCTTCCTTCGGTCCCAGCAGCGGATGCACCGCACCGGCCTCGCCCTCGAAGAGCTTCTGGTGCTGCGGAGAGTTCCGGATCGCTCCAAACAACGCGTTCCGTTCACTGACCTCCGGCAGTCCGGGACGAAAGCCCACCCGCACGTGAATGACCGGCAGGTGGTGGGCCCGGCAGCGATCCAGCAGCTCGGCCGCGCGGCTGACCAGCGTCCCGTCACCCGTATAGAGGGAGAGGATCCCCGCCTGCATGTCCATGCTGAGGACCGCCGTGCGGGCAAGATCGAGGGTGACGGGATCGCTCACTGTGCCTTATCCAGCGAGAACTGGTACTCGATGATCTTCTTCAGCTGCTCGTAGGGAACGGCAAGCATCGGCACCGCGCGCCCGTCGATAAAGAGCGTGGGCGTCTCATCGACGTTGAGGTCCTGTCCGAGGCGCATGGCGGCCTCCACCGGGCTCTTCCCTGCCGGCGAAGCGGCGCAGGCTGCCACCTTGTCCGGATCGACGGCCGCGGCGGTCACCGCGTTGCGCAGCGCCTGCTCGGCTCCCTGTCCGGCGAGTTCGGTCTGGGCCGCGAAGATCGCATTGGCGTACTTGAAGAATCCCTCGTTACCGCCCTGCTGAGTCACACATTCTCCATAGGCCGCTGCTTTGAAGGCTTGGGGATGGACGTTCACGAGAGGAAAGTTTTCAAAAACATAGTGAGCCTGCGGGAAATCCTGGAGGAGCTTATCTACAACGGTCTGCGCCTCCTTGCAGTGCGGGCATTCAAAGTCCGCAAATTCCACCAGTTCAAACTGCTTCCCTGCCGCCCCGCGGGACGGACCCGTCGCCCGCTGCTGGAGAACGCGGTAGTTGTTCTCATAGGGCCGCGGACCAAAATCCAGCACGGCTTCCTGGGAGATGAGGTGTTTTCCATCGGGCGTCACGAAGAAAGTCAGGTTGGCGATCTGCTTCGGATTCTGCTTCTCCGCGACCAGCACGATGACCTTGCTCACCCCCGGTGCGAGGGTCTTCTGGACGCCGAAGACTTCCCACTCCCGGTTGGGGTCGTAACCCCAGGACGTCTTGAGGAACGCTTCGACGTCGTCCTTTGTGGGTGCGGCAGCGGAAAAATTGGACGCTTCGACCGGAGGAAATTGCACCTCCTGTGGTGCACCGTGAGCGCCCGGAGCGCTGGGAACCTGCTGCGGAACGGGCGCTGCAGGCGGTTGAGTCTGCGCTTCCGCTGCGGAAAATCCGAGAGACAGCGCAAGCAAACAACTGGGGATGAAATACTTGTACATAGAATCCTTTCGGGGATATTGCTAAACCTGAACCTGAACTGCAATCGGGAAACGCCGGCCCATACCGAACGCCTTGGGAGTGACCTTCAATACGGGAGCGGCCTGCTGCCGTTTGTACTCGCTGCGCTCCACCATCCTCACGACGGCGCGAACGGTGGCGAGGTCCAGTCCCCGGTCGGCAGCAATCGCCTCGGGAGGCTCGTACCGCTCGACGTAGGCTTCGAGTATGGGGTCCAGAACTTCATACGGCGGCAGAGAGTCGGTGTCCATCTGCCCCGGGCGCAGCTCCGCGGAGGGCGGCTTTTCTATGATTGCGCGCGGAATGACTTCCCGGGTCCGGTTGATGCACCGGCACAGATCATAGACGCGGGTTTTCAGGACGTCACCGATGACCGCGAGCGCGCCGACCATATCGCCATACAGGGTACAGTAGCCTGTCGCCATCTCGCTCTTGTTCCCGGTAGTCAGCACAAGAGCGTTGAACTTGTTGGAGAACGCCATCAGCAGCGATCCGCGAATGCGCGACTGGAGGTTCTCCTCGGTGATATCGGGTGCGTGGCCGGCGAAAACGGGAGCCAGCGCATGATTGAAGCCAGTGAAGATTCCATCGATGGGGAGAACTTCATACCGAACGCCCAGATTCTCGGCCAGGTGGCGGCTGTCGTCGATGGAGCCTGGGGAGGAATAAGGGCTGGGCATGCCCAGGGTCGTGACATTCTCCGCGCCCAGGGCCCGAACAGCAATCGCCGTCACCAGGGCTGAGTCGATGCCCCCGCTCAGTGCGACCACCACCTTCGAAAAGCCGCACTTGCGCACGTAATCACGGGTGCCGAGAGCCAGTGCCTCCAGCATCGCCTCGTCTTCATCGCCGGCCTGGTCGTGAACGTCGCCGGATAACGCGGACAGATCGGCGAAGATCAGGTCTTCTTCAAAACTCTTCGCCTGGGCGATCACACTCCCGTCAGGCCCGAGCACGAGGCTGGATCCGTCAAAAACGAGGCTGTCGTCACCTCCAACCTGATTGACCATCACCACCGGGACGCGATGCCGCCGGGCAATCGCCGCCAGCATCTCCTGCCGGAGCGCCCGCTTGCCATGCCACCAGGGCGAGGCGGAGATGTTCAGGATGAGCGAAGCGCCCTGCTTCATCAGCTCTTCCACGGGATCGACCGAGTACAGCCGGTTCTCCCAGAAGCTCTTGTCGTTCCATGCGTCTTCGCAGATGGTGAGCGCGACGGGCTCGCCGTCGAGATGGCAGAGCCGCTGCCGCGCCGCAGGAGCGAAGTAGCGCTGCTCGTCAAAAACGTCATAGTACGGCAGCAGCATCTTCGACTGGACGAACTCGACGTGCCCATCCCGCACCAGGGCTGCGGAGTTCATGACGTGCTTGCCGGCGCCGTGCTCGGCCGCCGTGACGTAGCCGGCGATGACCGCTATGCGATCGCTCGCCGTGGCTCGGGCGATCTCGCACAAAGCCTCACCGCAGCGCGCGACAAAGGCGGGCTTCTCGAGGAAGTCGGCCGGCGGATAGCCGCAGATGGCCAGTTCGGGAAAGAGCGCCAGATCGGCGCCGCCCTGTTGGGCGCGGCGGGTAAAGTCCAGAATTTTCGAGGTGTTTCCGCGGAAATCTCCGATGGTGGGATTGATTTGCGCGAGGGCGATCTTCACTCTCTTAGTTTAACAATGCGGCAGGTACGGGCTGGGGTGCAGGTTCTACGCGAACAGCCGGCAAAGGGAAGGATGGCCGGTCATCCGCCCGAATACGCATATTTGGCTTACCATCCAAGATGGTAGCCCACAGAGCGAATGGTTCTTTTGCTAATAGGCGCTTTGCTCATCGTTGCCGCTGCTGCTTTATGGCGCGCACACCAAAACAGTCGTTGGCATTGGATGCTGCTTGGGCGGATGGCCGCTGGGATTTTGCTGTGCGCCTCAGCATTGACCTTGCTCCTGTTTCTCTTCAGAGGCGTCATGTGTGGCCGCTACGAGTTTCCGCCGATTCCATCGAGAGACGGGAAACGCGTCGCCGAAGTGAGTGAAGAGGATTGTGGGGCCACGGACTCGTTTCATAGTTCTGTGCGACTCTGGCAAAATCGGCAAGGCCTTTTTGCGCGAATATTTGGTAAACAAGGCCACTCAACGACCGTTTTTACCGTTGGGCACGATCCTCGATTGATTGATCTCTCGTGGAGGGGTGATCGCATGCTGCTCATCCGCTACCCGAACGACTCCCGCGATCCCACCGAATTTCGCTGTCAACCGCAGTGGAAGGGCATTCAAATCGAGTGCATTGGGTATACCCCGGATTATGAGAAGCCCATTGCCAAAATGCCCCCCGTCCAGAGATGGCTGTGGTGAAGACCACTCGGCGGTGGTTGCAATAGCACTCGCAAAGCTGGATTGACCACGCCGACGGAATGTCGCCAATACTTCCCTTTCAAGGCCCGTTTCCGGCCCGGTGCGCTGGATCGCCAAAAGCCGCTGCCTCACAAATGGTGCATCGAAAAAGGGTAATACCCAAAAGGTATTACCCTCCCCTAATTGAAAACAGGGTACTTGTTGAGGTCCTCACCCAGGGGGGGTGGGGGGCAGGGCCGAAAACGGTCTCAGAGCTGCGGCAAAACCAGCATGTCCAGCTCCAGAAACTGGCGCAGGATTTCATCGTCGGAGCGCTTCATTTCCTCCATCGTCCCAAAGAATTCGGCCTTTCCCTGGTGAAGAAAAAGCACGCGGTCCGCCAGTCTTTCGGCAAATCGCATATCGTGCGTAACCACGATGCTGGTCAGCTGCAGCTGGTTCTGCAGCTTCTGGATCAGGTCGCCGAGCAGCCGAGCGATGAGCGGATCGACCATCGTGGTCGGCTCGTCATAAAGAATGGCCTGCGGTTCAGCCGCCAAAGCGCGCGCAATGGCGACGGAGCGCTTCATGCCCGTGGAAAGGTCGGAGGGAAGAAGGTCATACATCTCGGCGACGCTGACCATCTCCAGCAAGCCGCGGACGATCTGCTCGATCTGGTCATCGGAGAGACCTCGGCCTTCGCGCAGAGGAAACGCGACGTTTTCACCCACGCTCAGCGAATCGAAGAGCGCTCCGTTCTGAAAGACCATGGTGACCTTACGACGGACCGTCTGCATCTGCTCCTCGTTGAAATCGGTGATGTCCTCGCCAGCGACAAGAATGCGGCCGGAGTCGGGGCGAAGAAACCCCATGATGAGCTGCAGCGAGACAGACTTGCCCACGCCAGAGCGTCCGAGGATGCAGAGCGTCTCACCCGGGTTAACGAAAAAGCTGATGTCGTTGAGGACCTGCAGACTGCCGAAGGATTTCGAGACATGCTCGAAGGCAATGTAAGGCTGCCGGTCGCTGTGACCGTTCGACTCCGCCTTCACTTCGATGGGAATCTCGGGGGAGATGCTCACGCGTCGGTGCCCTCGCCTGGTGTCAGGTTACTGTTCAGCTTATTGGATGACCGCTCTTTGCTCCAGTAGCAAAGGAGCGAAAGTGGGTGAGGCGCGCGTAATCCGCCGGTGTGTTCACATTGCGAAACCGGTCCGTGACGGGCGATGAGGAGGGCCATTCGGGACCGATGGCTGCGGCGACCGTCTCCACATTGAAGAGATCGACCGGTTCTCCCAGGGATTCGGCGGCCGTGAGGATACCATTCATCACTTTGCAGTCGCCGGCGGCGAGGGAGCGGCGAATGCTGTCGAGCAGGCGGCGGCTGTAGACCGCGCACAGAGGCTGCGGGCGATCGCCGACAACAGGAATCGCGGCTACGGCCTGGCTCGCCCTTGCGCGAGCCAGCAGCCAGCGAAGGAAAGAGCCGGGCACGTTGGGCAGATCCACCGGCAGAAACAAATTCAGCTCCGTTTCCGAGATGGCCAGTGCCGCTTCGATCCCGGCCAGCGGACCGCGCTGCGGGAAGTTGTCGGGGATCACCTCAGCAAAGCGGGCCAGATCCCTACGGGAGCCGCAGATGCGTGGTGAAAGTCCGAGACTGCGCAGCGTATCCAGAGCGCGAGCGACGAGCGGTGTGCCGTCCAGAAGCAGCAGCGCCTTGTCGGAACCCATGCGGGTGCTTTGCCCTCCGGCTACGACGAAGCAGGACAGGTCGGGAGTCGACGGCACGGACACGATCAGCTCCCTGCCGTGGCGGAGCGCACAAGGCTGACCGCGGCGGCGGGATCGGCGACCTCGACGATCAACTGGTTGTAGCGCTCGTCGTGCAGATCGATCACGATGGTATTGTCCGGATGATGCACATCCCAAAAGACGCGCTTTTCATGCTGGTAGAAAGTGCCGGCGGTGATGATGCCGGGGATCTGCGTTCCGGGCATGCGGACGCCGTGCCACCAGCCATGGGCGATCGACGGATCGGCAGTGACGCCGGCGACGTGCTGCAGCGGGATTTCCAGAGTGCTCTTCAGGGCCCAGAGCTGGTCGGCGCCGCGCACGTGCAGTACGAGAATGCCATCCGAAACAGACAAATCAACCATGGCGTTCTCCTTCTGTTCTTAGTTTAAAAGGCCATTCCCCGCGGCTGCGCGCCCGCGTAAAGTACAGCGCGCTGCCCAGCAACGCAATGGTGACAGCGAAGAGCAGTTCCCGCAGACCCTGGGCTCGAGAGAAAAGGATGAAGAGGAATCCGGTGAGCGCCAGCAGCGGCGGCAGCGGGTAAAGCCAAAGCCTGAAGGGTCGCGGCATCTCCGGCCGGCGAATGCGCAGTACGATCACGCCCACCTGCTGCAGCAGGTATTGCAACACGATGCGGATGACGACGAGGGCGGCAATCACCTGGACGAGCCGGAAAAAACAAAAGACGATGGCGACGGCGCCCAGCGCCAGCAGCGAGAAGTCAGGAAAATTCCGCCGAGGGTGCAGGTGGGCAAAGATGCGGAAGTAATTGCCGTCGAGGGCAGCCGCATAGGGCACGCGCGAATAGCCCATCAGCAGCGCGAAGACCGACGAGAAGGCCGTCCACATGATGAGGCAGGTCACAACGACGGCTGCCGCGGGTCCGAACGTCGAGGCGACCATCCGCGAAACGACGGTTTCGGCAACGATACCTTTGCCCATGGCCTGCGCCGGGATCACACCGAGCACGCTGATGTTCATGCAGATGTAGAGGACCGTCACCACCGCGATCGAGAACAGAACGGCCCGGGGAATCGTTTTGCCCGGCTCGCGAATTTCTCCGCCGATGAAGCAGACGTTGTAATAGCCCCAGTAGTCGTAGGTGGCGATGAGTGTGGCGGAGCCCAGTCCGGCAAAGAACCCCGGCGAGAAGCTGAAGGCGTGGGGCGGCAGGTGCAGGAGCGCGGGGTGCAGATGCGTGAATCCGGCGAGGATGACAGTGGCCATCGCTGCCATCACGCCTGCCCAAAGAATCCAGGCGGTGCGCAGGATGGCCCGGATATCGCGGTAGAGAAGGCCGACGATCGCAGCGCAGGCGCCCGCAGCCAGAAGGCTGGTCCAGTGAATACCGTTGAGCCACGCCGCGATGACGGGGTGGCTCAGCCAGGGGAACAGAAAGGAAGCAAACTCTGCGAAACCGATGCAGCCGGAGGCAATCGAGAGCGGCGCGCTGAAGCCGAGCTGAAAGATATAGAGGAAGGAGAAGTAGCGGCCGGGCCCGTCGCGACCGTAGATCTCGCGCAGAAAGGTGTAGGAGCCACCGGCCTCTGGCATCGCCGCGCCGAGTTCCGCCCAGGTCAGACCATCGCAGACGCCGATAAAGGCGCCGAGGAGCCAGCCCAGCAGCGCCTGGGATCCGCCCATGGCGGCGACGATCAGGGGCAGCGTAATGAAGGGGCCGACGCCGATCATGTACATCATGTTCAGCGTGATGGCGCTCGGCAATCCGATCAGCCGCTCCAAATGGGGCGCAGCGGCATTGCTGCCCGCAACTGTCGCCTGCGGACCTGCCGGCGTGCGATCTTCCGCAGAACGCGCTGTAGGCTCGGAAGCCATGGTCCAGCCCTTTGTATCAGATCGCGTCACGATACACTGACAATTCATGACGCCCCGGTCTCTTCTACCCTGGCACCGCACGCGCGGCTCGATCGCCCCCACGTTTCTCTGCGCCATTCTTCTTTGCATTACCCCGATCGCGGTGGCCGCGCAGGTGGTGCCGTGGCGCACGCAGATTGCCGCCTCGCCCGACGCCCAGACGCTGCCGCAGGATCGCGGCGCAGATGGGCTGGCGCAGACACTGCGCAAGCTAAACACCTGGGGCAGCCTGCTGTTTATCGTCGCTCACCCTGACGATGAGGATGGCGGCATGCTGGCGTATGAATCTCGTGGCATGGGAGCGCGCACGGCGATCCTGACGCTGACCCGCGGCGAAG
This sequence comes from Acidobacteriaceae bacterium, assembly GCA_035656855.1. GTDB lineage: Bacteria > Acidobacteriota > Terriglobia > Terriglobales > Acidobacteriaceae > Palsa-343. Next base: position 33,128 of record DASRRO010000114.1, on the reverse strand, counting down.
GCGGACAGAACGCCATGTCGAGCGAGAGCTATGACGCACTGGGGCTGATCCGAACCAACGAGCTGCTGCTGGCCGATCGGTACTCGGGGTCCGAGCAGTATTTCACTCGCGTCGTCGATTATGGCTTTTCCAAGACCATCGACGAGGCGCACCAGCAGTGGGGACGAGAACGCGTGCTCTGCGATGTGGTGCGCGTCGTGCGCATGGATCGGCCGCTGGTTACGGCTTCTACATTCACGGGAAACATCACTGACGGGCACGGCCATCACCAGGTCTCCGGAGAAATGAATCAGGAAGCGTTTTCCGCTGCGGGCGACCCGAAGGTTTGTCCCGATCAGATCGCCGCCGGACTCCGCCCGTGGTCGCCGCTGAAGGTCTACGCCCGCCAGCCGTTCTTTGCGCCCAGCAGCAAAGGCCTCTTCGACTATGCGACGAACAAGTGGTCGCCGGTGCGTTTCTACGACTACGTGACGCAGAAGTGGAACGATACTTACCCATCGATGACCCTCGAGGTACCGGAAGGCACCTGGGATCCGGTATTGGGCGAGTCGTATTTCCAGATGGCGCGGACCGGGTGGAGCGAGCAGAAGTCCCAGAACGGCGGCGGCACGCTTCCCTTCCCGGGACCGGTCAGCGTCGCCTACCACCGCTACGGTTCGCGGGTGTCGGCGCCAGAGCAGGAGGGATCTTTTTTTGACGGCATTGACACGTCGCTCCCTGGCATGGCCGCACTGGTGCATTCGGGCGACACCCTGTTCCTGGTCGCCGGACTCAAAGCGATCCAGGGACACGTGACGGCCGCGCTCAGCGGCGACTCGCCCGCGCATCCGGAAAGAATCGCTCCGGAACTGGCGGAAGGGTACAAGGCGACCCAGCAACTCATCGAGCAGGTGAACGGGAGCGGGTTAAGCGCCGACGACAAAGCGAATCTCGTTCACGAACTGAACATCAAACTGGCGCAGTTCAACACGGCTCTGGCGGAAGCCCTTGGACTTCACGTCAACGCGGTGGTGATGCCGCGGACCGCCACAGGCGCGAACGCGGCTCCGCCAATTGTGCCCGAAGAGACACCGACTGACGTCACACCTGGCTCTGAGATCGATGTCCGGCTCCACGTGACGGCTGGCGGCGACTGGGGGCCGTCAACGGAAGGCCTGCAACTGGCGCGGACCTGGCTTGCTAATCAGGATGGCGACTCCTGGCAGATGACACGTCTGGGCGCGCCCGGTCTCGACGAGCCGCAGTCCAGCGCCGGCGATGTGATCTTCCGCGTTTACGTCCCCCGCAGCGCCCACCTTACGCGCCCTTATTTCACTCGCCCAAACACTGAACAGGCGTACTACGACATTACCGATCCGCGTTGGCTGAGTCTGCCTTTTGCGCCGTATCCCCTGGCCGGCTGGGCGGAGTTCCACTACATGGGTGTGCCGATCCGCGTGGGTGAGGCGGTGCAAACCATGCACCGGGTGCATGGCATCGGCGGAGTCTATCAGCCGCTGGCGGTAGTGCCGCAGATTTCCGTGAACCTTCCCGCGGAGGCGGGCGTCGTGCCGCTGGGAACCTCGACTCTTCCCTTTTCGGTGTCGGTGAGCAACCAGCAACAGAGCGACGCCGACGGCACTCTGCATCTGGATCTGCCGGCTGGATGGACGGCTGATCCCGCAGCGGAGAACTTTCATCTGCCGCCAGGAAGCCGCCAGGACCTGTCGTTCACACTGCACTCCGGGCAACTCACCGGGCAGGACTATGAGATCCGCGCCGTAGCTCAGAGCGGCAATGCCCGATTCTCCGAGGGGTTCACCACCGTCGGATATCCTGGGCTGCGTCCTTATTATCTGTACCATCCAGCCGCCTACCGCCTGCGCGCGGTGGACGTGAAGGTTCCACATGATCTGAAAGTCGGCTACATCATGGGGACCGGCGATGAGGTGCCGGGGGCTCTCTCCGAGATCGGCATCCAGCCCCATCTGCTTTCGTCCACAGACCTCACCGAGGGCGATCTGTCCAGCTACGACGCCATCATCGTCGGCATTCGGGCCTACTCTTCGCGGCCTGACCTGAGCGCTGCGACCTCGCGTCTGCTGAACTATGTCCGCAATGGCGGAACGATGCTTGTGCAGTATCAGAGCGTGCAGTTCCCGGCCCCCTACGATCTCAGTCTGGGACGCAATCCTGAGAAGGTGGTCGACGAGAGGACGCCGGTCGCGGTTACGGACCCGGCCAACCCGCTCCTGAACTGGCCGAACCGCATAACGTCAGCCGATTTCGACGGGTGGGTAGAAGAGCGTGGTCACTCGTTCCTGGGGTCATGGTCCTCGCAATACACGGCTCTGACTGAAACGCAGGACCCCGGACAGGCCCCGCAGCGTGGCGGTCTTCTTTACACGCGCTACGGCAAGGGCAACTGGATGTATCTGGCGTACGCCGTTTATCGGCAACTGCCGGAAGCCGTCCCCGGGGCCTACCGTCTGCTCGCCGATCTGGTCGCCGCGGGCAAGAATCCGGGACTGCACTAACGTTCGCATTCCGGCGATCGCTTACTTTCGTCACTCTTCCCTTTCCACAGTCGGCTGCACTGCCCAGGCCTCCGGGGAGTGCGTAACTATTGTCGGTTCATTTGGTTTCTGAGCCTTTTCGTTCCCCGGATGCCGGGGCTTTTTCCCGAACATTCACCCCATATTCTCCGAATGTTCACAAACGCCTGCGACCATTCGCACTGGGGATTTGAAGCGCTTCAGGGACTGGCGAGACTCCTCGCTGCTCCTTACAGGCCACTTGGGACCCCAGTATCAGCGTTCCCCACCGGCATCATCTTTCACGCAATTCCAACGGAGAGAGGCTTAATGACGAACAATCTGAAGGCGCTTGCCACCCTCGCGCTGGCCATGGCGGTTCCCGTCGGCTACGCGCAGTCCACGGCCGGCTCCCCCACCCCGAAACACACGGTCCATCACCGGAAACCTGTGCCGCATAAACCGTCGGTCGAATCCCAAATCGACGAGTTGCGGCAGGAAATGGAATCGCAACGGGGCCAGATCGACACCCTGAAGCAGCAACTGTCGGATCGCGATGTGCAGCTCCAGCAGGCCCAGCAGTCCGCGCAACAGGCGCAACAAGCGGCCCAGTCCGCGCAACAGGCCGCCAGCGCCGAACAACAGACGCTGTCCGCGAATACAGAGGCCGTCTCGAGCCTGCAGAGCTCGGTCAGCGATCTGAAGTCCAGTTCCAGTTCACTGGTCACTACGGTTCAGAATCAGCAGACGGAGGTCAGGAAGGCGCTCGAGAACAATGATGGGGTGCATTACCACGGCATCACCATCAGTCCCCACGGCAGCTTCGTAGCGGCCGAATCGGTGTGGCGTGAGGGCGCCACCGGCGATGGACTGAACACGCACTTTACTGCCGTTCCGCTCGCCAATTCCGATGCGGCGAACATCAGCGAATTTAACGCGTCCGGCCGTCAGTCGCGCATCGCGATCAAGGCGACCGGCAAAGACGGCGACCTGCGCCTGACCGGCTACTACGAAATGGACTGGCTTAGTGCCGGCGTTACCTCCAACAACAACCAGTCCAACAGCTACACTCTCCGCCAGCGCCAGATCTGGGGACAGGCCGCCCTCGACAGCGGATGGAAGTTTACCGGCGGTCAGATGTGGTCCCTCGTCACCGAGACCTCGAAACTTCTCGATAACGGATCGGAGATCCTCCCCGCCAGCATCGACCCGCAGTACATGGCGGGTTTTGTGTGGAACCGCCAGTACGGATTCCGGGTATCGAAGGACGTAGGCAAGAAGTTCGCCATCGGTGCGTCAGAGGAAAACGATCAGATGCTGGTTGCCGGCAACAGCCTGCCCGCCAACGAACTGATCGGTTCCAACGGTGACACCGGCGGCCTCTTTGACAACCAGTCGACGTACTCCTATAACCTGGCTCCTGAACTGGTGGCCAAGATGGCTTTCGAGCCTGGCTGGGGACACTGGGAAGCCTTCGGAGTCGGCCGCTTCTTCCACGAGCGCATCTACCCCACCGCAGGCACGCCTTATAACGACTCCACCATCGGAGGGGGCGTCGGAGCTGGCTTCCGTGCGCCTCTGGGCACAAAGAACCTCACAATCGGCCTGAAGGGCCTGTACGGCGACGGCACCGGACGCATGGGTTCCTCGACCATCGCCGACGTCACCCTCCGGCCTGACGGCACCATCGCACCGCTGCACACCTTCTCCGGCATCAGCACCGTGGAAGCCAATCTCAACAAGCGGCTGATGATCTACCTGAACTACGGCGGCGATTACGTGGCCCGGCGCTACTTCGGCACCACCGGCGAAGGCTACGGCTCTCCCTTCACAACGATGACAGGCTGCAACACGGAAACCGCGCCCAGCGGACCCAACGCCAGCAGCGCGCCCACCACCCCGAGCAACTGCAAAGGCAACAACAAGGACGTGCAGGAATATAGTGCTGGCGACTGGTACAACCTTTACGACGGTCCAAAAGGCCGGCTGCGTTTCGGGCTCCAGTATGCCCGGTTCGAGCGGGACCTTTGGTCCGGCCTCGGGGGCACCGCCAACCCGGGCGGAGGCGAGAAGGGCATCGACAACATGTTCTGGACCTCGTTCCGTTACTACATTCCGTAGTCCCGGCCGAAACCCAAACCCCAAAGGACCCGCTGCGGCGGGTCCTTTGCTTTGCGCAGGGTGCGGTGGTCGCGGACTGCGTGATATGCTGGCGAGTTTTCTCCCCGATGCTTCCTCATGACTGATCCCCAATCTTCTGACTCTCCAAGACTGCAGAACCTTTTGGCTTCGAAGCTGAACCCGAATCTACCGCGTGCGCAGAGCAACGCGCAGAAGATGGCGGCTTTACTCGCGGAGATTCACGCCCAGGAATCCGAGCTGCGCCTGGGCGGAGGCGCGAAAGCAATCGAGTCGCAGCATGCGAAAAAGCGCCTGACGGCTCGTGAGCGCCTCGACCTGCTGCTCGATCCTGGAACCGAGTTCTTCGAACTCGGCCTCTTTGCCGCCTTCGGCATGTACGAAGAATGGGGCGGCGCGCCCGCAGCCGGCGTTGTCGCGGGACTGGGACGGGTCAGCGGGCGGCTCTGCATGGTCATTGCCAACGATGCCACGGTGAAGGCTGGGGCCTTCTTCCCCATGACCGCCAAGAAGGTGCTCCGCGCGCAACACATCGCGATGGAGAACCGGATCCCGACGCTTTACCTGGTCGACTCGGCCGGGATCTTCCTGCCTCTGCAGGAGGACGTCTTTCCGGATCAGGACGACTTCGGGCGGATCTTCCGCAACAACGCGGTCATGTCGGCCAGGGGAATTCCGCAGATCACCGCCATCATGGGCATGTGCGTGGCCGGCGGCGCGTATCTTCCCGTCATGACCGATCAGGTGCTGATGACGGAGGGCAGCGGTTTGTTTCTGGCTGGCCCGGCGCTGGTGCAGGCCGCCATCGGGCAGAAGTATTCGGCGGAGGAACTGGGCGGAGCCGCGATGCATGCAGAGATCTCGGGCACCGTGGATTTCAAAGAACCAAACGATCATCTCTGCATTGCGCGGCTGCGCTCGCTGGTGTCGAGGCTGGGCCATCCGGCGCGCGCCCCCTTCGACCGCGCGGAGTATGACCCGGGAAAGGATGCACCTCGCTTCCCTGCCGCCGATCTCTATGGCCTGCTTGACGCGGATCCCGCCCGAGCCGCGGTGAACAGCTACGACATGCACGAGGTACTGGCACGGATTCTCGACCGCAGCGAGTTCGACGAATACCGGCCTGGATATGGACGTACGCTGCTTTGTGGTTACGGACGCATCGGCGGCTTCGCCGTTGGCATCGTCGCTAACCAGAAGCTTTCCCAGCCACAGACCAGTCACAGCGGAGAGAAGCGCGTCGAGTTTGGCGGTGTGATCTATGCCGAAAGCGCCGACAAGGCTGCGCGCTTCATCATGGACTGCAACCAGAACGCCATTCCGCTGATTTTTCTGCACGACGTCAACGGCTTCATGGTGGGCCGCGATGCCGAGTGGAGCGGCATTATTCGCTCCGGCGCCAAGATGGTCACCGCGGTCTCGAATTCCGTTGTCCCCAAAATCTCTGTCATCCTCGGCGGCTCATTCGGAGCCGGCAACTACGCCATGTGCGGCAAAGCCTACGATCCGCGTTTCATCTTCGCCTGGCCTACAGCCCGCTACGCGGTCATGAGCGGAGACTCCGCGGCGAACACACTGGTCGAGATCCGCGTCCGACAGCTGGAGCGAGGCGGCCGCCAGCTCAGCGACAGCGAAAAGCAGGAGCTGGTCTCCTCCATCAAGGCAACCTACGAGGCGCAGACGGACTGTCGCTATGCCGCCGCGCGGCTGTGGGTGGACGCCATTCTCGATCCCGCAAAGACCCGTGAGGCGCTGCTGCTCGCGCTGGAAGCTGCGTCGCTGAATCCGGAACTGGCGCGATTCAACCCGGGAATTCTCCAGACGTAACGAAGCTGGTTCCGATTCCGGGTCCGTTACTCCGCCGCAGGGTTATTCTCAAGCCATGCCTGCATCGTCAGCCGCGGTTTCGCGCAGAAAGCGCGGAACCCGGAAGTCTGTTCGCGGCGGATGGGCCGCTGTATTGCCCCTGCTGCTGGGAATCCTGATCACGCCTCTGGCCCTGCGCGCGGCCGGTATTCTGGCCCTGGAAGGCCCGAAGGCCTTTGCGTTGCTGTATCCGTGGGTGGAAGTGGTACGCAGCCGGGCGCTGCATCTCCCGGCGGGTCTGGTGGGGAACGCGTCTGAATGGATGATGTACCTGCAGTTTCCTCTGTATGGCCTCATCATCATGCTCACCTGGCGGGCGGGACGCTACCTCCGCGCCTTCATTATTGGTCTCGTCCTGCACTTCAGCGGCCTGGTCGGCGTAGTCGTGCTGGCGTGGCTGGGACAGTAAGCCGATGATCGACCCCGGGAAACGAGCGGCAGCGTGACGCGTCATCGAATGCTGACGCGGCTCGTTGTGACGCAACTGCGGCTGCGCTTTCTGATGGCTTTGCTGGCCCTGATGCTGGTCTGCGGCGTTCTCACGATTCTCTTCCTTGTGGACTGGCATGAACGAGGCGATACGTTTGCCATGGCGCTCGGCGCCCTGCTTACCTTCTTCGCCTCAGTCATCACTGCCATCGTCACGCTCACGTACCTGCATGTGTCGCGCCGCTCGCTGGCGGCGGCAGAGGCGGCCATCGCCCTGCAGCGCGAGCAGTGGGAAGCGCGGATGACTGTGCAGCCGCGGTTCTGGATGGGTATTCGTCCGGAATCGAGCGACCGTTTTGCGCATCGACCACTCACGATCACTTATCGGCGTGACCGTGCCCAGGACGGGCAGTCTTACTACGACTCGGTAACCTGGCCGCAGATTATCGTGGATGTGTGGAACGATGGCGAGCGATCGTTCCGACTGGCAGGCTACCGACTATGGGTGCGCGATGAACCGCAGCTCGCTATAGAGCAATCGCTCTCCGGGTTCGTCGTCCCTCCCAACGAACTCCAGTCGTTCCCGGTCACCGAGCAGGTCATCGCGCTGACCGTTCGGCAGCGGCAATTTCAGGAACGTTACGAGCGGCTACCCTGTGAAGAGAGCTATCTGGGACTTCGCCTGCAATATTCGGACTGGCGCGAGGATGATCGCTCCAGCCGCGACGACTACTACCTGGTGCTGACGCCGCCACTTTCCGGGGAGTTCCGCATCCAACGGATCGAAAGACATGTCTGATCTTGCCCTCCGCAACCCGCGCGATCGGTCGTTTCTGTTCCTGCTGATGCCTCTCGTCGTGGCATCGCTCCCTTCCCTTCTTTTTTGTGTTCTGGAGATCGCTCTGGCGCTTCACGGGAAACGCAACGGCAGCCTTATCGTGTTTCATTTGCCGCCGCGCACGACATGGGATCGGTTGCTGGCTCTGCAATCGTCGGTCTACGGCTGGGTCGCGCACTGGAATGGGGCGGCGACGCTGGCAGCAACCGGCCTGTTCGTCGCGACTCTGCTGCTCCGCCGCTGGCGCCACTGGATCGTGCTCGCCCTGATACCCTTCGGACTGCTGCTCTGCGCCGACTTCACGCTTCATTTGCGCGCCGCCCTTCTGCCATGACGACGGATGTCAAAATCATCGAATGCCCACGCGACTCCTGGCAGGGATTGCCGAAGACGATTCCCGCCGAGGTCAAAGCCGACTACCTTCGGACGCTGATTGCCGCCGGCTTTACCCATCTGGATGCGGCCTCCTTTGTTTCCCCGAAGGCTGTACCTCAGATGGCGGATTCCGAGCAGGTGCTGAACTATCTTGATCCTCTCCATGACGTGGAGATCATCGGGATCGTCGTGAACCCGAAGGGAGCGGCGCGCGCCATTGAAACGGAAGCCGTTTCCACGCTGGGATTTCCGTACTCGATCTCACCGGAGTTCCTGCGCCGGAACCAGAACCAAAGCCCCGAAGAAACACTGGAGGCGCTGGAAGCCGTGGGAACGGCGGCGTTCCAGGCGGGGCTGGGCATGGTCGCTTACATCTCCATGGCGTTTGGGAATCCCTACGACGAACCCTGGAGCGTGGACGAAGTGGTGGCAGCGTGCGATCTGCTGGTGGATTCGGGCATGACTCAAATCTCGCTGGCAGACACAGTCGGCCTGGCCGGTCCGGCACAGGTCGCCGAACTGGTGGAGGCGGTTTTGAGCGCGGCGGCTCCCGCGATCGAAGTTGGAGTGCACCTGCATGCGCGCTCCGGCGAAGCGGCCGAGAAGATTGCGGCCGCGTACCGCGCTGGGTGCCGGCGTTTTGACATGGCGATTGGCGGTCTGGGCGGCTGTCCGTTTGCGCAGGACACGCTGGTCGGTAATATTCCGACCGAAATTGCGCTGGCCGAACTGGAGCGACTGGGAGCGACCCTGCCGCGACTGCAGCCTCTGGATGGACTGCGGGCGGCCGCAGCCGAGATCGAGCGGCAGTTTGGATCGACGGTGCAGTGACTTAGCGGGCCGGAATTGCGGATCCTGGGCTGTCCGCTGTTAGCCCGCCGATCTTCTGGGGACGAGGTATTGTCGTCCGCAGCCGAAACACTGCCAGGGATAAAGACCGAGGATGGGAAAGATGCGGTTGCGGAAGAAGCCCTGACGCGCGATCCGCGCCAGTTGCTGCTTTCGACAGTTGGGACATCCCAGTCTGAATCGCCCTAAGGGGCGACTACTGTTCCGTGGAATGGCGGCTTTTCTCTCGACTGTTTGCACGTGCAAGGCTTCGATCGATTCGGGAGCCGCAGCAGATTACCAGCGAAGTGAGCAACAGGGTAACCGGGTCCGTTACCAATAGAAAAGAAAATTTTTCCACAGGCTGGAAAAACGCGATCGGGGGAAGAAGCGGTTCTCGACAGGTGCGGTCAGCCCGCCCGGCGGGTGTCGTGCGGCGGCGAAGCGGGCCGCTGCACTTCTCTTGGTCCCGCGGGCTGCCAGTAGCCGGCTGAGCGTTTCCGGAGGAGGTATTGTTTGCCGCAAATTGCGCACTGCCATGGATAAAGGCCGAAGATCGGGTAGAGCCGATTGCGCAGGAAACCCCGGCGGGCAATCCGCGCTAAGTGCTCCTGATGGCACTGGGGGCATTCCAGTTTGACTCGGGCTGATGGCTGACTGCTGTTCCTGGGCATGACGGTTTTCGGATTCCTCTACACAAACGAAGGGGTTCCGGTTGAGTCGAGCGAAACCGGTGAATGTTAGCAATAGGTTAACTGTTGCAGGCCGGCTCGGGGTGGAACATTTTCCACAGGGGCAACACTGTGGTAACCGATCATTTTGGGGCTCGAAGCGAGGGCCATTACACTGAAGACAATGATTCCCACACTCGAATGGACCACGGATGGTGTCCGGTTTCTCGACCAGACCAGGCTGCCTCTGGAGGAAACTTACGTACTGGCGACGACCTATCAGCAGGTTGCCGATGTGATTACCACGATGGTGGTGCGCGGCGCGCCGGCGATCGGCGTGGCGGCGGGGATGGGACTGGCGCTGGGCGTGAAGGCGAGCCAGGCGACGACGGTTGCGGCGCTGACGTCGGAATTCGAGACGATGAGCAAGACGCTGGCGTCGACACGGCCGACTGCGGTGAACCTGTTCTGGGCCATTGAGCGGATGAAGCGGCGTTTCGAGGAAGTGGCAGCGGTTCCTGGCGCGACGCCGGATTCGATCCGGACGGCGCTGATTGAAGAGGCGCAGCGGATGTACGACGAGGACATCGCAGCCTGCCGGCAGATGGGCACGCACGGAGCGGAGCTGCTGCCGCAGAGGGGCGGCGTTCTGACCCACTGCAATGCGGGAGCGCTGGCGACGTGCGGTTACGGCACGGCGCTGGGCGTGATTCGGGCGGCGGTGGGAGCGGGGCATGAGATTCACGTGTATGCCGATGAAACGAGGCCGTTCCTGCAGGGCGCGCGGCTGACAGCGTGGGAACTGATGCACGACGGGATTCCGACGACCGTATTATGCGACAACATGGCGGCAAGCCTGATGCGCGCGGGCAGGATCCAGGCAGTGATTGTCGGCGCGGACCGAATCGCGGCCAACGGCGATGTGGCGAACAAGATTGGAACTTACGGTGTTGCGGTGCTGGCGAAGGAACATGGAATTCCCTTCTTTGTGGCCGCTCCATGGTCGACGATCGATCTGCGGACGGCGACCGGCGATGCGATTCCGATCGAGCAGCGCTCGGCAAAAGAGGTGACGCATCATGCCGGGAAACAACTGACGCCTCACGGCGTCGGGATTGAGAATCCAGCGTTTGATGTGACTCCGGCGCGCTATGTGACGGCGATTATCACGGAGCGCGGCGTGCTCCGAGCTCCGTATGAGGAGTCGCTGCGCGGGATGGAAGAGGCTCCGGTTCCGTCGGCCGTCTAACTACGAGGTTACAGGTTGCAGGCTATACCCCCCCGGGGGGGGGTGGTAGTTTTTTGACTAAGTAATTTGTTTGCCGGTAAGTGCGAATTTCTTTTGAAGGCTCCAAACGATTCTTACCGGAAAACAGGGTATGTTTTGGGGGCTCTAAGAGCAGCGGACAGCGGATAGCGGATCGCGGATAGCGTATGGCGGACAGCGGATCGCGGATCGCGGACAGTGGACAGCGGATAGCGGACAGGGGATAGCGGATGGCGGATAGCGGACAGGACGCGTTCACGCTCTGCGGATGACGGCATACCTCTCCGACCGATCCCTTCTTCACGCAATATAAAAAGCCCGTGCTCTGCGGGCTTTTTCTTTTTTCACTCTATAAGTTCAGTATGACAGGTTGGACGCGATTTACTGCCAGGTTTTGAGGCGAATCTTGGCGTGCAAGTTGTTTTGTAGCAGCGTTTGTTACTTTCGTCAGGGCGAGAGGGGCTTGACAGGATTTCCACAAACGGCAGCAGAAACCCATACTCGGAGTCAGCCTATGGCGCGTGCGGGGCCACGACGTAGACGAGGCCGAGGTAATCGTCGCTGAGGAGGAAGGTGTCGGGGGCAATCTGCAGGATGCCGCAGGGGCGGCCGTGCACGACGGAACGGCCGTGGGCGCGGGTCAGGAATCCGGTGATGAAGTTCTGTGGAGTACGGTCGGCAGGCGTGAAGCGCACGACGCGATAGCCGGTGCCGATGTGGGGATGGCTCGCCCCGTGCAAGGCGACGAGGAAGGTATCGCGCAAGAGGGGGTCGGCGGGGCCGAAAAACGTGAAGCCGAGGGGCGAGCTGTGGGCCAGGAAGGTCGTGTATGCGGCGGGCACCTGTTTGCAGGAAGAGAGCGCAGGGGGCGGGTGGCCGAGGGCAGCGTTGGGGTCGGGAGCAAAGGCGTGGCCTCCCCCGGCGGAGAGGTTGGCGCCGGACGCGGCGACACCGGACTGACGGCCGTAAACGGAGTCGTCGGCTGAGCCGGACGAGAGACCCAGAGGGGGCGGAGCAAAGTTTTTGGGGTCGCTGAGGGCGGGAAGCGGCGTGGCATCGTGGACGGGCTTGCCGGCGGCGAAGTAGCAGGTGGGCCAGCCGTAGTTGACCGGGGAGGGCGGGGCGGCCTGGACCTGGAAGAAGGTGTCCTGGGGAAGCTGGTCGCCGAGATGGTCGTCGCCCATGTTGGTGGCGAAGAGAGCGTCGTTGAGTTCGGGGACGGCGTGCAGGTCGACGGCGTTGCGCATGCCCTGAGCGATGAGTTTTGGGTGGCCGCCATCGGGGTCCATGCTGAGGATGGCGGCGCGCAGGACCTCGCGCTCCTGGCAGTAGTTACAGGATGAGCCGGCGGCGATGAAGACACGCGTGGCACCGTTGATCTGGGCAATGGCGACAGTGCGGGTAAGGTGCCATCCGCCATATTTATAACTCAGGCCGTACTCGGGGAAATGGATGAGGGTTTCGGGCGCGGACGCAGGCGCATGGTCGCCGGGATTGTACTTGTAGCGGATGAGTCGATCGGTGAGCGGGATGTAGATCCAGCTCTGGCGCGTGACGGGGTCGGTCCAAAAGGCGAGGTTGTTGGGATTGCGGAGATGGTCGAGGTAGTGGGTGACGCGGGTGAAGCGGTGGGTGGACGGGTCCCAGCCTTCGAGGATGAATACGGAGCCGAGGCGATTGTCCGAGATATCGTGCATGCCGGTGACGAAGACGCGGTGGTCAGGGGAGAGCGCGAAGAAGCGCACGCGGCGGAGGCCGGAGGCGGCGACATGGATGTCGAAGGCGTCGGGCAGAGTAAGGGTGATGGATTTCCCCGGGGCGTAAGGGAGGGTGTGGGGTGTTTGGGCGGCGGCGAGGGGCGGAAGGAACGCGAGGACGAACAGAAGTGCGGAGCAGAGGCCGGGGCGATCCATAGCTGGATGTAGGTTAATTTGTTCTGCGGTGCGGGCGGCGGTTCACCACCGAGGATGCAGCGAGCGCAGAGAAGTGCGGGTTGTGGGCCCGGGGAGCATGTCTCGATTGTTCGGCAGGAGTGCGGAGCTCTGTCAGACTTTGTTTTGAATCTCGCGGTGGAGGCGGGCATTCTCGTCTTCCAGAGCCGCGAGACGGCGCCGGATGGGTGCGATGGCCTCGGCGAACTCTTCTTCGGTGAAGCGGGGGGTGATGTGCTGGGGACAATTCCAGTCGAATGCCTCGACGCGAACGATCACCGCGCGTTCCGGGCGGGCGCCTTTTTCAGGAATATAGAGGCGGTCGATCCACTGCTGTGCCTCCTGGGTGCCTTCATGAATCGCAGCGTGGCCGAGAATCTTGAGGCGGGTCTGGCGCGCGTAATCCATGAGGAAGAGGGCGACGCGATCGTCGTGCAGGAGGTTGCCGGTACTGATGTACTGCATGTTGCCGCGCAGGTCGGCGAAAGCGAGGGTGTTCTCGTCAATGACGTGGAGAAAGCCTTTGGGGCCTCCGCGAAACTGGAGGTAAGGCCATCCGGTTTCGCTCACAGAGGCCATATAGAAGCCATCGCGGACGCGCACGAAGGCCTGCTCGTCAGAACCCAGTGCGGCGCCAGGGGCGCCGTCGGTTTCGACGCGACTATAGGACCCGCGACTGCCGTGGAGCGTTTGCTGGTTTTTGACGGCGGGGGTGAAGGCGAGTTCGGCGAAGCGGCGGCCCATGGTTTCTGATTGATTCCCTGGAGGCGGATTTGGATTCAGGCCTGGGGGCTTGAGATCGGCCCTGAGCCGGGGTCGATTTCCCGGGGACCGGCCGGCCTCGCCATGGTGGATGGCTGGAGCAGGTTCCTCACCTGGGCCAGAAGCGTTTTAGGGTGCACCGGCTTTTCCAGAAACACGAATTCATGGTTCCCCGGGGCGCTCATCAAGGTCATATCAGCCACGCTGACCAGGGCAGAGAAGATGATGATTTTGCAGGCGGGGCATGCTTCCAGGACCTGGATCGCCAGTTCAAGGCCGTTCATCCCGGGCAGAACAAAATCGGTCAGCAGCAGGTCAGGGGGAACGACGCGGGCCATTTCAAGGGCAGCGGGTGCGTCGTAGAGAGCCAGGGAGGCGAATCCACTGTTCATCACGATCGTTCGGAGGGTTTCGGCAATGATGACCTCGTCGTCGACGATCAGGATCATCGGCCGGGTGGGACTGGGATCGAGCGTGAGGCCGTTCATGGTGAGGACATCAAGGGGTACGGTTGGGAAATTCACATGACGCTTCTTTCTTTACTGGACTTTCCGACCGTAGCACCCCTGAAAAAATACGGGGAGACTGTTTAAGAAAGGGTTAGCAGCAAGGGAAGCTTCATTGAGGGATTAATACACTACGACGCCAAGAGACGCCACGCATCTCGATTCCGCGCTCTTAACGTCAGGACTGCGTTACGATTGCGCCACGAAACGAGAATCGCTATGGCAAAGAGCCGCCCGATTGACGGATCTCCCATGACCTATGGGTCGATTATGCAGGTCGACGTTCCCAAAGGACGCGACGGCAAGCACAGGCACATCATCGAGGTCCTCCTGAGCGACATTCATCAACTGGAAGTGGGCAAGGCGCTGCGCATTCCGCTCGATTCCCTGCCCGACAGCAAAGAGAACATCCGCTCGGCTCTAAGCCGGGCCACAAAGCAGCGGAATATCGATATCGGGACATCGAGCGATGAGGATTTTCTCTACGTGTGGAAGGCCATCGAAGCGGGTTCCGGCGGGGATGGAGTTTAGCCGGAGGCGGCTCGCTCGGGCCAGGCTCTGGATGTCCGGTTGATCGGCGAAAAGCGGGGTCCTCTCGCAACGCTTGCCCTGTGACGCCAACACTGGCGCTACGGGGCGGCGCTCCGCAAGCAATGACAAGTCAGGACGTTGCACTCAGGGCTGGATTGCCCAGCCGAACCAGTCCTCAAAACAGGGCCTGACCCCCCGCGCGCGCCCTTACTCATAGCGGAGGGCGACGATTGGATCGATGCGCATGGCGCGGCGGGCGGGGATCCAGCAGGCGAGGAGGGCGACGGCGACGAGGACCAGGGCGACGCCGGCAAAGGTGAGCGGATCGTGAGCGGTGACTCCATAGAGCTGGCTGCTCATGAGGCGGGTGAGGGCGAGAGCGAGGACGATGCCGAGGACGACTCCGGCGAGGGCCATGCGAATTCCCTGCCCGAGGATGAGCCGCAGGACGTGGCGGCGTTCGGCGCCGAGGGCCATGCGGACACCGATTTCGTGGGTGCGCTGTCCGACCAGGTAGGCGATGACGCCATAGATTCCGATACAGGCGAGGACGAGCGCGAGGCCGGCAAAGATGGCGAGCAGGAGCATGGAGGTGCGCCGGGCGGCGAGGGTATCGGCGACGACTCCGTTCATGGTGGAGACGGCGTAGATGACGTAGTCAGGATTGAGCTGGTTGACGGCCTGGCGCACGGGGCCCATCACGGCGCCGGGATCGCCTTCGGTACGAAGGACGACCGCGGTGACGTTCGCAAGCAGAGGCATGAGTTTGGACGGCGTCTGCATATAGGGATAGAAGAACTGCGCCTGGATGGCGGCGTGCGGATCGCCGCCGGGTCCCCACTGACGGACATGGGCGACGACGCCGACGATCTCGGCTTCGGTATCGAACTGGACGAGGTGGACGTGCTGGCCGATGGGGTTCTGGTTCGGGAAATAGGCGCGGGCGAAGGCGTCGTCGATGACGACGACGGTGGGAGTGTTCTCGTTGTCGTGGTCGGTGATCCAGCGGCCGCGGAGGAGGGTCATGCCCATGGCGCGCTGGAAGCCGGACTCGACGAGATAGAAGAGCGACTGGGGCATGTCGTTATCGGTGGCGGGTTTCGGGCGGCCTTCAATCCAGAACGGCAGTGAAGAGTCGTGGATCATGGGGCGGGAGCCGAGGGTGACGGAGACAGCCTGGACGCCGGGAACGGCGTGCAGGGCGGCGTCGAACTGACGGAGGTGGGCGCGGGTGTCGGCGGCGGTGGTTTTGGCGTTCGAGGGCAGAGAGACGGAGAAGGTGACGGCGTGGTCGGGGTTGTAGCCGAGGTTGACGCGCCAGAGAGCGGCGAGGGAGCGGAGCATGAGTCCGGCGCCGACGAGGAGAACGAGAGCCATGGCGACTTCGACGGCGACGAACAAACCCTGGAGGCGATGGCGGGTGCCGCTGGATCCGCGGCCGGCCTGGCGCAGGACGTCCTGGAGATTGGTGCGGGAGGTGCGGAGGGCGGGCGCGAGTCCAAAGACGATGCCGGCGAGGAGGGAGACGCCGAGGGTGAAGAGGAGAACGCGGGTGTCGATGGCGACGTCGCCGGCGCGGGGCAGCTCGGCAGGAAGAGCGGCGGCGATGGCCTTGGTGGCGAGGACGGCGAGGGCGAGTCCGAGGACGCCGCCGAGGCCGGCGAGGACAAGGCTTTCGGTGAGGAGCTGGCGGATGAGGCGGGCGCGGCCGGCTCCGAGAGCGGATCGAACGGCGAACTCCGCGGAGCGAGCCATGGAGCGGGCGAGGAGAAGACTGGCGACGTTGGCGCAGGCGAGCAGGAGGAGAAATCCGACGGCGGCGAGGAGGACGATGAGCAGGGGCTGCACGTTGCCGACGATGTCCTGCTTCATGGTGATGAGGCTGATGCCGACGCCGAAGCCTTTGTCGACCTGCGGGTAGGCGAGGGCGAGGTTGTGGGCGACGGTGTCCATGTCGGCCTGGGCCTGGGCGAGGGTGACGCCGGGGGCGAGACGGGCTACGACGTGGGCGCTCTCATCGATGCGGCGATCGCGGAAGGAAGGGTCGGTCCACTGGCCGAGGGGGATGTAGACATCGCGGTCGACTCCGTAGAAAAGGAAACCGGGCGGCAGGATGCCGACGACGGTGTAGTCGGCGCCGTTGAGGGTGATGGGCTTGCCGAGGATGGAGAGGGATCCGCCGAAGCGGCGATGCCAGAATCCGTTGCTGAGAAGAGCGACGGGGGCGGCGCCGAGGTGGTCGTCGGATGTATTGAAATCGCGACCGGCGGCGGGATGCAGGCCGAGGGTGGTGAGGAACTGCGCGGAAATCATGAAGCCGTTGACGCGCTGGGCGGGACCCTGCTGGCCGCTGAGGTTGTAGTCCTCGTGGCGATACATGGCCATGGAGGAGAGGGTGCGGGTCTGGCGCTGCCAGTCGAGGAAGTTGAGATAGCTGACGGGAACCTGCGGCACGGATTCATTGGCGTTGACGGAGACGAGCTGACCGGAGTGCGGATACGCGAGCGGGTTGAGGAGGACGCCGTTGACCACGGAGAAGAGGGTGGTGTCGGCGGCGATGCCAAGGGCCAGGGTGAGGATGGCGATGGCGGCGAAGCCGGGCGACCTGGCGAGCATGCGGGCGGCGTAGCGAAGGTCCTGCAGAAGAGCGGTCATGAGCACTCCGAAGCGAAAGCGCGAAGGTGTGGGGACGGCCGCGCCGGCGGGATGGAAATGACGATAACAAATGGCGCAAGGTTTGTGGGGCGCAGGCGGTGGTTCCGCGGGGATTTCGCGGAATGGTATCCTTTCCACTTCTTATGAGACTGAACTCCATTTTGATGCGAAGCACGCTGGTAGGCGCGCTGGGCGGACTGCTGTTCGGGTTCGACACCGCAGTTATTTCAGGGACAACCCATCAACTGACGGAGGTCTTTCACCTGAGCCCGGGGGCACTGGGGCTGACGGTGTCGATTGCGCTGTGGGGGACGGTGATGGGCGCGATCGGGGCGGGTCCGCTGGGGCAGCGGATCGGCGGGCGCGAGGCGCTGCGGATTATGGCGCTGCTGTATCTGGTGTCGTCGGCGGGATGTGCGCTGGCGTGGAACTGGCCTTCCCTGCTGGGGTTTCGACTGATTGGCGGATTGGGAATCGGCGGGTCGTCAGTACTGGGGCCGGTGTATCTGGCGGAATTGGCGCCGGCACGGCTGCGCGGGCGGCTGGTGGGGCTTTTCCAGATCAATATTGTGGCGGGCATTTTGCTGGCGTACGCGTCGAATTATGGCGTGGCGAGCCTGATTGGCGGCGAGACAGCGTGGCGGTGGCAGTTTGGAGTGGCGACACTGCCGGCGGCGGCGTTTGCTCTGCTGCTGTTCGGGATCCCGATGAGCTCGCGGTGGCTGGTGACGCAGAAGCGGATTGATGAAGCGCGGCGAGTGCTGGAGCTGATCGGGACGCCGGACACCGAGGCGGAGCTGAAGGAGATTGTCGCGTCGATCCATCTGGAGCGGGCCGGGAAAACAGAGCCGCTGTTCCAGAGGAAGTATCGGCTGCCGATTTTTCTGGCAGTGTCGATCGGGATGTTCAATCAGCTGTCAGGGATCAACGCGATTCTGTACTACGCGAACGATATTTTTTCGTTTGGCGGGTTCAGCAGCCTTTCCGGAGACAAGCAGGCAGTGCTGCTGGGGGCGATGAATTTTGTGGCGACGATTCTGGCGATGACGGTAATCGACAAGCTGGGGCGGAAGTCGCTGCTGCTGATCGGATCCGTGGGAACGGCGCTGAGTCTGGCAGGGGTGGCGGCGATTTTTCACGCCAACAGCCATCAGGCCGATCTGCTGTGGCTGCTGGTAGGGTTCATCTTCTTCTTCTCGATCTCGCAGGGAGCGGTGATCTGGGTGTACATCAGCGAGGTGTTCCCGACGCGGGTGCGGTCGAAGGGGCAGAGCCTGGGGAGTTCGTCGCACTGGATCATGAACGCGGTGATCTCGGGATTGTTCCCGTGGGTGGCGAAGCATTCGACGGCGGCGCCGTTCATGTTTTTCTCGGCCATGATGGCGCTGCAGTTTGTGGTGGTGCTGCTGGTTTATCCGGAGACGAAGGGCGCGAGTCTGGAGCAGCTGCAGCAGAGGATGGAAAGCAGGTAACAGGCAATAGGGAACGGATCTAGAAAAAGCGGATGGCGGTGGCTGCCAGGAGAGCGGCGGCGAGGGTGGAGAGGGTGTTGACGGCGTCGTTGTTGAGCCAGCCGGCGCGTTCGGGGACGGCTCCGAGGAAGCTGTCGATGAAGAGGCCGGCGATGGCGGCGGCTAGAGCGATGAGGGCGTCGGTGCGGGGGAGAGCCAACACCGCTGCGCCAATGACGATGACGACGGTGGCGGCGAGACATCCCAGAAGCGTGCCGATGGGGGTGATGCCGCCGTCCGTTCCGGGGGGAACGCGGCGGAATGTGGTGATGAGGCGGGGCTGACCGCCGAGGACCTGACCGAGCTCCGACGAGACGGTGTCGGCGGTGGCTTCGGCCATGGCAGCGAGCATGGCGACGAGGGCGAGACGGCCGATGTCCTCAGGCGCGAGCAAAAAAAGGTGAGAGGCGACTTCGGGGATGCCGGTGAGAGCGGCGACGCCGAGATTCGCTGCGACCTGGGAGGCGGTGCGACCGCGGCGAGCTTCCGCCAGACCGAGGGCTTCTTTGCGGCGACGACCGAAGCGGGTGGCCGTAAAGGTGAGGAGCAGGAGCGCGAGGAGCGGCCACAGGGCGGTGCGCAGCCCAGGGGTGGCGAGATACAAGGTGGCCGCGAAGATTCCCCCGGTGATGGCGGCGCCAGGTGTGGCGGCTCGAAGAGCAAGCACGAAGAGGATGAAAGCGATGCTGATGAGGGTGGTTTGCCAGAAGAGCGGCGTGGGCCATGCCACGGCGATGCGGAGAAAGGCCCAGCTGCCGGCCGCCGGAACAAAAGCCAGGAGCACGGCCTTCGATTGCCATGAGAGTGCGGAACGACGATGAGCGCGTTGGACGGGTTGAGGGTCGGGGATCGGGGTGGACATGGCGGGTGCGGCGACCGCACAGGGCGATGCGCGTACAGTACAATCATCTTTCTACCAAGAATCAGCTACGTTCGTGCCGCAACCGCGGGCGGACTGAGGAGTCAGGTACTTGCGAGTGTGGAGCATGGCATGGCTGGAGCGCCTGCGGGGCGGATGCAGCCAGTATTCGGACCGGGTCCTGCAGGGAGCCGGCAGCAGTTTCGGTCGTCATCGCAGTGGAGCCGCCGCGGTTCTGGGACTGGTAGTTCTGGGGCTGGCGGGATGCGGCAACCAATATCGGCCGGTGGTGACCCCGATTAATCCGACCGGGCCGGCGGCATTACCCTCGGCGAATGTGGTGCTGCTGTCGCAGCCGGGTTACTCGCCGCTGATGCCGGGCGTGACCGGACCCTGCTCGGGGGGCACCTACGGGACGCCGAGCGTGTACAGCATGGTCGATTTTTCCGGGGACTCGATTACGAACCAGGCCGACGGCGGCAACGGACCGCTGACCTTCTCTCTGGAGACCGGGGGCACAGGCGTATACGCGCCGAACTGTGACGGGACGCTGACGAATGCGACGGCCGCGACAAATTCGCTGGTGACCAAATTGATCCAGACCAGCACGCTGGTGCCGAGCTCATGGAACTGGGTGCCGACGAACACGCTGCTGGCAAACGGCAGCCTGTATGTGACGGAGATTTGTCCGGGCGGCCTGACGTGCGTATGCCCCAACGGAGCGGCGACCTGCAACAACTTTGTGGCCCAGATGACAGGCTCGCCGGAAGCGCTGAAGCAGGAGATACCGGTGGCGCCGTCACTGATCAACCTGACCGGTTTCAGCAGCGCGGAGCGGCTCTACGCGATCAGCCAGGGAAATTCGACAGGCGGAACGCAGCCGGCGTGGGGAGCCTGTGCGACTCCAACGAGTGTGGCGGTAAACGGCGAAGCGGATGCGATTGAGACGACAACGAACACGATCTCGGCAACGCTGCCGCTGGGGATTTGCCCGGTGTATGGGTTCATGACGCCGGACGGACAGCGCACGTTCATCGTGAACCGCGGGAGCGGGACGGTGACGGTGATCAATTCGCAGCTGAATGCGATTGATGCGGCGCATCCCTCGATCGCGGTGGGAGCGGGACCGGTCTTTGCGGATTACTACCGGCTGGGGCAGTTGCTGGTAACGGCTAATTACGACTCGAACACGATCAGCATTATCGATGTGAGCCTGGATCAGTACGGAAACGACAGTGCGACGTTCGGACGGGTGCTGGCCACGGTGCCGGTAGGGCTGCATCCGGTGGAGCTATCGATTCTGCAGGACGGGAGCCGGGTGTATGTGGCAAACCAGGGAGATCTGACGGCGGGGACGCCGGGGAGCGTCTCGGTGGTGAGCCTGTCTGGTTACCGCGTGCAGAAGACGATCGCTCTCACGGGGAATCCGCATTCGATCGCGTCGGTTTATAACTACCCGATCGGGAAAGTCTATGTGGCGTCGCAGAACAGCCCGTACCTGACGGTGATCCGCACCGACACGGATGTGGTGAGCGCAACGCCGGAGATGCAGGGCAACATCGTGGAGATGCGGGTGAGCGCGCAGTATCCGGGGCAGGCACAAACGGGAGCTGCTAATTACCGGACGGAGAGCCGGTCGGTGGGGTCGGGTGCGCCTTAAGGGCAGGCAACAGGCAACAGGCAATAAACTAACCTTTACCGCTGAGAAGCACGGGGCTCGATCGATGGGGATGGAAATCCAGTCACATCGCGATCTGATTGTCTGGCAGCGTGCGATTGAATTGAGTGTTGGCGTTTACGAACTGACCCGGCAATTTCCTGGCGAAGAGACCTACGGCATGTCTTCGCAGATGCGACGGGCGGCAGTCTCTGTCGCCAGCAATATTGCCGAAGGGTATGGACGAGCCTCGACCGGAGAATACGTACAGTTCCTCGGCATCGCTCGCGGATCGAATCCGGAGTTGCAGACGCAGATGGTGATCGCGCGAAGGCTCCGGATCGGGAATACGGAGAAACTCGATCAGACGGAGGCCTTCTCGGGAAGAAGTGTCTAAAATGCTGATTTCTCTTATGAAGCAGGTTTCGGGAAGCCCCAGACAGAAATAGGCGACAGGACTCAGGG
Organism: Acidobacteriaceae bacterium; assembly: GCA_035656855.1. Lineage (GTDB taxonomy): Bacteria > Acidobacteriota > Terriglobia > Terriglobales > Acidobacteriaceae > Palsa-343. The sequence goes on along the minus strand of DASRRO010000114.1, from coordinate 11,325 downwards.
ATAGAGAGCGGAACGGCGGGAGGAATCCTGCCGTTTTTGTTTTGCCTGGTTTTCGCAAAGCGCGGATTTCTTCGTCGGCGACTGAATCGTCTTGCATTTTGGCTATTCCCCGTTGCCTGTTGCCTGTTCCCCTGCCCTCAGGGGATGACGCCGGTTTCGTAGCTCAGGGTGGCAAGGGCAACCCGGTACTGGTAGCGGGCGCTGGTGTCCTGAATCTGGGCGCTGGTTTGCTGGAGCTGAGCCTGGCTGAGTTCAACGATGGAGCTGAGGCCCAGCTTGTAGCGGGTCTGCGCGAGGCTCATGGCGAGGTTAGCCTGCTGGACAAGTTGGGCAGTGACGGTCATGCGCTGCCAGCTCATATTGGCCTGCAGGAACGCAGTGCGGACATCGCGCACGATGCGGTCGCGGAGATCGCGGCCGTTCTCCGAGGCGGCCTGGGCACGATAGCGCGCTTCCCTTGCCTGCGCGGTGTAAAGGAATCCATTGAAGACGGGGATGTTGATATTGCCGCCAATGGCGCCCCACCAGTTGGTGATGTAGTAGGTGCCGGGATGGACGGGGATGATGCCGGCGGTTCCGGCCGCGGAGATGGAGGGCAGGAGCTGATCCCACTGGGAGCGCTCGAACTTCTGCGCCGACTGCGTGTCGAGGGTAAGTGCCTGCAGGTCGGGACGCTGGAGCAGCGCCTCCTGGATGAGGGGATTCACAGAGGATGGCGGAGGCGGCGGAGCGGCGGTGTCTTCGATGAGCGTGTAGTGAACATCGTGGTCGAGGCCGAGGACGGCGTCGAGGACAGCCATGGCGGAGTCGGTATTGTTCTGCGCGTCGAGCTGAAGGAGCTTCGCCTGGGAGAGATCGACGTCGGCGAAGCTGAGGTCGAGGGTGGACTTGAGCTTGTTTTTCGTCATCTGCCCGACCTGAGTTTCAGTGGTCTGACGGGTGGAGACGGTTTGCCTGGCAACGTTCAGTTCGGCCTGGGCGGTGAGAGCGTCATAAAAGGCCTGATCGGTGGCGAGGATGATCTCTTCCGTGGTGGCCTGGGCATTCGCATTGGAGGCCTTCTCAGCGAGCTTGCGAGAGAGAACCATGTTGTGGGTGTGGCCGAAGTCGTAGAGGAGCTGGGTGAAGTTGGCACCCGCGCCAACATGCTCGAGGAGGCGCGAGGAGGTGAGAGAGCCGGCGCCGATGCGACTGGCCTCTTTACTGTCCATCGCGGTGATGGCGGCTGTCGAAGTGGGGAGTTCGGCGGATCTGGCTTCGCGGTAGACCTCATGCTCGGCAAGAGCTTCCAGTTTGCCGACGCTGATGCGGGGGTTGTTACGCAGGGCCAACTGCTCGGCCTGAGCGAGAGTGAGGGTGGGCTGACCCGAAGGCGCGGGGGCGGCTTGATCCGAAGCTGGCGGCGCCATAGTCTGCGGCTGCCGGAGAGAGGAGAGAAGCTGCGGGCCTGGGGCGGCGGGGAGGGCGGACTGGGCGGAGAGACATCCACCGGAGAAGAGCGCGAGAGCGAGGAAGGTCAGGGTTCGGTTCATGCTTCCGCTCCCAGGCCCGTGTTGACCCGCTGTTCCTGCCACCGGTGAATGACGAGGTAGACGGCGGGGACGAGGAACATCGTGAGAACGACGGAGACGCCGAGTCCGCCGATGATGGCGCGGGCCAGCGGCGCATATTGCTCGCTGCCGGCTTCGGCGCCGATGGCCATGGGGATCATGCCAAGGAGGGTCGCCATAGAGGTCATAAGGATGGGGCGCAGACGCATTTTGCAGGCTTCGACGGTGGCTTCGAGCAGAGGCAGGCCCTGCAGGTGGAGGAGGTTGGAGAAGTCCACGATGAGGATGCTGTTGGAGACGACGATGCCGGTCATCATGATGGTGCCCATGAGCGACATGATGTTGAGGGTGCTTCCGGTGATGAGGAGGAAGACGACGACGCCGGCGATGCCGGGCGGGATGGCCATAAGGATGATGAAGGGATCGACGAAAGAGGTGAACTGGGCCATGAGGACCAGGTAGACGAGGGCGACGGCGACGAGCAGGCCGAAGCCGAAGTCATGAAAGGACTGGTTCATACTGACCACCGCGCCGCGCATGGTGATGCGGGTATTGCGGTCGTGGGAGGTGTGGTCAATGAGGTTCGAGATACGAGCGCCGATCTGGCCGAGGGCCTCCTGTTTGGTGGCAACGTAGACGTCGATGACGGGGCGGATCTGATAGTGATCCACTTCCGTGGGTGTATTGATGAGCTTGATGTCGGCGACGGAATTGAGCGGGGTGTAGCCAGCGCGGTGATCGCCGCTCCACATGCCGGGAAGGATGTCGCCAGCCGCGTGAGCCTCATCGATGGGGCTGTAGCCGGGGGGGTGGGTGCCGCGCAGAGGGATGTTCTCAAAGTCCTGCATGGACATGTGCTGGATCCAGCGATTGGCGTACTGGACCGTGACCATGTAGTTGTTGCCGGTCTTAGGGTCGATCCAGTAACTGGGGGCGACCATGCCGTCGGAGGTCATGGCAGTGATGACGTTGTCGACGACTTCTTTGGCGGAAAGGCCGATGAGGCTGGCCTTTTCGCGGTCGATGTTGAGAGCGATGCCGGGGTAGTTGATGTCCTGGGGGATATAGGTGTTGCTGACGTTGGGGAAGGTGCGGATTTTCGCAGCCATCTTCTGGGCCAGGGCGTAGGCGCCGTCGATGTTGCTGGAACTGATCTGGACATCGATGGGCGCGGGAAGACCCTGGTTGATGACGCCATCGATGAGGCCACCGGCCTGGAAGTAAGTGGTGAGCTCAGGCATCTCGCGGGAGAGGCGCTGGCGCACGCGCTCCATGTATTGATAGCTGCCGGTGGAATGACCTTCTTTCAGGCTGGTTTGGACGAAGGCGGTGTCCATGGAGGCGTTGGAGGTGAAGATGGCGGAGAGATCGGGATAGACGCCGATGTTGGAGACGATCATGTCGAGGTCGGAGGGCTTGACCACCTGGCGAATGATGCCCTCGACTTTGGCGATGTACTGGTTGCTGACTTCGAGACGCGTGCCACTGGGCATGCGAACGTTGATGACGAACTGACCGGGATCGGTGCGCGGGAAGTAAGCGCGGCCGAGGAACGGGAAGGTGACAAGGAGAAGGATCGCGACGGCGCCGAGGATGCCGCCGGTGGCCAGGATGGGGCGTTCGAGGGTGCGGCGCACGAGGCGCTCGTACGCGTCCACCATGCGCTGGAAGTGGTAATTGAACCTGTCCACGATGGGCTGGAGGCCGAAGCGGCGCTTGCGCGGAGGCTCGGGATGCGCAGTTCCCTCCCCTGCATGCTCGGCATCGGCCGCGTGGGCGTGCGGCTTGAGGAACATGGCGCAGAAGAGAGGAATAACCGTCATGGCGAAGGCGTAAGAGGCGAACATGGAGAGCACGACGCCGAGGGCCAGAGGCGTGAAGAGGTATTTGCTGACGCCGGAGAGGGACGCCACGGGAAGGAAGACGATGGAGGTGGTGACGGTGGCCGCGAGGACGGCGAGAGAGACTTCGGAGCCGCCTTTTTCCGCGGCGATGCGGGGCGGCTCGCCGAGCTCCATATAGCGGAAGATGTTTTCGAGGACGACGACGCCGTTATCGATGAGCCGGGAGAAGGCGAGGGCGAGGCCACCCAGGATCATGCTGTTGATGGTGCCACCCATAACATTGGCCATCAGCAGGCAGGCAAGAGCAGAGAGCGGGACGGAGAGCATGACCGCGACGGTGGCGCGCGGGCTGCCGAGGAAGAGCAGGATCATGAGGCCGGTGAGCACAAGGCCGATGACGGCTTCATTGACGAGCTGTTTGAGGGCGAGCTTGACGAATACGGACTGGTCGAAGACGACCGCGGTCTTGAGCTGGGGTGGAATGTCGACGAGGTGCTTAACCGCGTTCTTCATTCCGTTGACGATGGTGATGGTGTTGCTGTTGCCGCCCTGTTTGAAGACGGGGACGTAGACGGAGCGCTGCCCGTCGATGCGGACGATGTTGTACTGGAGGGCGCCGGCGTCCTCGGCGTGGCCAATATCGGCGACCAGCACGGAACCATTCCCGACCGACTTGAGCGGCATCTGGTTCATGGACTTCGCGTCGGGAAACTGGCTGTTGGCGTAGATGTTGAAGTCTTTGTTGCCGATGCGGACGTCGCCGGCAGGCAGGATTAGGTTGGAACTGTCGACCGACTGCACGACATCGCTGAGGCTGAGATTGCGCGCCTCCATCTTGAGGGGATCGACGTAAACCTGAATCTGGCGGTAGGTGCCGCCGTAGGGCTGCGGGACGGAGGCGCCCTGCACGTTGGAGATCTGATTACGAACCTGGAACTGGGCAATGTCCTTGAGCTGAGTTTCATTCAGACCTTTTCCCTGGAGGGTCACCAGACAGACCGGCTGGGAAGAGGCGGTAAGGCCGAGGACGACGGGCGGCAGGGTGCCGGGTGGCAAACGGCGCAGGTCGGCCATGGCCAGGTTGGCGATGTTGCTGAGTGCCGCGTTGGGATCGGTGCCGGGCTTGAAGTAAATCTTGATGAGGCTGACGCCGGTGAGCGAGCGCGACTGGCTGTGATCGACGTTGGCAGCGAGGGTGAAGAAGCGCTCGAAGGTGTCCGTGATGTCGGCTTCGATCTGCTGCGGCGGCATGCCGTTGTAGAAGGTGGCCACGACGACGACCGGCATGTCGATGTCGGGGAAGAGATCCACGGGCATGCTGAACAGGTTCACGATGCCGATGAGGCACACGATGAGACACAGCATGAGGATGAAGTAGGGGAAGCGGAGGGCAAACTTCGGCATGCTTACCTGCCTCCGTCGTCGCTGGCGCTGGTGTCGCCGTTCATGTCGATGACGCCGCCGGATTGCGGAGCGGTTTCGGAAGCGGGGGTGTTTTCGACCACCGGGGTGACCGCTTCACCTTCGGCGTATTTGCCCTGGGCAGCGATGACGATGCGATCGCCAGGCTGAAGGCCGCTGCGAATCTCGGCAAGCTGATTGCCTTCTATGCCCACGTCGACATCGCGAATGTGAACGTGATTGCCGCTGTCGAGCACCTCGACCTGCTGCTGGTTGCCGTGGAGAACCAGCCCTCCCACGGGAATGGTGACAACGTTATCGGCGTGGTTGAGGCGCAGGAGCGCATTGGCATACATGCCGGAGTCGATGGCGAGATCGCGATTGGGCACATCGATTTCGGTTTCCATGGTGCGGGTTTCGAAGTTCAGTTCCCGGGTGAAGCGGACAACTTTGCCGTCAAAAGAGTGGCCGAGAGCGTCGACACGGACGCGGACCGGATCGCCGAGGTGGACGTAACGGACGTAGGTTTCCGGGACGGGCAGGCGGAGGCGCATGGTGCCGCTCTGGGCCAGCTTGACGATGGGGAGATCCTGACTATTGGAGTTGATGCCGGCCTGGATGAGGGCGCCGGTGTCGGCATAGCGCCAGATGATGACGCCATCGAGAGGAGCGACAACGTTGGTGTAGTCCTCCATGGCGCTGACGCGCTGATTATCAGCGCGGGAAACCTGAAGACCATTCTGGGCGGCGGAGAGGGCGGCTTTGGCGGCGTCGACGTCGGCGGCGGAGGCGAGGTCTTTGGCCTGGGCGTCGTCCAGCTCCTGTTGCGCGACGAGACCGGGCTGGGCGTTGGAGGTATCGAGCAGGCGCTGGTAGTCGGCCTTGAGAGCAGAGTGGGTGGATTCCGCGCGTTTGACTTCGTGCTGAGCGCGGACAATTTCATCGCTGCTTTTGGCGACCTCCGAAACACTCCCGGCGAGCTGGGCTTTCAGTTCAGGGACCTCGAGGACGGCAAGGGTTTCTCCCTGATGGACGCGGTCGCCGATGTCGACATAGATATGGCGAATGAAACCGGAGACCTTGGGATGAACGTCAACGACCTGATAGGGCTGGAACTGACCCGCGAGGGTGAGAACCTGGGCGATATTGCCGCGTTGGGCCTCCGCCACTTCGGCGGCGGGGGGGCCGGGGGCGGCTTCGACGGCGGGCGGCCGGTGACGGAAGTGCCAAATCAGGATGACGGCGGCGGCAGCAACGGTCGCAGCGGAAAGAGCGATCCACAAAGGCTTGCGCATATCGGAACTTCACCAATTTCCAGGATTGCAGGCTTTCGCCTGAGGCCCATGATGCGAGAACAGCCGGACAAAGGACGTTCTGCAGTGCGCCAGGGGGACGGCGCGAAGCAGCGGCTGGCGCAGGCTCAGAGAAAAATCAGTGACGCGAGGGAGGGGGACGAATCGAAAAGGCCAGACGCGGGACAGAGGAGGACGTTCTTCGTTTGCGAACGAGCGCCGCCTGACGTACGGACTGGCCCAGCCACAGTCTGAACCCCATAAAAAAGACAAAAGCCAGAACGATGGAACTGAAGGCGGGCGGCAATTCCGGACCGGACGAGGTGCGCAGATGAATATCGACGAGATCGCCGCATTCCTTACTGCACAACAATTTCGCCTCAGGCATCCGATGGTTGACCGAGTGGGGCGGATCGTAAAGCGAGAGCTTGTAGCGGAGGCCCCAACCAAAGACGCAGAAGCCCAGCACCACGAGTCCGAAGGCCAGACCGCGCAGACTACTTCTGCGACCGAGCGTCGACCGCCAGGTGTGTTTCGCTGAATTGGATTCGTGGGAAATCAATGCTTCTATTGAAGATGATGCCACAGGCTTGGACGATTTCCAAACGCTCTGTGTTAGCAGGAATCACTCAACTGCAGCGTTTGCCTGGATTTACAATCCGTTCATGCGATGTGCTGATCTGGCGCGGGTGCTGGAAGCGGAGTTGCGGGGCGATCGTGAAGTGGATATCACCGGGGTGGCCGGACTGGAAGAAGCCGGGCCGGGCGAGATCACCTTTGTGGCGAATCCCAAATATGCGGCGCTGGCAAAGACCACGCGAGCAGGGGCGATTCTGGTGACGCCGGAGTTTCCGGAAGTTTCGGCCACGACGCTGCGGTTGAAAAACCCATACCTGGCCTTTGCACGCGCGGTGGATCTTTTCTACCAGCCGCCCGCGGCTCCGGCCGGCATTCATGCGACGGCGATGATCGATCCGACCGCAAAGATTGGGGGGCATGCGCGGATTGGGGCTTACGCGGTAATCGGCGAGAACGTGGTGATTGGCGAGGATGCGGTGATCCTGCCCCATGTGGTGATTTATCCCGGAGTGCAGATCGGGCAGCGCTTTTTTGCGCATGCCCACGCGGTGGTGCGAGAGCATTGCCGGCTGGGCGACGACGTGGTGCTGCAGAACGGGGCGGTGGTGGGGTCGGACGGTTTCGGCTTTGCGAAGGACGAGAGCGGGCGCTGGCACAAGATCCCGCAGTCGGGGCCGGCGATCCTGGGCGACCGCGTTGAGGTGCAGACCAACGCGTGCATCGACCGGGCCAGCGTGGGAGCCACGCGGATCGCGGACGGCGTGAAGGTGGACAACATGGTGCAGGTGGGACATGGATCGACGGTCGGGGAGAACACGCTGCTGTGCGCGCAGGTAGGGTTGGCGGGATCGACCCACGTGGGCAACAATGTGATTTTGGCGGGGCAGGTGGGAGTCGCCGGCCACTGCCATATTGGCGACAACACGGTTGCGATCGCGCAGGCGGGGTTGCACGGGGATATTCCTGCTGGATCCATGGTCGCCGGATCGCCGGCTTTCGATCACAAGCGGTGGCTGCGGGCGACGGCGCTGTTCAGCCGGCTGCCGGAGCTGATTCGGCAACTGCAGCGCAAGGGGAAACGCGAAGAGTAGAGTAGGACTGTGCAGTTGAATTGAGGGCGCGGCAGCAGCGCGGCCTGATTTTGCATCCAACTGAAACTTATGCCCTCGAACGATCAGGACTCTCCGCTGACTCTGGTGCAGGCGCCAACGGCACCGATCCGGGTGCTGCTGCTGGACGACCATCCGGAGAACCTGTTGCTCCGTTCGACCATCCTGCGCAAGTACGGCTACGTCACGGAGACGGCGAGCACGGTGGAAGAAGCCGAGCGGCTGCTGGATGAGATCGACATTGCCGTGCTCGATTACCACCTGGGCGCGGGAAAATTTGGCACGGATGTGGCTTCGGATCTGCGGGCGCGACGGCCGCAGGTTCCCATCATCATCTTGTCGGCGACGCTGGAGCGGCGATTTGGCGGGGTGGAAGACATGCACCTGCTGAAGGGCTACAGCTCGATCGACGATCTGGTGACGGCGCTGCGCTCGTTCGAAGCCAAGCGCCGGGGCAAGCCGGTGGTGGTGGATGCGCGGGATTTTTTCTATTCGCGGATCAACATGGCCATGGGCGACGACGTAGTGCTGGAAATCCTCGACGGTGACGGCGGCTGGCAGTACGTGAACGAAACCTGCGCGCGCGTGCTGGAGAAGCCTCGTGACTGGTTTCCCGGACGCAACATGTTTGAGGAGATGCCGGAGCTTGCGGTCGACTGGGCGGATATTCTGCGCACAGTTGCCGAGACGCGGGAAACCTACATCGACCGGACATTCCGCGGAGTGCTGAACCTTCCCAATACGGGCAATCGCTGGGTCTGGAACGTGCTGGCGTTTCCAATAACGCTGCACACGCGAGAGACCGGCGTGGTGCTGACGGCGCGGGCTCTCGAGCGCAAGTCGGTGGTCTAGGAAGCGGACGGGCCAGTTCTCTTCCCTTATCGGCTGGACAGAACAAACTGGTTGCCGTCGGGATCTTCGAAGATAGCCGATGTGCCCCAGTGTTCCTTTTTTGGATCCTTCGCAAAGACGACGCCTTTCTTCTTCAAAGTCTCCGCGGTGGCGAAAACGTCGTCGCACCAGAAGGAGATTGACGTGAACTGGCCGACACGGTTCTCCTGACCGGGCGGGGTGAAAGGGGCGATGCCGGTGTCAGCGCCGGGAAACTTGAGTTCGATCCATCGTTGCGTGTCGCTGAAGGGCTGGTCGGTGACGACCTGCATGCCGACGGCTTCGGTCCAGAACGTCATAGCGGCATTCTGATCACGAACGGGAACGCCAACGAACTTGATGCCTCGAATCATCCGAATTTTCTCCTTGTTTGTGGGAGCATAGCGAGGGTGGGCGGCGGCTGCAATCGTCCAGGCATTGCTGTAGTATCGATCGGTATAGCGATGCCGATGCTCGACGATTACGTGACGGACGTGCTGATGCGCGATCTGGTGGGTCACGACCACCGGCCGGTGAGCTTTCTGGTGTATCTGTGGCTGGCTGCCCGATACGCGCGGAGCGGCAAGCCGATGCAGGTGAGTTTTCAGGAAATGGCGGAATCGGTGGGCGTATCGAAGAGCTCGGCGCAGGCGGCGGTGCGCTGGCTGGTGGGACGGAAGCTGCTGGCCGCGCGCAAAGAGAACGCCACGGCGATTCCCTTCTATACGGTGCTGAGTCCGTGGAAGCACGGCGCGCGGCACGGTTCGTGAGGTAGTCTGAGCTGGAATGATGGGAAAGCGTAGTTCTGTACTTCGGGCCCTCTGCGCGGCCGGTGCCCTGCTGGCGCTTCCGGCGGGATGCCATTCGCCGTGGATCCAGTGCACGATCGTGAATCAGCAGGCGACGCCGGTGTCACTGGTCCAGGTGAGCTACCCCGGCGGGACCTTCGGCGTGCAGACAATTGGGGCGGGGGCCAGTTTTCATTACCGGTTCCGCGACCTGAGCGATGATGCGGCGAGCCTGGATTTCACCGACGCGGCGCACCACGATCACAAGGCGAAAGGGCCGCAGCTGAAGCAGGGCCAGGAAGGCACGCTGCGGATTGCAATCGAGCCCAACAATCGGGTGCAGTGGACGCCGGTACTAACCGAGCGGCGCTAGCTGAACCGGTTGCCCACACCTGAAAACGCGCGGCCTCGCGCAGGCAGACGACTCGTAGCCCGAATCGCGCTTTTCTGGCAAACTGGATCACTGTCCCTATTTCCAGATTGAGCCGGGAGGATATCCCTTTGATCCAGGTGGAAAACCTGACGAAGACGTTTGACCAGTTCACGGCCGTGAAAGACATCACCTTTCAGGTGAATGCAGGGGAGATTTTTGCGTTTCTCGGGCCGAATGGAGCAGGCAAAACGACAACGATCAAGATGCTGACGACGCTGCTGCGTCCGACCAGCGGGCGGATTCATCTGGATGGGTTCGATCCATGGGTGAAGCAGCGAGAGGCGCGGCAGCGGTTCGGGATCGTGTTTCAGGATCCCAGTCTCGATGGCGAGCAGACCGCCTTCGAAAACATGGAACTGCACGGCATTCTGTACCACGTGCCGCATAAGGTGAGGCATGAGCGGATTGAGGAGCTGCTGAAGCTATTTGAGCTATGGGAACGGCGCAAGGATCTGGTGAAGACCTTCTCCGGCGGGATGAAGCGCCGACTGGAGATTGCGCGGGGGTTCCTGCACACGCCGAAGATCCTGTTCCTGGATGAGCCGACGCTGGGGCTGGATCCTCAGAGCCGGAATCAGCTGTGGACCCATGTAAAGGCGCTGAACGCACAGGAGAAGACGACGGTCTTTCTGACGACGCATTACATGGACGAAGCGGATCGCGTGGCACACCGCATCGCGATCATGGACCACGGGGCGATCGTGGCGATCGGGACCTCGGCGGAGCTGAAGGCGAAGACCAGCACGGATTCGCTGGAGGCAGCATTTCTGGCGCTGACGGGGGATTCGCTGCGCGACGAGGGCGCGAATTCGGCGGACGCGATGCGGCGGTTTGCGCAGATGTGGCAACGGAGATAGACCCAGGCAACAGGCAATGGGCAACAGGCAACAGGAGAAGAGCCGGAAGCTGGGAGGAGCACAAATATGGGCGCGATTTACATCATGTGGCTGCGCGAGCTGAAGCGGTACTTCCGGTCGAAGGCGCAGATCATCGTGTCGCTGGGGCAGCCGACTCTTTATCTGCTGGCGCTTGGGTTCGGGTTCGGGCCGGTATTTGCGAAGGCGGGCGCGGGCAACTACATCCAGTTCATGGCGCCGGGCGTGATCGGGATGACGGTGCTGTTCAGCTCCGTCTTCTCCGGGATGGCGATGCTGTGGGACCGGCAGTTTGGGTTTTTGAAGGAGACGCTGGTGGCGCCGGTGCCACGGTTCAACATCATCTTCGGGCGAACTCTGGGCGGGGCCACGGTGGCCATGCTGCAGGGACTGCTGATGCTGGTGGTGTGCCTGATCGCGGGATTCCGGCCGGTCTACAGTCACGCGCCGGGTACGCCGGCGACTTATCACTGGGTGGCGATTCCGGTATCGCTGATCTTTGTAGCGATGATCGCGCTGGTCTTCGCGGCGATGGGCGCGTCCATCGGCTCGTCGATCAAGGACATGCAGGGATTCCAGATGCT